>NZ_VANP01000004.1:0-629525 GCF_005864065.1 Microbispora triticiradicis | reverse complement strand
GTGTCCGGCGGGCGGATCTGGCTGCGCGTCAACGCCGACATCCGGCCCGGCAGCGGCCGCCAGGCCAAGTTCTCCTACAGCACCGACGGGGTGAACTTCACCTCCTTCGGCCCCGCCTTCACGATGGGCAACGCCTGGCAGTTCTTCATGGGCTACCGCTTCGGCATCTTCAACTACGCCACCCAGTCCCTGGGCGGCTCGGTCACCGTCAACAGGTTCGACCTCACCACCCCCTGACGAACACGATGCTGAGGAGCAGTCAGATGGGCAGGATTCTCCGCTGGGCGACGGCGGCGGCACTCGCCGCCGGATCCCTGGTCGCGGTCGGCAGTGCGACAACCCCGGCCGCGGCCCTGGACAACGGGCTCGCCCGTACGCCCCAGATGGGCTGGAACGACTGGAACAGCTTCGGCTGCAACGTCAACGACAGCCTGATCCGGCAGACCGCGGACATCATGGTGTCGAGCGGCATGGCGGCGGCGGGCTACCAGTACGTGAACATCGACGACTGCTGGTCCACCAAGAGCCGCAACTCCAGCGGCGACCTGGTGCCGGACCCGCAGAAGTTCCCCAACGGCATCAAGGCCGTGGCCGACTACGTCCACTCCAAGGGCCTGAAGCTCGGTATCTACTCGTCGGCGGGTCTCACGACCTGTGCGGGCTACCCGGCGAGCCTCGGCAACGAGCGGCGCGACGCGGCCCTGTGGGCGTCCTGGGGCGTCGACTACCTCAAGTACGACAACTGCGGCGACCACCAGGGCAAGAACGGGCAGCAGCGGTACCAGGCGATGCGCGACGCGCTGGCCGCGACCGGACGCCCGATTCTGTTCAGCCTGTGCAACTGGGGCCAGGAGAGCGTCTGGACCTGGGGCATGCAGACCGGCAACTCCTGGCGCAACACCGGCGACATCCAGGCGAACTGGAACTCGGTCATGGGCATCCTGGACCAGCAGGTCGGGCTTGAGGCGTACTCGGGGCCGGGCGGCTGGAACGACCCCGACATGCTGGAGGTCGGCAACGGCTCGATCACCGGCACCGAGGGCCGGGCGCACTTCAGCCTGTGGGCGCTGCTGAACGCCCCGCTCATCGCGGGCAACGACCTCCGCACGATGAGCGCCGACACCCGGACGATCCTCACCAACACCGAGGTCATCGCCGTGAACCAGGACTGGGGCGGCCGGCAGGGCAGCAAGATCAGCGACAACGGGAACCTGGAGGTCTGGCGCAAGCCGATGTCGAACGGATCCGTCGCGGTCGTGCTGCTCAACCGGGGCACCTCGACGGCGACGGTGTCCACCACCACCTCCGCCCTGGGTCTCGGCGCCGCGTCCTCCTACTCGGTCCGTGACCTGTGGGCGCACAGCACCGGCTCCTCGACGGGCACGATCAGCGCGTCCGTGCCCGCGCACGGGGCGGCCATGTACGTCGTGACCGGAGGGGGCCTCGTCACGCCCTCGGCCACGCCGAGCTCCCCGGGCACGAACGGTGCGATCAAGGGGGTGGGTTCCGGCAGGTGCCTGGACGTCGCCTCGCAGACCAACGGCACGCAGGCGCAGATCTGGGACTGCAACGGCCAGACGAACCAGCGGTGGTCCCAGACCAGCTCCGGCGAGCTGCGCGTGTACGGCAACAAGTGCCTGGATGTGAACAACCGGGGCACGGCGGATGGCACTAATGTGATCATCTGGGATTGCAACGGCCAGAACAACCAGCAGTGGCGCTTCAACGCGGACGGCACCATCACCGCCGTCGGCGCGAACAAGTGCCTTGACGTGCCCAACAACGCCACCGCGAACGGCACCAAGCTGGCAATCTGGTCGTGCAACGGCGGCGCGAACCAACGGTGGACCCGCGCCTAACCTCTACACGGTGACCTTTCTCGCCGGGGGGACCACCCCCGGCGAGGGACGGCAAGGAGCACGTATGTCCCACTCGACGGCCCACGAGTCCGCTGCCTCGCGGATAAACACGAGCATCCCCCATCCGGCGCGGGTGTACGACTATCTGCTGGGCGGCAAGGACAACTTCGCGGCCGACCGTGAGGCCGCCGAGCAGCTCCTGAAGACGTCGCCGGGCACGCGGGAGGGCGTCCAGGCCCACCGGGCCTTTCTGCGCCGGGCGGTGGGCTACCTCGCGGCGGAGGCGGGGATCACGCAGTTCCTCGACATCGGGACCGGCATCCCCACCCAGGGCAACACCCACGAGGTCGCGCAGGAGGCCAACCCTCAGGCCAAGGTGGCCTACGTCGACAACGACCCGATCGTCCTGGTCCATGGCCGCGCACTCCTGCGGGGCAACTCGGCCGGGGCGACGACGGTGATCGAGGCCGACATGCGGGAGCCGGAGACGATCCTGTCCCACCCGGAGGTCCGGGAGGTGATCGACTTCACCCGCCCGGTCGGCGTCATCCTGGCCGGGGTCCTGCACTTCATCCGCGACGACGAGGGGCCGTACGCGCTGGTCGAGCGGTTCAAGGAGGCGGTCCCCTCAGGCAGCCACCTGCTGCTGTCGCACATCACGCTCGACTTCGCCCCCAAGGTGGACCGGGAGGAGTTCACCAAGCCGTACGACAAAGGCACCGCCCCCATGGTGCCCCGTACGCTCGCCGAGGTGCTGCCGTTCTTCGACGGCTGGCGGGTGATCGACCCGGGCCTGGTCGAAGTGGTGCGGTGGCGGCCGGACGACGGCTACGAGTACATCCCAGGCGGGCACGCCTGGGCCTACGGCGGCGTCGCGGTGAAGCCCTGACGGCGCCCTGACGGCAGGCATCCTCCCACCGGCGCAGGCCGGACCGGCCCGTGTGGTCCCGTGAGGCGGGACCGCACGGGCCTCAGCGTGCCGGGATGAGCGTGGGCCCCGCCTCGACGACCTTCAGCGGTGCGGATCCGTACCGCCGCCGCAGCGCGGCGGAGGCCCGGGCCACGCCGGTGACGCCGACCTCCACCGCGGTGCCGTCGGAACGGACGGCCACGGAGGTGACGGACACCCCGCGTCGGCGCCAGTAGCCGATGTCGCCGCGCACCCGGGCGGCCAGCGCGTCCAGTTCGCGGGCCGCGTGCGGGGCGTCGCGCATCTGAACCGGCGCCCCCGGAAACCGTCTGCGCAGCGCCGCGTCCAGGGTGGCCGACGGGCGCCGGTAGACGATCAGGCGGTGCCCCGAGAGGACGACCCCGGCGTAGTGCCGGGGGAAGTCTCGCCGGAGGATCGCGTCGATCCGGTCCGCGGTCCGGGCGAGCTTCACCTGGTCGACCGGTGCGCCGCCCGACGTGTCGCCCACCGCGCGGCCCGTCGTGTCCGACGCGCCGCTCGCCCCGCCCGGGGCCGCGGGGCCGCCTCCGCCGGAGGCCGGCGACGCGCAGGCCGCCGTGGTGAGCAGGCATCCCGCGGCCAGCGCCCCGAGCAGCGCCGCTCCGGCCCTGCCGGCGATCTTCGCCCGGCGTCGCGGGGGCGCGGTGGCGCCCCGGCCCGTCCCGGCCCCTCCGGTGACCGGATCGTCTTGCTTGTGCCGGTTCATGGGCCGCCCTTCCTGTCAGTGTGAGCCACCATGGCCCGCACCCTCCTCGCTGAGGGTACGGGCCGTGGTGGTGGCGGGGGCGGAACCGCGGTCGCGCCGCGGTCCCGCCCGATGCCGGGCCGGTCGGCCGGCTCAGCCGAGTGTGATCGCGATGCCGGGGAACGCGGAGGTCGCGTTGCTCCACGGCGAGTAGTACATCCGCCAGGCGCAGGTCCGGCCGCTGGTCACGTAGCCGGTGCAGGTGACGGCAGTGCTGGTGTCGATGGCGGTGTTGACGCCCGCCGCGTACACCTGGCTGGTGTTGGCGGAGTTGACGACCTCCACCGAGCCGCCGCTGTCACCCTGGCCGACGGCGTTGGTGTGGGCCGACTGCTCGGCGCGGACGGTGCCCGTGATCAGGTAGCCGACGTTGATGGTCACGCCCGTCTGCTGGACCTGGATGCTGCAGTTGGTGCCGGAGTAGGCGCCGGAGGTGCACAGCCACATGCCGACGTAGCTGCTGGTGGTGCCGATCACCGGGTTGTTGTACTCGGTGGACACGTTGCCGACGGGGTTGTTGAAGACGCGGCCCGCGGCGCTGGTGTTGATCAGCAGGACGTCCAGGCCGTTGTTGTCCTGGGTGACGCTGCCGATCACCTCACCGGTGGGGTCGGTGGCCGTGTTGCCCGCCGCGGCGCAGTGACCCGCCGACAGGATCTTGCTCGACCCGCCGTAGGTCACCGCGAAGCCGGTGCTGCAGCCCCCGCCGGGGGACTGCCACGCGCCGCCGCCGTACCAGGGCGGGGAGTCGTTCCAGCGGGTGGCCAGCTGCGGGCGGACGCCCGCCTCCACGGTGATCGGCACGGTCTCGCCCGACGCCGCCGAGCGGGCCCTGCCGGCGTCGACGCCGGTGACGGTGAGGCCGGAGCCGTCCACGCGGGGTGCGATGGACGTGATCGCGCTGCCGGCCCTCTTGGTGATCCGGGCCATCGCGGCGGTGAGCTCCGCCGCGGAGTGCCGGGCGGGCAGGACGCTCACCGCGACGTCGCCGCGCAGCTGGCCGACGAGCCCGTCGATCGCCTGGGAGGTGCGGCCCTTCCAGTACAGGCGCAGCTCGTGGTTCTCGGGGGCGGCCACGATGCCGGCGTAGCCGCCGCCGTTCCGCTCCTGCGCGACGGCGGCGGTGATGCGGTCCGCGGCGCGGACCAGCCGCTCCTGGGTCGCGAGGAGGTCCTTCCAGGACGCGAAGCCGCCGGGCACCGCGCCGGCGGGCTCGATGGCCTGTGTCGTGGTGTCCTTGCCCGGGTCCTGTGCGGCGGCCGGGTGAGCACCGGCGACGGCCACGAGGACGAGGCCGGCGCCGAGCGCGGTCGCGAGGCGGGCGAAGCGTCCTGTGGTCCTGGTGGTGGGGGAGAGTTTCACGAAGGATTTCCTCCTTGCCGATTCGATCGGGGCGAATCCGGTATTTCACGAATCGAGGGTCCGATCAATGGCTTGACGTAGAGGTCTACCGGCGGTATTGCGCGAAGTCAGACAGCCGTATACGGGGATTGCGGTCGAGAATTATGCGAGTCCCGCCAGTGCCCTGTGCTGCGGCGATGACGCTGCCTGCGGGGACTTCCGCGCTACCCGAATATCTCGTATCGGAATGTCTTCGGCGGAGCGGAATTGGTGAACCGAAAGCGGGGATGAAGGGAGCCCTGAACAACAATCCGGGCCGTCCGCGTGGGGAAAAGGGCGCGCGAGAATACGGCGCGGGCCGGGGGCGCGGGCCACCGCCGCGGCGGTGCGACGGCCCTCCGGGCGCACGCCGAGATCGCGATCCGGCCGGGCGGCCCGGCCGGATCGCGATTCGTCTCGCCGTCAGCCGTCGATGCGGTGCGTGGTCCAGAACGACGACAGGTCGGCCGAAGTCGCGGCCTGGGCCGCGGCCTTGAAGTCCGCCGTGGTCGAGATCCCGTACCAGTGGGCGGCGGCGTAGTTTCTCAGGAGGTTCTCCATGGCCGTCGTGCCGATCGCGCGCCGCAGGTCGTGCAGCGCGCACTTGCCGTAGCCGTAGACGACCGTCGAGTACCGGCTCGGGTGGGCGTCCCAGTAGGCCATCGAGTTGGTGATCTTCTCCGCGGACGACTGCCAGGAGACGCTGTTCCAGCAGTTGGTGCCGGAGAGGCCGTTGTAGAGGTCGGTGGCGTAGTCGGCGAACGACTCGTCCAGCCACGGGCTGGTGTACTCGTCGTCGCCGACGATGCCGTACCACCACTGGTGGGCCAGTTCGTGGGCGAGAGCCGTGGAGCTGATCACGTCGAGCACGAAGCCGGGATACTCCATGCCGCCGAACCAGAAGTTGTTGTCCAGCACCACGTCCACCTCGGCGTACGGAAACGCGCCGAACCGCCCGGCATGGGCGACCAGGGCGTTCTTCGCCGTGGTCATCATCGAGCTCGCGCTGCTCGAACTGATCGAGCTCACCCGGTAGACGTTCACCGTGACGCCGGTGGTCGTGGTGCCCGTGGTCTTCGTGAACGGCCCGGCACCCCAGGCGAACTCACGGACGTTCTTCGCCGTGGCCCTGGTGACTGTGCGGCCGGAGGCGCCCGGCGTGTCGACGGAGGTGCCGGTCGCGGGCACGAGCAGCGACGTCGGGTGGTCGAGCGTGACGTCGTAGTCGCTGATGAGCGCGTAGAAGGACTCTCCGTTGTTCGTGTAGGGGTCGAGGTGCCATCCGCTCGCGTCCCGGACCGCCAGGACCGGCAGCGCGTTCCCGACGAAGTTGTACGACCCGTCGCGGCCGAAGCGGTCGGCGCCGCTGGGCACCACGATGCTGAGATCGAACCCGACCGAGGCGCTCTGGTTCTGGGCGAGGGCGGAGGGCAGCGTGATCTTCATCGCGGTGCAGCCGGCCGAGAGGGCGGACGGCGTGCCCCCGGTCACGTTGGTCACCGTGATCGGGGTGGACGGGCACGCCCCGTGGGCGTTGTCCCACAACCGGAGGTAGACCTCCGTCAGGGGGTCGGCGGACGCGTTCGTGAAGGTGACGCTTTCGTGCCCCGTCCAGGTCGTGCCCGTGGTGTTGCTGCTCAGGGTGACGGTGTACGAGGGCTTCGACGGCGTCCGGATGCCGTCCGCGGCGTGGGCCGCCGGCGGGACACCCAGGACGAGGAGCGACGCCGCGGCCGCGGCGGAGATCAGGACTCGTCGCAGCATGAGGACGGTCTCCCTTCAGGTACCCGGCCCCCGAATCTGCCGACGTAATCTAACTTTTTGTCAACAACCGGTCAATGGACCTCCATGCCGGTCGCCCACCCCCGCCGCGTCCGGGCACGACGCAGGCGGCACCGCCGAGTCGTATTCTGGGCGGTTCGTACGGCCGTTTTCGGTCGTCCTTTCCGCCCACGTGAAACGGCGTCGTCTTGTCGATGTCATATCGGGAACGCCCCGCGCCGTCATTGCCGGTGACCGGACCTGAAATGGCCAAAATTTCAACGAACAAAAACTCTGGTTACACGGCTTTCACGCAATGTTCGGCCGTTCGAAACTCGGATCCGGTGCCGGGCGGTTAGGGACGCGGGGCGGGTGGGCGGTCCGTACACCAGGGCCGGTGGAGAAGACAACGTCGCCGGGCGTGATCGAAACCACAGACGCGCGGCTCCCTGCCGATCTCGTCGTACGGCCGGGCCCGCCACCACTGAAACCGATTTCACCGACGCGCGACACGCCGACTTTTTGATCACTGAGTCAGCTCAAAAACACGAATTTCGCACAATTCCCAATAACCCCGGAAAAGCCTAGCCTGATGCCGCATTGATCAACTCGCAGCAACCGGGAGACAACCCTTGCGAAGTTCATCCATGGCCGTCGCCCTCACGACGGCCGCCCTCCTCGGCCTGCCCGCCGTGTCCGCCGCGGCGCAGACCGTCCCGCCGGCCCTCTCCGGTGCGGTCCCCTCCGGCTCTTCCGCGGCGACGGGAGCCGCCGCGGCGTCCCCGGACGGCGACCACACCGTCACCCTCGTCACCGGCGACACCGTGCGGGCCCGCCTGGAAGGCCACGACCTGCGCGTCCTGTCGGCCGAGCCGGGGGAGGGGCGTACGGGGATCACGTTCGACGTCACCGACCGCGGTGACCAGGTGTCGGTGGTCCCGTCGGACGCGGCCGCCCTCATCAAGGCCGGCCGCCTCGACCCCGAGCTCTTCGAGGTCGGCACCCTGATCGCGGACGGCTACGACGACGAGCGCAGCCAGTCCATCCCGGTCATGACCACCTACGGCAAGAGCACGACCACCGAGAACGCCGACCGGGCCCGTGCCGCGTTCGGCGGGGCGGCCAAGAGCCGGCGCGTCTTCCCCCGGCTGGGCATCAGCGCGCTCGCCATCGGGAAGAAGACCGCGCCCGACGCCTGGCGCGGCCTCACCGGCGGCTCCGCCAAGCCCACCGGCCTGCAGGGCGGCGTCACCAAGCTGTGGCTGGACGGCAGGGTGACGGCCGGGCTCGACCAGAGCGTCCCGCACATCGGCGCGCCGACCGCGTGGGCGAGCGGGTACGACGGCACCGGCGTCAAGGTCGCGGTGCTGGACAGCGGGTACGACACCGACCATCCCGACCTGGTCAACCAGGTCGTCGCCTCCGCCGACTTCACCGGCAACGCGAACGGGGTCGAGGACGGCCAGTCGCACGGCACACACACCGCCTCGACCGTAGCCGGGACCGGCGCCGCCTCCGGGGGCCTGTACAAGGGGGTCGCCCCCGGCGCCGACCTGGTCATCGGCAAGGTCCTCAACGACGAGAACTGGGGCTACGACTCCTGGATCATCGACGGGATGAACTGGGCGGTCGGCCAGCAGGGCGTCAAGATCGTCAGCATGAGCATCCAGAGCGGCCCGGGCTACCCCGACCACCCGATCGCGACGGCGATCAACAGCCTGACCTCTGAGTACAACGCGCTGTTCGTGGTCTGCTCGGGCAACTACGGCTCCGGCACGTCCACCATCAGCTCCATCGGCGTCGCCGACAAGGCGCTGACCGTGGGCGCGGTCGACCTGACCGACACCGTGGCGGGCTTCTCCAGCCGCGGTCCGGTGGGCGACCAGGGCCTGAAGCCGGACATGACCGGCCCCGGCGTGGACATCACCGCGGCCGTGCCCGGCGGCGGCTACGGCACGATGAGCGGGTGCTCGATGGCGACGCCGCACGTCGCCGGCACGGCCGCGCTCGTCAAGCAGCGTCACCCCGCCTGGGGCGCGCAGCGGCTGAAGGACGCCCTGATGGGCACCGCCGTGGCCGCCGCCGGCTCCACCCCGTACACGTACGGCACCGGCCGGGTCAACGCGGCCCGGGCGGTCAGCCAGTCGCTCACCGCCAACCCACCGAGCGCCGCGCTGTCGGTCACCTCGGCCCAGCCCACCGCCACGCAGACCGTGACCTACACCAACGACACGACCTCCGCGGTGACGCTGAACCTGGCCGTGTCCGCGACCGACGCGGCCGGGACGACGGCCGCCCCGTCGGGCCTGTTCACCCTGAGCGCGAGCACCGTGACGGTGCCCGCGAACGGCACCGCGCAGGTCACCGTCACCCTGCACCAGGTGAGCTCGGCGATCAGCCTCTTCGGGGGCGTCCTGACCGCCACGTCCTCGGGCGGCGCGTCGGTGCGCACCGCGCTGGGCGGCCGCGTCCAGGCGACCTCCACCTACAACACCACGGTCCGCGTCCACTACAACCCCGGCGCGGGCAACACCATCACCCTCCGCGGTGACTCGCCGCTGAGCTGGACCAGCGGGCAGAACTGCGTGAACACCGCGGCCGGCCTGTGGGAGTGCGGGTTCAACCTCGCCACCGGACAGGCGTTCCTGTACAAGCCGCTGATCAACGACACCGTCTGGGCCACCGGCTCCAACTACTACGGTGTCGGCGGCGGGACCTACGACATCTACCCCAGCTTCTAGTCACCTGCTGACGGGACCCCCGGCCGGACGCCTTCCGGCCGGGGGTTCTCCGTTTCCGGGCGTACGAAGCCGCGGTCGTGGCCCCCGGGCCGGGTCAGGTGAGGGACTCGCCGCCGTCGACGGTGACGACCTGGCCGGTGACGTAGTTGTTGGCCATGAGGAAGAGGGCCGCGGCGGCGGCCTCCTCGGCCGTGCCGATGCGACCCAGGGGAGCGGTCGACCCGGCGGCGGCGATCGCGGCGTCGGAGTCCAGCCCCGGTCGCGAGCGCATCAGCGGGGTGTCGATGCGGCCGAAGCGGACGGTGTTCACGCGGATCCGTGCGGGGGCGAGCTCCACGGCGAGGACTTTGGTGAGGGTCTCCACGGCGCCGGCGACCGACAGCGGGGCGGTCAGCCCGGGGGCGGGGCGGAGCACGAGGATCCCGGAGCTGAACGTGAGCGAGCCACCCGGCGGAAGCCGGTCCGCCGCCGCGCGGGCGACGGCGAAGGCCGGCCAGAGGCGGGATTCGAGAGTCGTACGGATGTCGTCGGCCGACAGGCCGGTCAGCGGGCCGGCGCCGCTGAGACCGCCCGCGGTGACGAGCGCGTGGTCGGCGTGCCCCGCCTTGTCGAAGGCCTCGGCGAGGGTCCGCTCGTCCCCGGCGTCGCCGGGGACGGCCAGCACGGCGTCGTCGGGATCCTCGGCCGGGCCCGCGCTCCGTACCCGGGAGACGGCGGCCTTCAGGCGGTCGGGGTCGCGGCCGACCAGCACGACGCGGGCGCCGACCGAACGCAGCAGGACGCCCGCCGCCAGGCCGATGCCCGAGCTGCCCCCGATGAGGACGGCGGTCCTGCCGGAGAGGGCGCCCGGCAGCGGCGGACGAACGGGGATGGGAGTCGCGGTGGTCACTGGAGAGCCTCCGATAAAATAAACCATCTGGTTGTTTTAGTTCCGAGCCCGATCCTGCCGTCTGTGCGGAGGGGAGTCAACCGGATGGTTTAATCCGTCCATGGCCTACGACGCGGAGCACACCAGGCGACGGATCTTCGAAGCCGCCGCCGCCGAGTTCGCCGAGCACGGACTGGCGGGGGCCAGAGTCGACCGGATCGCGACGACCGCCAAGGCCAACAAGCAGGCCATCTACCTGTACTACGGCGGCAAGGAGAAGCTGTTCGCGGCCGTCCTGCGGGCGAAGCTGGAGGAGGTCCGCGTCTCCGTCTCCATAGATCCCGACGCGGTGGCCGAGTCGGTGGGGCAGATCTTCGACTGGTACCGGGAGCACCCGGAGCTGATCAGGCTGCTGCTCTGGGAGGCGCTGGAGATGTGCGGCGAAGTCGCCGAGAGCGAGCGGGAGCGCCGTGACGGCTTCCGCGAGAAGGTGCGCCACCTCGCGGGCGAGGGCGTCGCCCCCCATCTTCCCGAGCGTGCGCGCGTCCGCGCCGCCCAGGACCTGCTGTTCACTCTCATGGGACTGATCGCCTGGAACTTCGCGGTGCCTCGGATGTGCCGCCTCGTCCTGGACGAGGAGACCGACCAGGCGGCCCTGGCCCGGCGCCGTGCGACGGTGATCGAAGTCGCTCGTGCGCTCGCCGCCGCCCCGGACGTCTTCGGAGCGATCTGACCCCGCGGCCGATTCCGTGGAGCGGGCCCGGCCGCGGGACTGCCGGCTTTCCGCGGCCGGCGGCATCGGTCAGGCCGTGGTCCGGACCGGGCCGGTCCACTTCAGTTCCGGCAGGTTGACCACGATGGCCTCCTGGGTGCTCCGGGCGATGACGACGACGGCCTCCAGGCCGGGGTCCGGGTTCTCCTCCCGGTGGGGCACGAACGGAGGCACGAAGATGTAGTCTCCCGGCCTGGTGTCGATCCGCACCTCCCGCGGCTCCTCCGCGTCGACGTCGAGGAACACGAACGACGGGGTGCCGCTGACCACGTAGATGGCGGTCTCGGAGTCGCCGTGGTGGTGGTTCGCCGAGACGGTTCCCGGGGCCACATGCGTCTGGCCCATCCACAGGCGGTTCGAACCGACGGTGGCGCCGCTGATGGCGGCGCGCCGGGTCATCCCGCCCGTCTGCGCGGTCTCGGATGTCAGACCGGCCGGCGCCACGTGGTGCAGCCTGCGGTGGAACGGGTCCTCGGGAAGGACGATGCTGCTGCTCACGTGGCGCTCCTCCGGTGACGACGGGGCTTCACCTATCAAACCAGTAGGACGTGCCGGAATCTTCCGGATGAGCGGTAAACAGTCCGGCGACGCCGGCGCGCCACTGCGGGGATCACGCGTCCCAGGTCACGGGCAGGCTCTTGACCCCGAAGATGTCGGCGGTCTCGGGGCGCAGGCCGACCTCCTCGGCCGGTACGGCCAGGCGGAGCGTGGGGAAGCGGTCGAGCAGCGCGGGGAATGCGACCCGCATCTCGACGCGGGCAAGCTGCTGACCCAGGCACTGGTGGATGCCGTGGCCGAAGGCCAGGTGCCCTCCGTTCTCCCTGCGGAGGTCGAGCACGTGGGGGTCGGCGAAGCGCTCGGGGTCGCGGTTGGCGGTGTTGTAGGACAGGATGACCGTCGTGCCGGCCTCGATGGTCCGGCCGCCCAGCTCGACGTCCTCCAGCGCCGTCCTCATGAACGTCTTGGCGACGCTCAGATACCGCAGCAGCTCCTCCACGGCCCGGTCGGTGAGCGCGGGATCGGCGCGCCAGGCGGCCGGCTGCGCCGGGTGGCTCAGCAGCGCGAAGGCGCCCAGCGCCAGCATGTTCGCGGTGGTGTCGAATCCGGCCGACAGCAGGATCAGGGCCATCCCCCTCAGCTCCTCGTCGGTCAGGTCGCTGTCGGTGAGGTCGCTGAGCACGTCGTCGGTGGGGTTCGCGCGCTTGGCGGCCACCAGCTCCGCGAGATACCGCTGGGTCGCGGTGTAGGCCGCGATCAGCTCCTCGTCGCCGGCCTCTCCGCCGAGGAACTTGTCGATCTGGTCCTGGAAGCGGCCCCGGTCCTCGTACGGCACGCCCAGCAGCTCACAGATCACGATGGAGGGGATGGGCCTGGCGAACGCGGTCACCAGGTCGGCCGGCGGCCCGGCCTTCTCCATGGCGTCCAGGTGGTCGGCGGTGATCCGCTCGACGCGCTCGGTGAGCTGTCGCATCCGCCGGACGGTGAACCTGCCCACCAGCGGTCTGCGATAGCGCCCGTGCTGCGGCTCGTCCATCAGCAGGAACTCACCGGGCGGCGCCGGCGGCACCTCGATGTCCCCATAGTCGACCAGCGGGTGGTGACGCATGAGCTCCCTGCGCGAGCTGAACCGCGGGTCGGCGAGAACCGACCGGACCAGGTCGTATCCGGTGATCAGCCAGCCCTGGTGTCCGTCGGGGAAGGGGAATCGGCTGATGGGGCCGTGCTCGCGGGCCTGGATGAGCTCCTTCGGCGGGTCGAAGGGGCAGCCGGGCTGACGGGCCGTCGGCAGCGTCGTGACGGTGTGGAGGGAATCACCCATCGCCGTTCCTCTTCTCGCGATAGTACGTGTTTGATACATAGCGAAAGCTACGTTGCGTTCAGATGAGATGTCAATGTCATAGATGGCCTTTGCCCAGCTAGACGGCGATAAATTGATGCAATGGCATTGGAGGTGAATGCAACGGCGCGTTGCAATGAATGGAGGCGAAGGCAATACTGGCGGCATGCCAGGAGGACGACTGACCCAGCGGGAGCGTCAGCGCATCGCGGCCGGGCTCGCCGACGGGCTCTCCTACGCGGAGATCGCCAGGCGGCTCGGCCGGCCGACCTCGACGATCAGCCGGGAGGTCGGGCGCAACGGCGGCCCCGGCGGCTACCGGCCCCAGCAGGCGCACCAGGCGACGGCCCGGCGGGCGCGGCGCGGCGCCCCGGCGCCCTCGCACACGGCGGGACCACCGGGCGGCGCGATGGAAGAGGAGATCATCGAGATGGCGGTGCGGACGGGCCTCCCGAGGATGATCGCGCGCGTGCACCTCGACCTGTTGCTGTCCGAGGACGGCAGGCGTACCGCGGCCGAGCTGACCCGCAGGCTGAAGGTCAGCCCGGCCTCCGTCTCCATGTCCGTGAACTACCTGGTCCAGCACGGGTACGCCCGGCGTGAGCGCGATCCGCGGCGGCGTCGCGACGTCTACGTGGTCGACAACGAGGCGTGGTACCACTCGATCGTGACCGGCACGCGGCAGACGCTCGAGGCGGCCCGGGTCGCGGTCGCCGCGGCGGAGACCGTCGGGCTCGACGGGCCCGTGGGGCAGCGGCTGGCCAGGGGAGGGGCGTTCCTGGAGCGGGTCAGCCTGGACATGATCGAGTCGGCCGACCGCTGGCGCGCCCTCCTGACCTGCGACGGGCGGAAGAGCTCACCGGACTCCCCGCCCGGAAAGCCGTTGACGGAGGAGAACGGCCACGAGCATTATGAACATAAGTTCATGAACGACTGTTCATAATCTTGGAGGCATGGTGATCGTCAACAGCGAGCAGGCGGCGGCGTGGAACGGCTACGAGGGCGAGCACTGGGCCTCCCACCGCGACCGCTACGACGCGGTGAACAGCGGCTTCAACGACGCGCTCCTCGGCGCGGCGGTGATCGGCGAGCACGACCACGTGCTCGATCTTGGCTGCGGCAACGGTCAGGTGACCCGGCTCGCCGCGCGGCGGGCGGGTTCGGGAGGGGCCACCGGCGTCGACCTCTCCGAGCCGATGCTGCGCACCGCCCGGCTGGCCGCGCTGCGCGAGGGCGTCGGCAACGTGACCTTCGAGCGCGGCGACGTGCAGGTCCACCCCTTCCCGGACGCGGCGTTCGACGTGGCGGTGAGCCGCTTCGGGGTGATGTTCTTCGCCGATCCCGTCGCCGCCTTCGCCAACGTCCGCCGTGCCCTCCGTCCCGGGGGACGGCTGGCGTTCCTGTCCCTGCGGCAGGCCGGGAGCGGCGACCTGGAGGAGGTCTTCGCCGCCGTGGCCGAGCACGTTCCGGCGCTCCGGCCGGCGGAGACGGGCAGCGGCCCCGCCTCGCTGGGCGACCCGGACCGGGTCCGGGACGTCCTCGCCGCCGCGGGTTTCCGGGACGCCGGGTGCGCGCCCGTGACGGCTCCGCAGATCTGGGGCAGGGACGCGGCCGACGCGGCGGAGTTTCTCGGCGGCTGGGGGCCCGTGCGGCACCACCTCCGCGCGGTGGACGACGCCTCGGCGGCCCGCGCGCTCGACGCGCTGGAGACGGCGCTGCGGCGCTTCGAGGAGCCCGGCGGGCCGCTGCGGCTCACCGGCTCCGCGTGGCTCGTGACGGCCGTCCGGTGAGACGTACGACCTGGGCGGGCCCGAGGGCGCCGCACTAACATGCGGGGTGATGTCACCGAGGAAAGCGGCCGCGCTGCGAGACGGCGGGCGGAGCCTGCGTGAGCACCTGATCGCCACCGCCGAGCGGCTGATGGCCGAGCGCGGGGCGGCGGGGCTGACCGTGCGCGCCATCGCCCGGGAGGCCGGAGTCGCCGACGGTGTGCTCTACAACCACTTCGCCGACAAGGAGGAACTGCTGGCGTGCGCGCTGCGCGCCCGCGTGCGGGCCGTCGAGAGCGGCCTGGGCGACCTTCCCGAACCGGGCGCCGGCACCGTCGAGGCCGGCCTGCGCGCCTTCGTCGCGTACGGCATGGCCCTGCACGCGGGCATCCTGCCGGTGTTCGCCGGGCTGGCCGGGCAGCCGGCCGTACTGGCCAGGTTCGCAGGCGGGCCCGTCCCCGGCCTGGACTGGCGCGACCGCCTGCTTGCCTACCTGAAGGCCGAACGGGACCTCGGCCGCCTGGCCCCGGACGCGCGGGTCGAGGCGGCGGCGCGGATGATCGTCGGGGTCTGCCACGAGCCGGTGATGTCCGCCCTGGCCTCCGTGCCGCCGCCGGATCCGCCCGCCCCGGCACCCGCCCCAGCACCGGGCGCCGCCGGACCGGACGACGCGGGCTTGGACGATCTGGTCGCGGCCGTGCTGCACGGCCTCGGGAGGCGGTGAGCCGCGCCCGTCCCGGCCGTCCGGCCCGCGGCGTTCTCCTCGGGCGCCGCCCTGCTCCGCCTACCGGCTTAGGTCGCGTACGCGGATGTCGCGGAACGCGATGACCGACTCACCGTCGTGGTTCTGCAGCCCGATGTGGCCCCGGGCGAACTGGCGGCCGCTCGTCCCAGGGTCCGCCGGGCGCCCGGGGAACGGGAGGCCGGGGGCGTTGTCGAACTCGTTCACGACCTCGCCGTTGCGGATCACCGTGTAGTGCTGCCCGACGACGCGGATCTCCAGGTCGTTCCAGACGTTCTTGGCGGTCGGCCGGGCCCGGGCGAGGCCGAGGTCGGCGAACCCGTAGACGGACCCGGTCTTGCTGGGGTCGCCGGCGCCGCCCTCGGGGGTGTCGTTGATCTGGATCTCGTGGCCGCAGTTGACCGCGACCCAGGCGGGGTCGCCGGTCCCGCACTCGGGGTCGGCGGCGGGGTCCACACCGGGGAACCGTACGAAAACACCGCCGTTCGACCTCGCGTTCGCGTCCCCGGCCCGCTCGTCCCGGAACCGGAGGCGCAGCGAGAAGTCGCCGAACCGCTCCGGCCTGTACCAGAGCAGGCCGAGCCCGCCGCCGGTGGGCGTGCCCAGGGTCACCACGGTCCCGTCGTCGCGCAGCGCGAAGCCCCGGTCGCCGACATAGCCCCAGTCGCCGAACGACGCCCGCGTGCCGTCGAAGATCCACCGGTACGGCCTGGGCCCGTCCGGCCGGCCGATGCCGGACCGGGCGGCGGCCCGCGTGAGCGCCGTGCTCTCCCGCCCGCCGATCACCCCTGAGCGGCCGAGCCGCCGGGCGACCTCGCCCACGTGGGAGACGAACGCGCCGTGGTCCGGCCACGCGCGCTCGTCGTCGACGAGGTCGTTCACGGTGCAGCCGCCCCCGGCGGGCCGGTTCGCCACGCCGGTGTCGGCGTCCAGGAACCTGACCGTGGGCCGGGAGTCGGGCACCGCGCACGACACCGCCCGGGCGGCGGTCGCCGGAGGCGTGATCCCGCTGCTCGCGGCGGCCGCGACGGCGAGCAGGGCTCCGGCGAGCGTCGATCTTCCCGTACGAGAGACGCCCGCGCCGGCCGTGGCCCTCGTCGCCGTCGGCTCGGTGGATCGCCAGGGCAGCCGCACGCGTGGTCCCTTTCACAAGGACGCGGCGCCGAACGCGTCATGGCCGAAACACCGCCCCGGCCCTGTCGGCGTGCCGGCACCCGTCGAGCCCGGAGCACACACATTGTCACGGGCGCGCGACAGCGCGGTCAACAGCGGGCGTGGCCGAGCCTCCCGGCGCCCTCCCGCATGCGCGTGACGCGCAGTTGGAACTTTTCGGTAGTCAGATGAAAGTTTCCAATGTCCGACGCCTCCTAAGTGGCCTGGCCGACTCATGAGCTTTGGCTCTTTCGATTGGCCTCCCTGCGAACCGGTCGCCGGTTGTGGCACCAGAAACTTTTAGGCAGTCTTCTGAAAAATTAAAGGAAGGAAACCTCACGTGAGACGACGCATCGTGGCCGTGCTGACGGCCGTGCTGATGCCTGTGGTCGCGATGGCCGCGTTACTGGTCGCCCAGCCGGCCGCCGCGGCCTCGCTGACCCGGGTGACCGGCTTCGGGAACAATCCGAGCAACCTCAACATGTACATCTACGTGCCGGACCGGGTGGCCTCCCGGCCGGCGCTGCTGGTCGCCGTCCACTACTGCACGGGAACCGCGTCCGCGCTGTACAGCGGCTACTTCCGGGACTACGTCACCGCGGCCGACCAGTACGGATACATCATCGTGTTCCCCGAGGCCACCCGGAGCGGGCAGTGCTTCGACGTGTACTCGCCCCAGGCGCTCAGGCGGGGCGGCGGCAGCGACCCGGTGGGCATCATGTCGATGGTCGACTACGCCCGGTCGCGCTACAACGTGGACCCCGGCCGGATCTACGTCAGCGGCGTCTCCTCCGGCGCGATGATGACGAACGTGCTCGCCGCCGAGTATCCGGACGTGTTCAGGGCGGGCTCGGCGTTCATGGGCGTCCCGGCGGGCTGCTTCGCGACGACCGACGGCTCCACCTGGAACAGCCAGTGCGCCAACGGGCAGGTCAGCAAGACCGCCCAGCAGTGGGGGGACCTGGCCCGCTCGATGTACTCCGGCTACAGCGGCTCCTATCCCCGGATGCAGCTGTGGCACGGCACCACCGACAGCACGCTGAACTACAACAACTTCGGCGAAGAGATCAAGCAGTGGACCAACCTCAACGGCGTCAGCCAGACGCCGGCCGCCACCGACACCCCGTCGTCGGGCTGGACCCGCACCCGGTACGGCGGCAACGGCACGCAGCCGCCCGTCGAGGGCGTCAGCGTCTCCGGCCAGGGCCACTCGCTGCCCCTCAGCGGCCAGATCGCCTACGCCATCAACTTCCTCGGCCTCAACAGCACGACGCCGAGCTCGCCGTCTCCCACCCCGTCGCCCACGCCCCCGAACAGCCCGTCGCCGACCCCGCCGGACAGCCCCTCGCCGAGCCCCTCGCCCAGCCCGTCGGCGGGTCCGCCCGCCTCCACGCTCGGCGCGGCGGCGGCCCGCAGCGGCCGTTACTTCGGCACCGCGATCGCCTCGGGCAAGCTCGGCGACTCGCAGTACACGACCATCGCGAACCGTGAGTTCAACATGGTCACGGCCGAGAACGAGATGAAGATCGACGCGACAGAGCCCAACCGCGGTCAGTTCAACTTCACCAACGCCGACCGGATCTACAACTGGGCCGTGCAGAACGGCAAGCAGGTACGCGGCCACACCCTGGCCTGGCACCAGCAGCAGCCGGGCTGGATGCAGTCGCTGTCGGGCAGCAGCCTGCGCCAGGCGATGATCGACCACATCAACGGGGTCATGTCCCACTACAAGGGCAAGATCTACGCCTGGGACGTCGTCAACGAGGCCTACGACGACAGCAGCGGCGGCCGCCGCGACTCCAACCTGCAGCGGACCGGAAACGACTGGATCGAGGTGGCCTTCCGCACCGCGCGCGCCGCCGACCCGGCCGCCAAGCTCTGCTACAACGACTACAACACCGACAACTGGACCTGGGCCAAGACGCAGGGCGTCTACAACATGGTCAAGGACTTCAAGCAGCGCGGCGTGCCGATCGACTGCGTCGGCTTCCAGTCGCACTTCAACAGCGGCAGCCCCTATCCGGGCAACTACCGGACCACCCTGCAGAACTTCGCCGCGCTCGGGGTGGACGTGCAGATCACCGAGCTGGACATCCAGGGCGCCTCCGCGCAGACCTACGCCAGCGTGGTCAACGACTGCCTGGCGGTGCCGCGCTGCAACGGCATCACCACGTGGGGCGTGCGTGACAGCGACTCGTGGCGCTCGGGTGACACCCCGCTGCTGTTCGACGGCAACGGCAACAAGAAGGCCGCCTACACGTCGGTCCTCAACGCCCTCAACGCCGCCGTTCCTAGCGAATCGCCCAGCCCCACGCCGCCGGTGAGCCCCAGCGCGACGCCTTCCGACAGCCCGAGCCCGTCTCCTTCGGACAGCCCCAGTCCGACGCCGCCGGTCAGCCCGTCGCAGTCGCCCACGGCGGAGCCCGGCGGATGCAGCGCGACGATCCGGACGGTGAACTCCTGGCCCGGCGGATTCCAGTCCGAGGTCACGGTGCGTGCGGGCGGTTCGGCGATCAGGGGCTGGACGGTGAGCTGGAACTGGTCCGGCTCCCCGTCCATCACCCAGCTGTGGAACGGCGTCCGGTCCGGCTCCGGCTCGGCCGTCACCGTCCGCAACGAGTCCTACAACGGCACGGTCGCCTCGGGCGGCACCACCACCTTCGGTTTCACCGGCAGCGGCAGCGCCGAGACGCCCAGCCTGACGTGCGACGCGTCCTGACCGGCGAAACCCGATGACGCGCTCCTGACCAGGAGCGCACGACCGGGGGCGCCCCGTACGTGCGGGACGCACGGGGCGCCCCCGGGACCAGGCCCAGATCAGGGGTGGCCGGGCGGCGGCGGGAGGGACGCGAGGCCGAGGTAACGACCCGCCGCCGCCAGAGCCCGGTGCAGATCGGTGGCGACCTCCCGCTCGACGTCCTCGTCGGGGAGCGGAAGCGGGTGCCCGAAGTCGATCCACGCCTCCGCGGTAAGGCGACCCCGGGAGACCTGTTCCGCGTACGGGCCCGTCGCGAGCGTGCCGAAGACGAGCAACTCGTGCAGGCCGGACGGACGCCACCACTCGGTCCAGGCCGGCGTCTCGTTGAGCGCGGAGACGAGCCGCCCGGCCGCCACGGCGTACGGCGAGCGGGCCGGGAGACTCCCGTTCCGGTGACTCCAGGTAGCCCACAACCAGCCCTTGGAGAGGTCCGGAACCGGCGGGGCGGGCGCCTCCTGCGGCTCCCCGGCCAGCGCCTTCCGGTACGGCTCGACGTGGGCCAGGAAGTCCTCCCAGTCGGAGCGCAGGTCGGCGAGCGGCCCGTCGGGGCGGGTCGCGAGGGCGAAGGCGGTGGCGGCCAGACGGCGCAGGTCCTCGGTGACGTCGAAGGGGTTGCGGTCCAGCCAATGGTGGGCCTGCTCGTCGGGGGCGATCTCCGACATCCGGGCGGCGACCAGACAGGCGACCGCCAGGGCGGCGCGGGATCGCGCCGCCCTCCGCGTCCTCAACTCACGCGCCGCACGCGGCTCCGTTCAGGGTGAACTGCTTGGGCGCGGTGTTGGAGCCGTTCCAGCCGCCGAGGAAGCCGAAGCTCACGCTGCCGCCGTTGGCCGGGATCGTGGCGTTGTAGCTCGCGTTGGTCACCGTCACCTTCGAACCGGTCTGGGTGTACGAGCCGTCCCACAGCTGGTTGACGGTCTGCCCGTTGCCGTACGTCCAGCCGAGCTGCCAGCCCTTCACGGCGGTGGCGCCGCGGTTGACGATCCGCACCTCGGCCTGGAACCCGCCGGGCCACTGGTTCGTGAGGGTGTACGTCACCGAGCAGGAGCCGGGCGGAACCGGGGTCCCGCTGGGCGACGGCGACGGGCTGGGGGAGGGGCTGGGGCTGCGCGAGGGCGACACGCTGGGCGAGGGAGAGGCGCTGGGGGAGGGAGAGGCGCTGGGAGACGGGCTGGGGGACGTCACGGTCCCCGCCGGGACGACGATCGTGCTGATCGAGTTCGCCGGGAACGTGCCGGTGAAGCCGCTCGCGTCCACCTGCACGTCGGCGTCCCTCTTGATGGCCGAGGTGTCGGCCGCGCCGTACCGGTAGACCTGCGCGGTCGCGCCGCCGGTGCGGCCCTTGATCGCGATGTCGCTGGTCAGGGCGTCGCCGGTCTTGTTGACCACCACGAGGGTGAGGGCCTTGTCGGAGGCGCGCTCGGCCGCGTACACCGCCAGCTTGCCCTGGTCGGCGCTGACCGAGCTGACCGCGGTCTCACCGAAGCGGCCGCCCTTGCCGTCGTAGTTCAGGTACATCCGGAAGGCGTACGCGCCGGGCTGGGAGGCGGTCGGCGGGCTCCAGAGGTTGGCCAGGTCGAGTCCCTCGCGGCCGAAGATGCCGAGGATGTCGGCCTGCGCCAGGGCGCCGTTGATGTGGTCGAGGGCACCCCAGTTGTACTCGGTGATCGCGGTCCTGGTGCCCGGATACTCGGCGGCGACCAGCTCCTTCATCCGGGGGATCAGCCGGACCTGGGTGTTGATCCAGCTCTCGTCGGTGTACGACGGGTCCCACAGGGCCCGGGTGGAGCGCAGCCGCAGCGCGTCGGTCGTGGGGTCGCCGCCGCTCCCGAACGCGACACCCGAGGCCTGGGGGTAGAAGTGCTCGTCGAAGTAGTCGAGGACGCGCAGGCCGTGTGTGTCCTCGTACTTCTTCATCTGCCGCAGGTACCAGGTCGTGAAGGGCAGGCCGTCGCGGGCCGCCTTGTCAGGCGGGTTCGACCAGCAGTTGGTCCGGCCGCAGACCTCCTGGTCGAGGCCCGAGTAGTCCCACGAGGACCAGCCCCAGCCGACCGGCCCGAGCGTCTTCGCGCCGGGGTCGGCCGCCTTGATCGCGGCGCCGATGAGGTACGCCTTGTCACGCAGTTCGACCGAGCTCGCGCCCTCGGGGTGGACGTCGCGGTGTGTGCCGTGCCAGATGTCGGGCTCGTTGTCCAGGCTGTAGAGCTTCACCCCGCCGGCGGCCGCCGTGCCGTACTTGCCGGTGAGGTGGGCGATCCAGTCCTTCACGTACGCCGCCCCGGCCTCCACGCTCGTGTCGTGGGGGTCGTTGCCGGTGATCTTCGTGCCGTCCGGCTTCACGCCGTTGCCGCAGTCGGGCCGCCACTGGTCGGTCTGCTGCTGCGGGCCGTACTTGGCGACGGAGAAGCCGCAGGAGGCGTCGCGGCCCTTCGGCACCCAGCCGATCAGCGGCATGGTGAGGATCGTGTCGGTGCCGGTGCGCCGGTCCTGCTCCACGAACCGGTCGACGCTGGAGCCGTCGGGGAGCGCGGAGGGGTTGGTGTTGTCCTCCGCGATGTTCTCGAAGAACCAGTCGGAGGCCCGGTTGCTGGTGTCGTACAGGTAGTTGTAGCGGGTGGTCGCGTTGCCGCCCCAGCGCCGTACGGGCAGGCGCAGTTCCTTGGCCAGCGTCTCGTCGGCGTGGTTCATACCGTAGACGTACGGGCTGATGACGTGCCTTCCGGCGGTCACGTCCACCGTGACCGCCGGGCCGGTGGCGGCGGCGAGGGCGGCCGGAGCCGCTCCGGCCGCGCCGGCGGCCAGGGCCATCGCCACCGTGAGAGCGGCGGGAAGCGTTGTTCTGAGCACGGGTTTCCTTCCGAATCCCTGGAATCTGGCGGCCTGACGGCGTGGGATTACCGGGAGTCGCCATCGCGGCCAGGGCATCACGCTGGCCAAGGGCCGGGCGGGAGACAAGGAGGAAGACCGCCGGGGTGCCGGAAGCGGGCGGTGAGCAGGTACGCCCCTTCGCGCGGGACGGAAAGTTTCAGAGCCGGCCGGGGCCGCGCCGGTCCGGCCTACCCGAGGGCGTCGGAGACGCTGGGCGGCCAGATGCCGACGTGCAGGAGCCGGTGCGCGTAGAAGTAGGCCACGAGCTGGCTGCGGTTGCTGCAGGCGAACTGGACGAGCAGCTTGCTGATCCGCTCGGCCACGGTGTACCGGCTGAGGTGCATCTCGCGGGCGATCTTCGTCGTCGTGTAGCCCCTGGCCAGCATGACGATCAGCCATCGGTCGCGATCATTGATCAGGCCGTCGGAAACAAGGTCCATGCGCTGTCCCGCTTCGGATCGCCGTTCCACTGAGTGACCTGGTGAGGTCCCTCTGCGGCGACCCTAGAAAGGGGCGCTTAACGATCGGTATGGCCTGACCATGGCCGTGGTTATGGCCCTCCGGGCCACGCCGGTAGCCCACGTTTGTGGGGTTGTGTCACCTGCTCGTCCCCGGCTCATACTCGACCAGCGACGCGTTCCGAGCAGGCCGGGGGACGATCGGAGGGCGACTCACATCGCTGAGCAGCGGGAGGGCGAAGTGAAGGGCAGGCTGTGTTGAGAGACGTCGTGACGGCCGTGGGGCTGACCAAACGCTATCGGGGCAGCGAGAGACCGGCCGTGGACGACGTCTCCTTCGAGATCGCCCAGGGGGAGACCATCGGGCTCCTGGGCCCCAACGGCGCCGGCAAGACCACTCTGATCAAGATGATCTGCGGCGTCACCACTCCGACCTCCGGTGAGATCCGGGTCTTCGAGGCCGATCCGGTGCGCCAGCCCGTCCTCGCCAAGAGCGGCATCGGCGCGATGCACCAGACCGGTCCGTTCGACATGATGCTCCCGGCGCTGGACAACCTGCGGATCGCCGCACGGTTCCGCGGGCTGCGGTGGCGCGAGGTACGGCCGTGGGCGTTCGAGGTGGCCGACTTCCTCGGTCTCAGCGGTGCGATGCAGCGTCTGGTGTTCCAGATGTCGGGTGGTCAGCGGCAGCGGCTGCAACTGGTGCGGGCCCTGCTCACGATCCCGCGGCTGCTCATCCTCGACGAACCCTCCGCGGGCCTGGACGTCGCGGGGCGGCGCCAGGTCGAGCGGTTCGTGACCTGGCTGCGCGAGGAGCACGGCGTGACCGTGCTGTGGACCAGCCACCACATCGACGAACTGGAGCGCAACAGCCAGCGCGTCCTGGTGGTCGACCGCGGGCGGGTGGTGCGCTTCGCCAAGCCGCGCGAACTCGTCGAGGAGTTCGGCAGCACCCACCTGCTGGTGACCGTCGAGGACCCGGAGTCGGGCGGCCTGGTGGCCGCCTGGGCGGAGTCGGCCGGGCTCAGGGCCAAGGCCGAGGACAACGAGGTGCGCATCGACGACGCGAAGGCACGCGACCTGCTGCCGGAGCTGTCCCGGTACTGCCAGGAGCACGCCATAGCGATCAACGGGGTGTCGACCGCCGTGGACTCGCTTGAGGAGGTCTTCCTCCGGATGACCGGGAACGAGGGGTGACGATGGCCGCCGGGCTGCACTTCCACACCGCGCCCCCCGCCCCCATGGCGAGGGCGACGGACCTGCTCGCCGTGCTCTACCGGGAGTACGCGCTGCTCGCCCGCAACCGGGTCTACCTGATCCTCGGCCTGACGCCGATGCTGGTCTACCTGCTGCTGGTGAACACCTCGCTGAGCAACCTCGTCAGGGTCGTCGACTACAAGGGCGTCAGCGTCGGGTTCGCGGTCTTCCTGCTCCCCATGACGCTGGCGATGTCGGTCGTGAGCGCGGCGGCCACGTCCGCCATGGCCGTGTTCCAGGAGGAGATGAGCGGGGTGGCGACCCAGTTGTGGTCGTACCCAATGCGCAGGTCGCGCTTCCTGCTCGGCAAGATGATCGCCGGCGTGTCGCTGGTGCTCGGGCAGACCCTGCTGGGCCTCGCCGTGGCGGCGCTCATCTTCGACCTGCCGTTCGGCCCGGAGAACTGGGTGGGGCTGCTGTCGGCGCTCACGCTGTCCGCCCTGGCACTCAACGGGCTGTACCTGGCGGCGGCGATCACGATCACGGACTACCAGGCCTTCATGGTGCTGTCGAACGTGTCGATGCCCGTTCTCGTCTTCAGCGCCCCGTCGATGTACACCACCGAGAGCATGCCCACGGTGCTGCAGTGGATCTCCGTGGTCAACCCGCTGACGTACGCGATCAACGGCATGCGGGACGCCGCGGTCTTCGGTCTCGGCGAGGCCTGGGTGGACCTGCTCGTCCTGGCGGTCATGGCGGTCGTCGGCTACACCGTGGGCGGCCGGGCCCTGATCAACCGCGCGCGCAACATCTGACATTCGGCACCTGACACTCGACATCTGACACGGCCGGCCTGACAGGGCGCCTCACCTCGACACGGGCAAGGGGACGATGCGGACAGAAACCTCCTCCCACTCCTGGCTCCTCTCCGGTTCCGACCAGTCGAAGGTCCGGCTGCCGGGGACGGACCGGGCCCGGGACCCCGCCGCCACACTGGAGATGGCCGGCCGCGCCGCGCGCCGGGCCGGGGTCACCCGGGTCGCGGACATCACCCGGCTCGACACCCTCGGCATCCCGACGTACCAGGCGATCAGGCCCACCGCGCGGACCCTCGCCGTCTCGCAGGGCAAGGGCGTCACGGCGGACCTGGCGAAGCTGTCCGCCATGATGGAGGCCGTCGAACTCTGGCACGCCGAGCAGCCCATGCGGCCGGTCACGACCGCGTCCCCCCGTGACCTCGCCGGGGAACTGGGCTACGACGTCGGCGCCCTCCCGCGGTGCGCGCCGAGCCTGCTGCACGACGGGCTGCCGGTGGACTGGGTCGCTGCCAGATCGCTGGCCGACGGCTCCCCGACGCTCGTCCCGATGGAGCTGGCGCAGTTCACCCTCGTCCGCAGGACGGGCTGGCACCCGCCGGTGTTCTTCTCCTCGACAAACGGCCTGGCCAGCGGGAACACGCTGACGGAGGGCGTGCTGCACGCGTTGTACGAGGTGATTGAGCGGGACGCCGTGACGGCCTTCATGACCGGCGGCGACCGGGGAACCCGGGTCGACCCGCGCTCGCTCGGCTCGCCGGTCGTCGACGACCTGTGCGTGACGATGGAGCGGGCCCGGGTCCGCATGGAGGTCAGGTCGCTGGCCTCGCCGACCGGGCTGCCGTGCTTCCTCGCCCGGATCACCTGCGACGACTATCCCCCGCCGTTCCTCGGCTTCGGCTGCCACCTCAGCTCGGAGATCGCGCTCAGCCGCGCCGTCACCGAGGCCGCGCAGGCCCGGCTGGGCTACATCGCGGGCTCACGCGACGACCTGCACGCGAACGTCCACGACGACCGGGGCGCGCCGCGACAGCCCGAGCCGGCGCCGGAGCCCGGCGCGCCGATCACGCCGCTGCATGCGCACGAGAGCCTGGTCGACGACCTGGACGACGTGGTGAAGCGCGCCACGGTCGCCTTCTCCCACGCGCCTCTCGTCGTCGACCTGACGAGGGAGGACCTCGGCGTGCCGGTCGTCAGGGTGCTGGCGCCCGGGAGCCGTGTGTGCCCGGAGGTCTTCTAGTGAGCGAGGGTGTTTCGATGAGCTCGCCGAACGTGGTCGTCTACGCGGGTCCGACGATCTCCGCCGGCGAGGTCCGCGGCGTCGTGCCGCACGCGCGGGTGCGGCCGCCCGTCGCCCGGGGCGACCTCCTCAGCGAGACCTGGAGCCCGGACGACACCGCCGTCATCATCGACGGCTACTACCGCGAGAAGCTGGCGGTGGGCCACAAGGAGATCCTGTGGCTGATCGACGAGGGCGTGCACGTCGTCGGCGCGGCCAGCATGGGCGCGTTGCGCGCGGCCGAGCTGAGCCCGTACGGCATGAGCGGCGCCGGGACCGTGTTCGACATGTACGCGACGGGCGAGGTCGACGGCGACGACGAGGTCGCGGTGCTGCACGGGCCCGCCGACCTGGGCTACCCGGCCGGGACGGTCGCGCTGGTCAACCTCCGGTACGGCTGCCGGGAGGGGGCGAGGACGGGCCGGATCCCGGCGGAGGCCGGGGAGCGCATCGTCCGCACGGCCAAGGCGATGCCGTTCGCGCACCGCACCTGGCAGGAAATCGACGCGGCGGTGGACTCCGGCGACCGCGCCTGCCTGGAGACGCTGCGGCAGATGATCGGCACGGGGGAGTGGGACGTCAAACGGCTGGACGCGCTGGCCGCGCTGCGGGCAACCGGCGAGCGCCGCGCCGGAAGGCCCGGCGAGCAGCCCGGTGAGAGGCCCGGCGAGGAGTCCGTGGCCTGGACGGCCGACACGGCGCTGACGGGGATCACCCACTACGAGGCGCTGAAGTGGCGGTCGAGGCGCGAGTACGCGCCGGGCCGGTGGATGACCGACCTCGACGTCGTCACCGCGGGGCGGTTGTTCGGCGACGCCTATCCCCGCATGCACGAGGAGACTCTGACGGGCCTGCTGACCGGCTTCGCAGCCGCCCAGGGCCTCGACCTGGAGGCGTACGCGCGGGCCACGCTCGGGGTCGCCGCGGCCGAGCCCCTGCCGCCCGTCCTCGCGTCGTGGCTCACCGAGACGGAACGCGCGGCGCTCCCTGCCGGAGAGCAGCTGCGGCTGGTCATGGTGCGGGTCTGGCCGGTCTGGCAGTCGGAGGACTGGCGGCCGGTCGTGCTGGAACGGGTCCGGGAGTCGGCCCACTGGCAGGAGTGGTCGGAGATCGTGGCCCGCGCCGACGAGGCGGCGGAGCGGACCCGCGGGCGGCTCGCCGTCCCGCCGCCGGAGATCTGCGCCAGGATCTTCCTGCGCCACTGGCACGGGAAGGGGACGTCGGCCGAGGTGGAGATGGCCCGGCGCGGATTCACCGGCCCGCAGGAGCTGGGAAACGCCGTCAGGAGGTTCTTCGCCCTCGACGTCCAGAACGCGCGTGCCTCCGGGAACCGCTGACGCCGGCCCGGCGCGGGGGCAGGTGCGGCCCGCGTCCCGGAACGTCCGTGCATCCGCGTGAGGAGAGGGTCATGACCGTGACCACACCCGGGCAGCCGTCCGGCCCGGCCGCGCAGCCGTTCGATCCGGCGGCCGCGCGGCACCGTCCGGACCCCCATCCGCTGTTCCACCGCATGCGCGAGCACGCGCCGGTCTACCGGTACGTGAGCCCGGCGAGCGGCCGGGTGCTGTGGTACCTGACCCGGTACGCCGACGTGCAGCGCGCGCTGCTCGACCCGGACGTCGGGCGGCAGCTCGACCGGCTGCCTCCCGGCCTCGCCGCGCCGCACCGCAGGGCCGAGCTGCGCGACCCGCTGGCCATGCTGCGGCGCAACGTCTTCCACCTCGATCCGCCCGACCACACCCGCATCCGCAGGCTGATGGCGCCGGCCTTCGGCGCCCGCACGGTAGCCGTGCTGGAGGAGCGCGTCCACCGGGTCGCCGGCGAACTGGTGGACGGCATGGCCGCCGCGGGCGGCGAGGCCGACCTGATCCGGGAACTGGCGCTGCCGCTGCCGGTCCTGGTCGTCGCCGAACTGCTCGGCCTGCCCCCCGGGGACCGCGCCCGGCTGCGCGGGTGGAGCGACGAGATCGTGGGCAGCGGGGACGCGGGCCGGGTGCGCCGGGCCGGCCTGGAGTTCGTCGCGTACGCCAACGAGAGGATCGACGAGCGGCGGGCGCGCCCGGGGGACGACCTGCTGAGCCGGCTCGCCGAGGCCGAGCAGGCGGGCGGGATCAGCCGCGCCGAACTGGTCTCCAGCGTGTTCCAGCTGCTGCTCGCCGGGGACGAGACGACGGTCAACCTGATCGGGAACGGGATGCTGGAGCTGCTGCGGCACCCACGCCAGCTGGATCGGCTGCGGGCGCGCCCGGAGCTGATCGGCTCGATGGTCGAGGAGGCGCTGCGGTACAACGGCCCGGTCGGGCACTCCCGCCCGCTGTACGTCCTCGCCGACGTGGAGATCGGCGGGACCGTGATCCCCCGAGGAGACGTGGTCGTGCCGGTGCTGCTGGCGGCCAACCGCGACCCGGCGGTCTTCCCCCGGCCGGACGTCTTCGACATCGGCCGCAGCCCGAACCGGCATCTGGGCTTCGGTCACGGCGCCCACTTCTGCCTCGGCGCGGCGCTGGCGCGGCTGCAGGCCGCGGCCGCCATCGGGGCGCTGGTGCGCCGCTTCCCCGGGATCGCCCTCGCGGTCGACCCCGCCGACCTGGAGTGGACGCCGGACCTGTTCCTGCACGGCGTACGCCGCCTGCCGCTGCGGTTGCGGCTGGAGGCGGGCGTCGCGTGACACCTGCCCCGCACCTGTCAGAGACCCCGAAGGAGCAGGACCATGAGTGACCGACCGCGAGGCCTCGCGGGGCAGGCGAACCTGTCCCGGATGGCCTTCGGCTACGCCACCTCGCAGATCCTCTACGCGGCCGTCCGGCTCGGCGTGCCGGACCTGCTCGCGGAGGAGGCCGTACCGGTCGCGCGGCTCGCGGAGCGCACCGGGTCGGACCCCGGCGCGCTGCACCGGCTGCTCCGCGCGCTGGTGGTGCTGGGCGTGGCGGAGGAGGGGGAGCCGGGAAGCTTCACGCTGACGCCGCAGGGGCGGCCCCTGTGCGCCGATCACCCGTGGTCGATGCGCTCCAGCCTCCTGCTGCTCGGCGACCCGGCCACGTGGCAGGCGTGGGGGGCGCTGACCCACAGCGTGCGGACCGGTGAGACGGCGTGGGACCACGCGCACGGCGGCCCGCTGTTCGACCACCTCGCCCGCCACCCGGACCTGTCGGCGGTGTTCAACAGGGCGATGCGCGAGGGCACCGAACGGATCGCGCCCGCGCTCCCCAAGGCGTACGACTTCAGCGGCGCGCAGACCGTGGTCGACGTCGGCGGCGGCAACGGCACGCTGCTGGCGGCGGTGCTGGCGGCCGTCCCGGGCCTCAAGGGGATCCTGTTCGACACCGCCGAGGGGGTCGCGGGCGCCGACGAGGAGTTCCGGCGGTCGGGCCTGTCGGACCGGTGCGTCATCGAGACCGGCGACTTCTTCGAGGCCGTGCCCGGGGGCGACGTCATGCTGGTCAAGGGCGTGCTGCACGACTGGGACGACCGGCGCTGCGTCGCCCTGCTGCGTAGCTGCCGCCGGTCGATCGCGGCGGACGGACGCCTGCTCGTGCTGGAGCCGGTGATGCCCTCCGCCCTCGGCACGCCGGGGGCGGCCGGGGCCGTCATGAGCGACATCGCGATGCTCGTCTACACCGGCGGCCGGGAACGCGGCAGGACCGAGTTCCGGGACCTGCTCGCCGCGGCCGGGTTCGACCTGACCGAGGTCACACCGTCGCTCGGCGGCTCGGAGATCCGGATCCTCGTCGCCCGGCCCGCCTGACCTCCTTGGTCCAGGGCCGCGCCGTCAGCCCGGTCGAGGCCGGTGGCAGTGTGATGCCGGTCGCCGTTCACTCCAGATCCTCCCACCCCCACCGGTCGGCGGCGCTCCCGTCAGGTTCCCGCCCGAACCGGAACCGCTCCTTGTGACCATCGATCTGCATGAACGCTTCGAACAAGCCCGCGGCGAGCAACCGTTCGGCCAGTGCGGTGATCTGGTCGTGTGCCCGGACCAGGCTCAGACCGAACATCAGCAAACGCGGTTCGTCTGGGACACCCGGGTTGAGCGTGGTGTTGGCGGCGGGATCGCGTGCCAGCAGCGCGGCGATCTGGTCACGCGCCTTGGAGAAGTACAGGCCGACCAGCAGCGCGCCCACGCCGCAAGGGTCGTCGAGAAGAACGCGGCCGGCGGGATCGCGGGCCAGCAGCGTGGCGACGTGGCTACGGGCTTCGGCGACGTCCAGCGTCATCAGCAGCAATCCCACAGCGTTCGGGTCGTCGAGCGGGGCGTGTGCGGCGGCTCGCTGGGCCAGCGCGGTGAACTGCTCGTGTGCCCCGGCCTTGCGCAGGCTGTCCAGCAGCGCACGCAGATCAGCCGTGTCGTCGAGGGGGACGCGGCCGGCGGGGTCGTGGGCCAGCAGCGCGGCGATCTGCGTGTGCGCCCCAACCTCGTGAAGACTGTTCAGCAGCCGCGCCACGGTCAGCGCGCTGTGGCGGTTGTCCAGCGGGAGGTGGGAAGCGGGGTGGCGAGCCAGCACCGCGGCGATCTGCGCGTGCGCCTCAGCCGCATGCAGGCTGTCCATCAGCAGTCGGCCCACGCTCAGCGGGGCGTCGTCCAACGCGGTATGGGCGGCGGCTCGCTGGGCCAGCGCGGTGAACTGGTCGTGCGCCCCGGCCCTGCGCAGGCTGGGCAACAGCCGCAGCAGGCTCAGCGCGCTGTAGTGGGTGCCCAGCGGGATGTGGGCGGCGGGATCGCGGGCCAGTAGCGCGGCGATCTGGTCGTGCGCCCCGGCCTTGCGCAGGCTGTCCAGCAGCACACCGACGCCGAGCGGGTCGAGCGGGGCGTGTGCGGCGGCTCGCTCGGCCAGCGCGGTGAACTGCTCGTGCGCCCCGACCTTGTGCAGGCCGTCCAGTAGCGCACCCAGATCAGCGGGCCTGTCGAGAGAAACGCCGCTGACGGGGTAACGGGCCAGCAGCATGGCGATCTGGTCGTGCGCCCCGGCCCTGTGCAGGCTGTCCAGCAGATTCCCCACGTGGAACGGGTCGTCGAGACAGGCGTGGGCGACAGCCCAGCGGGCAGGGCGTCGATCGGTGGGATCCAGTTCGTGGAGGCGACGGACGAGGGCGCCGGCGGCTGGGACGTTCCCACGGCTGACGGCCTGCTTGTGGAGCTGGGCGCCTTCCCGGTACAGGCCGCGGGCCCAGGCGGCGTCCCCCAGGACGCCCAGGTCGGTGGGGTGGGCGTGGGCGGCCGCGGCGGTCCAGAGACCGACGGGTGGGATCTGGTCGGCACGGGTGACGCGGCCATGCTGGTCGAGGTAGTCGGCCAGCCGGTACACCGGCTCACCGTCGGGGTCCACCACTGTGGCCGCAGGACCTCGGCCACGGCCGGGGCGGACGCGGGTGAGCGGCCCGCGGGCGCCCTTACACGGCTCGGCGGTGTAGGCCAGTGCCTGTTCGAGCCAGTCCTCCCCGGCCGCGTCCCACTCCGTGTCGGTCAGGTAGGCCGGTGCGGCCGTCTTGAGCAAGGCCAGCGGGATGGTGGTGCCGTGCCCGAGACGGCGGAGGTCCATCGCCGCCCAGATGACCGCTTTGGCCGCGGGCTCCGCGGTTTCGAGCCGCTTCAGCAGCTCCGGGCCACCGGCCAGATACTGGTTGATCTTCCCGTCTACGGCGTGCTCGACCGCCTCGGCCAGCCTGGCATCGGCCTGGGCGGCCCGCCGCATCGCCTCCAGGGCGGCCCCGGTGAACTCCTCCGGCACCTCGATCACCACATCGTCGAGCAGTTGCGCCACCTGTGACCCCGAACTTCGGGTCAGGTCGGCGTGGTGCTTCCGCCACAACGTGCCCAGCACCAGCACCGGCGCCCGCGCCCGGTCGGTGAGCAGGGCACGCAGCTTGGCCGCGACCCGCTCCCCGCCCTCACCCACGTACTCCTGGGTCTCGTTCAACCAGAGCACCGTGCGTGGGCCCACCCGGTCCAGCTCCTGCAGCGCCGCTTCGCGCCGGGTCGGGTCGAAGGGGTGCCACAACCGCCACCCGCCCGCCGCACGCAGCGGCCCAAGGGCTTCCCAGCACGCCCGGGTCTTGCCGGCCGAGGAGCCGGCCACCAGCACCGCCATCGCACTCGTGCCGCCGAGAACCCGATCGACCACCTGGCCCAGCCGCTCGTCGTGCACCCGCCGGACGTACGACGGCAGCACGCCCACCGTCGCGCCGTCCACAGTGATCGGCCGGTGCACCTCCAGCACGAACGGGTCGGTCACCTGGTCCAGAGGCGTGCCCGGCCGTCCCGACTCCAGCACCGTCCGGGCGTCGGCCGCCCGAACGGCCCGGCTGGTCTCTCCGGCGCGCCGGCGGGCCTCGGCGATGTGGGCATCGCGCCAGCACCGCTTGTCCCACAGCCCGGCGGGCTCACCGGCCCAGGCGTGCGTCGTCCGGCGGGCGTGCTCTCGCACCGCGTCCACAATCCTGATCAGCGGGTCGATCTGCTGGGGGAAGCGGGCGCCGCGCAGCCACGCTCCCACCGTGGTCGGGCTCACCCCGGCAGCTTTCGCCAGCGTCCGGTCCGACGGCTGCCCATCCAGCGTGATCCGACGGCGGAACCGAGCCAGTGCGGTGAGCAGCACGGCCAGGTCCGGTTCCTGGTCCGCTGCCTCCACTGCTCCCCCTGTCCGCCCATCGCCCGCCATGGGGTGTCCATTCACCCCGTGGACATCCCACGCACTCGCCCTGACCTCGTTGCGCACAGTAGGCCGTTCACCGGCCGCTACGCGGCAGTGTGTCCAATCTGCGACCAACCGGCTCCAGGACACCCGTCTGGTCGGCAAGCCTCGGCTCATCAACCCCTGGCCTCGTCCGCCAGGGACACCCCACCGCCCAAGGGAGCACCCGATGAGCCAGGTACAGATCCTGTCCCTGCTGCTGGCCCTGTCCTCTGCCCTCAACATCGCGATCACCGCCGCACTGATCGCCCGCCGCAGCAGCGCCGGCACCGCCAACGCGCTCCTCACCGGCGCGGGCGCGGCAGCCACCTTCCTCGGCCTGTACTTCGCCGCCGTCGCCGCCTACCAGTGAGCAGGCCGTTCACCCGATTCCCGGCATCCGCGTACATGACGCATCGACGCGGGGGGATCACGCGGCGTGGAGCCTTCGGAAAGGGCTTCGGCGGGCGCGCGGTCTCAGGGGGCCGCGGCGGCGAGGCGCGAGCGCAGCCACGCGGCCAGGCCGGGGTACTGCCCGATCGCCTCCTCGCTGGTGAGGAGGGGCTCCGGCCGCCCGGACAGGGCCCGGGCGATCTCCGGCCTGTCCGTCGCGGTGTCGTCGGAGAGCAAGGTCTGGGCGGCGAAGAGCCCGGCGGCGATCCGTGGGTTGCTCAGCTTCGCCTGCGCCAGGCGGGTGCGGATCTCGCGTTCGAAGGCGTTCGGCTCGCGTCGCGGCGCGCCGTCCCGGCCGGTTCCCGCACCGGCCCGTTCAGCCGCGCCTGCGCCGGTACCTTCAGCCCGCTCTCCTGTGCCTGCGCCGGCCTGTTCGCCGTCGGCCTCGACCGCCATGCGCCAGGACTGCTCCGCCTCCGCCGCCAGTGCGGACTGCAGCCCGGGAAACAGGGCCGGTCCGATCCCGCCGTGCCGGGTCAGCTCCTCGTCGAGCCGGAGCGCGCAGCGCGCGGCGACCGACATCCCGTGCGAATGGACGGGGTTGACCGCCACGGCCGCGTCGCCGATCACCGCGAACCCGGCGGGCAGCCGTGCCCGCTCGAAGAACCGCCTCCTGTTGACGGTGTCCCGGTACGGCCGGATGAGTCCGAGAGGGGTGGCCTCCGCCATGAGGTCCGCCACGAGGGGGTCGCGCAGCGCGCGGGCGAAGGCCGCGAAGCCCTGCTCGTCGGTGGGCGGCTCACCACCCCGGGTGCCGGTCAGCGTGACGACCCAGCGGCCGTCCTCGACGGGGAACAACGTCGCCCCCCGGGCCGGCCGTCCCGGGCCGGGCCCGGGATGCAGCATGATCGCAGGAATCGCCGCGGCGAGGCCGGCGGGCGCCCGGTAGAGCCGGGTGGCGTAGGCCAGGCCGGTGGCGACGGTCGTCTCCTCGACGTTCCGGACGCCGATCTCGGCGAGCCATCGGGGAGACGCCGACCTGCGTCCCGTGGCGTCGACGACGAGGTCCGCGCGTACGGTTTCGTGCAGGGCGCCCCGCCTGCTGACCGCCACCCCGCCGACCCGGGCCGCGTCCCCGAGGAGTCCGAGCGCGCGCGTGTCCTCCCACACCGTGACGGCCCCGCTCGCGAGCGCCCGGCGCCGCACCATCTCGTCCAGCAGCCCGCGGGTGCAGGAGATCAGGTGGGCGTCGGTGCGCATGCGGCGGAACCAGCCGTCGGCGGTGAGGATCAGGGCGTCGCCGGGGAGGCCGCGCAGCTGCGCGCCGTGCGCGAGGAGGGCGCCGACCGTGCCGGGCAGCAGCGCCTCCAGCGCTCTCGCGCCGCCGGCCACGAGCACGTGGCTGTGGTGCGACTGGGGCAGCCCCCGGCGCGGGCGGGGACCGGACGGGTAGCGGTCGCCCTCCACCACCACGACCTCGTCCGCGTGGCGCGCGAGCACGGCGGCGGCGAGCACCCCCGCGAAGCCCCCGCCGAGGACGACCGCCCTGCTCATCGGCCCGAAGCCGGAGGACGCGGCACGACGGTGACCGTCCGGACGCGCACTCCTCCAGCCGGCTCCCGGCCGATCGGGACCGAGCCGGGCGCGACCGAGCCGGGCGCGTCCGGGCTGGTCGCGTCCGGGCTGGTCGCGTACGGGGCGGGCGCGGCCGGGCCGGTCACGTGGCGGCCTTCTCGGCCTTCTCGGACGGGACCTCCTCGATCAGGCCCTGCTCGATCATCGTGCCGATGAAGTCCCGCACGTCCGCCACGATCTGCCTGCTCATCGCGGAGCTGCTGCCGGCGAACTCGCGGGACAGCTTGAACATGACCGGCTCACGTTCGCCGTCGCTCGCAACCAGCTTCCATATCCGGGAGCCGGTGTCGTTCAGGCTGTGGAAGTCGCCCGTCTCCGTGTGGTAGAGCGAGACGCCCTCCCCGGTCTCCTGCCAGATCACGGCCTCGCTGATCCGGAGTGACACACTGACCTCCTCTATACCGGCGTGATGGGAAGCAACTCGCCGACCCTGACCGAGCCGGGCGAGGGGGGAACATAGGTCTTCCAGTCGTCGAAGACGGGATGGACGTCGCCGTTGACGACCAGGCGGGGCGTCGTCATCTCGCGGTCCTTGGTGGCGAGCTCCGACCGGTCGACCCCGGCTTCGAGCCACAACTGCGTGGCGACGCCGTGCCGCAGGATCCGGCACTGGTGACGGCTGTTGCGCCGCAGGTCCTTGGACTCGGACATGTGGGAGGCCCGGCATCCGCCGCCGCAGGACGCCTTGATGTAGCACTTCGCGCAGTCGGCGTGGTAGTCGCCGCCGAGCACGGTGCTGGTGCGCATCCCGCGCAGGAGCGGTCCGCCGAAGATCTCCGCCAGCGACTGCCGCCGTACGTTGCCCGCGTGGTGCGACCGCCCGGTGACCAGCTTGCACGGATACACGTCGCCCAGCGAGTTGATGTAGATCTCGTTGCCGCCCATCCCGCAGTTGGCCTTCACCGAGCACGGCGTGATCGGCCGGGGACCGTCCGGCAGCAGCTTGCCGGCGGCCGGTGACGTCCAGGTGAGCCGCTGGATCCGCATGTGGTCGTCCCAGCCGAAGTCGTACTCGTCGCTCTCTCCCCGGCCCAGGTCGTTGTGGTACATCAGCCGGATGCTGTGCACCTCGAGCCCTTCGGCGAACTTCGCGAAGTCCTCCAGCTCGTCGACGTTGTCCGAGGTGACGATGTGGTTGATCCGCGGCACCACGCCGGCCTCGTTGAGCAGCTGGAGGGCGCGGTAGGTCCGGGCGAAGGAGCCGGCGCCGCGGGTGCGGTCGTGGGTCTCGGCCGTGCCGCCGTCGACGCTCACCGTGACCATGCCGAACAGCTCGGCGAACCGTCTGGCCTGGGCGAGCGTCCTGATCATCGTGGCGTTGGTGATGATGTTCGACGTCAGCCCGCTGTCGTTGGCGTGCTCCACGATCTGGAACAGGTCCTTGCGGAGCATCGGCTCGCCGCCGGTGAAGATCATGTTTCTGGCGCCGAAGGCGGCGACCTGGGAGACCAGATCGAGTGATTCGGCGGTGGTGAGCTCACCGGGGAGGCACTTCTCGGACGAGGCGTAGCAGTACGGGCAGCGGAGGTTGCAGCCGTCGGTGATCGCGTAATACACCTGGTGGAGCGACGGCTCCCTGAAGGTGAGCTCCGGGCGGTTCCCGTCGTAGTAGACGAGGTAGTTCAGGATCAGCTTGGCGAGCGTCCGATCGGTCTCGTCGGACCCGCCGGCCTCCGTCTCGTCGAGGCGGGCCTGCTCCCCGCCCGCCCCGGGACGGGCCAGGGCCGCCAGGACGGCGAACTCGCGCGCGTTGAGCACGCACCGGCCACCCACCTGCGGGTTGACGACCAGGTACTCATCGTCGTGCACGAAGTAGGTCAGGTCCGCCGGTACTTCCATCAACGAGCGGTTCCGGGCGAGTTTCCCAGACATCATTCCCCTTACGCTCCCAGCCGCAGGTGCGGCCCCAGACCTCTGTGGGCGACGCGCGGCCGGAGCCGCACCCGCGACCTGTCCGGACTAGTCCGCCGCGCCGGATCCGGAGCCCGACCAGGCCCCGCACAGGCACTTGGACTCGACGGGCACGGTGTGGGCCTCCACCTCGGGCCGGGACCACTCGCCGCCCGCGCCGGCGTGCGCCAGCACACCGGGCAGCGCGGTGGGGAGCTTGTCCTTGAGCGAGATGAGCAGGTTCACTTCCTCCTGGGTCAAGGTGGCGAACGCCGCCTCGACTTCGGCTGCCAGGGGGCTGTTGAGGACGCCGGCTTCACGCAGAGCTTCCCTCGGATCGAAGGCCATGCCTTCACCTCTCTGTCTGACGGGGGAATGCGGTGTGAATCGAGTATGCGCAGGTGAAAAGGGGGTGAGAAACCCCACAAACGTGGGGATAGCCGCTGCCCGCCGGTCGGGTGACGGCCGGGAGGCGCGGCTCGACCTACATGCGCGATCCACCGGCAGCCGGCCTGTGGACAACGTCCTCGGCGCGGCCGGGACGCTGTCAGAATCGTGAACTCCGTGAGCCCCCGGCGGGGGAGGGCGAAGCAGGAGGACACATGGGCAGGGCGGACCGGGAGCGGAGCAGGGCCGGGGAGAAGACGCGCGGAAGCAGGTGGCGGGCGCCGGCCGGTGGGGCGCGGGCCTTCCCCCGGGAGCGGGGAGAGTCGTCGCCGGAGGAGATGGTGGCCGGACTGCTGTCGGCCGCGGTGGACGCGCGACTGAATGCGGGCAGGCCGGAGTTCCCGCGGCTCGTGGAGACGCTGGCCGGCGACCCCGGACTGCGGCCCGTCGTCGACCGCGCGTTGCTGGGCATGCTCGGCGGCAACCTGGCGCGGGCCTGGCGGAACGGGTGGATGCCGGCCGACGTGGTCCGGCTCGTAGGGCGGCGGTTCGGGCCGCGGCACGCGTGCCTGGCCGTCGACGCCGTCGCGGCCGAGATGCGGGCCTACGCCCCGGCGACCGTGGACGAGCGCTGGCAGGACCAGCTGACCGCCCTGGACGCCACCGTCTGGTGGGGGAGAGACGAGGAGTACCTGCGCGAGGACGGCGACCGGACCGCGATGGTCGCCCGGGCGCTGGAGGTGATCATCCTTTTGGCCACGCTGCAGCCGCTGGAACGGCTGTGCCCGCCGCCCGGTTCCGCGCGCCGTACTGCCCGGACGGCCGGCCGGGTGGACGAGCGGATGCTGGCGCGGGTGCGGGCGCTGCTGGCCAAGGCCGAGTCGACGGAGTTCGAGGCGGAGGCCGAGACGTTCACCGCCGCCGCCCAGTCGCTGATGGCCCGTTACAGCATCGACGCGGCGCTGCTGGCCACCGGAGCGGCGAACCGCCCGGACGACGAACCGCAGGGGCGACGCCTGGGGATCGACGCGCCCTACGAGGAGCCCAAGGCGGTGCTGCTCGACGTCATCGCCTCGGCCAACCACTGCCGGTCGATCTGGAGCCGCCACCTCGGGTTCGCCACCGTGCTGGGGTTCCCCGCCGGCCTGGCGGCGGTGGAGGTGCTGTTCACCTCCCTGCTGGTGCAGGCCACCACTGCGATGCGGCAGGCCGGAGCCCGCCGGGACGGCGCCGGCCGGTCCCGCACGCGGTCGTTCCGGCAGTCGTTCCTCGCCGCCTACGCCTGTCGGATCGGCGAACGGCTGCACGAGGCGGCGGGGGAGGCGGTCCGGCAGGCGGCGGCGGAGACCAGTAGAGACCTGCTGCCGGTGCTGGCGGCCAGGGACCAGGCCGTCGACGCGGCGATGGAGAAGATGTTCCCCGAGCTCAGCATGGTCAGGACGGGCTCGGTCAGCAACCGCGAGGGCTGGATCTCCGGCCGCGCCGCCGCGGACCAGGCCCTGCTGGACGTGCACCCGAAGATTCCCTCCGGAAGTTCGTGAGCGGGAGCGCGGCACGGAGAACGGTTGACTCGACGAGCTGCCTCGCATCACTGCTTTTTGTTAGTGTTTCGCCGGGATCGTCGCTGGGTCGGGCTTGGGAGGATCGTCGTGTCAGGTCCGTTCGGCGCGCCTCCGCAGCCCGATGGGCTCACCACGACCGCCGAGTTCGTCGCCGCACTGGGCAGTGTGCGCCAGTGGTCCGGCCGGACGTTCCGGCAGCTCACCGCCGCCGCGAGGGCGAACGGCGACACGCTCCCCGCCAGCACCATCGCCGGCGCGCTGGGGCGGGCGACCCTCCCGAGGGAGGAGTTCGTGGCCGCGTTCGTACGGGCGTGCGGGCTCGACGAGACGGAGTCGGCTCGCTGGGTGGCCGCGAGGAAACGCCTGGCCGCCGAGATGCCGCTCTCGTCCGGCACGCCCGGCGGTCCCGCCGGCCGGGTCCCTGGGAGCCCGGCGCGGCCGGAGTCCCTCGCTCCGGCCGGACCCGGAGACCAGAACACACCGGACGGCGACGGCCCGGACCGAGACGCACCGGACCGTAACGCCCTTATCCAAAACGCATCAGACCAGAGCGCACCGGACAGGCGACCCCTGCGCCCGGCGTCACGAGGGGCGCAGTGGCCGGCCCTGGTGGGCGTGGGAGCGGGTGTCCTTCTCCTGCTCCTCGCGGTGGTCTCGGTCCTCCCGTCGCTCTACGGTCCCCAGCCCGGTGGCGCGACCCCGGGGCCCTCGCCTTCACGCGTCGGCGCGACCGCGGCGAGCGACCGCTTGCCGTCCGACGGGTGGTATCACATGGTTCCCGCGCACGTCGCGGGGGGCGGCCTGTGCATCGGGGAGGGGCGCGAGCGCAGCGGAAGGACGGATCGTCCGCTGGCCGTGCAGCGTCCCTGCGCGGGCCTGGTCCCGGACACCTTTCTGCGTGCGGTCGGTGACGGCGCATGGCAGATCGAGTGGCATCATCCTGTGGAGGGCCCCGGCTGCCTCACCGTGGACGAGGCGCTGAAGGCCTCCGGTGCGCTGATCGCGCCCGCGGAGTGCATGGGAGCGCCTCACCAGCAGTTCCTGCTGAAGCCCGCCGGATCGGGATTCGTCGTCCAACCCCTGCACAGCGGCCTGTGCGTCGGCGCGCTGTACGGCGAGTCCGACATGCGGGCGGGGGCGGAGATCGCTCAGAAGACCTGCACGGGACGGCGCGACCAGGTCTTCCTCTTCCGCCCGGCGCCCGCGCCGACCTGGACGCCACGCTGACCCGGCGGAACGGGTCAGTGCCGGGCGGGGGCGCGGAACACCTGCCGGGTGTGCCAGTCGATGTGGCCACCGTCGACGGGGTCGAGCCCGCGCTGGGGTTCCCGCAAGGGCCCACCAGCGGACGTGCGCGGCGTCCAGGCCGACCGCCGTGCCGTCCAGCCACCCTTCGTACTCGCAGAAGGCGCAGCGGTACTCGTACGCCACGAGCACGCTCTCGCGGAACGCCGGGTCCCGGCGGGCGACGGATGGTGCGGCCTGCCCGGCGCCGGAGACCTGGTCACTGAGTTCGAGGCCCACGAGGCGGCAGATGTCCGGATGCAGGGACGGCTCGAAGTTGGCGTCCAGCAGGTGCCGCGCGAGCCGTACGACGAGGCCGGAGTCGTCGGTCAGGGCGCGCAGCAGGTCGGGGTGGAGCCGTCGGCCTGGCCCTCGCGCAGCCGCCCGAGGGCGTAGAGCAGCAGGAGCGGTTTGTGCGGCGCCCGCTCGCCGTGCCGCTTCCAGGGCTTGATGCCGGCGACTCGCTCGACCCAGTCCATGACCGGCACCCTACGGTGATCTTCGCCCGTGCCGGGCGCCTTGTGCCCGAGTCGATACCCGCGCACGCTCCGAGGAACGCCTCGTCGAGATGCCGCCGGCGGCCGACGCCTTCCGGAACATGGCCCGTCACCGTCGACGTGGCCCGGTATTGGGGTGGCGATGCGCCTGTAGTGGCCATATATCGTGCCTGCGTGGAAGATCTCGTCATTTCCCGGCGCCTGCGCGTTCCCGTCGACGTGGAGGGGGACGGCACGCCCGGTTGGGGTGAGGTGGCGGCCCGGCAGCTTGACGCGGCGCTGCTCAGCGTCGGCTTCACGTGTTCGCCGGCGCTGCTCGACCGCCTGGCCCGGCTGCCCGGCGAGCAGGTGATCGACCTCGGCGTGCGGGTCCTGGCCGCGGTCCGCCGCCTCGTGGGCGACCACGTCGTACACAACGCCTACTTCGTCGACTTCCCGAGGAACGTCCCGGACACCCTGGAGTTCTGGGCGGGGCTGCTGCGCGAGGCCATGCTCGACCCGGTCGCCGCCGCCCGGCTCCAGCCGGGCACCCTCAACCTGCTCGATCTGCCGCGGTACGGCCGCTACCAGCACACCTACGCCGATCTGCTGGCGGCGCACGACGAGCTGATCCCCCTGGCCAAGGACCGGGTGACCGTGCTGGAGCTGGGCGGGAGCCTCCGGGACGAGGCGCGGGAGCTCTACTTCTCGCTCGCCGGCTCCGAGGTCCCGCTCGCCGCCGAGGACCTCACGGCTCTGCGCGCCCTCGCCGCCTTCTGCGCCGGCGACCGGCCCGAGCACGTCCCCGTACGCGAGAACCGGGCCGTCGTCAACGAAGTGCGGCTGGCCGCCGGGCAGCCGCTGCTCGTCGACACCGTGACGGACGTGCTCAGGGTGGCCGCGCTCTGCTCCGAGGGTGACGTCACCCTGTCCACCCCCACCCGCCTGCGCTCCTTCCGCCGGGCCGAGCGCCGGATCCTGCTGGCCGCTCTCGACGCCGTCCCGGCCGCCAAGCACGGGGACGTGCTCCGGCACCGGGAGCAGTGGAAGCGGCTGGGCGAGCGCCTGCACCCGCACGAGTACCCTCAGTTCCCCAGCGCGGCCGAGGTCTTCGACGTGGCCAGGGGTGTGCGCGAGGCGGTCAGTTTCGGCGGCCGGGTCGAGGCCGCGCTGGCCGGGGGCCGTACCGGCGATGCCGTCGCACTGCTGGAGCACACGCCCGGCGCGCTGCTGCGCCGCCTCGACCATCTGCTGCGTACGGGCGGCGGCTCGGCCGTGCTGGAGGCGGCGGAGCGAGCCGCCGCGCACGCCTCCGGCCGCGTGCTGCTCTCCCTGCGCGAGCACCTGCAGAACCGGCTCGCCCCCGTGGACCGGGTCTTCACGAACCGGCACGGTAAGGCGTGGGCGATCCCCGACACCCGCTCTCCGCTGGACGAGGAGGCACTCACCCGGACCCTCGCCATCCTCGACGAGGAGATCACCCGCCGCCTGCCCGACCCCGGCGAGCTCATCGTCGACCCCGCCGTGCTCGACGTGGCGCTGCCCCTGTCGGGCAAGAGCGCCGCGCCCGGGCTCGGGGTGCTGCCCCGCGGCTCCCTGTCACCCGTGGACGGTGAGCTGCTCCGGTTCTTCGTGTACTGGCGCCAGGCCGCGCGGAGCACCGACTACGACCTGTCCGCGCTCATGCTCGATGCCACGTATGACAACCCGACGCACATCTCCTGGACGTCCTACGGCAACGACTTCGCGACCTACTCGGGTGACCTCACCGACGCCGCCGAGGGCGCCTCGGAGTTCATCGACATACGACTTCCGCACGCGACTCAGCCGATCGTCATTCCCCAGGTCCACGTCTACGCCGGGGAGCGGTTCGACGAGGCCGCCGAGGCGTTCTTCGGCTACATGACCAGAGACGCCGTGCAGGAGGGCAGGCCGTTCGAGCCGCGTACCGTCCGGATGAAGTCCGACCTGCGCGGGTCCGGCCGCATCGCGCTTCCGCTGGTCTTCCTGCGCGGGGACGACGGCGCCTGGCGGGTGAAGTGGCTGCATCTCTACCTGTCCGGCCATCCGGCGTTCAACCAGGTGGAGGGCAACCGGGTCACCACGTCGCTGCTCGTACGCTCGATCGTGGAGCGGGACCACCTCCGGGTCGGCTACCTGGCCGACCTGCTGCGAAGCAAGGCCTCGGCGGGCGGTCACGTCACGTACATCGGGCTTGAGACACCCCCCGGCCTCCCGGAGGGAGCGCGCGTCTACACGCCCGCGACCCTGCACGAGCTGATCCCCGCCTGATATCGTGAAGATCGCGAGGCCATGGGAGGGCTTCCTTCTACCTCTTTGGGAACCGGTTTGCCCGCAAGGGCGCCTGTCTAGTCCGCCCGCTTTCCTCGCGCTCCGGCCCGGGTGAGGCCATTCGGGGGCTTCCTTCTCTCCTGGTTCGATTCCAGGTGGGCCCGTGACGGGCCTGCTGGCACATCCAGCCTCCGAGCCCTCCTCACCCGGCCGACCAGTCCCCGCGGCGTTCAGCGGGCTCATCGAGGACACCGGGAGACGCCGATGGACCAACGCAGGCTGGTGCGGGTCTCGAAGTACCTGGCCAAGCATCTGCGCCACGAACCCGAGCGCATCGGCATCGAACTGGACGCGCACGGCTGGGTCGCCGTCGACACGCTGCTGACGGCGGCGGCCGCGCACGGGTTCCCGATCTCGCGTGCCGAACTGGAGCAGGTGGTCGCCGACAACGACAAGCGGCGATACGTGATCGACGGCGATCGGATCCGCGCCAGTCAGGGGCACTCGGTGTCCGTCGATCTCGACCTGCCGGTGGCCGAGCCGCCCGCGATCCTCTATCACGGCACGGTCGCCCGGAACGTGGAGGCGATCCGCGAGGAGGGTCTGCGGCCGATGGAACGTCACCACGTCCACCTGTCGCGGGACCGGGAGACCGCCACCCGCGTCGGCGCCCGCCGGGGCAAGCCGGTCGTCCTCGTGGTGGACGCTGCCGCCATGCACGCGGCCGGGCATCGGTTCCGGCTGAGCGCCAACGGCGTCTGGCTTGTCGACCACGTCCCACCCGACTACATCCGATAGCCGGCGTCGGGGTCGGCGTTTCATCGCCTCGACAACCGAACTCCGGGACCGGCTTCCGTAATCCAGGAGTCACGGTCCGGGGTGAAGGGCTACGCTGATCACTGTTCGTGACTGACGGCTACGCTTGGTCAGGGCGCGGTCGCCGCTGCCACGCTGACGGCGTCGTCGTGACCTTCGATCTGCGCGGGGAGGTGCGAGGATGGCCATCATGAGCGTGAGCCGGCGAGATGCGGCTTTGGAGGGACTGGCCGAAGCGATCCGGAACGTCACCGTTCCGGACGCTCCCGCCGTCATAGACGCCCTTGTCGAACCCTACGTGGACTCTGATGGTGAGTCCGCGCTCAAGGCCACGATTGTGCTGGACGCGCCCGACGAGGGCGGCTGGTCGGCTGACTTCACCCACGCGTTGCGTCGCCGGGTGAACAGGCTGGCCGTCGAGCACGGGCTCGATGAGCACGTGTACGTCTCCCTCTTCACGGAAGAGGAGTTCGAGTCCCGCGAAGACATCGACGAGTACCTGGACGACGACGCTACTCCCGCCATCGACCGGGAATTGCTCCAGGATCAGCGGGACTGGTCGTGAGACGAGCCTTCAAGGCCGACGACTACCTTCATCTCGCTGAAACGCTCGCAGGTTTCAAGGCGGAGCCGCGTCACCCTCGGGCCGCATACCTCCGTCGTGCGACTTCTACCGCCTACTATGCCCTTTTCCACGAACTCGTCCAGCACGGCGCGAAGCGCGCCGGAAGGAAAGGACCGAGTGAGCACAAGCAGGCGATCGGCCGCTGGTACGCGCACGGCAATTTCAAGAAAACCGCTCGTTGGGTGCAGGACATCGGTGCCGGTCGCACGACTCCCAACCCCGTTCGGCTTCTTATGGTCGATCCCGGCAACCAAGCGGTCCCTACTGATCTCGAAGTGTTGTCCGACGCCTTCGGCGAGCTTCAGGAGGCGCGGCATGGCGCAGACTACGACCCGGCCTTCGCCGCCACTCGCCTGAGCACGCTTGCACACATCAATACGGCGCGTTCAGGCATTGACGCCATCAAGCGAATGGACAAGGCCAACCTGCACCAGTTCGACATGTTTCTTCTGCTTGCCCTCGGCGGCGATCGCATGATCAAGAACAGCTGAAGTGTCATGACCTCGACCGGCTGGACGTGCGGATCCGGGTCGCGAGGTCCGCGAGGCCAGGTCAACCAATCGCTCGGCGGGGGACGATCGGCAGGGTGATGTAGGAGTCCGGGTAGACCTTCTGGTGCTGGACGACCAGGTCCGCCTCGCCGGAGTCGGTGCGGCCGGTGCCGGGGTTGCGGTCGAAGCGGGGGAAGTTGGAGCTGGATATCTCCACCCGGATGCGGTGGCCCGCCTTGAAGACCTGGCTGGTGGCGACCAGATCGACGACGAACGTCCCGGACGGCACGAGAACCCGGACGATGCCGTCGATCACGCTTATCGCCCGGCCGTCGGGGTGGACGTCGACGAGCTTGGCCGTCCAGTCGGTCGAGGCGGCCGAGGTCTCCGCGTGGAGGGTCACCGACACCGGGCCGGTCACCTCGACCTCGGAGGTGAGCACCTCCGAGGAGTAACAGAGCACGTCGGGCCGTCGTTCCACGTCCCGCTGGTCCTGGGGACCGACGTTGGTGGGATCGGCCAGCAGGGTCGGGCCGCCCACGGTCGGGACGGGGTCGCGTGGGTCGAACACGAAGACGGCCGGCTCCGCCGCCGAGGGCGGCTCGGGGGAGAGCAGGCCGTCCGCGTGGAGGTAGTAGGGGATGCCGACGGCCCGCTCCAGCGGCCAGGCCTCCTCGTCCCGCCAGACGTCGTCGCCCATCACGAAGATCCGTACCGCGGGGCCGGTGTCCTCACCCGCGAGAAAGGCCATCTGCCGCTCTTCCAGGCCGATCGCCTGCGCCGAGGCGGCCGCACCGAAGAACAGCCGCCCGGTGCCGGTGGCACCCGGCGCGAGGTGGGACCACGGCCCGATGACCAGCGGGCCGCCGAGGCGGCGATGGTTCTCCAGCGTCCCCGCGAGGAACAGGTCGAACCAGCCCGCCACGTGCATCACCGGCACCTCGACGCGGTCGTGCCGCAGCGTCTCGGCCAGGCCTTCCCAGTACGCGTCGCGCGCCACGTGCGAGGTCCAGTCGCCCCACCACGGAATGCCCGGGACGCCTCCGACCGGCAGGGTGCGTACGGCGGTCTCCTGGTCGTCCAGGACCCGCAGCACCTCGCCGAGAGCCGGGCCGACTTCCTCCCCGGCCTCCGCAGCGTGCAGCAGACCGAGCATCGCCTGGAACGCACCCCAGTTCAGGGCCGACCCCAGCGCGAAGGCCCCGCCGTGATACTTCAGGCCGTCGTGGAAGTCGTGCGGCGTCATCGCCGCGACCACCGCCTTGAGCCCCGGCGGACGGGTGGCCGCCGCCTGCAACGCGCACCCGGCGAGATAGGACATGCCGCTCATGACGACCTCGCCGTTCGACCAGGGCCGCGAGGTGATCCAGCCGATCGTGTCGTGGCCGTCGGCGCCCTCGTCCAGCCACGGCCGGAACTCGCCGTCGCTGGTGCCGCGCCCCCGGCAGTGCTGCAGCACGACCGCGAACCCGGCCCGCAGCGCGGGCAGCACCGGCGCCGTACGGAACGAGTCCTCGCCGTACGGCGTGCGCACGAGCAGCGTCGGGAACGGGCCGCCGTCCGCCGGGCGGTGGACGGAGCCGCGCAGGACGGTGCCGTCGCGCATCGGCATGGGGGTGTCGTGCTCGGCGATGACCGGCAGCGGCGGGCGGTTGAGCTTCGGCATGCGGAATCCTCGGGTCAGGGCGTGCTCCGTCCACCGGACAGTACGACGAACCGCCGCACACCGTGACGCTCCGGCACGGCCATACTGGGGCGGTACGGGCGCCTGCCGGAGGCGGCCCGGCGCGGAGCGGGAGAGAGGGACGGCGTGGTGGGCGACGAGAACGCGGTGGCGCGGGTCCGGGAGATCTGCCTGTCCCTGCCCGAGGCGGTGGAGAAGCCGTTCGGCGGCCACACCGCGCCCTCGTTCCGCATCGGCGACAAGCTCTTCGCCATGACCAGCGAGGACGGGCGGTCCCTCACGTTCAAGGCCGGTCCGGGGGTGCAGCAGGCCCTCGTGGCGTCGGACCCGGAGCGCTTCTTCGTCCCTCCGTACGTCGGCGCGAAGGGCTGGGTGGGCGCGCGCCTCGACGCGGCCCAGGACTGGGCGGAGATCGCCGAACTCCTTGAGGACAGCTACCGGATGATCGCGCCGAAACGGCTGTCCGGGCTGCTGGACCGGCGGCGGGCCGGCGACGCCGGGAACTGACTTACGCGAGGGTCAGCGCGTGACCTGGTCGAGCAGTTCGAGCAGGTGGTGATAGGTCTTCCCGGTGGCGCGGGTCAGCCCGATCTCGCACGTGCGGTTGACCGACGCGTGGGCGTCGAAGCCGCCTTCGGCCACCGAGGCGGCCTCGTCCCGGGTGGCGGAGGCGGTCAGTTCCGGGTGCAGCAGGCCGCGGTCGCCGGCGAAGGCGCAGCACTGCCATCCCTCGGGCACGACGACCCGCTCCGCGACGGCCGCGGCGATCTTCGCCACGGCGGCGTCCAGGCCGAGGCGGGTGGAGGAACAGGTCGGATGCAGGGCCAGCGACGCCCGCTTGCGGCCCTCCGGCGGCTCCGGCAGCCGGGGCAGCACGTGCTCGGCCACGAAGGTCACGGCGTCGACCACCCGGACGGCGGGAGCCGCCGCGGCGGCCCGCCCGTCGCCGGCCGCGGCGACCAGGCGTTCGAACCCCTCGGTGCAGGAGGCGGCGTCGCTGATCACCGGGAGACGGCCGCCCTCGGCGGCGGTCAGCAGGGACTCCCGCACCCGCTCGCGCATCACCTCGTAGCCCTCCGTGAACCCCTTCGACGACCACGGCGTGCCGCAGCACAGGCTCTGGACGCCCTCGGGCACGCGCAGCCGCAGACCGGCCCGTGCGGCGAGCCGTAAGACCGCGGCCATGACCCCCGGCCCCCCGTCGGCGGGGGCGAACATCGTGTTCAGGCACGACGGCACGTACACCGCGTCGGCCCGATCCGCTGGTGCGGCCCGCCGGGGGACGCCGCCGCGCGGCAGGTCGCGGCTCCACTGGGGGACCGAGTCGGGGTCGCCGGCCGCGCGGGCCGCCCGGCTCGCCCGCTCGGCGAGCCCGGCCGGGGCCGCCGCGGCGGCGTCCATGGCGAGGTCCATGGCCCGGGTCACCGCTCCCCAGTGCCGGGCGGCGGACGTCCAGCCCGCCCGCGCCGCGCGTCCGTGGCGCTCGGCGCGCAGCCGCTTGGTGAGATCGCCCGTGTTGATCAGTACGGGGCAGGCGGTGGCGCACATGCCGTCCACGGCACAGGTGTCGACGGCGTCGTAGTCGTACTCCCGCTCCAGTCGCCTTGCGAGCGCCTCGTCGCCCGCCGCCCGGGCCGCGGCGATCTCGCGGCGCAGCACGATCCGCTGACGCGGGGTCGTGGTGAGGTCGCGGCTGGGACACACCGGCTCGCAGTAGCCGCACTCCACGCAGCGGTCCACCTCGGGCTCGACGGTGACGACGGGCTTGAGGTCGCGCAGGTGCGCCCGCGGGTCGTCGGTGAGCACGACGCCGGGGTTGAGCGTGCCGCCGGGGTCGCACAACCGCTTGACCTCCCGCATGATCTCGTACAGCTCGTCGCCGTACTGGCGGCGGACGAAGGGGGCCATGACCCGCCCGGTGCCGTGCTCCGCCTTGAGCGTGCCGCCGCGGCCGAGCACGGCGTCGACCATCTCCTCGGTGAAGCCGGCGTACCGCTCCGGATCGTCGCCGAAGCGCTCGTTCAGCATGAAGTGGAGGTTGCCGTCCTTGGCGTGGCCGAAGATCACGCTGCGCTCGTAGCGGTGCCGGGCGAACAGCCCGGCGAGGTCGTCGCAGAGGTCGGCGAGGGCGGGCACCGGGACGGCCACGTCCTCCAGCAGCGCCGTCGTGCCGCTGGGCCGGGCCCCGGCGACCGCGGCGTACAGGCCCTTGCGGATGCGCCACAGGGCCGCCCGGACGGCGGCGTCCCCGCTCAGCCGGGCCGGGGCGGCGAGGTTGAGGCGGGCGAAGACCTCAGCGGCGTCCCGCTCGCGGGCGGCGAGCACCTCGGGCGCGGACTCCTGCCACTCGACCAGCAGCGCCGCGTGGTCGCGCACCTCCAGCGCGCGCAGGACGCCGTCGGCGCCCGGGTCGGTCCGCGCGACCCGCAGCGACTCGGCGTCGAGCAGTTCGACGGCGGCGGGACCCGCGGCGACGATCTCCGGTACCGCCGCCATCGCCGCCCGCAGGGTCGGGAAGACGACCAGGCCGGTCGTGGCGAGCCGGTGCGCCGGCACCGTACGCAGGACGGCCCGGGCGACGAACGCGAGCGTGCCCTCGCTGCCCACGACGAGGCGGGCGAGGATCTGGGCCGGGGAGTCGTGGTCGAGGAAGCTGTTGAGGCCGTAGCCCATGGTGTTCTTGAGGGCGAACTGCGCCTTGAGCCGCCGCACCGACTCGGGGTTGCCGCGGACGCGGTCGCGCAGCCGTTCCAGGCCCTCGGCCAGCGCGGGCTCCAGGGCGCGCAGCCGCGCGTCGGCGTCGGGGGCGCCGGTGTCGACGACGGTCCCGCCCGGCAGCACGAGGACCATCGACTCCAGCGTCCGGTAGGTGTTGGCGTGGGTGCCGCAGGTCATCCCGCTGGAGTTGTTGGCGACGACCCCGCCGATCGTGCACGCCGCCTCGCTGGCCGGGTCGGGCCCGAGCCGGCGGCCGTACGCCGCGAGCCTGGCGTTGACCTGCCGCAGCACGGCGCCGGGCTGCACCCGGACACGGGCGCCGTCGTCCAGCACCTCGATGTCCCGGAAGTGCCTGCGGGTGTCGACGAGCAGGTGCTCGCTCACGCCCTGCCCGCTCAGGCTGGTGCCGCCGGACCGGAAGGTCAGCGGCAGGCCGGTCCGCAGCAGCGCCGCGACCTGCTCGGCGTTCTCGGGCACCAGCACCGCCTGCGGGGTCAGGAGGTAGTGCGAGGCGTCGTGCGCCATGCCGAGCCGGTCGCTCGCCCGCGCACGGGTGATCCCCGGGACGGCCGCCTCCACCGCCGCGAGGGCGGCGGGGTCCGGCTGGGTCAGCCGGCGCGCTCCGGCATCGGTAAGGCTCATGATCTCATCGCTTTCCCTCAGAGGCGGGCGAGCGCCTCCGCTATCGCCGCGGATCGATGTGGATCTTGGGGCCCGGCCCGGCGCCCGCCGGGCGTCGTCCCGCCAGCACCTCGGCGGCGTCGCCGAGACCGACGGTGGCCGCCACGAGTGGATGGGCGTCGACCGATCCGTCCGCGTACGCCTCGATGGTTCCGGCCAGGCCGCCCGAGCCACTGAGCACGCCGACGGCGGTGACGTCCTTGAACACGAGGTCGCGGGTGTCGACGCGGCTGGGGGAGGCCGCGATTCCGATATACACTACCCGGCCCGCGGGCCTGACCAGGTCGAGCGCGAGCGCCGGGAGGTCCGCCGCGTTGGACGCGTCGACCACCGCGTCCCACGGGTGCGACGGGAGTGACGGGCGGGTCCACACGTCGTCGAAACCGAGGTCGCGGGGCAGCCGCAGCGCGGGCTCGTCGCGGCCCAGCAGGTGCACCTCGGCCCCCCGCGCCCGCGCGAGCAGCGCGACGAGCAGCCCGATGGTGCCGGTGCCCAGCACCAGCAGCCGGTCGCCGGGCCCCGCGGCGGCCGCCCGTACGGCGCGCAGGGAGTTGGCGCCCGGCTCGACGAGCGCGCCGAGCGTCGCGTCGATCGTCTCCGGCAGCGCGTGCAGGGCCGACGCCGGTACGGCGAGCCGCTCGGCCAGCGCTCCGGGGAAGCCCATGCGGATCCCGATCTCGGCCCGGTCCGGGCAGACATGGCGCAGGCCGGCCAGGCAGAAGCGGCAGCGGCCGCAGCCGAGCATCGTGTCGCCGGTGACGCGGCGGCCCAGCCAGCCGGGGTCGACGCCCTCCCCGAGCGCCGTGACGACCCCGCACCACTCGTGCCCCGGGCGCAGCGGATACCACGCCTGGCCGGAGTGGAGATAGCTCATCGCGCCGCTGAACAGTTCCAGGTCGGTGCCGCAGACACCGGCCCGCTCGACGTCGACGACCACCTGCCCGGGCGCGGCGACCGGCGGTTCGACGTCGATGACCTCGGCCGCGCCGGGTCCCGTGATGACCAGTGCCCGCATGCGCCCGCCCCCTACCGGTGCGGCCGGACGGTACGGCCGGGCGGGAGGACGGATGCGGCTGCGCCGGCGGGGGAGTGGTGGTGCAAGTGGTTCTCCGTGCTGTGGTTCTCCGTGCCGCGGATCGGTGTCCGCCGCCCGCTCACGATCTGCTCACGGGTGGAGCCTCACGATACGGAAGGGGTGACCGGCGGCGCCCAGTAGGGTGCCGGAAGGCCGCGTACGCCGACCCTGGAGGTGAACAGGTGCCCCGAACCGGGGTGCTCGGCCAGCTCCCGGGGGGACATGTTCTCGGTCGCCGTGGTGATCACGAGGACGTCGAGATCCGGACCGGCGAAGGCCGGGCAGGTGGGCTTCGGGGCGCCGACCTCGACCACGGCGAGCAGGCGGCCCGCCGGATCGCGGCACTCGACCCGCCCGCCGCCGAAGACGGCGATCCAGAGGTTGCCCTCGGCGTCGGCGCACATCCCGTCGGGCAGGGTGCCGGGCGGCCCGTCGTCCAGCGTGAACAGCTCCCGCCGCGGGCCGGTCCGGCCGGTGGCCGGGTCGTAGTCGCGCGCCCACACCACCCCGGGCACGCTGTCGACGTTGTAGAGGCGGTCGCCGGAGGGGCTCCAGGCGAGCCCGTTCGACAGGGTCAGGTCCTCGTCGAGGTGGACGAGGGCCGTGCCGTCGAGCCGGGCCAGCACCTCCCGGCCCTTCCGGTCGTCGAGGGCCATGCTGCCGATCAGGAAGCGCCCGGCCGGGTCGACGGCGCCGTCGTTCAGCCTGCTCCGTACGCCCGGGGGGATCACCCGGGCGAGTTCGGCGCGCCGTCCGGTGACGCCGACCCTGGTGAGGACCGCCTGTTCGGCGACGACGAGGTCGCCCTCGGCGGAGACGGCGACCGCGCCCACGGTGCCGCCGAAGGTGTGCAGCGTGGCGGCCTCGATCGCGCCGCTCGCCGGGTCGAGCCGTCCCTCGTGTACGGCGCCCGCGTCGATGTCCACCCACAGCAGGCGCTCCCGGGCGGGATCCCACACGGGACCCTCGCCGAGTGCGTACACGTCCCGGCCGGCCTGGGTCGCGGTGAACCGCCTGGTCATATTTCCGGATATTAGGTCGTTTGGCGCCACGATTGCGACTGGGAGAAAAGTGGATCACTTGACTCTTTCGGGACAAGTGAGGCGTGGGTTAGCCTCGCAGAGTCGTTGACCTCTGTCTCTGACATCTGTCTTTGACCTCCCGAGGAACCTGGGTGCCGCATGGGGACGCGAAGCGCCGAGTGGTACGGCGGAGCCGGCCGCAACTCCTACATCCATCGCGCGTGGATGCGGCGCGGGCTGCCGGCCCATGCCTTCGACGGGCGCCCGCACATCGCGATCGCCAACACGGCGTCGGACCTCACCCCCTGCAACGCGCACCTCGACGAGGTCGCCGAGCACGTCAAGCGCGGCGTGTGGGAGGCGGGCGGCGTCCCGCTGAACCTGCCGGTGGTGTCGCTGGGGGAGACGCAGGTACGCCCCACGGCCATGCTGTGGCGCAACATGGCCGCGATGGCCGCGGAGGAGCTGCTGCGGGCCAACCCGGTCGACGGGGTCGTGCTGCTCGGCGGGTGCGACAAGACGATCCCCGCGCTGCTGATGGCCGCGGCGTCGGTGGACCTGCCCGCGATCGTCGTGCCGGGCGGGCCCATGCTCACCGGCCACTTCCGCGGCGTCCCGCTCGGCTGCGGCACGGACGTGTGGAAGCTCAGCGAGGAGGTCCGGGCCGGGACGCTGACCGAGGCCGAGTTCATGCGGTCGGAGTCGTCGATGATCCGCAGCAGGGGTCACTGCAACACGATGGGCACGGCCTCCACGATGGGGCTGCTCGCCGAGGTGCTCGGCATGACCCTCCCTGGCGTCGCCGGCACGCCGGCCGCCGACAGCAGGCTCCTGGAGGCCGCCCACGCCAGCGGCTCGCTCGCCGTCGAGATGGTCGCCGAGGACCGCCGCCCCAGCACGGTGCTGACCCGCGGGTCCTTCCTCAACGCCGTCGTCGCGCTCGCCGCGCTCGGCGGGTCCACGAACGCCGTCGTCCACCTGCTCGCCATCGCCGGGCGCCTCGGGGTGGAGCTCACCCAGGACGACTTCGACCGTACGGGGTCGGGTGTGCCGCTGCTGGTGGACCTGCTGCCCGCCGGGCGGTTCCTGATGGACGACCTGCACCGCGCCGGAGGCCTGCACGCCGTCCTGCGCGAGGTCCGCGACCTGCTCGACCCGGAGGCGATCACCGTCACCGGCCGCCCGCTGGTCGACTGGCTCGGCGCCGCGCGCATCCACGACCCCGAGGTCATCCGGCCCCGCGAGACGCCCCTGCTGGAGAACGCCGGAATCGCCGTGCTGTACGGCGACCTCGCCCCCGGCGGCGCGGTGATCAAGCCGGCCGCGGCCTCGCCGCACCTGCTGCGGCATCGCGGGCCGGCCGTCGTGTTCGACTCCGTCGAGGACTTCCACGCGAGGATCGACGATCCGGACCTCGACGTCACGCCCGACTCGGTGCTCGTCCTGCGGGGGTGCGGGCCCCGGGGCTACCCCGGCATGCCGGAGGTCGCCAACATGCCGCTGCCCGCCAAGCTGCTCGCCCAGGGCGTACGCGACATGGTCCGCGTGTGCGACGGGCGGATGAGCGGCACCGCCTACGGCACGGTCGTGCTGCACGTCGCGCCCGAGGCGGCCGCGGGCGGCCCGCTCGGCCTCGTCCGCGACGGCGACATGATCGTCCTCGACGTCGACGCCCGCAGGCTCGACGTCGAGGTCCCGGCGGAGGAGTGGGCCACCCGCGAGCCGTCCCCGGCGATGACGCGGGCCTTCGCCGCCCCGAGCCGCGGCTGGGAGCGCCTGTACGTCGAGACGGTCGGCCAGGCGAACACCGGCGCCGATCTGGGCTTTCTCACCGGCTCCAGCGGTCACCCGGTGCCGCGCGACTCGCACTGACCCGCGAACGGCGGCCCGGGAACGCGACCCGCGACCGCCGGCGCCGTCGTCAGCCGGGCTTGCCGGGGTGCAGGACCACCTTGGTCCAGCCCCGGTCCCGCGCGTCGAAGCGCGCGTACGCCTCGGGCGCGTCGTCGATGTCCAGGTCGTGGGAGACGATCCAGGACGGCCGGGCGCCGACCTCGTGGATGAGGGCGCACAACTGGCGGTTGTAGTTCTTCACGTTGCACTGGCCGGTGCTCATCGTCTGCCCCTTCGACCAGAAGGTCCCGTAGTCGATCGCCACCGCTCCCCGCCGGTAGAGGGAGTCGCCGCCGCAGGGGTCGGTCGGGACGAACAGGCCCACGACCGCGATGCAGCCGGTAAACTTTACCGATTTGACCAGGTTGTTGAGGGTCATGCTGGGATGCTCGTCGCCCTCCGGGTCGTGGGCCTGGAAGCCCACGCACTCGCAGCCCCGGTCGGCGCCCGCCCCTTCGGTGAGCTCCAGGACCTGCTCCACCGGGGAGGACACGGAGTCGTCGATCGCGATCGCGCCGATCTCCTCGGCCTTGGCCAGCCGGTCCGGATGGTGGTCGATCACCATCACGCCGCTCGCGTTCCTGAGGAGGGCCGAGTAGGCGGCCATCAGGCCGACCGGTCCCGCGCCGTAGATCACGACGGTGTCGCCCGGCTGCACTCTGGCGAGCACGGTCGCATGCCAGCCGGTGGGCCAGACGTCGGCGAGCATCACGTAGTCGTCCTGCCTCTCCCGCGCGTCCTCGGGCAGCACCAGGCAGTTGAAGTCGCCGTACGGCACGCGCAGCAGTTCGGCCTGGCCGCCCTCGTAGGGGCCCATGTCGGCGTAGCCGTAGGCGGCGCCGGCCCGGCCCGGCTCGGGGTTGGTGGTCAGGCAGAAGGCCGTCAGGCCGTTCTCGCAGTTGGCGCAGAAGCCGCACGAGACGTTGAACGGCATGCAGACCATGTCGCCGACCCTGACCCGGTCGACGGCCGCACCGACCTCGACCACCTCGCCGAGGTTCTCGTGACCGAGGATCCGGCCCGGCTCGAAGTCGGTGCGGCCCTCGTACATGTGCAGGTCGGAGCCGCAGATGTTGGCCGCGGTCACGCGGACGAGCACGTCGGTGTGCCGCTCCAGCCGGGCGTCCGGCACGGTGGCGACACGGACCTTGCGGGGACCTTCGTAGACCACGGCTTTCATGGCTGCCCTCGAACGCGATCGTTGCGCCGGACGGCGTGCGGGCGGTGCGCCGCCTCCGTACGCCGCACGCCGGGCGGGCACTGTCGGCCCGCGCGCCGGCGATACGCCGGCAAGGAAGGCGTACCCCCGCCGGACGTGCGAAAAACGGCGGTACGCCCGGCCTTCGCCGGCCGTGGTCGCCTCACTTGAGGGGGATCCGAGCGGCGATCGTGAAGCCGCCCTCGGGGGTCGGCCCGGCGGAGAACCGGCCGTGGGCGAGGCACACGCGCTCACGGATGCCGGCCAGCCCGAACCCCCCGCCGAGGGAGGGCGCGGCGCGGACGTCGGTCCGGCCGGGCCGCGCCCTGCCGGGGGTGTCGGTCACGGAGACGGCGACCTGGTCGCCGACGGTCTCGCAGATGACCAGCACCCGGGCGCCGGGCGCGTGCTTGCGGATGTTGCTGAGCCCCTCCTGCACCAGCCGGTAACACGCGTGCGAGACCTGCCTCGGCAGCCCCTCCGCGGGGACGTCGAGGCGGAGGTCGACCTGGAGGCCGCTCGCCTTCGCCTCGCCGACCAGCCGGGCGATGGCGTCGACGCCCCCGGCGAGGTCGCCCTCCTCGTGGCGGAGCACGGTGAGCAGCTCACGCAGCTCGCTGAGCGCCTGCACCCCCTTGTCCTCGATGACGGCCGTCAGCTCGCGCACCTCGCCGGGCTCGGTGGCGTCGCGCGCCATCCCGGCGTTGAGCACCATCGCGGTGACCGCGTGCGTGACGGTGTCGTGCATCTCCCTGGCGATCTTCCGGCGTTCCTCCGCCGCGGCGATCTCCTCGCGTTCGCGCACGCCGTGCCGCAGGTCCTGGACCAGCCGCCGGTAGGCGTACACCCAGGTGCCGACCAGGGCGGGCAGGTAGATGAGGGTCAGCGCGCGCACGACGTTGAGGTAGACGGAACGGTCGGTGTGCGGGTTCACGTAGTCGACGGCGCCGTAGACCACCACGAGGGCCAGGGCGACGTACTGCCACCGGCGCGGACGGTGCTCGGCTGTCATCGAGAAGACGGCGAGGATCATCGGCACGGTCTGCCCGGTGACGCAGGCGCAGACGGCGGAGGCGGCGACGGCGGGCCACGGCGTGCGGCGCCGCACGAGCATCGTCGCCGCCGTCACCGCCCCCGCCAGGACCTCGATCCAGAACGGCGCCGTGCCCCACAGGGCGAAGGTGTAACCGCTGACCGACGTCGGGATGGTGAACGCCAGCACGGCGCAGGCGAGCAGCGCGTCGACGACCGGCTCGTGATTCGCTGGAACCATGCCCGCTTTATCCCGCATGGTGCTAGTTTGCTCTGTTTGGTGATTGCCGTCACCCCTCCCAGTAACGTCGGCCGTTCGGTGCCTCCCGGTCTTGACGGATTCAAATGAACGGTCTTTTAATTCCGTTATGGGGCGGATCGCGGGAGTCACCGCGGCCGAGACGCGCGAGCGCCTGCTGCGCGCGGCCGCCGAGGTGTTCGCCCGGCGCGGGTACGACGGCACACGCGTCGCCGACATCGCCGCCGTGGCCGGGGTGAGCAACGGCGCGCTGTACGCGCACTTCGGCTCGAAGGCCGAGCTGATCGCCGCCGCGCTGCACGCCCACGGGCCGGGCCTGCTCGCCGAGCTGCTCGCCGCCGATCCGGCGCGGCCGGTCGCGGACCTGCTCGTCGCCGTGGGCCGCAGGCTCCCGCACCGGCAGGACGCGCGTAGTTCGCTGATCGCCGAGGCGCTGGTCGCGGCCCGCCGCGACGAGGACGTCGCCCGGCCCATGCGTGAGTACGTCGGGGAGCGGGCCGGATGGCTCACCGGCCTGGTGCGGGCCGCCCAGGACGACGGCGCGATCGACCCCGCGCTGTCGGCCGGCGCGCTCGCCCATCTCTGCCTCCTGCTCGCGATGGGCAGCGTGATCGTCACGCCGGACCTGCACGGGGTCGGCGACGAGGAGTGGAGCGCCCTGCTCACCCGTCTCGTCGCCGCTATCGCCCCGGCCGGACCCAATCAACGACCAGAATCGGAAAGCACGGGAGCGACACCATGAAGGTGCAGATCGACCCTGGCCGGTGCCAGGGGCACGGCCGCTGCTACGACCTCGCCCCCGGCCTGTTCGAGGAGGACGACGAGGGGTACGGCCGGGTGCCCGGCGACGGCGCCATACCGCCCGGGCAGGAGCAGGCGGCGCGGCTGGCCGCGGCGAACTGCCCGGAAAGAGCGGTCGTCCTCACCGAGGAGGCGTGACATGACCGTCGACGACCGCTTCACCGGTGGTTTCCGGAAGCAGGGGCCGCCCGCGGGCACGCGCAACGAGATCGTCACCGGGCCGGTGTCGGACTGGGCCACCGACTTCTCCCACCTGGAGCCCGAGTGGGCCGCCGACCCGTACCCGATCCAGGACGACCTGCGGGCTCGCTGCCCGATCGCGCACACCGGGAGGTTCGGCGGCGGGTGGCTGCCGACCCGGTACGAGGACGTGGCCGCGATCGCCTACGACACCGAGCGCTTCTCCTCGCGGTCGATCATCATGAGCAACTACCGGCCGCCCGCGGAGACCGCGCCCGTGGGGGCCACTCCGCCGATCTCCTCCGACCCGCCGTTCCACCACGACGCGCGGAAACTGCTGCTCCCGGCGTTCACGAAGAAGGCGGTGGCGAGGCGGGAGGAGGCGACGCGGGCGTTCTGCCACTCGCTCGTCGACGCGCTGGAGGGCGCCGACGTCGTGGACGCCGCCCGCGACTACGCGCAGCACATCCCGATCCGGGTGATCGCCGACATGCTCGGCTTCCCGCCCGAGGACGGGCCGCGCTTCAGCAGGTTCGTCGAAAGCGCCCTGGAGGGCGTCAACCTGCCGCCGGAGGAGCGGATGGCGCGCATGGACGAGCTGTTCGACTACCTGTACGACCAAATCCGCGACCACGTGGACAACCCGCGCGACGACCTCACCACCTACCTGGTCGAAGCCGAGCTGTACGGTCACAAGCTGCAGCCCAACCACGTCGCCGGCACGATCGCCCTGCTGCTCATCGCGGGCATCGACACGACGTGGAGCGCCATCGGCGCGTCCCTGTGGCACCTGGCGAAGACCCCGGCCGACCGCGAGCGGCTGGTCGCCGAGCCAGACCTGCTGCCCACGGCCATGGAGGAGCTCCTCCGGGCGTACGCCCCGGTCACGATGGCCCGGCTGGTGAAGGAGGACATGAGCTGGCGCGGCGCCGACATGCGGGCCGACGACTGGGTCCTGCTGTCGTTCCCGGCCGCCAACCGCGACCCCGAGCAGTTCGAGCGGGCCGGCGAGGTCGTCATCGACCGAGAGGTCAACCGGCACGTCGCCTTCGGCCTCGGCATCCACCGGTGCGTGGGGTCGCACCTCGCCCGGATGGAGCTGCGGGTCGCCCTGGAGGTCTGGTTGGAGCGTATCCCGGTGTTCGGCCTCGCCGACCCCGCGGCGGTGACGTGGGCCGCCGGTCAGGTGCGGGGCCCCCGCACACTGCCGCTGCGCCTGGGCGGTGCCTGACGGTCATGTCCTGCCGCGCGGGGCGCGGGCGGCGCCCCGCCGTGGCCGCGGACCCGGGCGTCCTCACGGAGGCGGTACCCGGGACCGTCATCAGGGCCGTTCCCCGGTCCCGGCCGCGGCGGCGTACACCGCCAGGGTCCGCTCGACGGTGCGTGCCCAGCCGTAACGCTCGCGCACGTACGCCGCGCCCCGCAGCGCGAGCCGTTCCGCCTCATCGGGGTCGTCCAGGCAGCGCAGCAGTGCGGCGGCCAGCTCGCCGGGGTCGTCGTCCGCGCAGCGGAGCGCGCCGTCGCCGACGACCTCGGGCGAGTAGCCGGGCCCGACGACCACCGGGCGGGCGAGCGCCATCGCCTCGACGGCGACCAGGCCGAACGGCTCGTACACGGACGGGAAGAGCACACGTCGGCGGCGAGGAAGTGCGCGAACACCTCGGGGGACGGGAGGAACCGGTTGCCGGCGACGACGTGCCCGCCGGTCCCCGTCCGCTCGATCAGCCGGGCGACCTCGGCGGCGTCGGCGGTCTGCGGTAGCCCCGCGCCGACGAGCACGAACCGCGTGTCACCGTGCTCGGAGACGACCCTCGGCACCGCCCGGATCAGCGTCCCGACCCCCTTGTGCGGCGACGGGCGCCCGGCGAAAACGACGAGCCGCCCCCGTCCGCCGGGCAGGTAGCGGCGGCGTATCTCCGCGCGGGTCCGTTCGCGCTCGTCGTCCGGCAGCGCGGCGAGCCGCAGCAGGTCGGGGTCCTCGTAGCCGTGCGGCACGACGACCAGCCGGTTGCCGGGCCACCCCTGGGCGGCGAGGTCGTCGCGCATGCGGGCGCTCGGCACCACGATCACCCGCGCCGTCCGTGCCTGCGCCGTCTCCAGCAGGTCGAGCAGGACGGCGTACGCCGAGCGGCGCGCTCCGGGCGCGTTCAGCTCGCGGGTGTGCACGTGGAACACGACCGGCAGCCGTCCGAGCGCGCCGCACAGGATCCCGGCCACGCAGCCCATCCAGTCGTGCACGGCGACCACCGCACATCCCTCCCCGGACCGCCTTTCTCCGCGTGGTCCCGGCCGTCGGCGGGCCGCCTCGGCGCGCAGGATGCGGGCGGCGGCGCGGACGTTGAACACCAGCAGCCCGGCGACCCTGGCCGGCCGCCGCAGCGCGGCCGGGACGCGGGAGCCGGCGTCGATGCCGTAACCGGGGGTGGGAAGCCGCCGGAGCGTCACGTCTCCACGACGTTCGGCCGGGGGAGCCGCGCCGCGGCGGGCGGCCCCGAAGACCTCGATCGGCACGCCGAGGTCCCGGAGGGCGGCCATGATCCGCTCGGCGTACCGGCCCAGCCCGCCGACGACGCCGGGCGGCACCTCCGAGCACACGACGTAGACCCGGGCCGGACCGTCCATCAGCCCGCTCCGGCGGCGGTCGGGAGATCATCGGTGAGCGCGGACACGAGGCGACGCTAGCGGGGCCGGGCCCTCCCCGCCAAGATCCGCTGTCCCTGTCCCGCCTACTGTCCCGCGCCCGCCCCGAACCCCGTGCAGTGCCCGCCTCCGAGCGCTGTGCCGCCCCCGTGCCGTATTGCTGCGCCGTCACTCTGCCGGCGCGGTGGCCCCTGCGCCGGGCCTGCACCGGGCCTTCGCCGTGCTCGCGAGCGCGTCCGCGCCCACTTGTAGTCTCGCCTCGTGCGGAACGACTCACGGGGCGGCACGAACTCACGGGGCGGCGGGGACATGCCGGGCGGCGGGGTGGACCCGCGCCGGCATCTGCCGGCCGGTGGGACCCTGCCCGGCCACCGCCTGAGGTTCGGGTCCGGCGCGGCCGGCATCGAGCGTCTGGAGGCCTCGCTGACCGGGGAGGGGTTCGCTCCGCACCGCCACGACACCTACGCGATCGGCATGACGTTCCACGGGGTGCAGACGTTCCGTTACCGGGGCGAGGCGCGGCACTGCCTGCCGGGGGAACTGCACGTGCTGCACCCCGACGAGGTGCACGACGGTACGGCCGGCACCGACGAGGGGTTCGGTTATCGGATCATCTACCTCGACCCGTTCCTCGTGCAGGAGGCGCTGGGCGGGGGCCCGCTGCCCTTCGTCGCCGACCCCGTGATCGGGCGGCGCGACGTCGACCCCGCGCTCGCCGCGTGCCTGCGGGACATCGACGAGCCCCTGGACGGCTTCGGCCGCCTCACGACGACGCTGCTCGCCGCCCGGACACTGGTCAGGCACGCGGCCGTGCGCCGCCCGGGCAGGCCGGCTCCGCTGGCGCTTGAGGCGCTGGCCCGCGTACGGGACCTCATCACGGAGGATCCGGCGGTGCGGCACTCCCTCGCCGAGTTCGAGGCGGTCTCGGGCCTGGACCGATGGACGATCGCGCGGCAGTTCCGCACGGCCTTCGGCACCAGCCCGACCCGCTTCCGCACCATGCGGCAACTGGACCGGGCGCGGCGCCTGCTGCGCGACGGCGTGCCGCTGTCCGAGACGGCCCAACTCGCCGGTTTCGCCGACCAGGCCCATCTGACGCGCATGTTCAAGCGCACCTACGGCCTCACGCCCGCCCGGTGGACCGCCGCGCTCGCCTGACCATGCTCGCCTGATCGGCGTTCGCCTGGTCCGTACTCACCTGATCGGCGTTCGCCTGGTTCGGGCACGCGGGCATCGGGATCGTCGCGGCGCTCCGGTCCTCGCTCCGGTCCTCGCCACTGGCCGGGAGCGGGTCAGAGCCCTCCGGCGACCTCCAGGACGGCGCCGTTGACGTAGGACGCGCGGTCCGACAGCAGCCAGCGGACCGCCTCGGCGATCTCCTCCGCCTTTCCGGGGCGGCCCAGTGGCACCCGCGCCGCGACCCGTGCCGCCCGGCCCGGCTCTCCGGCCCGGGCGTGGATCGTCGTGTCGATCGTCCCCGGCGAGACGGCGTTGACCCGGATGCCCGCCGGGCCGAGCTCCCTGGCCAGGCCCACGGTCAGCGTCTCGGCCGCCGCCTTGGTCGCGGCGTAGGCGACGTACTCGCCCGGGGAGCCGGTGCGGGCCGCGACCGAGGTGACGTTGACGATCACCCGGCCGATCGTCCCACCAGTGGCCGGGCCGGTCGCTGCGCCGGTCGTCGCGGCGGTCGCGGGCGTACGGCCGGACCAGCGGCGCGCGGCCTCCCGGCACAGCCGCACCGGCGCCACGAGGTTCACCTCGACGACCCGCCGCAGGTCGGCGTCGGTCAGTTCGGCGAAGGGGCCGAGCCTGCCGGTGACCCCGGCGTTGTTCACCAGGCCCGTGACCTCGCCGGCCGACTCGGCCAGGTCGAACAGCCGGGCCGGCGCGTCCTCCTCGGTCACGTCCAGGCGTACGCCCCGGACCAGGGCGCCGCGGCCGCCGAGGTCGTCCTCCAGCGCCTTGGCGTCGGCGTCGGAGCCGGAGTGCGTGAACACGACCCCGTACCCGTCCGCGCACAGGAGTTCGACGATGCCGCGGCCGATGCCGCGGGTGCCGCCGGTGACGACGACGACCGGGCGAGAGGTCATGCGCATGCTCCTTCTCCGAGTGTTCCGCCTGTCTCCTGCGCCCCCTGCGCCTCCCGCGTCCTCGCCTCGATCGCGTGGACGACGGCCGCCATGTCGAGCGCGCCGTGGCCCAGCCCGAGGGTCTCGCCGAACAGGGTGTGGCAGACGTCCAGCAGCGGCGAGGCGATGCCGGCCTGCCGCGCCGCCTCGGCGATGAGGCGGTTGTTCTTCAGCACGTCGGCGATGGCGGCCTGGGCGGCGAAGTCACGCCCGGCCAGCTTCGTCGCCTTGACGCGGGAGACGTCACTCGCCATCTGGCCCGAGTTCAGCACGTCCACGAGCAGCCCGAGGTCCAGGCCCTGGCGCTCGCCGAAGTGCAGCGACTCCGCCAGGCCGGTGACCGTGGTGATGAGGAAGATGTTCACCGCGAGCTTCGTCAGCAGCGCCCTCGGCGCCGGGCCGCACACCACCGTCTTGCCGCACATCGGCGCCAGCAGCGGGCGGACCTCCGTCACCGTCTCCGGCCGCCCGGCCAGCATCGCCACCAGCCGCCCCTCCTCGGCGGGCACCCGGGAACCCGAGATCGGCGCCTCGGCGTAGCGGCCCCCGGCCGCGAGCACGTCGGCCTCCAGCCCGGCCGAGTAGGCGGGGGAGGTGGTGCCCATGTGGACCACCGTACGGCCCGCGACGAGCCGGGCGAAGCGCGGCGTGCCGCGCTCCAGGACGGCGTCGACGGCGGCCTCGTCGGCCAGCATGAGGAGCACCGTGGACGCCCGCCGGAACACGCCGGCCACGTCGTCCGCGACCACCGCGCCCGCGGCCCGAAGCGGCTCGCTCCTGGCGGGCGTGCGGTTCCACACCACCAGCGGCGTCCCCGCCCGGGCCAGGTTGAGCGCCATGGGCTGTCCCATGATCCCGAGCCCGACGAAACCCACGTCCATCGTCCGCCTCCGCGCGCAGATGCCCGCGCCGACCGCCATGACCGGCGCCGGAGACCGTTGTAGCGCATGCCGAGGCAGTGGTCTTGAACGATTGTGCCGCCCGCCGGTGACCGTGCCGCCCCCGTGGTGGCGGCCAGTGGTGGCGGCCCGTGGTGGCGGCCTGTGGTGGCGGCTCGCGGCCGGTCGCCCCCGGCGGGTGGCAGGTGGGGTGCCGGTGGTCAGCGGGTGGCCGCGCGGTGGCCGCACCACCAGCCGAGCGCGTAGCCGGCGACGAGCCCCGCCGCGGCGGCGAGCGCCTTCGGCGACGACATCGCGGACTTCAACTGCTTCAGGCCGCCCTTCGGGTCGGCGACGGCGCCCGCGACGCTCCCGGCCGCCGACACCACCGTGTCGCCCAGGTTCTTGATGGCGGTGTTCAGGGATTCCATGGTCGGCTCCAGTCGGCGGTGCCCTTCGCGGTGTTCCCGGGGGTGCCCGTGCCCGTGTGCCGGGATGCCCTTCCCGCCGTTCGCCCACGTAAACGGCAGGTTCGCCCGTGCGCCCCGCCCCTCCTGGGCGGAACACGGGAGTTCTCGGTCCGGCCGGTCAGCCGGGATGGCGGCGCAGCAGCAGCATCGCGGCGTCGTCGGGGACCGGGCCGCCGACATGGCGCAGCAGATCGGCCCGCAGGTCGTCCAGCGCCGCCTGGGGGTCGGCGCCCTGGGCCAGGTGCGCCCGCTCGGCGAGAGGATAGAAGCGTCCCGCCCGGTCTCGCGCCTCGATCACGCCGTCGGTGTAGAAGAGGATCTGGTCGCCCTCCCCGAAGGGCAGCCGGTGCGGTTTGGGCCGCGGCGAGCCCAGCGCGCCGAGCCCGAGCGGGAGCGCCTCCTCGTGGGGTTCGGCGAAGTAGGCCGTGCCGTCGGCCCGCAGCACGAGCGGGGCCGGGTGGCCGCAGTTGAGCAGCGAGATCTCTCCCTCGTGGACCTCGGCGAGGATCGCGGTGACGAACTTCTCCCCGCTCAGATGGCGGCCCAGGCTGGCCTCCACGCGCTCGGCAACCCCGGAAAGCTCGGACTGGTCGTAGGCGGCCTCCCGGAAGGCGCCGAGCACCCACGCCGCGGTCTCGACCGCCTCCAGGCCCTTGCCCTGCACGTCGCCGATGAGGATCCGGACGCCCTCGGGCGTGGTGACCACCTCGTACAGGTCGCCACCGATCTGGGCCTCCGCCGCGGCCGAGGTGTAGGAGAGCGCCACCCGCAGGTCGCCGGCCCGGCGGGGGACCGGGCGCAGCAGCACCCTCTGGGCGGCCTCGGCGACCAGGCGGACGTTGGCGAGCTCCCGCTCCCGCCGGTTCCGCAGCCTGCTGGCCAGCATGCTCGCGGCGGTGACGCCGACGATCGCCGCGATCGTGAGGTTGTTCTGCGTCCGGCCGAACAGGCCGTCGTAGACGGCGAGGGGGAGGCAGATGGCCAGGGCGAGCGCGCCCACCAGGGCCGTACGGCGGACGCCGCCCGCCACCGAGGCGAAGGTCGGTCCCAGGGTGAGGAGCGGCAGGAAGCCCACACCGGGCCCGCTGATCAGGTCGACGACGACGACCAGGGAGATCGCGATGAACGGCAACGCGCGCAGGAGGCTCTGAGAACTCATCGCGACTCCAATGCCGGCCCCCGCGCCACTACGAGACACCTTCAGTGATGGCTTTACTCCTTCCCGGCTCCGAAGCGGACACTCCCGATCTTCCGCGGCGTATGACGGCTTTTTGGGATCATCCCACCCAGGTGGTCACGCGTGACGTTCGATCACTACGAGTGATGACGTTACTCGAATTCGTGATGTGGCAGGTGGTAAAGACGGACATTCGCGCCATCGGCCGGGCCATGGACTCAGGGCAGCTCGGCGAACCGTTCGACCCGGTCCGTACGGCCGGACACGATGATCACGTCGCCGTAGCCGAGCTCCGTCTCGGCGGTGGCGTAGGTGAACTCCTCGTCCGGCCGCTTCACCGCCACGACCGTCACACCGTACTTGCGGCGCAGGCTGGACTCGCCGAGGGGAACGCCGACGTACTCCTTGGGCGGGAGGGTCTTGGCCAGCGCGAAGTTCTCGTCGACCTCCATGTAGTCCAGCATCCGCCCGCTCACCATGTGGGCCACGCGCTCGCCCATGTCGTGCTCGGGGAAGACGACGTGCTGGACGCCGATCCGGCTGAGGATGCGGCCGTGCTGGCTGCTGACCGCCTTGGCCCAGATGTCGTCGATCTCCATCTCCACCAGCAGCGACGAGGTGAGGATGCTCGCCTCCAGGTCGCTGCCGATGGCGCAGACCGCGCGGTAGAAGTCCGGCAGCCCGAGCTGACGCAGCGCCTCGGGGTCGGTGGCGTCCGCCCTGGCGATGTGGGTGATCTGGCCCGCGAGGCTCTGCACCACCTTGGGCCGGTGGTCGATGGCCAGCACCTCGGTGCCGCGCCGCACCAGTTCGAGGGCGAGCGAGGTGCCGAAACGGCCGAGACCGATCACCGCCACGGGGTCGTTTCTCTTGTCAGCCAACGATGACGTCCTCCTCCGGTAATTCATAGCGGCGGGTGCGTTCCTTGAGCGCCAGCGCGGAGCCCAGCGTGAGCGGGCCGATCCGGCCGACGAACATCAGCAGGGTGAGCAGCGTCTGCGCGGCGGGGGAGACGGCGGAGACGACGCCGACCGACAGCCCGGCCGTGCCGAAGGCGGAGACCACCTCGAAGAGCACCTTGCTTGGGGCGTGCGGCGTCAGCACCAGCAGGATGTAGGTGAAGAGCGCGACCAGGCCCACGCTCAGCACGGTGAGCGAGACCGCCTGCCGCTGCGCCGCCTCGGTGAGGCGGCGGTGGCCGATGTTCACCTGGCTCTCGCCGCGCAGCTCCGCCCACACGATGAACGTGAGCAGGCCCAGCGTGGTGACCTTGATGCCGCCGGCGGTGCCCGCGCTGCCGCCGCCGACGAACATCAGCAGCTCGGTGACCAGCCAGCTGGACGGGTGCATCTGCGCGATGTCGACGCTGTTGAAGCCGGCGCTGCGCGGCATGACGGCGGTGAAGAAGGCCGTCAGCAGCTTGGCCTCCCCGTCCAGCGGGCCGAGGGTGCGGGGGTTGGCCCACTCGGTGACGAGGAAGACCAGCGTGCCGCCGGCCAGCAGGACGGCGGTGACCGCGAGCGTGATGCGGGTCAGCAGCGACCAGCGCTTCGGGCGGCGCCAGGACCGGCGCAGCTCGAACACCACGGGATAACCGAGCCCGCCCACGATCACCGCCACCGCGACGGTCAGGCAGATCCACGGATCCGCGGCGAACCGGACGAGGCTGTCGGGCCACAGCGCGAAACCGGCGTTGTTGAACGCCGAGACCGCGTGGAACACGCCCAGGTAGAGGCCGCGGCCGGGGGACTCGCCGTACCCGACGACGAACCTGAGCGTGAGGACGGTCGCGATCACGGCCTCGCAGGACAGGTTGAACACCACGACCTTGCCCACCACCCGCCGCAGGTCGCCTCCGTTGAGCACCCGGGTCTCCGCCTGGGCGGACAACCGGGCGCGCAGGCCCAGCCTGCGGGAGACGAGCAGGGTGAAGACGGTGGCGAGGGTCATGATGCCGAGGCCGCCCACCTGGATCAGGGCGGCGATGACCACCTCGCCGAACGGCGACCAGTGCGCGGACGTGTCGACGATGGTCAGCCCGTTCACGCACACCGCGGAGGTGGCGGTGAACAGGGCGGTGATCCAGTCGGAGGGCCTGCCCGAGGTCGTCGCGAGCGGACTGGACAGCAGGGCGGTCCCCAGGAGCACGGCCGCGCCGAACACGGTCGTGATCACCTGCGCCGGCTGGGTGAAGCGCCCCAGCACCGCCCAGAACAGCCTCATGCCGGCAGCGGCGCGCTCATCGGCGGCCCGCCGTGCTCGCTACCACCCGGAAACCTCCCCTGTCCGGAAACGGCGGGACGTCGCCGACCAGACTTCCCGGCACACCGCGGCTAACCGTAACAGCATTTATGTCGTGTAACGCACCAGGAGCGATGTCAGGCCGGGGCGGTCCGGCACCCGACGCCCCGCTGTAAATTTCACCCCCCGCTTCGCGCCGACGGTCCGGGTCCCGTCCTCGAACCGGCAGATGGGGCGCGTTCCCGGCGTCTCGGCCGGAGGGGGAGGCGGCGCACGGACCTTGACGGGGTGTCACCGCCTCGTGTTTGCTCCGCTGCACCACCACCGTCACGACCCGACAGAAGAACGGCCTGTCCTCCTCGAAGACTTGTTAGCGCTAACACTTCAGGCCCCCCTGTGTTAGCGCTAACAACCCTTCTCTTCGCAGCCCGTCCGGGAGCGCTCATGAAGATTCCTCGTCTGCGGCTCTGGATCGCCGCCGGGGTCGCCGCCGTCATCGGCGCGGCCGGTGCGCTGACCACGACCACCGCCCACGCCGCCACCGGATGCCGGGTGGACTACTCGGTCAGCAGCCAGTGGCCCGGCGGCTTCGGGGCGAACGTGACCGTCAACAACCTCGGCGACCCGGTCAACGGGTGGCGGCTGACGTGGTCGTTCCCCGGCGGGCAGACGATCAGCCAGCTCTGGAACGGCACCTACACCCAGTCCGGCTCCCAGGTGACGGTGACCAACGTCTCCTACAACGGCGGCATCCCGAGCGGCGGCAGCACGAGCTTCGGCTTCAACGGCAACGGAGACGGCGCCACCTCCACCCCGTCGGGCTTCGCCCTCAACGGCACGGCCTGCACCGGTTCGACGGGACCTTCCGGCACGCCTTCGAGCACTCCGTCGAGGAGCCCCTCGGCCAGCCCTTCCGCGAGTCCTTCGGCCAGCCCGTCGTCCACCCCGCAGGCGTCTTCCAAGCCCTGTGACATCTACGCGGCGGGCGGCACGCCGTGCGTGGCCGCGCACAGCACGACCCGCGCGCTCTACCGCGCCTACAACGGCAACCTGTACCAGGTCAGGCGGTCGTCCGACAACGCGACCAGGAACATCGGCGTGCTGAGCGCGGGCGGCGTCGCCAACGCCGCCGCCCAGGACTCGTTCTGCTCCGGCACCACCTGCGTCATCACCGTCGTGTACGACCAGTCCGGGCGGGGCAACGACGTCTGGTACCAGGGATCGGGCGGGGCCGGCGGCAGGGCCACCCCCGCGAAGGCGACGACCGAGTCGCTGACGGTCGGCGGCAGCAAGGCGTACTCGCTGTACATCAACCCCGGCAACAGCTACTGGCGCGACGGCCACACGACCGGCGTGCCGACCGGCAGCGCTCCCGAGGGCGTCGACATGGTGACCAGCGGCACGCACGTCAACAGCGGCTGCTGCTTCGACTACGGCAACAGCGAGACGACCCGGAGGGCCGACGGCGCCGGTGCCATGGACGCGATCTACTTCGGCACGAGCTGCTGGTTCGGCGGCTGCTCCGGAAGCGGTCCGTGGGTGCAGGCCGACCTCGAATACGGCCTCTACCCCGGCGGGAGCAGCTCCTGGAACCCGAACCAGCGGGCCTTCACCAGCAAGTTCGTCACCGCGACGCTCAAGAACAACGGCACGTCCCGGTTCGCGATCAAGGGCAGCAACGCCCAGTCCGGCAGCCTGTACACCCTCTACGACGGCTCGCTGCCCCCCGGCTACAGCCCGATGCGGAAGCAGGGCGCGATCATCCTCGGCAGCGGCGGCGACTGCTGCGCCACCAACACCAACCTCAGCGCCGGCACCTTCTACGAGGGCGCCATCGTCTCGGGCTACCCGTCCGACGCGACCGAGAACGCGGTCCAGGCCGACGTGGTCGCCGCCGGCTACCGCTGAACCGCCCGTCTCCTCACCTCCGCTCCGCGGGTCCGTCCCCCGAGATCGTGCTGAGCTCGCTCCTGAGATCGAGAAAGGAAGGCTCCTCGTGACCCTGTCCCGGAGAGACTTCACCAAGGCGGCCCTCGGTTCCGCCGCGCTCGTCACCGCGGGCGCGGCGGGCTTCCCGCGGGCGGCGCGGGCGGCGACGTACGCCGCCTACGTCTTCGCGTACTTCACCGAGTCGCCGTCGGGCCAGGGTGCGGACTACGGCCTGCACCTGGCGGTCAGCCGGGACGGTCTGAACTGGACGCCGCTGAACCAGAACAACCCGGTCGTCACCCCGACGGCCGGTCAGCTGGGCCTGCGCGACCCGCAGGTGTTCCGGAAGAACGACGGCACGTTCGTCGTGATCGCCACCGACCTCAAGGGCACCGACTGGAACTCGAACAGTCAGTATCTGCACGTCTGGGACTCGGTGAACCTGACGAACTTCACGGGATACCGCCGGGTGCGGATGCAGACCACCAACGACCACACCTGGGCGCCGACGGTCTTCTGGGACGCCTCGCGCGGGCAGTACGGCATCGTCTACTCCGCGGCCGAGATCCTCAGGGTGAACTACACGACGGACTTCGTCACCGTCGGCGCCGCCCAGACCTTCTTCAGCCCGGGCTTCGGCGTCCTCGACGGCGACATCGTCGTGGACGGTGGAACCACCTACCTCTACTACAAGAACCTCGGTGACGGCCGTCTCTACGGGGCGCGGTCGTCCACGGGCGCCCCCAACAGCTTCACCACCTACACCAGCGGCCTGATCCAGGGGAGCGGCATCGAGGCGCCGCTGCTGCACCGGACCAACGAGGGCGGGTGGCGGCTGTGGGGCGACTCGTACAGCCCGGTCAACAACGACTACTACGCCTGGGGGTCGGCCAACGTCGGCGCCAACTCCTGGAGCGTGCTGAACCAGCGTGACTACACCCCGCCGCTGAACTCCAAGCACGGCTCGATCGCCCAGATCACCGACGCCGAGTACAACGCCCTGGTCAGCCGGTGGGGGACGCCCAACTGGGTGCGGCTGAAGTCCTCCAACTACCCCGACCGGTTCGTACGGCACCAGAACAACGTCGCGCGCATCGACGCCTACCCCTTCGATCCGTACCGCGACCAGATGTGGCGGATGGTCCCCGGCCTCGCCGACTCGGCCGGCGTGTCGTTCGAGTCGGTGAACTACCCCGGCAGCTACCTGCGGCACTACAACTACGAGTTGCGGCTCGCCGCCGCCGAGAGCACCGCGACGTACCGCGCCGACGCCACCTTCTACCGCACCGCCGGCCTGGCCGACTCGGCGTGGACGTCGTTCCGCTCCTACAACTACCCCGACCGCTACATCAGGCACTACGACTACCTGCTCCGCATCGACCCGCTCAGCGCGTCGTCCAGCTCCGTCGACCGGCAGGACGCCACCTTCCGCATCACTTCCTGACGGCGCGTCCATGCCGTCCGGCCTTGAATATCATGTCTCTCGATATATGATGAGCACATGACACCACGGCCGATCACCGAACCCGCCTTTCTCGTCCTCACCGCACTGGTCGACGAGCCGCGGCACGGCTACGGCATCGCGCAGGAGGTGGAGCGGCTCTCCGGAGGGCGCGTCCAGCTCAAGATCGGCACCCTGTACGGCGTGCTCGACCGGCTCGCGGCCGACGCCCTGGTGGAGCCCGACCGGGAGGAGGTGCGGCAGGGACGGCTGCGCCGCTACTACCGCCTGACCGACGAGGGGGCGCGGGCGCTGGAGGAGGAGGCCGTCCGGCTGGCCGACAACGCCCACCGCGCCGTCGAGCGGCTGCGCCTCCGCCAGGTGGGAGGCCTGGCATGAGCGTGCTGGAGGAACGCTACCGGCGGGTTCTCCGGTTGCTGCCCGCGTCCTACCGGGCGCGGCGCGAGGAGGAGATGGTCTCCGCCTTCCTCGACGGTGCCCGGCGCGCGGAGACGGGACTCGACGACCAGCGGGTGCGGTGGGCGGAGATCGCCGGCGTGGCCGCGCTCGCGCTGCGGGTGCGGCTCGGCGGCCCCGGCTCGCCGCCGGGGGAGTACGCCACGGGAGAGGCGGTCCGGGGGGCCGCGATCCTCGGCCTGGTCTTCTGGACGATGACCGGCACGCTGTTCGCCGCGCAGACGGTGCTCACGTACGGCGTCGTCGCCGGCGTGCTCCCCGACGGGCTCATGGGCATCGGCGACCCCGAGTCGCCGGAGCGGCTGCGTCAGGTGCTGTCCGGCCTCGCGCCGCTGTTGTGGGCCGCGAGCCTCGGAGCGCTCGTCGCCGGCCGGGCGGGCACGGCCAAGGCGTCGGCGTGGGCGGCCCTGGTCCTGCCGTACGCGCTGGAACCCGCGACGGGCGGCGGTCCGGCCCGGGTCGCGGGGCTCCTGACGGCGCTGCCGGCCCTGGTGACGGTGCTGGCGCTGACGGCCGGGTTCCACCGTGACGCTCCGCCGCCGCGCCTGCGCGGTGCGGCGGCCGCGCGGGTCGTCGCCTTCCCGGCCGCGGCGGGCGTCCTGCTCGCCCTGGCCGTCGGGGTGCTCGGCGCGGCGGCGAGAGCCGGAGGTGAACCGACCCCGCTCATGCTGCAGCCGTGGCTGTGGCTCGACCCGCCGGGCCTCGCCTGCGTCTCGCTGCTCGCGGTGACGGCGTGGTGCGTGGCCCGGCGCCGGTCCGCACTCCGGGCTTCCGCCACCACCACCCCGGTCTCCGCGCCGCCGGTCGTGGCCTCCGGCTCCGTCGCGCCCGCGGCGGCGATCCTGGCCGTGCCCGCCGTGGTGGCCCGGGCCGCCACCCTGCACCCGGGCGCGGAGGGGTACCTCACCGGCCTGATCACCCTCGTCGGGTCCCTGCAACTGGTCCTGCTCCTGGCATGCGGGGTCACGCTCGTCGCCCTCGCCGTACGGACACGGGGGACGACGGCGCGGGCCGACCTTTCCGGCAGCCGTGAGCAGCCCGGCTGACGAAACCGGATGCCGGACCGGAAACGCACATATTCGACGACCTGAGAGACGGCTGTTCCGACTGGATCGATATTTGTTTTCCTGAATTATCAAGCACTGTAAAGAACATTGTCGGCATAGTAGCCTGCGCTCATGTTCAGCCCATTCGCCGCATGCCGGGCGGCCGCTCTGCGACCCGTCGTCGCCGGGGCGGTCGTCGCGGGGGTCATCGCCGCCGGGCCGCCGATCGCGCCCGGCTCGTCCTCCGCGTACGCGGGGGATCCGGGCTCGTCCGCCAACGCCGTCGTCGTCTGGGACCGTAACGCCCAGACCGCCATCTGGGACGTCGCCGGTCAGCAGCCGCAGGTCCAGGCACGCAGCTTCGCGATGGTGCACGGAGCGGTCTACGACGCGGTGAATGCGATCGCCGGCGTTCCCTACCGGCCGTACCTGGTCGCACCGGCCGCCGACGGCACGGAATCGACGGACGCGGCCGTCGCGACCGCGAGCTACCTGGTGCTGCGAGCGCTGTTCCCCGACCAGCAGGCGAGGTTGAGAACGCAGTACGACGAGTCGCTGGGCGCGATACGCGAAGGCACCGCGAAACAGCGGGGAATCACCGTGGGCACCCAGGCCGCAGATGCGATGATCGCGGCGCGGCGGGACGACGGGGCGTTCGGCCCCCAGACGTGGCCGGTGGGCACCCGGCCCGGTGAGTGGCGGCCGGCGCCGCCCGCGTTCGCCTCGGACGGGGCGTGGGTCGGTCACCTCAAGCCGTTCCTCATCCCCAGCGCGTCCATGTTCCGCACGTCCGGCCCGCCGGCGCTCACCAGCCGCCGGTACGCCCGGGACCTCAACGAGGTCAAGTCGGTCGGCTCGGCGACCAGCACGGTCAGGACGACCGACCAGACCCAGGCCGCGATCTGGTGGCACGACCGGCATCTGGCCGAATGGGAGATCAAACGTCAGCTCGCGACGCGGCAGCGCCTCAACGTCCTGCAGGCGGCGCGGATGTTCGCGATGGTCGACCTGGCCGAGACCGACGCCACGATCGCCTGCTACGACGAGAAGGCGGCGTGGAACTTCTGGCGCCCGGTCACCGCGATCCGGCTGGCCGACACGGACGGCAACCCGGAGACGGCCGCCGACCCCGCCTGGACGCCGTTGCTCGTCACGCCGCCGCATCCCGACTACACGTCCGGGCATGCCTGTTTCACCGCGGCGAGCATGTCGGCGTTGCGGCACTTCTTCGGCCGGGACGACATCCCCTTCAGCGGCTACAGCGCCGACTCGGGTACCACCAGGTATTTCCGCGGTTTCTCCCACGCGCTCGCCGAGGTCGTCGAGGCCCGCGTCTGGGGCGGCATCCACACCCGCACGGCGGACGAGCGCGGCGCGAAGATCGGCGCGCAGGTCACCGCCTACATGGCCGCGCACTACTTCACGCCGAGGCCGGGGAGCCGGTAGGGCCCGGCGGCTCCGCCTACCGGTGGTGGCGCTGGTGACGATGGGAGTGGCGGTGGCGGTGCCACGGGGACCGGACGGGGGCGGTGGCCGCCGACGTGGCGGCACCGCTCTCGTAGCCGGGGGCCGAGGCCGTCACCCGTACGGACAGCCGCGTGCCGCGGTCGCGGCCCGTGACGTGGTAGGCCCGCCCCGTCGCGCCCCTGATCTTCGCGCCGTCGCGCAGCCACTGGTAGCGGATCTTCTTCGGCGAGGGCGTCCACGCGCCGGGAGAGGCCGTCAGCCGCCGGCCGACCCACGGGACGCCGCGCACCACCGGGGGCGCCGTGCTGACCAGGGCGGACGGCCGCGCGTCGTGCAGGTCCACGTCGGCCGCCCGGACGAACACCTGCCGGTGGGCGTACCAGAGCTGGTAGTACCGGTCCTGGCCGGTGACGTCGGTGCGGTCGCCCGGAGCCGACCCGTCGAACGACGTCGCCCGGTAGTAGTCCGTCACCACGTCGTCGTCGCTCACCGCGTACGTCTGCCCGGCGGGGATCGTGTACTCCAGGGGCGAGACCGCCTGCACGGGGACATCGGTCCCGGTGTAGGCCGCCGATTCGGGATAGGCGCGGCCGTAGACGGCGGCGGGGCCGGTCGCGCCCGCCTTCACGGTGACCGTCTTCGCCGCCGCCTGGAGCACGACGGGCCGGTCGGCGGGGTTGTGCAGCCAGGCGAGTGAACCCGCCCACCACACGCCCAGCCAGTCGCCCCGCACCTCCGCGACGACGAGCTTGTGCCCGGAGACGACGCGCGCGCTGACGTCGCTCACGTACGTCGTGCCGGCCTCACCGGAGGGCTTCCAGCCGGGGTCGGCGGCGAGCGGGGCGTCCTCCGACGGCGCCTGTCGGAGCGGCAGGAAGTTCGTGCCCGCTCCCGGGACGCACTCCGGCGAGGGCGGCGACGCCGCGGCGCAGCCGGTGAGCGGCTGCCGATTGTCCTGGTATCCGGTGCGGACCTCCACGACGTCGCCGGCCGAGACCTGCGTCGTGGCCGCCCGGCCGCCGCCGATCGGCGCGCCGAGGAGCTCGAAGTAGTGGTCCCAGTCCCAGTACGGCCCCGGGTCCCAGTGCATGCTCTTGGTCGCGCCCGCGACGGTGCCCGGCACCTGGTCGTGGCCGATGACGTGCGCCCGGTCGAGGGGGATGCCGTACGTCGCGGCGAGGTGCTTCACCAGCGTCGCCGAGGTCTGGTACGCCGACTCGGTGTACCAGGTCGCGTCCCCGGCGAAGCCCTCATGCTCGACGCCGATGGAATGCATGTTGACGTACCAGTTGCCGGCGTGCCAGCCCACGTCCTTCGGGTCGAGGTGCTGGGCGACGTGGCCGTCGGAGGAGCGGATCGTGTAGTTCCACGCGAGGTACGCCGGGTCCTGCACGAGCCGCACCGAAGGGTCGTAGTAGCCCTCGGTGTCGTGGATGACGATGTAGTCCAGCTTCGGCCCGCCGGACCCGGTCCGATCGGCGATGTCGTGGTTGCCGTACTTGGTGGTGTTGTCCGGATCGGTGGGCGTGAGCTTGGCGTACGGCGCGGGGATCGCCTCACAGCCGAGATCCTCGGGGCAGCCGGTGTCAGGGGCGGCGGCGGTCTCGGCCGGGGGGAGCGGGACCGACTCGTCGGCGGGGAGCGTCACCGTCTGGCCGTCGGCCGTGACCCGGCTCTCGCCGCCGCGCAGGGTCTGGTAGACCTGCCGGACGAAGTCGTGCCCGGCGCCGAAACGCCCGACGGCGTCCCGCCAGGCGGCCAGGTCGCCGCCTCCGCTCCGGAGGCCGTCCCGCCGCGGGTTCTCGCGCTGGTAGGAGGCGAGCAGCGCCGCGCCGCCGCAGACACCCGCGTTCGGCACGCGCCTGAGGGCGTCGGCCGTCAGCCCGGTCAGCTCGGCCGCCCGCGTGATCTGGCTCTTCGCCTCGGCCACGCGGCCCTTGTCCGCGTCGGTGCCCGGGCCGGGCGTACGGTCGCTCAGGTCGAAGACGCCGTAACCGCCGTCCGCGCTGGGCCGGCCCGAGTGGTCGTCCCACCGGGAGAGCATGTAGGAGACGGCCTTGAGCAGCGGCTCCGGCACGCCGGTGTCCCGGGCCGCCGCGGCGAAGGCGGCCTCCCGGGTGGGCGCGGACAGCGTCGCCGCGCACGAGACCTGCGCCCCGGACTGTGCGCCGGTCGCGGAGGCGGGCGCCGCGGATACCGGGGACATCGGGGGCATGGCGGGCAGCAGCAGCGCCGCGACGGCCAGGGCCGCGCTGCGGGTCGCGCGTCTCACGTGGCGAGCCTCTTCCTGCCGGGTTCCTGCGGGGATTCATACTCGGATTCCTGCCGGGTCTCCGCCGGCGGCGGACCGGGTGAAGCACATCCCGGACGGGTAACGCCGTGTCACCGGGTTGGCGGAATCTCGCCAAGATCGTAACCGAGTATGGAACGCCGAGTCAGGAAATATCCCTTTTCAGGGACCACCGGTCCCGGAAGGGGTCAGACGACACGCCAGGGGGCGGCGGTCTCCTCCCTGAACGTGAGCCCGTTGCCAGGGCCGGCGCGGTCGACCGGCGCCTCGCCGCCCACCGGCGAGGCGGCCCCGTCGAACACCATGCTCTCGATCCGCACGTGGTCGTGGAACCACTCCAGATGCCGGAGGTTCGGCACCGCGGCCGCGACCGCCAGGTGCTGGTGCGGGGCGCAGTGCCCGGAGACCTCCAGCCCGTGGGCGGCGGCGACGGCCGCCGCGCGCAGGAACTCGCTGATCCCGCCGCACCGGGTGACGTCGACCTGCAGGCAGTCCACGTACGGCGCCATGCGGGCGAAGTAGACGAGGTCGTAGCCGTACTCCCCGGCGGTCACGTCGGCCCGCACGAGATCGCGGACGAGCCCGAGGCCCGGCAGGTCGTCGGAGGAGACCGGCTCCTCGAACCACCGCACGTCGAGATCGGCGGCCCGGTCCAGCAGCCGCACGGCCTGCTTGCGGGTGTAGGCGCCGTTGGCGTCGACGAACAACTCGGCGTCGTCGCCGATGGTCCGCCGCGCGGCGGCCATGCGTTCCAGGTCCCGCCCGGGGCGCCGCCCCCACGACTCCCCGATCTTGATCTTGACGCGGGGGATGCCCAGTTCGTGGGCCCAGTGGGCGAGCTGCCGGTGCTGCCGTTCCGCGTCGTAGGTGGTGAAGCCGCCGCTGCCGTACACCGGGACGGCGGCGCGAGCCCCGCCGAGGAGGCGGGCCAGCGGCAGCCCGTGCCGGCGCGCCTTGAGGTCCCACAGGGCGTTGTCGGCCGCCGACAGCGCCAGCCCGGCGATCCCGGGCCGTCCCGCGTTGCGGATCGCGCGGGCCATCGCCGTCCACGCGCCCGGCACGTCGTCCGAGTCGAGACCGGCGACGGCGGGGGCCAGCACGTCCGTCACCACCGACGCGGTGGCGGCGGGGCCGTAGGTCCAGCCGAGCCCGCGCACGCCGCCGGCGCCCGCGTGGACGACCACGATCGTCGTGCTCGTCCACGCGAGCGTCCCGTCGGCCTCGGGGAAGTCGGCCGGGATCGTGTACGCCCGCGCGCTGAGCCGTGCGGGCGTTTCGGGCCCGGTCGTCACCGGCTCACCTCCGCAGCAGCCGCCGCCCCGCGAGCAGCGCGCCACCCGCCACGGCCGCGGCGGTCGCGACGGCGGCGGCGGTCGCGGCGGCCCGGGCCGCCGCCGAGGGCGGCGCGGGCCGGAGGGCGTAGGTCTCCTCCGGGCACGGCGTGTCCCCCCGGTCGCCGCGCAGCCCGGCGCGCAGCAACTCGGCCAGGTGCATCGCGCGGCGGCCGTCCGCGTCGCCCTGCTCGATCTGCGTACGGCAGCTGAACCCGTCGGCGAGCAGCACCGTCGCGGGATCGGCCTGCCGTACGGCGGGCATCAGCACCCGTTCGGCGCAGGCCTCCGACACCTCGTAGTGCCCCTTCTCGAACCCGAAGTTCCCCGCCAGGCCGCAGCAGCCGGAGTCGAGCACCTCGGCGTCCACCCCGGCGGCGTCGAGCAGTGCCTCGTCGGCCCGGTGCCGCATGACCGCGTGCTGGTGACAGTGCACCTGCACCAGCGCCTCGCGCGGCACCCTCGGCGGCTTCCATCCCGGCGTGCGGTCGCGCAGCAGTTCGGCGAGCGTCACCGTGTGGCCGGCGAGCCGCCGCACGTCCTCGTCGTCGGGGAACAGTTCCGGCGCGTCGCCGCGGAACACGGCGGTGCAGCTCGGCTCCAGGCCGACCACGAGCGTGCCCGCCCGCAGATGCGGCCGCAGTTCGTCGAGCGTACGGCGCAGCACCTTCTTGGCCGTCGCGAGCTGGCCGGTGGAGATCCAGGTGAGGCCGCAGCACACGGAGCGGTCCGGCACGCGCACCCGCCACCCCGCCGACTCCATCACCTCGACCGCCGCCCGCGCGACCTCGGGGTGGAAGTGGTCGCTGAACGTGTCGGGCCACAGCACGACCTCCCCGAGCGACCCGTCACCGGCCGGTTCGCGGCCCGCGAACCACTCCCGGAAGGTCCGCGGCGCGAACAGCGGCAGCTCCCGCCGCCGGTCCACCCCCGCGGCGGCCTTCGCCAGCCGGGCCGTCCCCGGCGCGTGCGACAGCGCGTTGGCCACCCGCGGCGCGTACGCCGCGAGCCTCGCCCACACGGGCAGCCACCCCATCGCGTAGTGGGCGCGCGGGCGCGGCCGCCCCTCGTAGTGGTGGGACAGGAACTCCGCCTTGTACGTCGCCATGTCGACGTTGACCGGGCAGTCGGACTTGCAGCCCTTGCAGGCCAGGCACAGGTCGAGCGCCTCGTGGACGGCCCGCGACCGCCAGCCGTGCGCCACCGCGCCGCCCCGCGCCGTGCCGTCCAGCATCTCGAACAGCAGCCGGGCCCGGCCACGGGTGGAGTGCTCCTCGGCCCGGGTGACCATGTAGGACGGGCACATCACCCCGCCCTCGTGACGGCGGCAGTTGCCCACGCCGACGCACCGCAGCACCGCGCGGCCGAAGCTGCCTCCGTCGTGGGGATACCCGAAGTGCGTGGCCACGTCGCCGTGGTTGTAGTCGGCGCCCAGCCGCAGCAGGTCGTCGAGCGGGTACGGCGCGGCCACCTTGCCGGGGTTCATCCGGTCGCCAGGGTCGAAGATCGCCTTGAACCGGCCGAACGCCTCGACGAGTTCGTCGCCGAACATCTTCGGCAGCAGTTCCGCGCGGGCCTGCCCGTCGCCGTGCTCGCCCGAGAACGACCCGCCGTACGCGACGACCAGGTCGGCGGCCTCCTCCAGGAAGGAGCGGAACGCCGCCACCCCCTCGGCCGACGTGAGGTCGAACGGGATGCGGCAGTGCACGCAGCCCTGCCCGAAGTGCCCGTAGACCGAGGTCTGCCCGTAGCCGTACCTCTCGAACAGCTGATTGAGATCGCGCAGATAGTCGCCCAGCCGGTCGGGGGAGACCGCGGAGTCCTCCCAGCCCGGCCAGGTGTCGGGCAGTCCGGGCACGCGGGCCGTCGCGCCGAGTCCCGACTCCCGGATCTGCCACATCTGCTCTTCCAGCTTCGGGTCGTCGAAGACGGCCACGCCGGCGTCGCCGCGCCGCCTGCCGAGCGACCGCAGCACCTCCTCGGCCCTGCGGTCGGCGTCGTCCTTGTCCTCGCCGCCCATCTGGATCAGCAGCCACGCGCCGCCCTCCGGCAGCTTCTTCAGCGCCTCGGCATTGAGGTGGACCTCGCGCTGGTAACGGATCAGCTTGTCGTCGATGCCCTCCAGGGCGATCGGCCGGTGCGGCAGGACCGCCGGCACGGCGTCCCCGGCGGCGGCGATGTCGGGGAAGGCCACGTACGCCATGGTGCACGCCCTGACCACCGGGATCAGCTTCAGCCTGGCCCGCAGCACCGTGACGAGGGTGCCCTCGGAGCCGATCAGGGCCTGGGCCACGTTGAAGCGGTTCTCGGGCAGCAGGCTGTCGAGGTTGTAACCGGACACCCGCCGCGGGATGCGCGGGTAGCGGGTGCGGATCGGCTCCAGGTAGGCGTCGCGCAGCGCCCGCAGCCGGGCGTAGACCTCGGCCTTCCGGCCGCCCTGCCGCTGGATCGCCGCGTACTCCTCGTCGCCGGTCTCGCCCACCCACATCCGGGTGCCGTCGTAGAGGAGCACCTCCATCTCGGCGATGTTGTCCACGACCTTGCCGGCCCGCTGGGCGGTCGCCCCGCAGGAGTTGTTGCCGATCATCCCGCCGATCGTGCAGTGGTTGTGCGTGGAGGGCCTCGGGCCGAACTCCAGGCCGGTGCCGAGCAGCCGCTCGTTGAGGATGTCCAGCACGATGCCCGGCTCCACCAGGCAGGTGCGGTTCTCCGGGTCGACCTCCAGCAGCCGGTCGCAGTGCTTGGACCAGTCGATCACCACGGCGGTGTTCACGCACTCCCCGGCGAGGCTGGTGCCGCCGCCCCGGGACAGCAGGGGCGCGCCGTGCCGGCGGCAGACCGCCACCGCCGCCACCGCCGCATCCACCATACGGGGGACCACCACCCCGAGGGGCACCTGGCGGTAGTTGGACGCGTCGGTGGAGTAGGCGCCGCGCATCGTCGCGTCGAAGCGGACCTCGCCGTCCACCGCCTCCTTGAGGTCGCGTTCGAGCGCCGCGAGATCCACCTGGCCGCCGCCGGGCTGGGGAGGGACCGTCACGGGGTCGGGCAGGAGGCGCAGTGTCTCCGTCATGACAACAGCTCGTTGATCTTGTCGCGGGCGACGGCGGCCAGCGTGCTCGCCTTGTGCGGCTGACCGCGCAGGAACGCCTCGGCGAAGTGCTTGGCCTGGTCGTACTTGACCCTGCCGGGCATGGGCGGCTCGTTGGGGTCGACGTCGCAGTCGACCAGGGCGGGGCCGTCGTGGGCGAGCGCCTCGCGGATCGCGCCGGGCAGGTCGCCGGGGTCCTTGATCTTCGCTCCGTACGCCCCGCAGGCGCGGGCCCAGGCGGCGAAGTCGGCCTCGGGCCGCTGGTGGCGTACGGCGTACTCCGGGTAGCCGAGGATGATCTGCTCCCACAGGATCTGCCCGTAGGAGTTGTTGTTGTTGACGACGACCTTGATCGGCAGGCCGTGCCGGACGGCGGTGAGGAAGTCGGCCATGAGCATGGCGAAACCGCCGTCGCCGACGAAGGCGACCACCTGCCGGCCCGGATAGGCGTGCTGAATCCCGATCGCGTACGGCAGGCCGGGGGCCATCGTGGCGAGGTTGCCCGACAGGTAGAACTCCCGGCCGCCGCGGATCGTCCAGTGCCGGGCGGCCCAGGTGGCGATCGTGCCCGAGTCGCAGGTCAGGATCGCGTCGCCGGCCGCGGCCTCGTCCACGCACCCCATGAGGTACTGCGGGGCGATGGGGTCGCGGGAGGGGTCCTGCAGCGCCTTCATGTCCGAGCGCCAGTCGTCCATCTTCCGCTGGTACTTCTCCAGGAACGACCGGTCCTTGGCCTCGTCGAGCATCGGCAGCAGCGCCTGGAGGGCGAGTTTCGCGTCGGCGGCGACCGGCGCCTCGGTGGGCCTCCGGATGCCCAGCAGGGTGGGGTCGGCGTCGATCTGCACGACCCGGGCCTGCCCCTCCGCCGGCAGATACTTCCCGTACGGGAAGGAGGTGCCGATCATGAACAGCGTGTCGCACTCCTCCATGAGCTCCTCGCTGGGCGCGGTGCCGAGGAGGCCCAGCCCGCCGGTGGTCAGCGGGTGGTCGTCGGGCACCGTGAACTTGCCCGCCAGGGTCTTCACGATCGGGCTCGCGAGCTTCTCGGCGACGGCCAGGACCTCGTCGCGGGCGTGGCGGGCGCCGACCCCGACCAGCATGGCGATCTTGCCGCCCTGCCGCAGCACGTCGGCGGCGCGGGCCAGTTCGTCCTCGGCGGGCCGCAGCGGCGCCACGGAGCGGTTGGGCATGCTGGCCGGCGGGGTGCCGGGGCCGACGTGCCGGTAGGGGTCCTCGGCCGCGGCGGCGACCTGGATGTCGTTGGGGAAGGTCAGATGGGAGACCGTCCGTCTGGTCAGCGCGTTGCGTATCGCGAGGTCCACCACCCCCGGCATCTGCTGCGGGTTGGTGATCATCAGGTTGTACGCGGCCAGGTCCTGGTAGAGCCGGTCGAGATGCACTTCCTGCTGGTAGTGGGTGCCGAGGACGGAGGTCTCCTGCATTCCGGTCAGCGCCAGCACCGGGACGTGGTCCAGCTTGGCGTCGTACAGCCCGTTGAGCAGGTGGATCGCGCCGGGGCCGGAGGTCGCGGCGCACACCCCGAGCCTGCCGGTGGCCTTGGCGTAGCCGGTGGCCATGAACGCGGCGGCCTCCTCGTGGTGGACCAGGATGAAGCGGATCTTCTCCCGTTGCCGCCGGAAGCCCTCCATCAGGCCGTTGATGCCGTCACCGGGGAGCCCGAAGATCGTGTCGACTCCCCATTCCACCAGCCGTCTGGCCAGGCTCTCACCGACGATCTCAGTCATCTGCCTCTCCGTTCGGGTAGACCGTGGACGGATCGGGCCGGCGGCGGCCGCGACGGCCATGCCACCGCGCCCCGCCGCGTCGAGGTCTTTCGAGGTCCCGCGGCTTCGAGCGGCTCGCCGGTCGCCCTTCCCGATGCCGCTCCTCCCAAACGGCGCGACCCTCGCGGCACGGCCTTTTGCGGACGGCGAAAGGCGCGTTTACCAGGCATTTTGCCTGATGCAACTTTTTTCGCGCGGGTGTCGTGGGGGAAGCCGCCGGAACATGGGAGAGCCGCCCCCACACGGGTGCGGGGGCGGCTCCGCCGTACGGCCGGACGCCTGGTCAGGAAGGTACCCGGCCGAAGGTCATGCGCGGATCACGCGCGGATCGGGCAGGGGCTCAGTTGCGCAGGCTCCACTGCTGGTTGTTTCCGCCGTTGCAGGCCCAGAGGATGAGCTTCGTGCCGTTTGCGGTGCCGGCCGAGTTGGCGTCGAGGCACAGCCCCGACTGCACGCCGGTGATCGTGCCGTTGGAGTTGACGTTCCACTGCTGGTTGGTTCCGCCGTTGCAGTCCCAGATGGCCACCTGGGTGCCGTTGGTCGTGCCCTTCCCGTAGGCGTCGAGGCACTTGTTGCCGTACACCTGGAGCTCCTTGCTGGAGGTGGCGGTCCAGCGCTGGTTGGTCTGTCCGTTGCAGTCCCACAGCTGCACCTGGGTGCCGTTGGTGGTGCTGCTGTTCGGCACGTCCACGCACCGGTTCGACTGGCCGCCGACGATCTGCTGGCCGGTGCCCGGGTTGCCGCCCGACGTGGAGTAGCCGGCGGCGACGATGTTCGCCTGCACCGCGTCCTCGGTGGCCGCCGTCGGGTAGCCGGAGGTCATCACGCCCTCGTAGAAGGTGCCGCGGGCGCCGATGCTGTTGTCACCCCCGATGCCGAGGATGATGGCCCCCTCCTTCTTCATGGGGTTGTAACCCGCGACGTTGGGACGCACGCCGTCGTAGAAGGTGCCCAGGCCTCCCGACTGCGCGTTGCCGCCGCGGATGGCCCAGTGGTTCGGCTCACCCTTGATGATGGCCGTCAGGAAGCGGTGGCTGATGCTCGGGTCGCCCGCGTTGTACTTCTGGTTGACGCCGGAGAACAGGCCGTTCTCCAGGTCGGCCATGATCCACGGGCCGTTGCCGGCGCCGTAGCCCCAGACCTTGATGTTGCCGAAGTAGATGGCCTCCATCGTGCCGTTGCCGTTGTCACGGCTGTTGGTCTCGGCGTTGCCGTAGTCGAAGCAGCAGCCGCCGTTGTAGTGGGTGCCGTCGAAGACGGCGTACATGCCCTCCGGCTGGTCGCCCTTGGCGACGCCGTTGGTGGCGTTGTTGCGGTAGCCGGTGCCGGGCGCGACGTAGACGCCGTAGGCCTTCTGGCCGCCGACCGTGATCGGCGCGGCGGTCGCGTTGGCGAGGTTGTCGTACCCGCCCGCCGCCGGGCCGGAGAAGCCGCCGGGAGGCGCCTGGGTGAGCCGGTTGTTGCGGCCCGACTGGTCGTAGATGATCGTGATCAGGCAGGTCGTCCCGGCGCAGAACGAGTCCTGGGTCGCGGCGTTGGCGACTCCTCCGGCGCTCAGCACGCCGATGTCCCGGGTGGTGTTGTCCGAGGAGCGGCGCACCTGGTAGAGCGGGCCGTTGTAGCTCGCGTACAGGGCGCGGGTCGTGCTGTGCGCCGCGACACACGGGGTGCCGCCCGCGGCGTAGATGTCACACGGACCCTGCGTCGCGGCCTCCGTCGGTGCGGAGAGACCGGCCAGCAGACCGGCCGTGAGCGTGATCGCCGAGCCCGCGGCCAGCGATGCCGTCTTCAGGCGTCGTAATGCGGAGATCATGATGACCTTGGTGCCTTTCTGGTGGGGGGTGACTCTGGCTGACGTGCGTACCATCCTTGTTAGCGCTAACATTCACAACTGTGAACCGCCGCCTCACAGTCATGTGTGGGGATCGGTGCTCAGTTTTGACTTCTGACTCTCCCGCGTCAAGGCCCGATTTCCGGCCGGGGCGAAAGTTCCACGACCGCGGCCGTCGCGGCGATCGGTCGGTCAGTAGACGTAGGGCCAGCCCGCGCTGTCCCAGCCGAGCTTGTTGATGCCGAGGCGTGAGGATCCGTCGTCGGCGTACCAGTGGTAGAAGAGGATGTCTCCGTCGTTGTCGGCGAGGACGGCCTGGTGGCCGGGGCCGTGGATGCTCCCGTGCCCGGCCAGCACCTGCGTGCCGCCTCCCGAGGTCATCGCGGTCCCGTTGCGGTCGACGTACGGGCCGGTGACCGAGGCGGAGCGGCCCACCATGATCCGGTACGTGCTCGACGCGCCCTTGCAGCACAGGTCGAAGGAGACGAACTGGTAGTAGTAGCCGCCGTGCCGGTAGATGAACGGCGCCTCGGTCGCACCGCCGTTACGGCCCGAGATGCTGAGCACGGTGTTGTTCAGCCGCTTTCCGGTCGCCGGGTCGAGCTGGACCATCTTGATCCCCGACCAGAACGAGCCGAAGTCGAGCCACCAGCGGCCCTGGTCGTCGACGACGAGGTTGGGGTCGATGGCGTTCCAGTTGTCCGAGGTGTTCGACTCGATGACCAGGCCCTGGTTCGTCCACGACCCCGATGCCCCGGTCGTGCTCGTCGCCAGGAAGATCCCCGAGTGGTTGGAGCCGAAGGTCGAGGCCGCGTAGTACATGTAGTACCTGCCGTTGAGGTACGTGATGTCCGGCGCCCACAGCGTGTTGCTGCCGTTGGTGTAGGCATGGGTCCACGAGGCCCCGCCGGGGAACGCGACGCCCGCGTTGCGCCAGGCGGTCCGGTCGGTCGAGGTTTTCAGCGCGATGTTGTCGCCGGTGTACGCGAGCAGGTAGGAGCCGTCCGGCTTCTTGGTCACCTCGGGGTCGTGCGCGCCGACGTCACCGGTGACGTAGCCCGGGTCGGGGTAGGCGACGAGCTTGACGAGCTGCCACTGCTGGTTGGCGCCGTTGAGGTCGGTGTACTGGGAGATGCGGCCGGCGTCCGCGGTGGACCACTCCCAGACTTCGAGGGCCTTGCCGCTGTTGCGGTTGATGAGCTTGACGTAGCCGCTGTCGGTGTCGACGACCCGGAACTGCTGGTTCGTGGCGTTCTTGTCGGCGTACTGGATGACGTCGGCCCCGTCGGCGGTCGAGCGGCCAGAGATGTCGACGACCTTGCCGCTGTGGCGCGACTTGAGGCGGTAGTAGCCGCCGCCGGAGTCGACGAACTGCCACTGCTGCCAGGCCCCGTCGTTGCGGGAGTACTGCACCAGCGGCGCGCCGTCGTTGGTGGCCCAGTTGTAGACGTCCAGGACCTTGCCGCTGTTGCGGTTGACCAGCACGTACGACGCGTTCGTGTCGATCGTCGCCGCCCGGGCCGGGCCGGTCAGGACGAGCCCGAGGCCCAGGGCCAGGAGCAACGTGAGCGCCGACGCCAGGGCGCCGCGCCACGGTGAACGGGCGTTCATCGGAAACCTCCCACTGTTAGCGTTAACACTTTGATGCGTGAGTGCCGGAGTCTCATGTGCGGCGGCCGGACCGCCTGGTGGCCTCGTGAGCTCGTGCTCGTGACCGGTGGCCCGGTGAGGCGCGCTTGTAGGCTGCTGATCGTGAGCGGCGAGACCGACCTGCGTGAACTGCTGACCACGATGCGCCCGCGGCCGAATCCGGGGCGCTACGTGTTCACCACCGTCGACGGCGAGATCCCGCCCGGGCTCCGTCCCGTCGTCACGGTGGCCGAGGACGAGGGGCTCACGCTGGTCGTGCGGCAGCGGGACGCCGACGCGGCGGGACTGAAGTACGACTACGTCGCCGGGTGGATCACGCTGGGGGTCCACTCGGCGCTCGACGCGGTCGGGCTGACCGCCGCCGTCGCGCGGGAGCTCGCCGCGGCTGGCCTGAGCTGCAACGTCGTCGCCGGTTTCCACCATGATCACCTCTTCGTGCCGTACCGGCAGGCCGCCCGGGCGGTGCGCCTGCTGGAGGACCTGTCGCGACGGTCGGGCCGGCCCCGGCGGCGGGAAGGGGAGCCGCCGCCGGGACCGGACGTCATGGAGGGCGCGGACCGGGTCTACCGGTAGACGATGTCCGACGACGAGTAGAGGCAGTTGACGCCGTCGGCGCCGCTGCCGATCCTCGTCGGCTCCCCGCTGGTCACGCCCTTGTACTTGTCGCAGACGACGACCTTCCTGCTCCCGTCGTTCACGATCGTGATCTGCGAGAAGCGCGCCGTGTCGCCGTAGTTGGTGTTGATGCCGGCGAGGACCTTGCCCGGCGTCGTCGCGGTGACGTTCTGGATGACGACGTTGCGCTTGTACTGCTTGGAGCAGTTGCCGCACGACCGGTAGAGCTTGCCGAAGTTCTGCACCTGGAAGTTCTTGATGACCATGGTGCCCGGGCCGTTGTGCTGGAAGACCTTGTCGCTGGCCGCCCTCGCGCCGCCGCCGTCGACGGTCATCGTCTGCGACGACGAGGTGCCCTTGAAGGTCGCGGCGTCCTCGCCGACGTCCTCCCACCACACGTTCTGCAGCGTGCAGGTGCCCGTGCAGTGGATGCCGTCGGCGGCGGGGGAGCCGAGGACGACGTTCTTCAGCACGGCTCCGTCGGCCAGCTTGAAGATCGGTGACTGGCCCTCCTGCTGACCGCCGGAGCCGAGGGCGCCGGTGCCGTAGTAGCGCTTGAGCTTCCCGTCGTACGTCCCCGAGACGTTGATCGTGGCGCCGACGGCCTGCTGGCCGCTCGGGGACGGCCAGGAGGCCAGCCGCGCCGCGGCCGGGGCGGCGGCGGGCACCGCCGACGCTGAGGCGCCGCCGGCCGGAGCGGCCGTCAGCGCCATCCCCGCCGCCGAGGCGGCGACGAGCGCCGTACGGAGTCTTGCGAACGTCGTCAATGCACACTCCAGTGAGGGACACGGAGGCGAGGCCGCCGTGTGCGGTGGTGCCGGCCGAGGTTCCCCGGTCGGCTTGTTCGCGGGTGTGACCCGTACGCAGATGGAGGAACAGGCTGGGGAACGACGGATCCGTGGATCCGGTCACCTGTTCGCCTCCGGTGCTCGCGGCGCGGCGTTCCCGCCCGGTTCACACTGATCGAGCCGTGGACATGACGATCCAGGCACGTGAAACCCACGGCCCGCCGCGTCGCCGGACGCGGCACGCGTGCCACTTCCGGCGACCCCCGCCACCACCACCGACCAGGCAGGGGAGCCGTCTCGGGACAGTGTGAAAACGACCATGAAAGGTGTCAAGGCACGGAAAGCCTTCGTGCGCTCCGCCGCTCCCGGCGCGCCGACGGGCCGGGGCGACGGGCCCGGAAGCCGCACTGGTACGGCGCGCGCCGGGCCACCGGTGTGCGGTGGCGGGTCCGCCCCGCGTCGCGGGCCGGTCCTCTGGAAGTTTCAGGGATCTCCGCCCGGGCCGCCGTCCCAGGGTGGGCCCGCACGCGCTCTCTCCCGGCCTCCGGGGAGGATAGGTTGGCTCCCGATCATGTGCGCGAGGCTGGGAGGTGCGGGACGTGGTGCCGTCCGTGCTCGGCGGTCGTTACGAGCTGGAGGGGCTGATCGGCCGGGGCGGGATGGGCGAGGTCTGGCGGGGCCGGGACCTGCGGGCCCACCGCCCTGTCGCGGTCAAGATCCTCGCGCCGCAGGTCGCCGGGGTCGCGTCACGGGAGCGCTTCGCCCGCGAGGCCCGGGCCGCCGCCCGGATCGTCCACCCCAACGTGGTGACCGTGCTGGACGTCGGTGAGGAGGACGCCCGGCCGTACCTGGTGATGGAACTGCTCACCGGCCGCAGCCTGGCCGATGAACTGGCCGACCGGGGCCGATACTCCGTGGCGGAGGCGTGCGACCTGACGAGCCAGGCCGCCGCTGGACTGGACGCCGCGCATCGCGCCGGGGTCGTGCACCGGGACGTCAAGCCCGCCAACCTGCATCGGACGGCGAACGGCGCGCTCAAGGTGGTCGACTTCGGCGTCGCGCAGGTCGCGACGGAGGCGGCGCAGCTCACCGCGGTGGGCGCCGTCGTCGGCACCGCCGCCTACCTGGCTCCCGAACAGATCGAGGGCCGGGGCGCCGGGGCGGCCTGCGACCTCTACGCGTTGGGGTGCGTCTGCTACGAGTTGCTGTGCGGGCACCCGCCGTTCACCGGGTCGGCTCCGGAACTGGTGTACCGGCACATCCACCAGGCTCCGGTGCCGCCGAGCCGGCATCGGCCGGAGATCCCCGCCGAGCTGGAGCGGCTGATCATGGCGCTGCTGGCCAAGGACCCCGCCGCCCGCCCCGGAGCGGAGGTCGCGCGCCAGGTCCTTGCCGCCGTCGCCCTCACCGCCCCACACCCGGCCGCGAGGCCCCCCGCCGCCGGGGGCGGCGCCCGCGCGGGGGACACCGCGCTGCTGGACGTGCCCTCCTTCGGCGGGCCGCCGTACGGAGGGACGTCGCCGGGTGGGCCGGCCGGGCCGCCGGCGGCGGGCGGGTCGCCCGAGCGGCGGACGCTCATCCGGCTGGGGGCGGCGGTGGCGGGCCTGGCCGTGATCGTCATCGGGGTGGCGGCGCTGTCCGGACCTGGAGGGCAGAGCGGGCCCACGGCCGCCGCCCCCACGGCGACGACCACCCGCGCCGAGACCTCGCCCACCCCCACGCGGACCGCCTCGCCGCGCCCGACGCCCGCGACGCCGCGGGCGTCCGGCAGGCCCACGCCCGCGCCCACCCCGGTGCGCCGCGTCTACGGGGGATATCAGGAGTGGCTCGCCGCGTTCGACCACGCCGTCCAGGAGCAGGAGAGCCGGGGCGGCATCGAGCAGGGGCTGGCCCGCCGGGCGCACGACACGATCAGGAAGGCGGCCAGGGACCTCCTCCACGACCGGGGCAGAGGCAGAGGCCGGGGGGACAAGGGCGCGAGGCGCGTCTACGACCTGGTCCGCGAGCTTCAGAAGGCGCACCGCGACGGCCGCCTCGCCGACGGCCCGCTGACGAGCTTCCTCGACGCCGGCGGCGTCGGCGGCCGGCCGAACTGACCGTTCCCGGGCTCCGGAGGCGTCAGCGGGGAGGGCGGCGACCGGGCTCTCCGGCCGGGCCGGTGTCTGTGGCCGACCGGGTGTCTGTGGCCGACCCGGTGTCGCGGGTCCAGGAGCCGAGCACCAGCAGGGTCTTGGTGCCGGTCACGTCGCCGGCGCGGCGCAGCCGGTCGATCACCTGCTGAAGGTGGCTGAGGTCGCGGACGCGGACGTGGATGAGCGCGTCCGGATCGCCGGCGATCGTGAACACCTCCTGCACCTCGGGCACGTCCGTGGCGGTACGGATGATCTTCGCGACCGGGGTCGTGCCGGGATACCGCAGTTCGGTGAACGCCTCGATGCCCCACCCCAGCTTGGCGTAGTCGACCCGCACGGTGAAGCCCGTGATGACGCCGATCTCACGCAGCCGGTCGACGCGCCGCTTCACCGCGGCCACCGACAGGCCGATCTCGGCCGCCATCTCCGAGAAGGTCCTGCGCCCGTCCTCGCGCAGCAGGCGTAGCACCTGATGGTCGATCTCGTCTATCTCCGCGATGGGGCCACCTCCGTAACCGACGCAAAGAACAGTACTCATATGAGAGCGATTCTTCATAGTTTTGCGTCGTGGCCGCAGTCTGCCGCGTCGTGCTTGCGTACGGGGCGGGAGATTGCTGTGCTGTGGGTCACCCCCCAGTAGCCCAGGAGGTTCGCGTGAGTGTGAGCATGTCTCCGCGTCCCGTCTCGCTCGACGACAGGTACGCCGCCGAGAGCGGCACCGTGCTGATGTCGGGCGTCCAGGCGCTGGTCCGCCTGACACTTGAGCAGCGCCGCCTGGACGCCGGACGCGGCCTGGACACGCGGGTCTTCGTCTCCGGATATCCCGGCTCGCCGCTCGGCGGGGTCGACCTGGAGATGGCGCGGGCCGCGCGGTTCCTGGCGGAGGCGGGCGTGGTGGCCAAACCCGCGCTGAACGAGGAGCTCGCGGCGACGGCGGTCGCCGGCACGCAGTTGCTCGACCTGCTGCCGGGCCGCCGGCACGAGGGCGTGACCGGCTTCTGGTACGGCAAGAACCCCGGCCTCGACCGCGCCGCGGACGCGATCCGGCACGGCAACGTGGCCGGGACGGCGGCGCTCGGCGGCGCGGTGGCCTGGATCGGCGACGACCCCGGCAGCAAGTCGTCGACCGTCCCCAGCACGTGCGAGCCGATGTGCCAGAGCCTGTCGATGCCGCTGTTCGCCCCCGGATCCGTCGCGGAGATCATCGAGCTTGGGCTGCACGCCGTGGCGCTGTCGCGGGCCACCGGGCTGTGGGCCGGGATGAAGATCGTAACCGACGTCGCCGACTCCTCGGCGACCGTCGGCCTCGGGCCGCTCCGCGAGGGCGTCCCCGTGCCGGACCGCACCCCCCGGGGCGCACCGCCCACGCTGGTCGGCCCGGCCTCGCTCGACGCCGAGCACGACATGCTCACCCGCAGGCTCGACCTGGCCCGCGAGTACGCCCGCGCCCACGACCTCAACCGGGTGACGCACGAGGCGCCGCGGGCCACGACAGGCGTGCTCGCGTCCGGCACCTCCTACGCGGTGGTCCTGCGCGCCCTCGCCGACCTCGGCCTGGACGAGACCGCCATGGACGACCTCGGCCTGCGGCTCATCCGGCTCGCCATGCCGTTCCCCCTCGCGTACGACCACCTCGCGGCCATGGCCGCGGGCCTCGACCGGGTGCTGGTGGTCGAGGACAAGGTGCCGTTCCTGGAGGGCCATCTCAAGCAGGCGTTGTACGACACCGATCACCGGCCCGACGTCGTCGGCCGCGGGCTGCTGACGGCCCGTGGCTCCCTCTCCGCCGAGGACGTCGCCGAAGCGCTCGCCGTCTGCCTCGGCAAGGAGCGGCTGCCCCGCCGCGCGGTGGTCCTGTCCGCCCGGCCCGCGGTGCGTCCCCTGCTGCCGCTGGTGGCGGCCCGCACGCCGTACTTCTGCTCGGGCTGCCCGCACAACATCTCCACCCGCGCCTCCGGCGACACGCTGGTCGGCCCGGGCATCGGCTGCCACGCGATGGTCGCGCTCCACACCGAGGGACGCGGCAGGCAGGTCGGCATGACGCAGATGGGCGGCGAGGGCGCCCTGTGGTTCGGCCTGGCCCCCTTCACCTCCGACCGGCACTTCACGCAGAACCTCGGCGACGGCACCTTCCACCACTCGGGTTCGCTGGCGATCCGCGCCGCCGTGGCCGCCGGCGTCTCGATCACGTACAAGCTGCTCTACAACGACGCGGTGGCGATGACCGGCGGGCAGCGCGCCGAGGGCCGCCTCGACGTGCCCGCGCTCACGCGGTCGCTGGCCGCCGAGGGGGTGCGCCGGATCGTGGTCACCACCCCCGAGCCGGAGACCTACCGCGGCGTCCGGCTGGCGCCGATCGCGTCCGTACGGCACCGCGACGACCTCCAGGAGGTGGAACGGGAACTCGCGGAGGTCGACGGGGTGACCGTGCTGGTCCACGACGACCGCTGCGCGGCGGAGGAGCGGCGGCTGCGCAAACGCGGCAAACTGCCCACGCCGACGGCGAAGGTGGTGGTGAACGAGCGGGTGTGCGAGGGCTGCGGCGACTGCGGCGAGGCGTCCACCTGCCTGTCGGTCCAGCCGGTGGAGACCGAGTTCGGCCGCAAGACCCGCATCCACCAGGCGTCGTGCAACTCCGACCTGAGCTGTCTCAAGGGCGACTGCCCCTCGTTCCTGCTCGTCGAGCCCCGCCCGCGGGTCCGGGACGCGGTGCCCGCGCCGCCGGTCGCGCTGACCGAGCCGGCGCCGAGGTTCTCCGGGCGGCCGGTTCTGCTGCGGCTGCCCGGCATCGGCGGCACCGGCGTGGTCACCGTCTCACAGATCCTCCAGATGGCCGCGCACCTGGACGGCCTGCACGCCGCCGGGCTCGACCAGACCGGGCTGGCGCAGAAGGGCGGCCCGGTCGTCAGCGACGTGCGCATCTCCCCGCACCCGATCACGGGCTCGGTGCGCGCCACCCGGGGCGCGGCCGACGTCCTGCTCTGCTTCGACCTGCTCGGCGCCGCCGCGGACGGCACCCTCGCCGTCGCCTCGCCCGGACGCACGGTCGCCGTCGTGAACACCGCGATCGTGCCGACCGCCGCCATGCTGACCGGCCGCGCCGCGCTTCCCGGGCCTGAGGACGCGCTCGCCCGCCTGGAGTCGGCCACCGTGCCGGGCGGCAACGTCCACCTGGACGCGGGGGCGCTGTCCGACGCGCTGTTCGGCGACCACATGCCCGCCAACCTCCTGCTGGTGGGCGCGGCCTACCAGCACGGCTGCCTGCCGCTCTCGGCGGACGCCGTCGAGCGGGCGATCGGGCTCAACGGGGCCGCCGTCGAGACGAACCTCGCCGCCTTCCGGTGGGGCCGGGCCGCCGTACTGGACCGCGAGGCCGTGTTCGGGGCAGTGTTCCGGGCCGCGACCCCGGGGACCGCGGCCCTGCACGAGACACGGGAGGAGACGGCGGAGGAGACCCTGGAAGACACGCTGTCCTTGCGAATCGCCGACCTGACCGGATACCAGAACGCCGGGTACGCCGGGTCGTACGCCCGCGAGGTGCGCCGGGTGGCCGCCCTGGCCGCCGAGCGCGCGGGGGAGAAGGCGGGCGACCGGATCGCGATCGCGTACGCCCGGGGGCTGCACAAGCTGCTGGCGTACAAGGACGAGTACGAGGTCGCGCGGCTGCACCTCGACCCGGTGGAGCGCGCCAGGCGCGAGCGGGAGTTCGGCGCGGACGCCGACGTGTCGGTGCTGCTGCATCCGCCGCTGCTCAGGGCGATGGGCCTGAAACGGAAGATCAGGCTGCGCCGGTCCGCCGGCGTCGTGTTCCGCGGGCTGCGCGCCGCCCGTGCGCTGCGGGGCACCGCTGCCGACGTGTTCGGGTACGCCGCCGTCCGCAGGGTGGAGCGCACGCTACCCGGGGAGTACCGCGAGCTGGTGCGGCGGGCCCTCGACCGGCTCACTCCGGCGAACGCCGCCGCCGTCGCCGAGATCGCCGCGCTGCCGGACATGATCCGTGGCTACGAGGGCATCAAGCTCGCCAGGGTGGCCGAGTTCCGCGACCGGGCCGCGACCCTTCTCGCCCAGCTGGACGACCCGTCACCCGTGGAGGCACAGTGATTGGGGAGGCACGGTGACTGTCGAGCGGCTGCTGCCCGGGCAGGACGCCCGGGACCTGATCGAGCTGACCCGGGAGATCGCCGACAAGGAGCTCGCCCGCCGCGTCGACGAGCACGAGCGCGCCGAGACCTATCCCGAGGGGCTCTTCGCCACGCTCGGCTCCGCCGGGCTGCTCGGCCTGCCCTATCCGGAGGAGTACGGCGGGAGCGGCCAGCCGTACGAGGTGTATCTCCAGGTCATCGAGGAACTCGCGGCGCGGTGGGCGGCCGTCGCGGTCGCGGTCAGCGTCCACACGCTGGCCTGCTTCCCCCTGGCGGAGTACGGCACGGCGGAGCAGCGGGAGCGCCTGCTGCCGGACATGCTGGCCGGGCGGCTGATCGGGGGCTACAGCCTGTCGGAGCCGCAGGCCGGCTCCGACGCCGCCGCCCTGACCTGCAGGGCCGAGAAGACCGAGGGCGGCTACCGGATCACCGGCACCAAGGCGTGGATCACGCACGGCGGCCGGGCGGACTTCTACGCGCTGTTCGCCCGCACCGGCCCGGGCTCGCGCGGCGTCTCCTGCTTCCTCGCGCCCGGCGCGGCCGAGGGCCTGACGTTCGGCCGCCCCGAGGAGAAGATGGGCCTGCACGCCATCCCGACCACCACCGCGCACTGGGACGGCGCGGTGATCGAGGCGGACCGGCTCATCGGCGCGGAGGGACAGGGGCTCTCCATCGCCTTCGGGGCGCTCGACTCCGGCAGGCTGGGCATCGCCGCCTGCGCGACCGGGCTCGCCCAGGCCGCGCTCGACGAGGCCGTCGCGTACGCCAAGGAGCGCGAGACGTTCGGCAAGAAGATCATCGACCATCAGGGGCTCGGCTTCCTGCTCGCCGACATGGCCGCCGGGGTCGACGCCGCCCGCGCCACCTACGTCGACGCGGCCCGCCGCCGCGACGCCGGGCTGCCGTACAGCAGGCAGGCCAGCGTCGCCAAACTGGTCGCGACCGACACCGCGATGCGGGTCACCACCGACGCGGTCCAGGTCTTCGGCGGGTACGGCTACACGCGCGAGTTCCGGGTCGAGCGCTACATGCGCGAAGCCAAGATCATGCAGATCTTCGAGGGCACCAACCAGATCCAGCGCCTCGTCATCAGCCGCCACCTCGCCAGGTAGCTCGTCGACCTGGTCGAAGCGCCACCGTCACTGGAGGCTGGGCAGCCTGTAGACCCAGTACGCGCCCTGCCGGCCGGAGATGTCGTACGGCGTCCTCACCGCATCCGGATACCCGTACGTCGTGGGGATCTTGCTGCCCCGTGTCCTGTCCAGAGAGGCTTCGGGGGTGTCGTAGACGCTCTCGACGGTGAAGGGGACGTTGCTCCCGGCGTCCTTCGCCGCGGCGACGAGGTCGTCCTGGAAGATCCGGAGGCGGGCCTTGCAGCCCGTGCACGGCCCGATGTTGCTGATCAGGATGACCTGGATGCTCTGGGCGGCGACGCTGAATCCCCGGCCGGTCATCCAGTCGTAGGCCTCGAGCAGAGTGGTGACCTCGCTGTCCTGCTGCGAGAGCTTGGCCTCGTCCACGCTGATCTCCGCGGGACGTTCGGCACCGTCTGCCCTCGTGAGGGTGTAGTAGCCCTGGCCGGACTTGGGCGCCGCGACCGGGGTCAGGTAGCAGCTTTCATCGTCGCCCTGGGAAGGGATGTTCCCGTCGACGATCACCATGATCCGGGAGTACAGCCCGGGTTCCCCTACCTGATGGTCCTTCGCTGCGAGCTGGTGGACTACGGCCAGTTCCCGCACGATCGCCTGGGTTCGCGCGTCAGAGCCCTGGGCGTGAGTGTGTGACATCGTTGTCCTCTTCGATCCGGGGACTCCACCTTCTCACCGGGGGAGAGGTAATCAAGGGGTGCCGGTGTCCTGTTCCGGCCAGCACCGCAGGCAGTGGCCCTGTCGCCGCATATCCGTACCGATCCGAAGCCGGTTCCACGGCTCAGCTGATCCAGTTGACGAGAACGCCTATGGGCACGGACGCCACCAGGCCGAGCGCGAAGAACAGCAGCTGCTGGCGCCGTTCGGCGCGAATGGTGGCCTTTGTCTCACCGATCAGAATCTCCCGGATCTTCTCGGCCTGCTCCTTGTCGACTTCAAGAAGCTTCTGCTGCCGTTGGGCTTCGGTGAGGAGAGTTTCGCGGGCCGCCTGCTGCGCTTTGAGATCGCGCTGGAGCTCGTTCATCAGGGTCGCCGCTTCGGTGAACGCGTCGCTGACTGCTCTGATCCGGTCGTTCAGCCGCTTGCCGGGCTCGTCGGCGGCCGCGTCGAGTCGTCGCCGGTCCCGGCCACGTCGCAGCCGATCCAGAACTCCGAGGGCGACATACGGCATCGACAGGAGAGCACCAGTCAAGATCCAGACAGGGCTCAGCGGGTTGATCGCGGGAGCTGGAATCCGATCGATCAACGTATAGGTGGTGGCGACGGTCAATGCGATCGCAGAAAGAGTCGCGGCCTTGTACAAGCCTTGTAAGAGGCGCCTGCCGTACTTGGAGAGCGGGGAAGCCGGGTGGCCGGAGGAGGCGTCCGAGTCATTGCTCATGCCTCAATTGGACCCCGTCGCCGTGCCGCCGGAAGGATCATCGGCCAAATCATGCGGACGGCCACGAGCCGGGACGACGCATGCACCGGTCGATCGCCTCACGGGCTCGATGGTGCGAACTGGACTGTATGTGGGCGTAGGCACGTTGCCTGCCGCTCGGCTTCTCCCAGGTAAGCGTGTGAGGCCGCAGCTTGTGCCTCCGGATATTGCGGCCGGCTGTTCCTGCGCGGCCGCCGACGCATTATGTTTCGAATGCTCGTCTCGGTAGGTCTACGCAATCGTCATCATCCTCGTGGCCGGTTTCCGCCCGTACCCTCGTGGTGGAGCGATGCAATGAGGGCATGACGGTCAGACAGTCTCGAGTCCTGCGCACGGTGGTGGCGTCGGCTGCGCTCCTGGCATCCGCCGTCGCGGGTGCCGCCCTGGCCTCCGCACGCACCGCTGCGCGGCCCCCGCAGCGTCTCCCTGTCGCGGCGGAAGAGTCTCCGCCGGATCTCTCCTCGGCGGCTGCGTCCGCGTCGGCGCGCCGCGGCCGGCGGCTACTACGAGCGCTCCTCCTGGCACTGCTCCTGGCCGCCATCGCGGCCGCCGCGTGGGGCGCCCTGTCGCCGCTGTCGCTGGATTGGGCGCGCTGGACGCTGGCCGGCCTGGCTCTGGCCGCGACGGCGTCCCTGACGATCGCCTTCCTGGTCGGACCCGCCGCTCGGTACCTGTCCGGCGAACGTGTGCCACTCACCGAAATCGAGCGTACGCAGATGACCGCCAGTGAGCGGGTGGAAGCCCTCAACGCCGCCCGCCACACTCTGATCCAGGCTGCCACCGGCCTCGTCGTCATCGGTGGCGTCGCCTTCACCGCACTCGGCCTCTGGTACACCGCCCGTACCGTCGAAACTGCCCAGGAAAGCCAGATCACAGATCGCTACACCAAGGCCGTCGAACAACTCGGCTCCACCAAACAGGACGTACGCCTGGGCGGCATCTACGCACTCCAGCGCTTGGCCACTGACTCCCCCCGCGACAAAGACACCATCCGCAATGTGCTGGCAGCCTTCGTTCGCAATCACGACTTCTGCACCTTGGCAACGGGACAGGCGAAGCCTCCCAAGGACTGCACTGCTTCGGACCGAGATGCCATCGCCGAGATGCCGCGTACCAGGCCAGGGGCCGATGTACACGCAGCTCTCATCATCGCCCCCACACTCGCTGACCACACCACGTTCGACGCGTATGCCGACTTCTCGCGAGCGCGCTTCCCACGAGCCGATCTAAGCCGCGTGGCATTGAGCAACTCGTTCATGACGGACACGAATGGGAAGGCCGTCTACTTCCCCACCGTCGACCTGAGCGGGGCGCTGCTGATGGGCGCGGACCTGTACGACGCAATGCTGATCGGGGCGATCCTCGAGGACGCGGACCTGCGCGGGGCGTTTCTGAGAGACGCGAATCTGAAAGGCGCGGACTTGAGTTACTCGGATCTACGTTGGGCGGACCTGAGGGGTGCGGCCCTTGAACAGGGAAAACTGCACTGGGCGAATCTGGCCGGGGCAGACCTCAGGGGGGCACACCTGGACGGTGCGGACTTGACCGGCGCCAACCTGCACGGTGTACGGGGAATGACCGAAAAGCAGATACGAGCGGTAGCCACCGTGGATTCGGCGACGCAGTTCTGAAGGCGATCGGCAATGCCCGCCACTTGTGCGGCCAAGATCATGCGGACTTCCGAGGGCGACAATCGGATCCGGCGCCGCGTCGTCGGCCGCCGCTTTGCCCGCTGAAGACGGCCGCGTGCGGCACCGGGCCCACGCGTTAGTCTCGCTCCGGAGCCTCATACCTGGACGACGCGGACGGAGGTGCGTGCGGCGGATGACCGAGACGGACCCGCACATCCATGTCGAGCAGAAGGTCATGCAGGCCGGTGCCGTCTACCGCGGTCTGCTTGCGTCGTCGCTGGGGCGCGCGCCCGACGCGCCGAGCGTCGTCACCACCGGGTGCGGTCTCCAGGTGCCGTACGCGATGACCTCGCCTCGTCCGGAGAGCGTCACCTGCCTCACGTGCCGCGAGCACGCGCATCGGGAGCACCTGCGTTACGCCGAGCAGGTGGAGCGCCTGGGCGGGATGCCCGGCGCGCCCGTGACCGGGGCTCAGGCGGCCGAGGCCGCGCGATGGGCCCGCGACGTCGCGAAGCGGTTCTCGGGCCGGTAACCCGCAGAACACCGGGCCTCCCGGGATGGGAAGACCCGGTCGGCGCCCGTTCCGATCACGGCGTACCGTGGTGGGCGTTATATCCCTTAAATCGCTAAATGGGGGAATCGTGGGGAAGCCGGTTCTGCAGATCGTCGTCGCCAGCACGCGACCGGGGCGGACGGGGCTGCCGGTCGCGCGGTGGTTCCGGGAGCGCGCGGTCGCGCACGACGCGTTCGAGGTCGAGCTCGTCGACCTGGCGGAGGTGAACCTCCCGTTCCTGGACGAGCCCCACCACCCCCGGCTGCGGCAGTACGTCAACCAGCACACCAAGGAGTGGAGCGCGACCATCGAACGCGGCGACGCCTTCGTGTTCGTCACCCCGGAGTACAACTACGGCTTCAACGCGGTGCTGAAGAACGCCATCGACTACCTGCACCACGAGTGGCAGTACAAGCCGGTCGGGTTCGTCAGCTACGGCGGGGTCTCCGCCGGGACGCGCGCGGTGCAGATGCTCAAGCAGGTCGTCACCACGCTGAAGATGGTGCCGGTGTCCGAGGCGGTCTCGATCCCGTTCGTCACCCGGTTCGTCGACGCGGAGGGCGACCTGCGGTCCAACGACGTGATGGACAGCTCGGCGGACGCGATGCTGGCCGAGCTCGCCCGGCTCGCCGCCGCGCTGCGGCACCTGCGCCCCGCCGCCTGACGCCCGGGAACGCGGCCGGGAATCAAGCCGGGGGTGGTCACCCGGGCAGGGAGCCGGTCTCGGGGTCTCGTCCGGTGAGGCAGTAGACCCCGCCGGCCGGGTCGCGCATGACGATCCAGTGCCGCCCGCGCGCCACGAACGCCGCCCCGTGCCGCTCGTGCCGTACGCGGGCGGCCTCGGGATCGGCGCAGGCCAGGTCGACGTGGGCGGTGCGGCCCGGCCCGTCGCCGAGCCGCTGCAGCAGGAGGCGTACGGGCATGTCCGGGCTTCGCAGCACCGTGAACTCGGGCAGCGAGCCGTTGAGCGGGGGCCATCCGGTCAGCGCCGCCCAGAACGCCACCTCCTCGCCGTACGCGCCGGGGGCGATGTCGAGGCAGACCTGGTCGAGGCGGGTGGCGGCGAACACGGGCGGCCGCCGGGCCGCCCCCTTCCATGGCGTGAGGCAGAACGCCCTGCCCTCGGGGGAGCGGAGCACGGCCCAGTCGCCGTGGTCGGCCGCGACGGCGGCGCCGAGCGCGACGGCCCTGGCCACCTCCGCGCGGACGTCGTCCACCTCCAGATCGACGTGGGCGCCGCCGCCGTCGCATACGGCCTGGAGCTTCACGCAGGCGTCGCCGTCCTCCGGCAGCAGCGTGGCCCACTCTCCGTCGCCGCCCCGGCGGGCCGACAGCCCGGTGCCGGTGACGGCGGTCCAGAACGCCGCGCCCGCCGCGAACCGATCACGGGGCCGGTCGACATAGGCCACGATCCAGCGCACCATGAGCGGAGCCTAGTCCGCCAGCAGGGGGAGCAGCGCCGCCTCCAGGTCCGCCGGCACGCGGTAGTGGACACCGGTCATGCCGAGGGCGCTTGCCGCCGCGACGTTCTCGGCCCGGTCGTCCACGAACAGGCACCGCTCCGCGGGCGCGCCCGCGTGCTCGACGGCGATCTCGAAGATCCGCCGGTCGGGCTTGACCACGCCCACGTCGTAGCTGCTCACCACGTGATCGAAGGCGTCGTGCAGCTCCAGCTCACGCAGGTGGGCGGCCAGCTCGGAGGTCGCGTTGCTGACGAGCACGACGGGGACGCGGGCGCGGGCCCGCGTGAGCAGCGCCAGCACCTCCTCGTCGGCCCAGGTGCGGGCCGTGACCCACTCGTCGATCAGCGCGCCCGCCCGCGCCGCCGAGCCCACCAGCTCGGCGAGGACGGGCACGGCCGACGCCAGCCACTCCTCGCGGGTCACGAGCCCGGTCAGTGCGGGGACCACCAGCGCCGAAGCGCCGGTCACCCGGGCCACCGTCCCCGGCTCCACCCCGTACGCCTGCTCGATCTCCGCCTGCTGCTCCAGGTCCTGCAGTTTCAGGACGCCGTCGAAGTCGCACAGCACCGCGTCGAGTGGTCTGCCCGCCACGCTTCAGAGCCTACGCGGCCAGTGCCGTGTAGAAGGCGATGTGGCGTTCGGCGGCGGCGGACCAGGTGTGGCGGGCGGCGAGCTCCCGGCCCGCCGTACGCCTGCCGGGGTCGTCGCCGGCGAGGGCGTCGCGAAGCCCGGAGGCGAGGGCGGGCGGCCCGGCGGCGAAGCGCGCGGCCGGGCCGAAGACCTCCCGCAGCACCGGCAGGTCGCGGACCACCAGGGGGACGCCCGCCGCGAGCGCCTCCATCGCGGCGAGGCCGAAGCCCTCCTTCAGGGAGGGGAAGGCGAAGGCGTCCGCGCCCGCCACCAGCGACGGCAGATGGGCGTCGGGCACCGGGCCGAGGACCACCGGGCCGGCGCCCAGCTCCGCCGCGCGGGCCTCCCACCGCGCCCGGTAGTCGCGGTAGTCGAAGAGCGTCTCGCCGCCGGCGATGACCAGCCGGACGTCCGGGTGCGTCCCGCGCAGCAGCGCGTACGCCTCCAGCAGGTCGAGCGAGCCCTTGCGCGGCTCGATGCCGCCGACCGTCAGGACGTAGGTCCCCAGGCGGCGGCGCCACTCGCGGACGGCGGCCGGGTCGGCCGACGCGAACCGCTCGGCGGCGACCCCGTTGGGGATCACCGTGGCCCTGATGCCCCAGCCGGCCCCCAGCTCGGCCGCCACCGCCGCCGACACGCAGACATGCGCGTACGGGGTGACGATCGCGCGCTCGTGGCAGGCGGCCAGCTCGGGGGTGGTGAAGTGGTCGATGTGGTGGACCGTGCGCACGCAGTCGCCCGCCGCGTTGGCGCTGATGCAGTCCTGGGCGTGCACGACGTCGTAGGCGGCGGCGGCCGGGGCGAAGGCCGCGCGCAGCACGGCGATCGACCGCAGCACCCGCGCGCCGACGGCCTCGCCGGGGATGTCGGGGAACGGCACCACCCGCAGCCGTACGGCGGGCTCGACCGGGCGGAAGAACCCCGCGTCGCCGCCCCGGCCGAGCGTCCACACCGTCACCCGCTGCCCGGCCGCCGCCAGCGCCTCGGCCAGGGCGAGGGTGTGGACGACCCCGCCGCGTGGCTTGGTCGAGTAGCTGAGCAGCGCGATGTTCACGTGGCGGTCTCCCGGTAGACGTCCGGCCTGCGCTCCCGGATGTGGTGGAGGATGCGCCGGGCGCGGTCGATCTCGGCCGCGACGTCGATCTCGGCGACGGCGAGCCCGGCCTTGGACCAGGTGCGGGCGAGCACGTCGCCGCCCGGGCCGACGACCTTGGCCTGCCCGAGGAACCGCATGCCGCCCATCACCCCGGTCTGGTTGGAGGAGGCGAGCACGACCTGGTTCTCGGCGGCCCGCGCCTGGTCGTACAGGTCGAAGAGGCGTGACTGCCGGTCCTGTGCCATCCGCGGCGCGCGGTTGGTGACGCTGGTCGGCCAGGCCGACAGGCAGGCGAGGATCTGCGCGCCGCCGAGGGCGAGGCTGCGGGCCGACTCCGGGAAGGTCTTGTCGTAGTCGATCAGCATGCCGATCCGCCCGGCGGGGGTGTCGAACGGCTCGAACCGGTCGCCGGGCGCGTAGGCCGCCGTCTCGCCCGCGGGCAGGTGCACCTTGCGGTGCAGGCCGAGCACGCCGTCGCCGCTGACGCAGACGGCGGCGTTGTAGCGGGCGTCGCCGCCGTCCTCGCAGAACCCGACGCACACGACCATCTCGGCGGCCAGCGCCGCCACGCGGGCGATCACCGCGTCGTCCGGCTTCAGCGCGGGCGGCAGCGCGTCGGGGTCGGGGCGGCGCAGGTCGGCGAGGTAGCCGCCGAGCGCGGCGTCGGGCAGCACCAGCAGCCCCGCGCCCGCGCCGCGCGCGTCGGCGATCAGCTTGGCCACGCGGGCGAGGTCGAACTCCAGGTCGCGGCCGAAGTGGGCGGCCGCGGCGGCGATCCGCAGCACGCTCACGATCGGCCTTCGCCCGGCGGCCCGTACGTCTCCGGGCGGCGGTCGCGCAGGTGGCCCATCGACCGGCGGGCGGTCTCCAGCGCCGCCGGCACGTCGATCTCCGCGACCGCCATGCCCGCCCCGACGCCGGTCCCGGCGAGGATCTCGCCGCCGGGCTCCACGACCTTCGCGCTGCCGACGAAGCGCAGCGACCCGAACGTGCCGGCCTGGTTCGCCGACAGCCACACGATCTGGTTCTCCAGGGCCCGCGCCCGGTCGAACAGGTCGAACCGCCGCTTCCAGCGGTCCCGCTCCAGGTCCGGCGCCGCGTCCGTACGGGACCCGGGCCAGGCCGACACGCACACCCCGATCTGCGCGCCGTCCAGGGCCAGCGCGCGGGCGGCCTCCGGGAACGCCTTGTCGTAGCAGATCATCATGCCGATCCTGCCGACCGGCGTGTCGAAGGCGCGGAACCCGTCGCCGGAGGAGTAGCTGGCGTTCTCGCCGAGCGGCTGGTGGACCTTGCGGTGATTGCCGAGGACCCCGTCGCCGTTCACGCACACCACGCTGTTGTAGCGGGCGTCGCCGCCGTCCTCGCAGTAGCCCGCGACCACGACCATGTCGCCGGCGAGCGCGGCCAGCCGCCGGATCTCGGGGCCGTCCACCGCGAGCGGGGGAGGCCCCGCGTCCGCGGCGTCGCCGTCGAGGCTGAGAAGGTAACCGCCCAGGCACGCCTCGGGCAGCGCGAGCAGCCGTACGTCGCCGGTGCGGGCCTCCTTGATCAGGCGTTCGGCGACCGCGAAGTCGTCTTCGAGGTCGCGGCCGAACCCGGCGGACACCGCCGCCATGCGAAGGGCGCTCACGCGGTCCCCAATCCGGTCACCGGGCCGCCCACGGCCTCCGTGACCTGTCCGTCGGGCCAGCGCAGCGACACGCCCCGGCCGGTGGTCAACTCCCCGCAGACCCGCGAGACGGCCGGGCCCGCGGGCGGCGCCGGCGCGTCCGGCCGGTCCGCCGTCAGCATGCCGAAGCCGGGAAAACAGGTGAGCCAGTCGCCCATGGAGGCGGCGGCCGGGCGCGGCACCGCGGCCACGTCCAGCACGGCCCCGCAGCCGCCCGCCTCGGCCAGCATGCCGAGCGTGCCGGCGATCCCGGCCATCGACACGTCCTTGGCGGCGGCGGGCCCGGCCGCCGCGACCGCGCCGAGCATCTCGCGCAGCTCATCCGTACGGCGGCCGGTGGTGGAGTCCCACTGGCGGCCCCGGTACCCGGGCCGCCAGCCGCCGCCGAGGTCGGCGGTGAGCCGTACGGCGTAGCCCGGGCGCCCGCCGCCTCCCGGCACCGGCCGGGCGGTCCGTCCCAGCGCGGTGACCGACAGCGCCGCGGGAACCCCGAGCTGCGTGTGCCCGCCGAGCACCGGCACGCCGTACGCGCGGGCGGCCCGTGAGAGGCCGCCGATCACCCGGGCGGCGTGCGCGGCGTCGGGCGCGGCGAGCGCGTCGAGCAGCCCGGCCGGGGCGGCGCCCATCGCGGCGAGGTCGTTGAGGTTCACCAGGACCGAGCACCAGCCGGCCCACTCCGGGTCCCGCTCGACCATGGACGGCACGATCGCGTCGCAGGCGGCGACGAGATCGCTGCCGGGCACCGGCGCGCCGTCGTCGCCGACGAAGCCCGGCCCGCCCAGCCGCGCCGGACCGCTCGGCAGGGCGGCCAGCAGCGGGCCGAGCGCCGACTTGGCCGCGGCCGCCTGCGCCGCGATCCGGCCGATCGGGTGGCGCATCAGCACGTGCGGCGCGCCCGCGACCACCGCCGGCCGCACCCGCGCCCATCCGAGCCGCCGGAAGAACGCCTCCGCCCCGGCCCGTACGGTCGCCTCGAACCGCAGCGCGCCCTCCGCCTCGGCGCGGGCGCAGGCCGCCCGCACCAGCGCCGCGCCCACACCCCCGCCCACATGCCGCGTGCCGCGGGCGGCGGGGGCCACGACGAGCCGTCCGCCCGTCCACCAGCCGATGTCGGGGCCGTCGCCGGCCGGGCCGAGCCGTACCCCGCCGGCGACCGAGCCGGCCGGGTCCCTGGCCACCAGCACGACCGTGCGCGGGTCGTCGTCCCGGTCGTCGAGGTCGTGGCCCTCGAACAGGCCCTGCTCCCGGACGAACGCCTCCCGGCGGAGGCGGTGGTAGGCCGCCAGCGTCGCGGCGTCCCCGGCCTGCTCGATCCGGAGGCCGGTCCGGCGGGCCAGCGTGCTGTGGTCGCCGAGCAGCGCGAGGATGTCGGGCGGGGTCTCCCGCGCCGGAGCGCGCGTGCCGCCGTCGAGGTACACGGCCCTCACCCGCCCGCCGCGCTGAGCACGCCGCACGCTCCGCAGGCGGCGCAGCCCGCGCCCTGGTCCGCGCCGCGCATGCCGGCCGCGCGCAGCAGCGCCGCCACGCTCTCGGTGACGTGCCGCAGCAACCCGGCACCGGGCGCGCCGACCCCGTCGCGGGCGGCGAGCGTGCCCCGCATCGGGCGGAACGGGACCACGAAGGGGTAGACCCCCCGGTCGATCAGCCGGCCCGCGCCCGCGATCAGCTCGCCGGGGTCCTCGCCCAGCCCGACCAGCAGGTACGTCGAGACGCGGTTGCGCCCGAAGACCCGGACCGCCTCGTCCCAGGCGGCCTCGTACTCGCGCAGCGGCACCGACGACTTGCCCGGCATCCAGCGCCGCCGCACCTCCTCGTCCAGGGACTCCACGTGGATGCCGATCGCGGTGGCCCCGGCCTCGCGCAGCGCGCCGATCCAGGCGAGGTCGCCCGGCGGCTCGCACTGCACCTGGATCGGCAGCCCCGGGACGGCCTCCAGCACGGCGCGCACGCACCGCGCCAGGTTCCGCGCCCCACGGTCGGGCCCGGCGGTGGTGCCGGTGGTCATCACCATCTGCCGGACGCCGTCGAGCCGCACCGCCGCCTCCGCCACCTCGGCGAGCTGGGCGGGCGTCTTGGCGGCGGTCGTGGCGCCCGACCGCAGCGACTCCTCGATGGTGCAGAACCGGCAGCGGTCGGCCTCGCCGTACCGGACGCAGGTCTGCACGACGGTCGTGGCCAGCACGTCCGCGCCGTGCAGCCGGGCGATCCGCTCGTAGGGCACGCCATCGGCGGTGACCAGGTCGTAGAACCGGGGCCTGCGGACGGGGACCAGCGTGACTCCGGTGTCCTGCTCGCCGAGCCAGACCGTGCCGTCCCGCACCGTGAACGGGCTGTCGGGGTTGACCGGGAGCGCGGCGCCGGCGCCGTCCAAGAGGACGTGGCCGTCGCCGCTGGGCCCGGCGCCCTCCGGCCGCCGCACGGGGGTGTCCAGCGCCACGCCGCGCAGGGCCAGCTCGGCGCGGGTCATGATCCGTACGTCGGTCACGGCGCTAGAGCTGGTAGGTGGAGTTGATGACGGCGCCCTTGCGGGCGTAGTGGATCAGCGCGTCCTGCACGTCCAGCGGGTGGGTCGGGATGACGCCCTCGATCAGGTCCTCCTCGCGGGCGCCGTGCAGGGACAGGCCGAAGCGGCAGCAGTAGACCTTCCCGCCTTCGGCGATGAACGTCTTGAGCTGGTTGTTGATGTTGTGCTCGCCGGGGAAGGCCGAGTTGCCGGTGGTCGGGAAGCCGCGGGTGGCCAGGCAGTTCAGCGAGCCGGGGCCGTAGAAGTAGATGGCGGTCTCGAAGCCCTTGCGCAGGGCGCGGGTGGCCTGGAGCACGGCCACGAAGCTCACCGACGACTCGTGCGCGATGCCGTGGACGAGCGTGAAGTACGACTCGCCGTTCTCGGCCTTGTAGTCGGGGAAGACCTTCGTGGTGCCGTAGATGGTGGAGCCCTCGGGCAGCGACGGGTGGGGGATCTCCTCGATGCTCTTCTTCTCGAGGTCGGTCATGTCGACGGTCATGTGCGTCTCCTTCGAATAGGTGGGATCAGTCGTAGAGAGAGGCGAAGGTGTCGTGGAAGACGAGGCGGCCCAGTTCGCCGCCGCCGGTCGCGGCGCGCATCCGGGCGTGCTCGCCCGCGAAGTCGCCCCACGGCTGGTCGCTGGCGAACAGCACCCGGTCGTGGCCGAGGCCGCGCCGCTCGATCTCCCGGGCAAGCCAGTACGGCGCGAAGCCGATGGCCCAGGACAGGTCGGTGTAGACGCGCTTTCCGGCCGCGATCCAGTCGAAGAACCGGGAGCCGGCCAGCTTGATGTGGCCGCTCATCCCGCCGCCGAAGTGCACCAGGTGGACCGGCACGCGGTCGGCGTACCACTCGACCAGGTGGCCGACCTCGTCGATGTCTGAGGCGGCGCCGGGGGAGGTGTGGACATGGACGACCAGCCCGTGCCGCGCGGCCGCCGCGAAGATCCGGTCGAGTCCGGGCCGGCAGGCGGGGTCGGTGGGACGGCCGCCCAGCAGGAAGCTGAGCTTCAGGGCCCGCACGCCCGCCTCGCCCGCCAGGGCGAGGGCGCGGGCGGTGCGCTCCTCGTCGCGCGGCAGCGGCGAGACCCACAGCCCGGCGCGGACGCGGTCGTCGGCCTGCGCCGCCTCCAGCGCGAGTTCGTTCAGCGCGAAGGCGGCGTCCGGGTCGGGCACGCCGTAGTTGGGCAGCACGAGCGCCCGCTCGGTGCCCTCCGCGTCGAGGTCGGCTATGAGCCGCCTGACGGTGGCGCGGGCGGTGACGTCCGGGTTGACGGGAGGGCCGCCGTAGAAGGGGTGGGCGGGCAGTACGCCGATGTGGCGGTGCGCGTCGAAGACCATGGCGTCACCCGACCGGGAGAGCGGGGGAGAGTCCGGCGGGGGCCCCGGTGAGCGCCCCGCACACGTCGGCGAGTCTCCGGGACGCCTCGATGTGGGCGGCCAGGAACTCGGCGTCCCGGCCCACGGCCGCCAACCGGCCCGAGCCCCACGTGTGCTGCCAGGGCAGCCCGAGGAAGTGCAGCCCCGGGCAGCTCGTCACGCCGCGCCAGTGCATCGGGTAGCCGCGCCCGTCGAACGCGGGGATCTCGATCCATCGGTGGTCGCGGGTGAACCCGGTCGCCCAGACGACCGAGGTGACCCCGGCCCCCGCCAGGTCGAGGGAGCGCACCGGCTCGCCGGGTTCCCAGACCGGGACGTAGCGGGGCTCGGTGGGAGCGGCGACGCCGCGGGCCGCGATGTGGGCGTCGATGGCGTCCTTGATGCCCTCGGCCACCGCGTCGGCCCGGTCGAGGTTGTCCTTCAGGTCGCCGGCGAAGTCCAGCCTCGTGCCGTCCACGCCGGTCAGCCGGCCGTACAGGCGCATGCCGTCGCGGGCGAAGGCCCGCAGGTCGATGTCGCGCCCGCCGTCGCGGCCGGTGACGTAGTGGTTGGCGCGCATGCGCACCGCGTCGGCGTCGCCGAACTCGTCGATGCTCCTGGTGTAGTGACCCATGTCGTGCAGCCACGCCACGCAGTCCCGGCCGCGGTAGAAGCGGGCCACCCGGGGCGCGCCGCCGACCGCGAGATGCACCCGGCGGCCGGCGAGGTGGAGGTCCTCGGCGATCTGGCAGCCCGACTGCCCGGTGCCGACCACCAGGACCTCGCCCTCGGGCAACTGGGCCGGGCGGCGGTAGCGGGAGGAGTGGACCTGCTCGACGCCGGCCGGCAGCCGCTCGGCCAGGCGGGGCAGCGACGGCGCGTGGTAGGGGCCGGTCGCCACCACCACCTGGTCGGCGGTGAGGTCCCCGGCGGTCGTCGCGAGCTCGAAGACCCCGCTCACGGCCCGCCGCAGCCGGGTCACCCGTACGCCCTCGGCCAGCGGCGGCCCGAAGGACGCGGCGTAGTCCTCCAGGTAGCGGACGACTTCCTCGCGGACCATGAAGCCGTCGGGGTCGGCTCCCTGGTAGGGGAAGCCGGGCAGGTCGCACTGCCAGTTGGGGGTCACCAGGCAGAAGGAGTCCCAGCGGCGCTCGCGCCACTCGTGGCCCACCCGGTTCGCCTCGACGACGACGTGTTCGACGCCGCGCCGGCCCAGGCAGTGGCTGATCGACAGCCCGGCCTGTCCGCCGCCGACGACCGCCACCGGGTAGTGTGCCCCGGCGAGCCGCGGCGTGCTGTGTGCTGCCATCCGGACCTCCAGGCGGTGCCATCGCTCTCGTGACGGCTACTTCAGTCCGGGCGTGTTACCGATCGACGGCATCCGGAATAAAAAGCGGTTACCGATCGGACACCCTGCGTCACCGGGCGAGGTGATGGACACGTCGCACGTGACCCGGGCGGGACCGGGGACGGGCGCATAACCTGGGAGGACGCGACCGGCGCGCGAGGGGGTGGGGCGCGGGATCATGATCGTCACGGTGTTCCTCGGCCTCGCGGCGGCGGCCCTCCTCGGGCTGGGCTTCGTCGCGCAGCAGCACGTCGCGTACACCGAGCCACTGGGCGAGATGCTGCACGTGCGCCTGCTGCTCGACCTCGCGCGCAAGCCTGTGTGGCTGGCCGGGATCGCCCTGATGGTCGGCGGCCAGATCGCCGGCGCGCTGGCGCTGCGGCGCGCCGACGTGGCGTCGGTCGAGCCGCTTCTGGCGACCAACCTCATCTTCGCCCTGGGCGCGGCGGCCCTGCTGTACCAGGAGCGCCTGGGCGGGACGGAGTGGCTGGGGGCGGTGCTGGTCAGCGGGGGCGTCGCCGCGTTCCTGGTCGCCGGGCGCCCGCACGGGGGCGGGATGCCGGCGTCGGGCTCCCTGGCGTGGATCGCCGTGCTCGTCGTGGTCGCCGTCGCCGCCGGAATGGTCGTGGTGGCGCTGCGGGTGCCCCTGCAGACCAAGGCGATGCTGTTCGCCGCCGCGGCCGGGGCGTTGTACGGCCTGCAGGACGCGCTCACCCGCGGGGCCCTGCTCACGCTGGTGGGGGGACCGGGGGCGCTGTTCGCCTCCCCGCAGCTCTACGCGCTGCCGGTGATCGCGGTGACCGGCATCCTGCTCAACCAGAGCGCGTTCGACGCCGCGCCGCTGCGGATCTCGCTGCCCGCCACCACCGCGACCGAGCCGATCGTCGGCATCCTCCTCGGCGTCGCCCTCTTCGGCGAGCGCCTGCGCGTCGACCCGCCCGCTCTGGCGGGGGAGGTGGGCGGGCTGGTCGCGCTGGTGGCGGGCATCGTCGTCCTCGGCCGCTCGCCGTTCCTGCACAAGTCGGAGCAGGGCCCGAGCGGCCGCCCCGACCCGTCGTGATCAACCCCGTCGTGATCAACCCCGTCGTGATCAACCCCGTCGTGATCCGCGACGGCCGGCTCTGCCCCGCCGTGAACCGCCGCCCGGCCGGACAGCGCTTGGGCCGCGCTCGTGCCGCGCTCGTGCCGCGCTGAAAGGTACATGGGTGGCGGGTCCGGTTCCGCCCCCCGCACAGGTCGCGGTGTCCCGCTGTTAACGGCCAGGTCGGACGGGCCGTGCCGCGGGCCCGGTGTCCGGGCGGCGGTGCGGCGATGGATCTTACAGACATGAGTAAGGCTTGCCGACTCCGGCCTGTCGGCTACGATCGCAGCAACTCGGGAGCGCTCCCCATCTCGCCCGGAACCCCCCACCGGAAGGTGGAGACCCAACAGTGCACACGCAGTCACAGCCCCACGCACAGCTCCACGCACGCCCCCGCGCCCGCCGCTGGGCCCCGCGTCTCACGGCCCTGCTGACCGCGTCGGCGGCCTGCCTGGCCACCTGGACGGGCGCCGCCCTCGCCCACGGCTCCGTCATCGACCCCGCCTCCCGCGTCTACGGCTGCTGGCAGCGCTGGGGCAACGACTTCCAGAACCCGGCCATGGCCCAGCAGGACCCGATGTGCTGGCAGGCGTGGCAGGCCGAGCCCAATGCCATGTGGAACTGGAACGGCCTGTACCGCAACGGCCTCGGCGGCAACTTCCAGGCCGGTATCCCCAACGGGCAGCTGTGCAGCGGCGGCCACGCCGAGAGCGGCCGCTACAACGCGATGGACGCGGTCGGCGCGTGGAAGACCACCACCATCCGCAACAGCTTCACGGTCAAGCTCCAGGACCAGGCCAGCCACGGCGCCGACTACTTCCTCGTCTACGTGACCAAGCCGGGCTTCGATCCGACCAGGCAAGCCCTGACCTGGAACGACCTGCAGCTGCTGACCCGCACCGGCAGGTACGCGCCGAGCCAGAGCTACTCGATCAACGCCAGCACGTCCGGGCGTAGCGGCCGGGCCGTGGTCTTCACGATCTGGCAGGCCTCGCACATGGACCAGGCGTACTTCATCTGCAGCGACGTCGTCTTCAGCTGACGGCGGGGTGAGACGCGGCGGGCCCCGCCGGACGCGAGGTCCGGCGGGGCCCGGAGGACGAGCCCGCGTACGGCCGGGGATCAGCTCGCGGTCAGGACGTGCCCGTGGTCCGCGTGGGCGCCTGCGGAGGCCGCGGCGGTCCGGGCGGTGGGCCGGGTGTCCGGCCCGGGCAGGTCGCGGCTGAAGGCGTAGACGACGGCCGCCGTGGCGATCGCGCCGGTGTTCAGCGCGAGGGCCTTGTCGTTGATGTTCGCGATGGTGTCGCAGGCCTTGTGGTAGCAGGAGTCGTACGCCTGGCCGGCGGTGCCGCCGAACAGCGCCTGCTCCTCGGGGGTCTTGACGCCCTCCGCGCCCGTGAACAGCCCGCCCGCGGGAATCCCGGCGTCGATGAACGGCCCGTAGTCCGACCGCCCGTCGAAGTCGGTGCCCACGTGGCCCTGCCGGATGGTGTCGAAGTACTTGACGAAGAGCTTCTCGATCTCGTCGGAGCCGGCCGGTCCGGCGGGCGCGCCGGTGGCGTCGGAGTCGTCACCGTCGTAGATCTTGAGCGCGTAGTTGGGGGAGGCGACCATGTCGAAGTTCAGATACAGCTTGATCTTCGCCAGGTCGGCCGGCGACAGGCTCGCGACGTAGTGCTCCGAGCCGAGCAGGCCCAGCTCCTCGGCGCTCCAGAAGGAGAAGCGCAGCGCGTTCCGGGTCGGGACGGCGCCGAGCTTCGCGGCGACCTCCAGGATCGCGGCGCTGCCCGAACCGTTGTCGTTGATGCCCGGCCCCGGCACCACGCTGTCGAGGTGCGCCCCGATCTGAACCACCTTGTTCGGGTCGCCCCACCTGGAGTCGGCGATGACGTTGTGGGTGGTGCGGATCTCGCTGGTGGTGCTCGTCCTGACGTGGACGACGGTCCCGGCGGTGCCGGCCAGCTCCTGGCCGACCGCGAAGCTCACGCCCACGACGGGGATGTGCACGGTGGGCGCGCCCAGCGTGCCCTGCAGGGTCTCGGTGCGCCCCGGCTGGCCCTCGTTCATGATGATGACCGCGGCCGCCCCGGCGGCCTGCGCGTTCTCCGCCTTGACCTGGAAGGTGCAGGTGCCGCGCTGGACCAGCGCCACCGAGCCGGCCGGGAACGAGGCGAAGTCGGCGGCCTCGCAGCCGGAGGTGGAACTGCTGGGGGTCGGCCCGGGCGGCAGCATCAGGTCGACGTTCCGGACGGCGGCCGTGACGTCGCCGGAACCGGAGTAGGTCATCGTCGCGAACTCCCCGACGGTGCTGCCGTCCGGCGGAGTCGGCGCGTACGTCTTCGGGGTCGGCGCGGTGCGCTCCAGCGACGCGGTGGCGTTCTCCTTGAAGAACGGGAACTCGAACGCCTGCAGGGTCACCTTGTAACCGGCCTTCTTCAGCACCCCGGCGACGTAGTCGCGGGAGGCCACGTGGCCGGGAGTGCCGGCGGCCCGGGTGTGACCGTTGGCGTCGGCTATCTGCTGCAGCTTCGTCAGGTGCTTCTTGACCGCGGACGCGACGATCGTCTGCACGACCCCCGCGGGGTCGGGGTCGGCGTTCGCCGGTGCGGCGGGCAGGAGGGGAAGCACGAGGGCGGACGCCGCGACGGCGACTGCGCCCCGCATGCCGAGGGTGGCGCGCATTGGGCTCTCCTTCGGGTCCAATGACGATCCGAGACGGCCCAGCGGGCTGGAGACCGAGATCGGCCTCCGCTGGACACTGATCGGGAAACTAACCGCGTTCCGCCGATGTGGGAAGGCCCTCTTTTCCGGAGTGTTTTCCGGACGCCACCTTTTCTGGTTAAGAAACCGGCTTAAGAAATCAGCTTTCGGCCGCCCAGTCGAGCAGGGACCCGGCGGTGTCCCAGCGGCGGCTGGAGTCGTCCTCGCCGAGGATGACGCCGATCAGCCGGTGGTCGTGGCGGTCGGCGGCGAACGCCAGGCAGAACCCGGCGGCGTTGGTGAAGCCGGTCTTCACGCCGATCGCGCCGGGCAGGCCGAGCATGTGGTTGGTGTTGGACCAGTCGTACCTGCCGTCGCCGGTCGAGTGGTGCCGGGTCGAGGTGATCTCGGTGAAGACCGGATTCCGCAACGTGATCGCCGCGAGGCGGGCCTGGTCGCGGGCGGTGGAGTAGCCGTCGCCGGCGCGGGTGGGCAGCCCGTCGGCGTTGACGTAGAGCGTGTCGTTCAGTCCGAGGCTCTTGGCGGCGGCGTTCATCTTGGCGACGAAGCCGTCCACTCCCGGGCCGTACACGCGGGCCAGGGCGTGCGCGGCGTCCGCGCCCGAGGGGAGCAGCAGCGCGTAGAGCAGTTCCCCGACCGGAAGGCTGTCGCCGGGCTCGAGATCGGCCGTCGTGCCGTCGTTGTTCCAGGCGTACTCGACATCCTCACGCTTGATCTTGACGCGGTCGTCGAGGTTCGCCTCCCGCAGGACGACATAGGCGGTCATGATCTTGGTGAGGCTGGCGACCGGCATCCGCTTGCCGGCGTTCTTGTCCAGCAGTTCCTGTCCCGTGGTCGCGTCGAAAAGATAGACGGCCCGGCCGTACGCGTGCGGCGCCGTGTACGCGGGAAACGCCGTGGTGTGCTCGCGGACCAGAGCGGCGGCCGGGCCGGGAGCGGCCGTGACGGGCTGCGCGAGCGCGGGCGACGCAACCCCTGTGAACAGGGCAAAGGCCGCCATGGAGACACCAAGGAAAAGCTTACGGGTCGGCATGCGTTTCAGCGTGCCATGACGATTCCTGGCCTTCGGACGATTCATCGCAAAATATTGGCAAAACGCGTGACTAATGTGACTTCTGGGGGTTTAAGGCATAAGTGGTGGTGTGGCGAGAGGTGCGAGCGTGCGGGCGCCGCGGGGCCGGATACGTATTCCTGCCGATGCGCCGGGCCGCCCGGGTTCCCTACCGTCGAGGACGCCGACGAGACCCCGAGGTGAGCCATGCGCGTGCCGACCGCGTTCCTGTCCACCCTCCTGTCCGCCTTCCTGACGGTTGTCCTGACGGCATCCGTCCTCACCGTCCCCTCCCCGGCCACCGCCGCCGTGGCCGGGGCCAAACCCCCGCCGGGCGGCGTCGACGTCGTCTACCAGCGGGCGGTCTTCGGCCCCGGCACGCGGGAGGGCGTGAAGGCGGGGAGGACCCTCTCCTTCGCCGCCCCCGTGGGCACGATCTCGTACACCGACGCGCTCGGCACGAAGAGCTGGGAGTACGCCCGGTGGACCGGCCCCGAGCGGCCGATCGGGTTCGCCGCCACCGAACTGGTGGCCTCGTGGACCGCCGACGTCCCGGCCGGCAGCTGGCTGCAGGTCGAGATGCGCGGCCGCCACGCCGCCGGGCAGACGAAGTGGTACGTCCTCGGCCGCTGGGCGTACGGAGACGAGGACATCCGCCGCACGTCGCTGCCGGGGCAGCGCGACGCCGACGGCACGGTCTCGGTCGACACGTTCGTGGCCGCGGCGGGCCGGGCGATCACCGCGTACCAGCTGCGTGTGACGTTGTACCGCACGCCGGGCTCGGCCGCACGGCCGGTGGTCCGCACGCTCGGCGCGATGGCCTCCGCCGTGCCGGACCGGGAGACGGTCCCGGTCAGCCCGGGCGGCATCGCCTGGGGCGTCGAACTGCCCGTGCCGCGCCGCTCGCAGAACGTCCACGAGGGCCACTACCCGCAGTGGGACGGCGGGGGAGAGGCCTGGTGCAGCCCGACCTCGACCACCATGGTGCTCGGCTACTGGGGGAGATGGCCCAGCGCGCGGGACACCTCCTGGGTCGACCCCTCCGATCCCGACCCCGAGGTCGACTACGCCGCCCGCTACACCTACGACTACGCCTACGAGGGCGCGGGCAACTGGCCGTTCAACACCGCCTACGCCGGGCGGTACGGAATGGAGGGGTTCGTCACCCGGCTGCGCTCGCTGACCGAGCTGGAGCGGCTGATCAGAGCGGGCGTCCCCGTCGTCACCTCCCAGTCGTTCAAGGCGGAGGAGCTGCCCGGCGCGGGATACAGCACCAACGGCCACCTCATGGTGATCATCGGCTTCACCGCCACGGGCGACGTCATCGCCAACGACCCCGCCTCGCGGGACGACGACGCCGTACGCCACGTGTATCCGCGGGCCGCGTTCGAGAACGTCTGGCTGCGCAGCACCGGCAGCGGCGGGATCGTCTACGTCATCCACCCGCCGGGCCACCGGCTGCCCGCCACGACGCCGGGCCTGCCGGCCAACTGGTGACCCGATGCGACGGCGTCAGCGGAAGGCGGCCGCGTTGCGCCGCGCCCAGTCCGAGAACGGGCGTGGCGCGCGGCCGAGCACCCGCTCGACCTCCGGGCTGATCCGCCGTTCGCCGGGGGTCGGATCGCCGAGGATGGCCAGGGTGCCGTCGGCCACCTCCTCCGGCATGAACGCCGCCATCATCGCGCGTGCCTCGTCGCGGCTCTGCTCGGCGAACCGTACGGGCTCGCCGAGCGCGTCGCCGAGCGCGGCGGCGATCTGACGCGGAGAGACCCGCTCCGGCCCGGTCAGCTCGTAGACCCGGCCGTCGTGGCCGGGCTCCCGCAGGGCCGCCGCCGCGACCTCGGCGATGTCGCCGGGATCGATGACGGGCAGCGCGACGTCTCCGAACGGAGCGGTCACCGTGCGGCGCAGGCGGACGGACTCGGCCCAGGCGAAGGCGTTGGAGGCGAAGCCGCCCGGCCGCAGGATCGTCCACTCCAGCCCCGAGTTCCTGACCTCGCTCTCGTCCTCCAGCGCCCGCATGCCGTGACCAGGGGAGAGCGGGCGCGTCCCGGCGGACTGGGAGGACAGCAGGACGACCCGGCGCACCCCGGCTTCCGCGGCGGTGCGGAGGATCGGCCGCACGTTCCCGCCCAGGGCCAGGTAGTCGCCGGGCGTCACCAGGAACAGCGCGTCCGCCCCCTCCAGCGCGGGGCGCAGCCCGGCGGGATCGGCCAGGTCCGCGCTGACCGTACGGACGCCCTCGGGCACATCGGCGGACGAGACGCGGCGGGCGACGGCGGTGACGTCCTCGCCCGCCTCCGCCAGGAGCCGGACCAGGACCCGGCCGACGTTCCCGGTGGCTCCCGTTACGACGATCATGATGATCTCCCTAAAGTTAGTTAGTCGGCTGACTCAGAGAGAACCGTAGCACGGGACGCGCCTATAGTCAGTCAGGTGACTGACTCGACCGTTTCCCGCGCGGGGGCCGCGAGCGCCAAGCGGCGCCGGCTCACGGCCGCCGCCGCCGAGGTGGTGCACCGGCAGGGCGCCGAGCGCACCACCATCGCCGACATCGCCCGCGCCGCCGGCGTCCCGGTGGGCAACGTGTACTACTACTTCAAGACCAAGGACGAGCTGGTCGCCGCCGCGCTGGACGAACACGCCCGGCATCTCGCGGAGCTCACCGGACGGCTGGAGCGGCTGCCCGATCCGCGTGAGCGGCTCAAGGGGCTGGTGGAGACCTGGATCGGGCAGCGCGACGTCGCGGCGCGATGGGGCTGCCCGACCGGCACGCTCGCCGCCGAGCTGGACAAGCGCGGTGAGGGCGGGCTGGACGCGGAGGCGGGGAGGGTGATCCGGCTGCTGCTCGACTGGGCCGAGCGCCAGTTCCGCGAGCTGGGCCTGCCCGAGCCCGACGGCCTCGCGCTGACCCTGGTGAGCGCCTATCAGGGCATGTCGCTGCTGGCCAACGCGCTGCGCGATCCCGAGATCATGAAACGTGAGGGCGACCGGCTGCTCGGCTGGCTCGGCTCACTGCCCGGCTGAGCCGGCCTCGCTCCGGGACAGGAGCGTGGTCAGGGCCGTGGTCCGCGCGTCGTCCCAGCCGGCCGGCGGCGCGATCCGCGCCCAGGCGGCGGCCACCTCGCCGTCGTAGTCGTGCCCGTGGCCGGGCGGCGCGTCGAGGGAGAACACCAGATCCGCGGTGACCTGCCAGAACGTGACGAACGGATACCAGCGGATCCAGGGCAGCACGTCGTCGCCGCGCCGTTCCTCCAGCCAGTCCGGGCGGCCGAGGACCAGCCGCGGGGTCCACCACACGATCGGATCGGAGGGATGCTGGAGATAGACCACCCGCGACCCGTCCCAGGAGGCGGGCGCGGGCAGGTCCTCGGGCCCGTTGGCGAAGCGCACGGTCTCGCCGTCCCGGTAGACGGGCAGCACCTCCCGGCTGCCCGGGTCGCGGCCGTCCACGAACCGCCGCCACAGCGGGCTGCTGTCGGGCGGCCCGACGAAAAGCGCGCCGTCGGTGCGCTCGCGCAGGTCGCGGTCGTCGCGGAACGCCGACTCCGCGCCGAACGCCCCGAGGCTCTCCCCGAACACCAGCAGCCGGGGCCGGTGACCGGCGGGCAGCCGCGACCACCGGGCGTACACCTGGCCGAACAGCTCGCGCCCGGCCGCCGTGACGCGCTCGCGGTCCACCAGGAACGACAGCCAGCTCGGCAGGTAGGAGTACTGCATCGAGACCAGCGCGGTGTCCCCGCCGTACATGAACTCCAGGGCGGCGGCGGCTTGGGGGTCCACCCAGCCCGTGCCGGTCGTCGTGATCACGCACAGCACCGCCCGGCGGAACGCGCCGGTCCGGTCGAGCTCCCGTACGGCGAGGGCGGCCCGCTCGCGGGCGGTCGCGGCGGAGTCGAGTCCCGCGTAGACCCGGACCGGCGGGAGCGCGGGCCGCCCGGTGAAACCGCTGAGTTCCCCGACGGTGGGAGCGCCTGCGACGAACGCCCGGCCCTCCAAACCGAGCGACGCGAAGGAGACCAGGGAGGAGGGGCCGCCAGAGACGGCGGCGGACCGGGGCCGCGAGGTGCCGGGCGCGGTCTCGCTGTTGATCGCCGCGAAGCTGTTGTCGGCCCCTCTGAGCAGGGCCTCGGTGAGGATCCCGTCGGTCAGCAGGACGGCCAGCACGCCGACGCCGAGCGTCGCGGCCAGCCGCGCCGCCGTGGCGGGGATCCACCTGCCGAGCACGCCTCCGAGCGCCCGGGCGGCGACGCGCAGCGCCCTGGCGGCGGCCAGCAGGAGCAGGAACACCGCCGCCGCGACGAACGGCACGCCGAGATAGCCGAGCCGTTCCGGCGGGCGCAGCCCCATCAACGGGTAGATGGCCCTCTGGGCGCGTACGCCGAGGACCAGCGACGCGGCGCCCAGCCCGCAGCCGAACGTCGCGACCAGGCGGCGGACCCGCCGCCGTCCCGTACGGCGCCACCCCTCGCGCCATCCCGCGCACCGGGCCTCGGCATACCGCCGGACGACCGGGGCGGCGCTCCGGCGGGCCAGGGCGCCGGCGGTCACGCCGGCCAGGTATCCGGTCGCGGTCAGCACCCCCGCGATGATCCCCTGCAGCGGCCACGAGCGGGGCAGCAGCGACGGCGTGAGGGACAGGCAGAAGAAGATCGCGGCGAACAGGATCCCGGCCGTGTCCAGTGCTCCGCCGAGCCGTACCCGCCCCTCCCGCATCAGGCCCCCGATTCGCCGCCTGTCCGCCGATTTCGCGGAGCAGGCAGGCTATCAAGTCACCGGCAGGTCACGGCCCCGCCCCCCGCGCGGCCTCACCCCCAGTGGTCGCCCCAGCCCCACAGGTTGGGCCCGAGCGCCGTGGCGGGGTCGTCGTGGTACACGCCGAACCTGCCGCGGAAGAACAGCATCGGCCGCTGCTCCGGATGGACGGGTTCGAGTTCGCGGACGAGGCCGATCACCACGTCGTGGTCTCCGGCCACGTGCACCTCCCGGACCTCGCCGTGGACGCGCAGCAGCACGTCCCGCAGGACGGGCGTGCCCCAGCGGGACAGGTCCCAGGCGAGCCCGGCGAACTTGTCGCCGTTGCTCGATCCGAACCTGGCGCACACGTCGACCTGCTCCTCGCCGAGGACGTTGACGCAGAAGCGGCCGGACTTCCTGATCCGCGGCCAGGCGCGGCCCTTGTGGTCGGCGCAGAAGAGCACGAGCGGTGGTTCGAGGGACACCGACGCGAACGACTGGCAGGCGAACCCCACCGGATCGCCGTCGTCGAGCCCCGTGACCACGGTCACGCCGGTCGCGAACATCCCGAGCGCGCGCCGGAACTCCGCGGGCGACGGCGGCGGCGCGTCGCCGGAGCCGGGGTCGCCGAGGCCGGGGCCGGCGGAAGCTGCGGTCATGGGTTCACCTCTCGCGTGCGGTCCGGTGGCTCCGGTGTGCCTTCGGTGCGGCTCTGGTCCGGTGACTCAGCGCTCAGATCACGAACTTACAAACCCCCTCGGCGCCGCGCCGCACGGGATCCCGTCCAACGGGGCGGCCTGCATGACGAGTCTTCCCAGGTAAAAACAGGTTTTGTCAGGTTTACACCATTGTTGAGCTGTATGTACCTTTAGGTGCCACGGCATGGGTACCGGTGACATCCGCGTCGCCTCCGTTGCCGTGTCGTTGCCCGGACCGTGCGCTCTTCTGTGCGCGCGGCCGCCGAGTCCGCGTTCCGCGGAACCGGGGACCCACTTCTCGGGGTGAATCGGCGCGCAGACCCCCAGATGCGCCCGTAGGGCACTTCCTGCCCGAACCCGTCAGCTAACCCGGTAGGCGGCATGGAAGCAAGGAGCTCAACCCGCGTCATGCCCACCATCAGGTTCTCTCCCGCCGGGCGGCCCTCCGCCCGCCGCCTGCGCGCCGCCCTCGCCGCGGCGGCACTCGCGGTCACGGCCGGCACGGCCACCCTCACCGCCGCCACGCTCGCCGCCACCGCGGCCGCGCCCGCTCCCGCCTACGCGAACCCGCACACGTACGGCCAGGACGTCTCCGGCTACGAGGCCGACCACGACTGGATCAACAGCCGGGCGCAGTTCGGCTTCATCAAGGCGACCGAAGGCCTGGACTGGGTCGACTCGTCCTTCCCCCGGCACTGGCGGGAGCTGGACAAGAAGGGGATCGTCCGCGGCGTCTACCACTACGGCCACCCCTCCAACGACCCGATCGCCGAGGCCGACCACTTCCTCCGGGTGGTGAACGCGCAGCCGGGCAAGCCCGGCGACATCCTCGTGCTCGACCTGGAGACCGCCGACGGCCAGTCGGTGCAGCGCGTCAACGCCTGGGCCAGGAAATGGCTGGAGTACGTGACCGCCAAGACCGGCGTCCGGCCGATGTTCTACAGCGGCTGGAACTTCGCCGACAAGTACGGCCGGGGCCTGGGCGACTATCCGCTGTGGGTGGCCCACTACAGCCGGAACCCGGGCGACATCACCCCGCCGGCCGACTGGAAGAGCTGGGCGATCCACCAGTACACCGACTCGCCGATCGACCAGAACGTCTCCGCGCTGAGCCCTGTCGAGCTGCGCGCCCTCGGCCGCCGCTGAGGCTCCGTGGTTCCGGGGCGGGCGCCGCCCGCCCCGGGACCATCCTCAGCCCGATTTCACACCATTTCCGACCACATCAGACCACCGCGCCCGATCCGTCGCGGGCCACGGGCCGGCGACGCGGAGCGGCGGGCGCGGGCGGCGGCTGACCGGCGCGCCTCTCCAGCTCGATCGCCGCCGGCCCCGCCACGAACGACGACGACAGCGTGCCCGCCACGATGCCGATCAGCAGGGCGATCGCGAAGTCGCGCAGCGAGTCGCCGCCGAACACCGCCAGCGCCGCCAGGATGAACAGCGCGCCGAGACCCGTGTTCACCGTACGCGGCACGGTCTGCAGGATCGCCGTGTTCACCACCCGCCCGAAGGGCGTCCCCCGCGACACCGGCCACAGCTCGCGGACCCGGTCGAAGAGCACGACCTTGTCGTTGACCGAGTACCCGATGATCGTCAGCATCGCGGCGAGGAAGACGCCGTCGATCGGCTTGCCCAGCCAGGCGAACGCGCCCAAGACGACGGCCGCGTCCACGAAGAGCGCCGCCACGGCGGCGGCGCCGAACGTCCACCGGAACCGGAACGCCAGGTAGGCGAGCTGGGCCGCGAGCGCGACGCCGAGCGCGATGAGCGCGTTGCGGCGCAGCTCCGCGCCCAGGCTCGGCCCGACGAGCTCGTCGCGCTGCTTGGTGACCTCCCCGACGCGCCGGTCCAGGGCCTCCTCGACGCGGACGACGTCATCGGCGGTGATCTGCCCGGTCCGTACGGAGATCGCGTCGTCCGACCGCTGCACGACGGCCGTGGGGAACCCGGCGTCCGACACCGCCTGCCGGGCCGCGGCGACGTCGACCGGCCTGCTCGTGCCGAACTCCACGATCCGCCCGCCGGTGAACTCGACGCCGTAGTTCAGGCCGCGGGTGACCAGCCCCGCGCCCACCAGCACGAGCAGCCCGGCCGCGACGGCGAGCCAGTGCCGCCCCGCCCGCATCAGGTCGGGGTTCCGCCGGGTCAGCCAGGTCCTGACCCGGCCGATCGAGCCGAGGCCCGACACCCCTGGGCCGAACCTGCCGATCAGGGCGGCGGCGAGCACCCGGGTGATCAGCATGGCCGAGATCAGCGAGGCGAGCACGCCGATCGCCAGCGTCACGCCGAAGCCCTTGACCGGCCCCGACGCCAGCCAGAACAGCAGCCCGGCGGCGAGCAGGGTGGTGATGTTGGAGTCGGCGACCGCGCTCCAGGCTTTCTTGAACCCCCGGTCCAGGGCGGCCTTGAGGCCCCGGCGGGGCGCCGCGCCGTACTCCTCCCTGGCCCGTTCGAAGACCAGCACGTTGGCGTCCACGGCCATGCCGATCGCCAGGACGAACCCGGCGAGGCCGGGCAGCGTGAGCGTGGCGCCCATCGCCACCAGTCCCGCGTACGAGATCAGCCCGTAGCAGGCCAGCGCGACCGCGGCCAGCAGGCCCACCAGGCGGTAGACGAGGCCGATGAACACCGCGGTGAGGATCACCCCGGCGACGCCCGCCTTGGCGCTCGCCGCGATCGCGTCGGCGCCGAGGGTCGGGCCGACCGTACGCTGCTCGACCAGCTCCAAGGGCACCGGGAGCGAGCCGCCCTTGACGAGCACGGCGAGGTTCTGCGCCTCCTCGGCGGAGAACGACCCGGTGATCTGGGTGGTGCCGCCGGGGATGCCCGCCCCGCAGGTCACGGTCTCGTTCACCTGGGGCGAGGAGATGATCTCGTCGTCGAGCACGATGGCGACCCTGCGCCTGGGATCGCCGATCGGCTCGCAGGCCGCCTTGCCGGTCAGCTCCCGCCAGGGGCCCGCCTCCCGGAAGTCGATCGTCACGAACCAGCCGGGCCCGAGCTGGGGGTCGGTGCCGGCGGCGGCGTCGGTGACGCCGGCCCCGCTGAGTGCGACCGGGCCGAGCTTCAGTTTCTGGCCGCTCTCGTCGGCGATCGCGTCCTTGTCGCCGTCCCCGGCCGGACCGAGCACCGGGTGGAAGTTGAGCTGGGCGGTCTTGCCGATGACCTCGGCGGCCTCGCGCGGGTCGAGCACGCCGGGCAGTTCCACGATGATCCGCTTCTCGCCGGAGCGGACCAGGGTGGGATCGACGACTCCGAGGGCGTCCGCACGGCGCCGGAGCACGTCGAGGGCACGGTCGGTGGCGTCGGCGTCCGCCCTGACCGTGGGGGAGTCCTTCGTCTCGAAGACGAGCTGGGTGCCGCCGCGCAGGTCGAGCCCGAGGCGCGGGGCCATGGTGAGGGCGAGCAGCAGTGAGGTGGCGATGACGGCGAGCGCCGCCACCGCGCGCCACAAAGGCGCACGTGACATTGTGCCTCCACAGGCAGGTACGAGGAGAGAAAAGGGCCTCAGTACGCCGTGGAGGGAGGAGCCCGCGCGGCCGTCGTGCGGCACGGGCGCTGGGCGGGGCGATCGTCGTGATCCGGGCCGGCTCGGGTGACCCGGGTGCCCCCGCGCGGCGACGCGGAGGCGGGCGGCAGGACCGGCCCGGCGGTGGCGCCGGGGCCGCCCGGGCCGGCGTGGATCCGGGGCTGGTCACTGTGCGCGGGCCGCCCCGCGCTGGGCGGCCCCCAGTGCCGCGCCGTCGTGTTCCGTGCGCTCGCGTCCTCCGCCCTTGCAGGGCGGGCGGTCGTGGGTCGCGCTGCCGTGGGTGCGGCGCTCGTGCTGGGGGAGATCGAGAGGCGCGTGATCGAGAGGCGGGCGTCGCCGACCGCCGAGGACCAGGGACGCGCCGCGTGATGTGAGGTGCCCGTCGTGGCTGCCGCTTGCCCGGTGGTCTCTGCGGCGCCCCGCACGCCCGCGGTCTCCGCGGTGACGGGTGCGCCCGTGAGGCGGAGCCCGCCGGAGGACTGGGACATGCCCTGAGCGGCGGCGGGAGAGCCGCCGGCGGCCAGGAAGCCGGTGGTCAGGAAGATCGCGTGCAGCAGGAGCAGCAGCGCGGCGGTCAGCCTGCTTCGCACGATCCCTCCCTCCCGCGACGACCCGGTCTCAGGTCACCGTAGCCGCTCTGGCCCGGGCCCGGCGCGTGCCGTGATCGCGCAGGGCGAAAAGTGCCGAGATCATTCGAAAATGGGCGGAAATAAGGTGAGAAACGGGCGACGGAAAACGTAGATGACCGTTTCGCGAAGGTGGGCTATGGTCGGTCTCATGGCGACCTCACGACGTGGCATGTGCGGGTCCACCGCCTTCACGTGGGTGGTGGGCCTGCTGATGCTCGGCCTCGCCCTGGTCGCCTCGACGCCCGCTTGGTACGGAGGCGACCCCGCGCAGCACGCGCCCCAGGCCGCCGCCGAAGTGTGGACGCCGGGGGCGTGGTCGCCCCAGTCCGCCACCCTGCCCGCGGGCGCCGGCTCAGAGCACATGCCGCTGTCGTTGCGGCTGCGGAGCGCTGTGGCCGCTTTGGCGGCTCCGGCGTCCGCCCCGGCGCTGGTCCGGCACGACGAGGACGTCTTCCTCAGCCCGCAGCAGACCGGGCATCGCACGGTCGGATCCCGTAGCCCGCCGCTGGTCTAGAGCTCCGGAGCGCTCCGAGCCGCGGCGTCGGCCCGGTCTCGTCGTCGAGCAGCCGCAGCCGTCCCAGCCGTCCGGTAATCAGGCCGGTCCACGCGTCAAGTGATCCTCGGCAGGGGGTCCGCCACACCGTCTGTGCAGCGGCCTGCGACCTGGCCTGCGAAACGGCCGGGGCAGGGCCTCTGAACGGCCGGTCGCATGGTCCGTGCCCGGCTGCTTCCACGCATCCGCCGCACGACGTGACAGGCGTCCCGCCACGAACCGCAGACGCCCCCACCCGGCCCACAGCCGGGCAGGGGGCACAACTGCGGAACGAGGCAGAGCCGTCGGGGACTGAGCAGGGCTGCGTTACCGGTTACAGCCGGGCACGAGGAAGATCTGTCGGGCATCGAGCACGGCCGCGTACCGGGCGTTGCCGGGTGCGGGGCAGGGCCGGCACCGGGCGCAGGCGGGCATTCCGCTTCGCGCGCCGGGTGCACGGCCCGCTCGTTCCGCCGTTCCTCCGCTTTTCCGAGCGGTGTGGTGGGGCGAGCGCTCGTCCCGGGCCCGTCTCGCGTCCGTCCCGGGCCCGTCTCGCGACCTCGAGACCGCCGCGCTCCACCTCGCGTCCGTTCCCGTGTCCGTTCCCGCATTCGTGGGCCGCCGGGCTCCGGCCGCTCGCCGCGCTCCGATCCGACCGTCACCCGGGACCACCGCTCGCACCCGTCTCGTACCGGTGCGGGGGCGTGGCGTCCCACCCCACCTTTTCCCATACCTGGAGTGATGCCGATCATGGCTGAGATCAGGTCGCCGGGCTCTCTCATGGAGGAGTGCCGGCAGTACGATGCGCAGCTCTCCGAGCTGCGCATGCTGCTCGACGAGCGGCTGCACGCCGCGCGGGCCGAGCTGGCCCTGGCGGGCGAACCACACGAGGTGGCGCCGCCGGTCGCGCGGGTCCGCCCGTCCGCCGAAGCCGTACGGCGGGCGAGCCGCGACGTCGCCGCCATCGAGGCGGCGATCGAGCGGATGGACCTCGGCCTCTACGGCACCTGCACGAAGTGTGAGGCGTTCCTGCCGCTCGACCGGCTCCGCTCGGCGCCGCACATGCAACTGTGCGCGGCCTGCGCCGGCGAGACCCGGATGTCGGCATGACCGGCGCAACCGAGATCACGACCGGGCACGGCGTCACCCGTGCCGGTGGCGGGACGGGCGGGGGAGCGGGCGGAGCGACCGGCCTGGCCCTCGACCTCGGCACCGCGCGGACCCGCCTGCTGCTGTCCGGCAGCCCGGTGATCCGGGAGCGGCCCTCCGCGGTCGGCGCTCCGGCCGCACCGCGCCACTGGCCGGTGCGGCACGGGATGGTCTCCGACATGCCCGGCTGCGCGCGGCTGATCCGTGCCGCGCTGCGCGAGGCCGCCGGGCAGGAGCCTCTGGAACGCGTCCTGCTCGGCGTGCCGGTGGCGGCCTCACGGCTGGACCGGCGCGCGGCGCAGGCGGCGGTCGGCAGCGCCGCCCGCTGCCCGGTCACGATCGTCGAGGAGCCGCTCGCCGCCGCGGTGGGCTGCGGCGTCGACATCGGCGACCCGAGACCACGGCTGCTCCTCGACGCCGGCGCGGGGATCGCCGAGGCCGTCGTCATCCGCGGCGGCCGGATCGCCGACGCCGGGGCCGTACAGATGGGCACGCGGGACCGGTCCGAGGACTGGTCCGAGGACCGCGCCGACGACCCTGCCGGCGACCCGCCGGACGGTCCGCGGTTCCCGCCGTATGTGCGGGAACGCATCGTGGCCATGGTCGCCGACCTCGTCGCGCGCGTTCCCGCCCGCATGCGGGGCGTCGCGCGGGGGCGCGGCCTGCTGATCACCGGTGGCGGCGCCCGCGATCCGGAGCTGGCCCGCGCGCTCTGCGCCGGGCTGCGGATCACCGTCACCCCCGCCGTCGATCCAGCCCAGGCGACCGTCAGGGGCCTGGCCTGCCTGCTGCCCGCGGTCGCGCGCCGCGCCGCCCTCATCCCCGCCGACGAAGTGAAGGACCTCGACGATGACCACCAGTGACGAGTTCACCGCCATCAGCGAGCCGCAGATACGGCTCATCCGGACCGAGCTGGAGGAGCAGCTCCAGTGGCGTGAGGTGCAGCTGCGCGACCTGCGGGCCGAGGTCGACGGCGGCGAGCAGGACACGGCCCGCCTCGCCCTGCTCGCCGACGTCGCCGCCACCGAGCGGGCGGTCACCGAACTGCGCCGGACGCTGGAGCGGATGGAGGAGGGACACTACGGCCGGTGCGCCGACTGCGCGGCGGCCATCCCGTTCGGGCGGTTGAAGATCCGGCCCCTGGCCCGCTACTGCATCGCCTGTCAGCGGCGCCACGAGGCCCGCTGACGCCGCCCCGGCCGCCCGTCCCGGCGAGAATGCCGGGACGGACGGCCGGCGTGCGGGCGCGCGGGCCGGGCCGCCCGGAGAACGTCGCCGGGGCCCTCGCGTACGCCGCCTCGGCGGACGGTGTCTCCTCGCACTGATCGCTCACGCCCTGTCGTACCAGGTCACGGTCGTTCCGCTGCCGAAGGACCGGGACCGGACCGGGGTGAACACCGTGGGGCGGAAGGCCCCGGTGAACGCCGAGATCCCGTCGCCGGCCACGACCGGGTAGCTCTTGACGATGAGTTCGTCGATCTCCGGCAGCAGCGCGCCCGCGAGCGTGCCGCCTCCGCACAGCCAGATGTCCCCGCCCTCCTCCTGCTTGAGGCGCCGCACGAGGCCGATGGGGTCGCTCCGCACGAGCTCCACCTGGGGATCGCCGATCTCGGGGGTCGAGGCCGACACCACGTACTGCCTCAGGTGGGCGTAAGGGCTGGTGACGCCGAGGTCGAGGCCCGGCTGGTAGGTGCCGCGGCCCATCACGACCGTGTCGAAACGCCGGTTCGGCGCTTCCAGGCCCAGTTGCGCGCGCACGTGACTCGGCACCGTCTCCGGATACTCCTCGATGATCCAGCTCAGGGTGTCCTCCAGCGGATAGAAGTCGAACTCCCCGCCGGGGCCCGCGATGTAGCCGTCGATGCTGACGCCGATGTAGTAGACAAGCTTTCGCATACAAAACGCTCCGTTTGAAGTACTCTGTCTGTAGTGGTTCCGACCGTAGTACTACAACTGGAGTGGTGTCAATCGTGGTGCGACAGAATCCGGCCCGGCGGGCGGCTCTGCTCGACGCGGCCATCGAGGTGCTGGCGCGGGACGGCGCGCGGGGCCTGACCTTCCGCGCGGTGGACGCCCAGGCGCAGGTGCCGGGCGGCACGGCGTCCAACTACTTCGCCAGCCGGGACGAGATGCTCACCCAGGCGGGCGCGCGCGTCTACGAACGGCTGGAGCCGGAGGCCGGGTCCCTGACCGGGAGCCCGGAGGAACGCAAAGACCGGGCCAGGGTCGCCGAGCTGACCCACGAGGTGGTCGAGCGGGTCAGCACCTACCGCACGGGATTCCTGGCCCTGCTGGAGCTGCGCCTGGAGGCGACGCGACGGCCGGCCCTGCGGGCCGTGCTCACCGAGCGGATCAGGGCGGACGTGGACGCCAACATCCGTCTCCACCTCGGCGACGGCCGGCCCGGGGACGCCACGTCGGTGGAGCTGCTCCACCTGGCCATGAACTGGCTGATCCTGGAGCGGCTCACGCTGCCCGACGTGTTCCCCGAGGCCCGTCTGCGTGAGCTCGTGGAGCAGGCGGTGGAGCGCCTGGTCCCGGAGGCGCGGGACGAGGTTCCGGCGGAGGGCTGACGGGCCTGCCGTCCCGTGAAATGACGGCGTCGCGACGAGGGCGCGGGCGGGAGCGGACCGGGAGGGCCGGATCAGGCGCCGTACGGCCGGGCCGCCCGCGCGTCCCGCAGCGCCCTGCCGCACCAGACGAGCTCGTCGAGCATCGTCTTGGCCGCGCTCTCCGCGCCCGCGGGGTCCTTCGGCCAGTTGCCGTCGTCGTCGAACAGCGTCCAGGGGCTCCGGAACGCGACGGAGTCGCGGATGGTCACCGCGTGCAGTTCGGCGAAGACCAGCCGGAGCTGCTCGACCGCCCGCAGTCCGCTGGACATGCCGCCGTAGCTGACGAACCCGACGGGCTTGGCCGCCCACTCCCGCTGATAGCTGTCGATCATCAGCTTGAGGGCGGCGGGGAAGCTCCGGTTGTACTCGGGGGTCACGACGACGAAGGCGTCCGCCTCGTCCACGCGGGGCCGCAGCGCCGTGACCTCCTCGGGCCTGTCACCGCCGAAGTGCCCGCGCATCCCGTCGGGGAGCCGGGTCTCGGCAAGGTCGATCACGTCGAGGGCGAGGTCGTCGCGCCGTTCGGCCTGGGCGGCGAACCAGCTCGCGACGAGGGGCGCCACCCGCCCGTCCCGGACGCTGCCGATGATCATCGCGATTCCGAGCCGGTCGTCGCCGGGCATGGTTCCTCCAGGGGGTGAGTACGTTGTACGCAACGAGTACACCGTACGCGTAAGTGCGTACGGCGTACAAGCACAGGTACGATGTACACGCACAAGCGTGAGGAGCGTGGCGATGGCCAGGAAGAGCGCCGACGAGGTCGCGGGTGACGCCGTCGAATCCATCTGGCAGCGGATGGAACGCCCCGCCCGGCCGCCCCGCGCGGCGCTGACCCACGCCCAGATCGCCGCGGCGGCGGTGGAGATCGCGGACGCCGAGGGGCTCGACGCGGTCTCGATGCGCCACCTGGCCGAACGGCTCGGGGTGGCGACCATGGGGCTCTACCGGTACGTGCGCGGCAAGGACGACGTGATCGAGCTGATGCTCGACGCCGTCATCGCGGAGGAGGCGCTGGTGGAGCCCGCGGCCGACTGGCGTACGACGCTGCGCGAGGCGGCCCGCGGCCTGCGGCGCGCCGTGCTGCGTCACCCCTGGATGGTCCGGACGACGGCCAGGTCGGGCCAGCTCACGCCGCACCTCGTCGCGCGGGCCGACCGGCTGCTCGCCTCGCTGGAGGACCTCGGCCTGGACGCCGACGGCCGCATGGCCGTGGTCGGCACGGTGAGCGCGTACGTCAACGGGACGGTGGCGGTCGACGTCGGCCTGGCCGAGCTGATGCGCCGCGAGGGCGTCACGCGGGCGGACGAGCTGCGCGGCCTCTACTCCTCGCACCTGAGGTGGCTGCTGGAGTCGGGCCGCTACCCCGCCTTCGAGCGCTACATCCGTGAGGGCGTCCGCAAGGACGACGGCGAGTGGCAGTTCGAGCTGGGGCTCGAATGCGTGCTCGACGGCGTCGCGGCCCGGCTGGGCATCTGACCGAGACAGAAGGATTTCCCCCATGAGCAACGAGGTCCTGGACGAGGTTCGCGCGCTGCTGCCGGAGATCGCCGCACGGGCCCGCGCCGTCGACGAGGAACGGCGGGTCCCCGCGGAGTCGATCGGCGAGCTGTCCCGGGCCGGGGTCTTCCGGATGCTGCAGCCCAAGAGGTACGGCGGCGCGGAGAGCGACCCGGTGCGCTTCTACGAGGTGGTGCGGGAGATCTCGGCGGTGTGCGGGTCGACCGGCTGGCTCGTGTCCGTCCTCGGCGTGCACCCCTGGCAGCTCGCCCTGTTCGAGGAGGCCGCCCAGGACGAGGTCTGGGGGAGCGACCCCGGCGTGCTCGCCTGCTCGTCGTACGCGCCGGTCGGGCGGCTCGTCCCGGCCGAGGGGGGATACCGCCTGTCCGGCCGGTGGCGCTTCTCCTCGGGCTGCGGGCACGCGTCGTGGGCGCTGCTCGGCGGCCTCGTCCTGGGTGCCGCGGGCCGGCCGGCGGACGTCGTGACGGTGCTGGTGCCCCGCTCCGACTACGCGATCGAGGACGTCTGGGACGTCATCGGGCTGCGCGGCACGGCCAGCGACGACATCGTCGTGGACGACGCCTTCGTCCCCGCGCACCGGGTGGTGCGCAACCAGGACCTGACCCGGCTGCGCGGACCGGGCCAGCAGGTGAACACCGGCCCGCTGTACCGGCTCCCGTTCGGCGCCGTGTTCACCACCACGATCACCGCGCCGATCATCGGGATGGCCTCCGGCTGCTACCGGTCGTACGTGTCGGCCATGCGTGACCGCGTACGGCTGAGCCTGGGCGGCGGCGGCCGGTTCGCCGACGACCAGTTCGCGCAGGTCGCGGTCGCCCGGGCGGCGTCGGAGATCGACGCGGCGGTCCTGCAGACCGACCGCAACGTGCGGGAGGCCTACGAGCACGCGGTGCGGGGCGAGGTGATCCCGGCCGAGCTGCGGCTGCGGGTGCGCCGGGACCAGGTCCGCGCCACCGAGCGGGCGCTGGAGGCCATCGACGTCCTGTTCAAGACGGCGGGGGGCAACTCCCTCCGCCGCGGCAACCCCATCGAGCGGGCCTGGCGCGACGCCCACGCCGGCGGCGTCCACGTGGCCAACGACGTCGAGCGCGCCCTCGCGATGTACGGCAGGGGCGAGTTCGGCCTGCCCGTGGAGGACAACCTCATCTGACCGGCGGGCGGCCCGGAGGATCTTGACCCGCTCGGAGGCGCATCCTAGCCTTCATGGCAGCGTCCCCACGGACACCCGCGTCGAAGGAGAGCCATGCGGCTTCAGGTGGGCTTCGCCTCCAGCCGTTCCGGTACAGCGGAGCTCGCCTGGGGGCAGCGGGATATCTGGGGAGCCCTCCAACAGGTCGGGCCGGACAGCGCCCACTACTTCAACGTGCCCAAGGTCCTCGCCGTCCCGCGCGCGGGCGGCCCGCGCTCACCCGAGGTCGTGGCCGCCGCCCTGGCCGAGGTGACGGGCCGGCACGACGCCCTGCGGTCCCTGGTACGGCTCGGCGCGGACGGGCCGTACCAGGAGGTGGCGGCGGCGGGGACGCTGCCGGTCGAGGTGGCCGAGGCGGCCCGCGACGAGGCGGCGGGCGATGTCGCGGCGGCACTCGCCGACCGCCTGGCTGCGCGGTCCTTCGGCGACGGCGAGCAGCCGCTACGCGCCGGATTCGTGGTCCGCGACGGTGCCGTCACCCACGTGACCCTCGTGATGAGCCATGTCGTCGCCGACTGGCACGCGGCCGGTGTCGTGGTGAACGACCTGCGGACGCTGCTCCTCCGCGGCGCGATCACGCGGCCGCCGTCGTCGCAGCTGCTCGACCTGGTGCGGGAGGAGCGGGCGGCACCTGCGCGTTCGGACCGCTCGATCGCCCAGTGGGAGGCGCTGCTCCGGACCGTGCCGTCCGCCATGTTCCCGGAATCGGTCCGGCCGGCCTCGACGCCGAGGTACGCGCGGGCCGTGCTGACGTCGCCCCGGCTCAACCACGCCGCGTACGTGCTCGCCGCCCGGGCCGGGGTGAGCACCGCCACCGTCCTGCTGGTGGCGGTCGCCATGCTGCTGCGCGAGCTGACCGGGCACGAGGTCGCCGCGATCACCCCGATCGTGCACAACCGCTTCGACGACCGGACCCGGGATCTGGTCACCAGCCTAAATCAGCTCGGACTGTTCACCCTGGGCCCGAGCGGGGGCCTCGCCGAGACGGTCGCGACCGCGTACCCGGCGGTTCTCGCGTCCTACCGGCGCGCCCGATTCGACAAGCCGGCCATGCAGGCGATGATCGACCGGCTGAGCGCCGACCGCGGCGTCTCCGTGTTCCCGTCGTGCTGCTTCAACGACCTGCGCCCGGGCGAGGACCCGGGCGCCGCCGCCCGCGCGGACGAGGAGTCCGAGCTGGAGTGGCTCCCCGGCACCGATAAGCGCAGCTGCGACTTCTGCCTGGCCCTGATGCGCCGCAACGGAACGCTCGGCGTGGAGGTGAACGCCGACACCACCCGCCTGTCCGAAGGCGAGATGGAGGCCCTGCTGCACCGGCTGGAGTCCTTCGTCGTCTCCTCCGCCCACCGGGAACCCGTCACGTGACGCCATGGCGTGGAGGGTGCCCGCGGACGCGGTAACCTACGGTGTTCACCGCAGTTGGGAGCCCGGATGCCTCGATCGCACGATCACACCACGACGACCCGCGTCCGTACGCCGGGGACGCGGCGATGAGCGCCGTGACGGGTGAGGCGGCGCGGCGCCGGACGTTCGCGGTGATCAGCCACCCGGACGCCGGAAAGTCCACGATGACCGAGGCGCTCGCCCTGCACGCCTCGGCGATCACCCAGGCCGGGGCCGTGCACGGCAAGGCCGGACGGCGGGGCGTGACGTCGGACTGGATGGAGATGGAGCGCGCCCGCGGCATCTCGATCACCTCGGCGGCGCTCCGCTTCGAGTACCGCGGCCACGTGTTCAACCTGGTCGACACTCCCGGCCACGCCGACTTCTCCGAGGACACCTACCGTGTGCTGGCCGCGGTCGACTGCGCGGTGATGCTGCTCGACGCGGCCAAGGGCATGGAGCCGCAGACCATGAAGCTGTTCGAGGTCTGCCGCCACCGCCGCATCCCGGTCATCACGTTCGTCAACAAGTGGGACCGGCCGGGCCGCGAGCCGCTGGAACTGCTCGACGAGATCGAGGAGCGGACCGGCCTGCGGCCCACCCCAGTGACCTGGCCCATCGGCGCCGCCGGGAACTTCCACGGGGTGGTCGACCGGCTCGACGGCCGCGCCGTCCGCTACACCCGCACCCCGGGCGGCGCCACCAAGGCGCTGGAGACCACGCTGACGCCGGAGGAGGCGGAGGCCGATCTCGGGGCCGACTGGACCCGGGCGCGGGAGGAGAGCGACCTGCTCGCCGCCATCGGCGCCGAGCACGACCAGAAGGCGTTCGAGGCGCATGAAGCGACGCCGGTGCTGTTCGGCGCGGCGCTGTCCAACTTCGGCGTGGCCCGGCTGCTCGACGTGCTGGTCGACCTCGCGCCCGCGCCCGCGCCGCGTACGGACGTCGAGGGCGCGGCCCGGCCGCTGGACGCGCCGTTCGCCGGCCTGGTGTTCAAGGTGCAGGCCAACATGGACCCCGCCCACCGGGACCGCATCGCGTTCGTCCGGGTCTGCTCCGGCCGCTTCGAGCGCGGGATGGTGCTCACCCACGCCGCGACCGGACGGCCGTTCGCCACCAAGTACGCCCAGTCGGTGTTCGGCCAGGAGCGCGCCACCATCGACGAGGCCTACCCGGGGGACGTCGTCGGGCTGGTGAACGCGACCGCCCTGCGCCCCGGCGACACCCTGTACGAGGGCACGGCAGTGGAGTTCCCGCCGATCCCGAGCTTCGCCCCCGAGCACTTCGCCGTGGCCCGCTCCCGGAGCACCGCCAAGGCCAAGCAGTTCCGCCGCGGCATCGACCAGCTCGACGGCGAGGGCGTCATCCAGGTGCTGCGCTCCGACCTGCGGGGCGACCAGGCGCCCGTGCTGGCCGCGGTCGGGCCCATGCAGTTCGAGGTCGTGCAGCACCGCCTGGCCGCCGAGTTCGGCGCGGAGATCGTGCTGGACCGGCTGGAGTACACCCTGGCCCGCCGCACCGACGCCGAGTCGGCCGAGGTGCTGCGCCGCCAGCGCGGCGCGGAGGTGCTCATGCGCGGCCGGGACCAGGCCCTGCTCGCGGTGTTCACCGACCAGTGGCGCATGCGGTCGATCCAGCGCGAGCACGAAGGCCTGACCCTGGAGCCGCTCATCGCCGGCCAGGGCTGATCCCGCCGTCCGCGGGGCCGGCTCAGGCCGGCCGCCGCGGCGCTCATCTGGAGATTTGGGACCAGACATGCCGGACGAAGCCGGGCCACCGGCCCCTGCGGGCGTACGGCCCGAGCGCGAGCTCCAGGGTTCTGCGCAGCGGGTGCGGAGAATTCATGATCGCTTCGTTGCGTCTGACCAGTCTCGACAGTTCGTGCGACTCGGGTAGCCGATCGCTCTTGGCGAGGTTGCACGCGGCATGCGCGGGAGCCATGTTCCATACAGCGTCGAGATCGACCGTCAGGGAGAGCCGATCCATCAGAGAGAAGGGGAAAACGTGGTCCACCGCGATCGCGTCGGATCCTGGGACGACAGGGTCGTGGCAGATTAGGCAGCGCCCGTGCTGGAAGCCGATCATCGCCTCGGTCACCCCCGTGACCGGGCGGCGGCGCCGCTTGTCCGTGATCCGCATCGTCGTCAGGTCGACCGAGACGCCTTCCTCGACAAGGCTGCGGCCGATGCCCGCTGCGAAGGACGTCTCCACGATGCTCCAGCGGGCGTCCAGCTCTCCGCGCAGGCTCGCCGCCTGCTCGCTGACTGCGACCGTACGAAGGTCTGGGCTCAGGCGGACGATCCGCTCTTTCGGGATCCCGGTCACCTCGTAGAAGCGGTGCGGCACCTGTCCGGCGCCCCGTAGGTTGTGGAACTTCTGCATGACCATCTCGGGCATCGACTTCATGGTCGCCGCCAGCAGTTTCTCGGTCGGAAGCCCGAGCCGCAGCGACTCGGCCGCCTCTTGGCCGGCTACGGCAAGGTAGTCCGTATGGCCTGTCACGCTACCCGGCCTCGCCTGGGGGGCCTGTCCGATGTGGTGGACCAGACTCATCGCGTACGGCACCGCGAGTTCGCGGAGTGGTAGGTCGGCCCGGCCGTCGGCGGCGGCTGCGAGCAGCGCGCTGCCGAGGGCGAACTTGTAGGTGCGGTCGTTGGCCCCCATCAGGATCGCCAGCCGCCACGAGGTCCGAGCGGACGGCTCGTACTCGAAGAAATCCACTCTCGCACCGCTTCGCAATGATCGATCTTGAAATGTCCGATACAGACTAGTTCTCGATCACTGAGCGAGGAACGGTCGCGGCGCCACGTTGTGCTGTCGAACGGGCCCTTGAAGGGAGCGCTGGGGATGGGAAAGCTCGTACGCGACAAGATTCCGGACCTCATTCGCCGGGACGGCAGAGAGCCGGTCGTGACCATGCTGGACGACGTCGCCTACCGCGAGGCGTTGCTCGACAAACTTCTTGAGGAGTCGTTCGAACTCAGGGATGCGTCAGCGGAGCAGGTGCCCGCGGAAATCGTCGATGTGCTCGAAGTCCTCCGTGCCCTTGCCCAGGTTCATGGTCAGGACTGGCGGGACATCGAGGAGCTCGCGGACGTCAAACGTGCCGAGCGTGGCGGGTTTCACGATCGTGTTTACCTAGGGTGAGCAGCGGCCGGGACCAGGCCCTGCTCGCGGTGTTCACCGACCAGTGGCGCATGCGGTCGATCCAGCGCGAGCACGAGGGCCTGACCCTGGAGCCGCTCATCGCCGGCCAGGGCTGATCCCGCCGCCTGCGCCCTATCCCAGGCGTACGGGGAGGCGAGTGAGGCGCCAGGAGAACGGCAGGAACTGGCGGCCGAGGTCCTCCGGCGCGACCGCGAGCGCGAGGCGGGGGTGGCGGCGCAGGAGGGCGCCGAAGGCCACCTCGCCCTCCTGCCGGGCCAGCGCGGCGCCCAGGCAGTAGTGCAGGCCGTGGCCGAAGCCGACGTGGACCTCCTTGTGGCCGTCGGACTCCCGCGTGACGTCGAGCCGGTCGGGGTCGTCGAAGCGGCGGGGGTCGTAGTTGGCCGACACCAGGACGGCCATCACCGGCTCGCCCCGCCGCACGGTCAGGTCGCCGATCGGCACGTCCTCTGTGGCGTACCTGATCCGGGTGCCCTGCACGGGCCCGCACCAGCGCATGAGCTCGTGCACGGCGCGCGGCAGCAGTCCGGGGTCGGCCCGCAGAGCGGCGAGCTGGCCGGGGTGGGTGAGCAGGGCGGCGGTCCCGTTGCCGATCAGATGGGCGGTGGTCTCGTGCCCGGCGAGGACGAGCGTGAGGATCATCGTGACCAGTTCGGTGTCCGACAGCCGGTCGCCGTCCTCGTCGTGGGCCCGGATCAGGCCGGTGAGCAGGTCGCCGGTGGGCTCCGCGCGACGGCGGCCGACGAGGTCGTGGATGTAGTCGACCATGGCCCGCAGCGGCTCGCTCACCGCTCCCGGTTCGAGTGAGAAGAGGCCCTTGCCCCACTCCCGCCACTGCGGGCGGTCCTCCTCCGGGATGCCGACCAGCTCGCAGATGACGGTGATCGGCAGGGGATAGGCGAAGTGCTCGATCAGGTCGACGACGCCGTCCTCGGCGTGCCCGGGCAGCCGGTCGAGCAGGTCCTCGGTGATCGCCTCCACCCGGGGGCGCAGCTCCGCCACACGGCGCGCGGTGAAGGCGCGGGAGACCAGCCTGCGCAGTCTCAGGTGGTCGTCGCCGTCGGCGTCGAGGACGGAGTCGAGCAGGTACGGCGCGTACTCGCGGGGGATGCCGCGGGCCTCGATGAGGTTCTCGCGGATGTTCTGCACGTCCGAGCCCGGCACGCTGGCCGGGTTGTTGACGAACCGGCGGTCGCTCAGCACCGTCTTCACGTCCTCGTACCGCATGACGATCCAGATCGGGGAGCTCAGGCCGGGGAAGGAACCGCGCATCATCGGGGCCTGCTCCCGCAACCGCGAGTAACCCCCGAACGGGTCGCTCGCCAGCTGCGGGTCGAACAGGTCGACGACGGTTGTGCCGGACGTCGTGCCGGGAGTGCTCATGCCAACCTCCACGTGCCAGGTACGTCGCGTCAGGTGCGTCCAGGTGCGTCTTTCACGTGCGGCGGACGTCAACGCTACGCCGCGGCACACCCCCCGGCAACCGGCTTCCCGGCCGGATCGGACCGGTCAGAGCCAGCCGCTGTGGCGGGCGGCCCGGACGGCCTCCATGCGGTTGCGGGTGCCGGTCTTGGCGATGCACGACGACAGGTGGTTGCGTACGGTGCTCTCCGACAGATGGAGGCGGCGGGAGATGTCCGCGGCCGTCGAGCCATCGGCCGCCGCGACGAGCACCTCCCGCTCGCGCGGCGTCAGCGGGCTCGGCCCCGCGCTGAGGGCGGCGGCGGCGAGGGCGGGGTCGACCACGACCTCGCCCGCCAGCACCCGCCTGATCGCCTGGGCCAGCTCGCCGACGGGCCGGTCCTTCACCACGAACCCGCGGGCACCCGCGTCCAGCGCGCGGCGCAGGTAGCCGGGCCGGCCGAACGTGGTCACGATGACCACGGCGCACGAGGGCAGCGCCGCCCGCAGCCCGGCGGCCGCGTCCAGCCCGCCGCCGCCGGGCATCTCGATGTCGAGCAGGGCCACGCCGGGCTTCGTCCGCAGCGCCGCGGGCAGGATCTCGTCCCCGCTCGCGACCTGCGCGACCACCTCGAAGTCGTCCTCCAGGTCGAGTAGGACGGCGAGCGCGTCGCGCATCATCGCCTGGTCCTCCGCGATCAGCACGCGCGTCACGGGCGGGGTCATGGGCGGGGTCACAGGTTGCGTCACGGCCCCTCGTCCCCGCCGAGGCGCGGGATCTCGGCGGCGAGGACGAACCCCCGGGGCAGCCGGGTGGCCCGCAGCCGCCCGCCCGCGGCGGCCAGGCGCTCGCGCAGCCCGCGCAGGCCGCTGCCGTTCTCCTCCTCGACCTCCCCGCCTGTCTCGGCGGCGGCGCCGTCGTCGCTGACCTCGACCAGCACGGGGTCGAGGTCGCGGCGCAGCGTGATGACGCAGCGCCGCGCCCCGGAGTGGCGCACGACGTTCGTGACCCCCTCCCGGACGACCCAGCTCAGCAGCACGTCGGCCTCCCGGGGCAGCGCGGGCCCCGACTCCCGCACCTCGCAGTCGATGCCGGCCGCGGCGAGCGCCGCCCGGGCGGTGTCCAGCTCGTACGCGAGGCTCGCGTCCCGGTAGCCCGTGACCGCCTCGCGCACCTCCGTCAGCGCCTGCCGCCCGATCGCCTCGATGTCCTCGGCGTGCCGCACGGCGGCCGCGACGTCGCGCGGGGCCAGCCGGCGCACGGCCTCGGCCTTCACGACCACCATCGAGAGCGTGTGCCCGAGCAGGTCGTGCAGGTCGCGGGAGAAACGCAGCCGCTCGGCCGAGACGGCGGCGGCGGCCAGCTGCTCGCGGGTGCGGGCGAGCTCCTCGATGATCTGGCCCATCCTCCGGAAGCCGTACGCCGTGATCCCCGCGAGCGTGGTGGTCAGCGCGGCGCCCCATAGGGCGGCGTCGAAGGAGCCGCCCCGGACCAGCACCACGGTGGCGGACAGCACGGCCGTGGCGGTGACGAGCCAGGGCGCCGCGCGGAGGGGCGCGACGACTCCCACGGCCACCGCGAGCAGGGAGAACAGCGTCCGCCACTCCGTCGCCTCGTAGGCGGCGTTCCCCGTGACGGCCGCCGCGGCGAGCAGCCCGGTCAGCACCGCCGGCAGGAACCGTGCGGACGGCGGTGGGCGGCGGGAGGTGAGCACCGCGCCCGCGAACGACACCCCCGCGACGGTCAGGATGGCCCACTCGGAACCGCTGTGTGCCGCCGACGCCGGCGCGAGCAGCAGGAGGGCGGTGAACCCCAGTGCCCATATTCCCGCCATGGCGGCCATTATGGTCCCCGGCGGCCGGGATGCGCAGGGTGGAACGTCCGCTCTCCGGCAGTACGAATCACCCGGTCCGGATCACCCCGTGCCGGGAGGGTAGGTGTCGTCGACGGCGACGACGTCGCGCCCGGCGGCGGCCAGCAGGGAGGCGGCGACGGCCGCCCGGTAGCCGGTCGCGCAGTGCGTCCACACCTCGCCGGGCGGCACCTCGTCCAGCCGCGCGGGCAGCTCGTGCAGCGGGATGTTGACCGCGCCGGGCAGGTGCGACTCGCGCCACTCCGCGCGGCGGCGCACGTCCAGGACCACGACCGGCCGCTCGCGGCGTACGGCGGACAGGTCGGCGAACGTCGCGAGCGGCAGGGACGCGGGCTTCTCGCCGCCGTCACCGACCCAGTCGGCCGGGCCTCCGGTGGCGGCCGCGGCCGGGCGGTCGACGCCGATCCGCGCCAGTTCGCGCTGCGCCTCCGCCACCTCCTCCGGCGTCGCGCCGAGCAGCGTCACCGGGGTGCCCCAGGGGATGAGCCAGCCCAGGTGGACGGCGAAGCCGCCGTCGAGCCCGAAGTTGAGCGTCCCCGGCAGGTGGCCCGCCGCGAACGCCGTGCGGGACCGCAGGTCGACCACCCACTCGCCGTCCCGCAGGCGGCGGCGCAGCTCGGCGGCGCCGGCCCGATGCGGCGGGGACAGGTCGGGCGCGTCCGGCCCGGCCAGGTTGAGCGCCGCCATGTGCGCGTAGTACGCCGGGTAGGCGTCCAGCCCGGCGAGCAGCGCCTCCGCGTACTCCTCCTCGCCCCGCGTCAGGACCGGGTTGGTCTTGGACTCCCGGCCGATCGTCGACTCGGTGACCTCCTCCGACTGGGCGGACGAGCAGAAGCTCCCGAAACCGTGCGTGGGGTAGACCTCCGTCTCCGGGGGCAGTTCACGGGCCAGGCGGTGCGCCGACGCGTACTGGGCGCGCACCAGCGCGTCCGTGTGCTCCGGGCCGAGCAGGTCGGGCCGCCCGGTCGAGCCGTAGAGCAGCGAGCCTCCCGTGAAGACCGCGGGCGTCCGGCCCGGGACCTCCAGCGCGTACGACAGGTGGGTGAACGTGTGGCCGGGAGTCGCCAGCACGCGCAGCTGCAGTTCCCCGGCCTCGATCACGTCGCCGTCCTGGATCGGGCAGTGGTGGAACGCCACCGGGTCGGCCGCGTTGACGTGGTAGTCCGCGCCGGTGGCCGCGGCCAGGGCGGGCCCGCCGGTGACGTAGTCGTTGTGCACGTGGGTCTCGAAGACGCCGCGGATGTCCACGCCGCGCCGCTCGGCCAGGCGGAGCATCCGGTCGACGTCCCGCTGCGGGTCCACGACGAAGGCGACCTCCCCGTCGGTGACGAGGTAGCTGCGGTCGCCCAGGGAGGGGGTGCCGACGGCGATGATCTCGATCATGTATGTCCCTCCTCGGCTCGGGACAGACCCGTACCCAGGGAGAACGAATTCACCTCCGCCCGGGTGGGAGGGACCGCGCCGGCGCGGGTGCACACGATCGCGGCGGCGGCGCAGCCGCGCCGCAGCGCCTCGGCCACCCGCGCGGGGGTGAGGGCGCCGTCGGGCAGGGGCTTGCCGTGCAGGGCGTCGTCGTGCAGCGCGTCGAGGTAGGCGGCGGTGAAGGTGTCGCCGGCGCCGACCGTGTCCACGACCTCGACGGCCGGGGCCAGGCAGGTGATCACTCCGTCACCCGGAACCCCCTCACCCGAGAGCCCGTCATCTGAGAGCCCGTCACCCGAAAGCCCGGCACCTGAGAGACCGTCACGCAGCACCGCCGCCGCGCCGTCGCCGCCCCGTGTGACCACCACCAGCTCCGGGCCGAGCCCGGCCCAGCGCCGCGCCACGTCGAGCCCGGGCTCGCCGGGGTAGAGCCAGTCCAGGTCCTCGGCGCTCACCTTGACCAGTCGCGACAGCCGTACGCACTCCTCGACCAGGGCCACGGCGGCGGAACGGTCGCCGGCCAGCGAGGGCCGGATGTTCGGGTCGTAGGAGACGGTGACGCCCGCCGCCTTCGCGGCCCGCATCAGGGCCCTGACGTGGTCGCCGCCCGGGGCCACAAGGGTGGCCAGGGAGCCGGTGTGCAGGCAGGTCACCCCGTCGAGCGCGACCGGGGCGGAGAGCCGCCACTCGAAGCGGAAGTCGTACGACGCCGAGCCGTCCGCGCCCACCCGGGCGAAGGCCAGGCCGGTGGACGCCGCCGGGGCGAGGTCGCCGGCGCCGATCCCGTGGCGGGTCAGGTGGTCGCGGAGCAGGCCGCCGAAGAGGTCGTCGCCGGTCTCCCCGGCGAACCGCACCGGCCGGCCCAGCGCCGCCAGCGCCACCGCCACGTTGAGCGGGCTGCCTCCGGGCACGGCGGTGAAGGTCCACGATCCCGGCGCGCCGATCAGGTCGACGAGGCTCTCGCCCGTCACGAGGAACGTCATGCGGCGTCCTCTCCCGGGCCCTCCGCCAGCACGCGCTGGGCGACGGCGAAGGCGGCGTTGGCGGCGGGCACCCCGCAGTAGATCGCGGTCTGCAGCAGGACCTCCTTGATCTCGTCGGTGGTGAGCCCGTTGCGCCGCGCGGCCCGCACGTGCATGGCCAGTTCGTCGAGCTGTCCCCGGGCCACGAGGGCGGTGAGCGTGACGCAACTGCGGGTCCTGCGGTCCAGCCCCGGCCGGGTCCAGATCTCACCCCAGGCGTACCGGGTGATGAGGTCCTGGAAGTCGGCGGTGAACTCGGTGGTCGCCGCCTGCGCCCGGTCCACGTGCGCGTCGCCCAGCACCTCCCGCCGCACCCGCATGCCGTCGTCGTCGCTCATGCCGTCCTCCGGGAGGTGGTGGTCAGGTGCCGGACGATCGCCTCGGTGACGACGTCCGGCCGTTCGGCGGTGGCCAGGTGGGCCGCATCCGGCACCACCAGCAGCGTGGCGTCCGGGATGCCCCCGGCCAGGACCTCGGCGTGCGCGGGCGGGGTCACGGGGTCCTCGGCCCCGGCGACCACCAGCGTGGGCGCGCGGACCTCCCCGAGCCGGTCGCGGACGTCGAAGCCTGCCAGGGCGTCGCAGCAGCCGGCGTACCCTTCGGGATCGGTGCCGCGCAGCATGTCGAGGTAGCGCCCGGCGCCGGGGAAGCCCGCCGTGAACCACCGCGACCGGGTCGTCTCCACCAGGGGCCCGGTGCCCTCCGCCCGCACCAGGGCGGCGCGTTCGCGCCAGCTCTCCGGAGTGCCGAACCGGGCGGAGGTGCAGCACAGCACCAGGCTCGCGACCCGGTCCGGCGCGCGCAGCGCGAGGGTGGTCCCGACAGCCCCGCCCAGCGACACCCCGGCGTACGAGAAGCGGCCGGGAGCGTGGCGGTCGAGCAGTGCCAGCACCCCGGCCGCGAGGTCGTCGACGGTGAAGCCGGACGCGGCGGGGGAGCCGCCGTGGCCGGGCAGGTCGTAACGGAGGACCCGCCAGGTGCGGGTGAGCGCGGCGAGCTGGGGCTCCCACAGGTCGAGCGTCGTGCCCAGCGACGGGCCGAGCACGACGACCGGAGCGTCCGGCGGGCCGTCGAATCGGTGGTGCGGGATCATCCGTCTTCTCTCGCGTGGTGCTCCCGGGAACGGGACTCCCGGGTATGGAACTCCAGGGCGCGGTCCACCAGGGCGGGCGCCGGCCCGGCCCCGGTGTCCTCCCCGTGCTCGCGCAGCACGGCGAGCAGCTCATCGAGATTCTGCCGCATCCGGCCGGGGAACACCTCCAGGCCCCCGGTCAGCTCCGCGCCCGTCTCCGCCGCGCCGCCGGCCAGGCGCAGGCACTCGCGCAGCGGCTGCCATTCGGCGTGCCAGCCTCCGGCGGGCCGCTCGTGCTCGGCCACCCGTGACGCCAGCAGGATCTGCGTCAGGGCGGGCGCCTGCAGCGCCGCCGACCGGATCATCGTGGCGAGCACCGGGTTGCGCTTGTGCGCCATCGTCGACGAGCCGCCCCGGCCGGGCGCGGCGGGCTCGGCGACCTCGCCCACCTCGCTCTGCGCCAGCAGGATCACGTCGACGGCGAGCTTGCCGAGCGCGCCCGTGACGGCGGCGAGCGCGGCGGCGAGGTCCGTGACAGGAGTGCGGGAGGTGTGCCAGGGCAGCACCGGCTCGGCCAGCCCGGTCTCGGCGGCGAAGAGCGGCAGGAGCTCCAGGGCCCGCTCGCCGTACCCGGCCATCGTCCCGGCCGCGCCGCCGAGCTGGACCGGCAGCCGCACCGCCGCGAGGCGGTCGCGGGCGTCCCGGCAGCCGAGCAGCCATCCGGCCGCCTTCAGCCCGAACGTGGTGGGCACCGCCCGCTGCATGAGCGTGCGTCCGGCCATCGGGGTGCCGCGGTGCTCGGCGGCCAGCCGGGCGAGCGCGGCGAGCACCCGGTCCAGGTGCGGCAGGATCACCGCGCGGGCCCGCGCCGACACCAGCATCGCCGCCGTGTCGAGCACGTCCTGGCTGGTCGCGCCGTGATGCACCCACCTCCTCGCGTCCCCGGCGGCGGCGCGCAGGTCCTCGACCAGCGGCACGACAGGATTGCCGGCGTCCCTGGCCCGCCGGGCGAGGCCGGCCACGTCGAACCGCTCCGGGCGGGCCGCCTCGGCGATCGCGGCGGCGGCCCGCTCGGGGACGACGCCGAGGCGGGCCTGCGCCCGCGCGAGGCAGACCTCCGCCTCCAGCATCGCCCGCAGCCAGGCGCCGTCGCCCGTGACCGCCGCCACGTCCGTGCCCGCCCAGACGGGCGTCAGCAGGCCGTGGTCAGGGCCCGCGCCGGACTCTGCGCCGGACCCTGCATCGGACGCCGCATCGGGTCCTGAATCGGAACCTGCATCTGAGCGTGCGTCAGAAATCAAGGAAGACCGTCTCCCGCTCACCCTGCAGCCGTACGTCGAACAGGTAGGCGTCCTTCCCGTCCGCGCGGGCGAGCAACGTCGCGCGGCGGTCCGGGTCCAGCGAGCCGAGCAGGGGGTCGGGCACGTCGGCGAGGTAGACGCGGGTCCGCACCGGCTTCAGCAGCCCCCGGGCGAAGACCAGCAGGGGGAGGTACGGCCGGACGGGCGGCGCGGTCCGGAACCGGTAGGAGCCGTCGGGCTCGGTGGCGCACCGGCCGAACCCTCCGCCGCCGAACCCGCCTCTGCCGAATCCTGCGCTGCCTGCGCTGCCTGCGTTGCCGAACCCCATGCCGGCGGGCCCCCGCTGCCTGACCCCCTCGGGCTCGCCGGTCCACAGCTCCAGCAGCGCGTCGGGCACCGGCTCGCCCGCGCCGTCCAGCACCCGGCCGGTGATCGTGACCGCGCCCGGATGCCCCTCGGGCACGAGTTCCCAGCCGCCCTCGTACGGCAGGGCGAACCCGAAGAACGGCCCGACGGTCTGCGAGGGAGTGGTCATGCGTCCTCCTGTGCTGCCTCGATCGGGGTGCGGCCCAGCACGACGTCCCAGCGGTAGCCGAGCGCCCACTCCGGCTCGGTGACGTCGAGGTCGAAGGCGGAGACGAGCCGCTCGCGGGCGGCCGGGTCCGGGACGGACTGGAAGATCGGGTCGAACGCGAACAACGGGTCGCCCGGGAAGTACATCTGCGTCACCAGGCGCTGGGTGAACGCGGTGCCGAAGACCGAGAAGTGGATGTGGGCCGGCCGCCAGGCGTTCGGGTGGTTGCGCCAGGGATAGGCCCCCGGCTTGATCGTGACGAACCGGTAGCGGCCCTCGTCGTCGGTCAGGCACCGGCCCGCCCCGGTGAAGTTGGGGTCGAGCGGCGCCGGGTGCCGGTCGACCGGGTGGGCGTACCGGCCGGCCGCGTTCGCCTGCCAGATCTCCACCAGCGTCCGGGGCACCGGCCGGCCGGAGGAGTCGAGGATCCGGCCGGTGACGATGATCCGCTCGCCGAGCGGTTCGCCCGCGTGCCCGGCGGTCAGGTCGGCGTCGAGCGGCCCGACGTCCTCGTGGCCGAAGACCGGGCCGGTCAGCTCGGCCGCCTCCGGGTCCTCCTTCATCGGCAGCGGCGTCCGGGACGGCGCGCGCAGGACCGTGCTCGCGTAGCCGGAATACAGGTAGGGCGGCTGGGTCATCGGAGTCCTTCGAGGGTCAGGGCCAGTCCTTGGCCGACGCCGACGCACAGGGTCGCCACGCCGTACCCGCCGGTGCGGGAGAGACGGTGGGCGAGAGTGCCCGCGAGGCGCGCGCCGGAGCAGCCGAGCGGGTGCCCGATCGCGATCGCGCCGCCCTGCGGGTTGACCACCTCGGGGTCGAGCTCCTTCCACTCGCCGAGGCAGGCGAGCACCTGCGCGGCGAACGCCTCGTTGAGCTCGACGGACGCCAGGTCGGCGAGGCCGAGCCCGGCCCGGCCCAGTGCCCGGGCGACCGCGGGGACGGGCCCGATGCCGAAGTCGGCCGGGTCCACGCCCGCGACCCCGGTGGACACCACCCGGGCGAGCGGGCGCAGGCCGTGCGCGGCGAGGCCGTCGGCGTCGGTGACCAGCAGCGCGGCGGCGCCGTCGTTGAGCGGCGAGGAGTTGCCCGCCGTGATCGTGCCGTCGGCGGCGAAGGCGGGCTTCAGCCGGGCCAGCGCCTCGGCGGACGTGTCGTCCCTGATCGTCTCGTCGCGGGACAGCCCCTCCCGCGGGACGATCTCCGCGTCGAACAGGCCGTCCCGCCAGGCGGCGGCGGCCCGGCGGTGGCTGCGCTCGGCGAAGGCGTCCTGCTCCTCGCGGCTCACGCCGCGCCTGCGGGCGAGCGTCTCGGTCGCCTCGCCGAGGGAGACCGTCCACCGCTCCGGCATCTCCGGGTTGACCATCCGCCAGCCGAGGGTCGTCGAGTAGAGCTGCTCGTGGCCCCGGGGGAAGCCGCGCTCGGGCTTTGGCAGCACCCAGGGGGCGCGGCTCATCGACTCGACCCCACCGGCCACCACCACGGAGGCGTCGCCGCAGGCCACGGCCCTGGCGGCCTGGATCACCGCCTCCAGGCCGGAGGCGCACAGGCGGTTGACGGTCGAGCCGGGCACCGTGACCGGCAGCCCGGCCAGCAGCGCGGCCATCCGGCCCACGTTGCGGTTGTCCTCCCCGGCGCCGTTCGCGGCGCCGAGGACCACGTCGTCGATCCGCTCCGGGTCGAGGCCGGGGGCCCGGCCGAGCAACGCCCCGATCACCCCGGCCGCCAGGTCGTCGGGGCGGATCCCGGCGAGCGCGCCGCCGTACCTCCCGATCGGGGTCCGCACGGCGTCGGCGATGAACACGTCCTTCATGCGATCTCGGCTCCCGTCTTCGCCCGCACCTCGCCGGAGGTGACACCGGGCGCGGTCTCCACCAGCCGCAGGCCCTCCGGGGTCACGTCGACCACGGCGAGGTCGGTGATGATCCTGTGGACGCACGCCCGGCCGGTCAGCGGCAGCGTGCACTCCGGCACGATCTTCGGCGTGCCGTCCTTCGCGGTGTGCTCCATCAGCACGACCAGCCGTCTCGCGCCGTGTACCAGGTCCATCGCGCCCCCCATCCCCTTGATCATCTTGCCGGGGACGGCCCAGTTGGCGAGGTCGCCGCGGGCCGACACCTGCATCGCGCCGAGCACGGCGACGTCGATGTGCCCGCCGCGGATCATGCCGAACGACAGCGACGAGTCGAAGAACGCGGCCCCGGGCAGCACGGTGATCGTCTCCTTGCCCGCGTTGATCAGGTCGGGGTCGACCGCGTCCTCGGCGGGATAGGGGCCGACGCCGAGCACGCCGTTCTCCGAGTGGATCACCACGCGCCGGCCGTCCAGGTGACCGGGGATCAGCGTCGGCAGCCCGATCCCCAGGTTGACGTAGCCGCCGTCGGGCAGCTCACGGGCCGCCCGCGCGGCCATCTCGTCACGGGTCCAGGCCACCTAAGCCTCCTTCGACGCGGGTGTCACGGTGCGCTTCTCGACGCCCTTGTCGGCAGCCTGCTCAGGGGTGAGCGGCACCACCCGCCGGACGAACACCCCCGGCAGGTGCACCTCGTCGGGGTCGAGGTCGCACAGCTCCTCGACCTCCGCGATCGTCACCCGCCCGGCCATCGCCGCCAGCGGGTTGAAGTTGCGCGCCGCCTTCGCGAAGACGAGGTTGCCGTACGCGTCCCCCTTCGCCGCCCTGACGAGCGCGAAGTCGGTCACGATGCCGCGTTCCAGCACGTACGGCACGCCGTCGAACTCGCGCACCTCCTTCGGCGGCGACGCCACGGCCACGCTGCCGTCGGGGTGGTGACGCCAGGGCAGCCCGCCCTCGGCGACCATCGTCCCCACCCCCGCAGGCGTGTAGAAGGCCGGTATGCCGCAGCCGCCCGCCCGCAGCCGCTCGGCCAGCGTGCCCTGCGGGATCAGCTCCACCTCGACCTCGCCCGCGAGGTACTGCCGGGCGAACTCCTTGTTCTCCCCGACGTACGAGCCGGTGACCCGGGCGATCCGGCCGGCGGCCAACAGCTCGCCGAGGCCCCGGCCGTTGGTGCCGCAGTTGTTCGACACCACGTGCAGCCCGCCGACGCCGCGCTCCAGCAGCGCGCGGATCAGCACCGACGGCACACCGGACAGCCCGAAGCCGCCCACGGCCAGCGACGCGCCCTCGCCGACGTCGGCCACCGCCTCCGCGGCGCTCGCCACCACCTTGTCCATAGGGCTGTTCACAGGGCTTGTGGTCACAGGCTCTCCTCGTACGGCAGGCCCACGTAGTTCTCCGCGAGCGTCGTACCCGCCGCGTCCGAGGAGGTGACGTAGTCGAGATGGGAGCCCTGCAGTTGCCGGGCGTAGGCGTCGTCGGAGTCGAAGGTGTGCAGCAGCGTCGTCATCCACCACGAGAAGTGCTGCGCCCGCCACACCCGGGGCAGGCAGGCCCGCGAGTAGCCGTCCAGCGCCTCCGTGGAGCCGCCGGCGAAGAACCGGGCCAGCGCCTCGGTCAGCACCCGCACGTCGGCCACCGCCAGGTTAAGCCCCTTCGCGCCGGTCGGCGGCACGATGTGGGCCGCGTCCCCGGCCAGGAACAGCCTGCCGTACTGCATGGGCTCGGCCACGAAGCTCCGCATCGGAGTGACGCTCTTCTCGACGATCTCGCCGATCGCCAGGGCGAAGCCGGGCACGGTCTCCAGCCGGGTCCGCAGCTCGGCCCAGATCCGCTCGTCGGGCCACGCGGCGACGTCCTCGTCCGGGGCCACCTGGAGGTAGAAGCGGCTGATCTCCGGGGAGCGCATGCTGTGCAGGGCGAAGCCGCGCTCGGTCCGCGCGTAGATCAGCTCCTCCGACGACGGCTTCACCCGGGCGAGGATCCCGAGCCACGCGAAGGGGTAGTCCCGGCGATACTCGGTCAGCACGCCGTCCGGGATCGAGTCCCGGGACACGCCGTGGAAGCCGTCGCAGCCCGCGATCACGTCGCAGTCCAGCCGGTGTGCCGCGCCGCCGGAGCCGGTGAAGGTCAGGTACGGCCGGTCGGTCGCCGCGTCGTGCACCCGCACGTCGTCCACCTCGAAGCGGACGTCGCCCCCGGCCGCGAGCCGCGCCGCGACGAGGTCCTTGACGACCTCCTGCTGGCCGTACACCGTGATGCACCGGCCGGGCACCAGCCGCTCGAAGGCGATCCGGTGGCCCGCTCCGCCGTACCGCAGCTCGATGCCGTGGTGGGGGAGACCCTCCCGCTTCAGCCGCTCGCCCACCCCCGCCTCGACGAGCGTGTCCACCGTGCCCTGTTCGAGCACCCCGGCCCGCACCCGCCGTTCGACGTACTCCCTGCTCCGGCGTTCCAGCACGACCGATTCGATCCCGCGCAGGTGGAGCAGATGGGAGAGCAGCAGGCCGGCCGGCCCCGCCCCGATGATCCCGACCTGAGTTCGCATGGCCCAAGCATCGGCGGCGCCCGCCGTGTCACGTAGGCTTTGCTTCCGCCCAGTGGAAGTCCGTTCAGTGGAAGAGGGAGTCACATGGCCGGCGGCGCACGTGACCCCGGGCGTTCCGTGACGTCCCGGGCGCTGGCGATCCTCGGCGCCTTCGACGCCCGGCACGCGCGGCTCACGCTGACGGAGATCGCGGAACGCACCGGCCTGGCGCTCAGCACCGTCCACCGGCTGGCGGGGGAGCTGGAGGAGTGGCGGGCCCTGCGCCGCGGCGCCGACGGGCGTTTCCAGATCGGCCGCCGCCTGTGGGAGCTGGGGCAGCTCGCCCCCGACCCGCTGCAGGAGGTGGCCCATCCCTGGCTGCAGGAGCTGTTCGGCGGCACCGGCGAGAACGTCCATCTGGCCGTGCGGGACGGGCTGGAGGTCCTCTACGTCGACAAGGTGTACGGCAAGCGGGCCGTGCCGATCCTGTCGCGGACCGGTTCCCGCCTGCCGATGCACCCGACCGGCGTCGGCAAGGCCCTGCTGGCCTACGAGCCGGGATGGTTCGTCACGTCCTATCTGTCCCGGCCGCTGGAGCGGCCGACGCCGCACACGATCACCGAGCCGGGACGGCTGGCCCGCGAGCTCGCCCAGGTGCGCGCCCAGGGGTACGCCACGACCCACGAGGAGATGACGCTCGGCTCGTGCTCGGCCGCCGCGCCGGTGCTGGCCGGAGGCCCGCCCGCCGACGGGCAGGCCTACCGGCCCGTCGCGGCCGTCGGCATCGTGGTGTCCTCACGGCGGGTGCGTGAGCTGCCCCGCCTGGTCGAACCGCTGCTGACCGTCGCGGCCCGCATCGCCGCCGACTACCGGGCCGCCGTCGCGCGGGCCTGACGGCCGGGGTGCCGGACCCCGGGCGTCACAGCGGCGTGCAGGTGAGACCGGTCATCCCGAACGTGCCGCCGGTCGAGGAGCCGTTGGCGGTGACGGCGAAACTCCCCCCGGGCGCGATGGTGCCGTTCCAGGACACGTTCGTCGCGGTGACGCTCCGCCCGGTCTGGGTCCACCTCGTGGTCAGCAGGGAGAAGAGCTTCTCGTCGCCGGTGAAGGTCCAGGAGATCCGCCAGCCGTTCAGGGTGGTCGTCCCGGTGTTCACCACTCTGCCGTCCGCCACGAAACCCGAGGGAAAGCTGTGGACGGTCGGGAAGCTGACCGAGCAGGACGCCGAGGCCGCGTTCGCCGGGGCGGGGGCGGCGACCACCGCGGCCGCGGCCAGCGTCGCCGCGGCGATCCAGGCGCCCCGCCGGGTGAAACCGGTTTCACGATACCGCCGTGCCATTCCCTCTCCTTTCGCCGGCCAGGGGGTGTCCCCGCGGCCGATTCGATGAACGTTCCTCCGGATTGTGATCACGGCCGACGGGGAATGTCATGGCCTCGGGCTCCGTACGCGCGGTAGCGCCGGTACGCGGGTGAACGTTTCATCCGCCGGTACGGCAGGCGTACGGTGAGTGCGAGGGGCATCACAGGCAGCGGCGAGGGGGCCGCCATGGACGCCGTCGTGATCGATTCTCTGGAACCGCTGATCGCCGGGTTGCGGTCGCGGGGCTTCGCCGTCGTGGGCCCGGTCGTGCGCGACGGCGCGATCCGCTTCGAGGAGATCGCCTCGGCCGGCCGGCTGCCCCGGGGGGTCACCGACGACCAGGACCCCGGCCGCTACCGGCTGCGGGAGACCGGCGAGGAGATGATCTTCTCGTTCGCGGCGAGCCCCGACTCGGCCAAGCGGTACACCCAGCCGCCCCGCCAGGCGCTCTTCCGCATGCGCGGCGAGCGGATCGAGGAGGCGGAGGAGGAGGCGCCCCGGATCGCCCTGCTCGGCGTGCGGGCCTGCGACCTGGCGGCGATCGGCGTGCAGGACCGGGTCTTCCTCGCGCCGGGCGCATGGGCCGCCACGTGGACACCGAGGGCATCCAGGAGCGGCTGTCCGCGCACGACTCGCCGCGCTGGCAGCAGGTCGGCGCCCGCTGCCTCACCTGCGCCAACTGCACGATGGTCTGCCCCACCTGCTTCTGCACCACGGTCGAGGACTCCACGTCCCTCGCCGACGGCACGGCCGAACGCGTCGAGCGCTGGGACTCCTGCTTCACCCTGGAGTTCTCGGAGGTCAACGGGACGCCGGTGCGGGGCTCCAACTCCGGCCGCTACCGCCAGTGGCTGACCCACAAGTTCTCCACCTGGATCGACCAGTTCGGCATGTCCGGCTGCGTCGGCTGCGGCAGGTGCATCACGTGGTGCCCGGTGGGGATCGACGTGACCGAGGAACTGGCGGCATGAGCACCCCCGAACTGGTGCGGATCTACCGGACCTACCACGCCACCACCGAGCCCTTCCGGAGAGCGGCCGAGGAAGCCGGGGAGGAGGGACACGAGTGACCCACAAGACGGTGCGGATCGGCGGCCTGACCCGGGTTGAGGGCGAGGGCGGGCTGGTGGTGCACGCCCTCGACGGCCGGATCACCGGTCTGGAGCTGCGGATCTACGAGCCGCCCCGGTTCTTCGAAGCGCTGCTGCGCGGGCGCGGCCACACCGAGCCCCCCGACATCACCGCGAGGATCTGCGGCATCTGTCCCGTGGCGTACCAGATGAGCGCCTGCCAGGCGATCGAGGCCGCCTGCGGCGTGGAGATGACCGGCCCGCTGCGGGACCTGCGGCTGCTGCTGTACTACGGCGAGTGGATCGAGTCGCACGCGCTGCACGTCCACCTGCTGCACGCGCCCGACTTCCTCGGCTACGACAGCGGCATCGCGATGGCCGCCGACCGCCGCGACCTGGTCGAGCGCGGCCTCGCGCTGAAGAAGGCCGGAAACGAGCTGATCGCGGTCGTCGGCGGGCGGCCCATCCACCCCGTGAACGTCCGGGTCGGCGGCTTCTACCGGGTGCCCGCCCGGGCGGAGCTGGCCCCCGTCGCCGAGCGGCTGCGCCGCGCCCGCGACGACGCCGTCGCCACCGTCGCGTGGGTGGCCGCGTTCGACTTCCCCGATGTCGAGCACGACGACCTGCGTGACCTGCTCGCGCCCCGCCTCGCCCCGGGCCTCGACCCGCCCGAGGCGGAGCTGGCCGCCCTGTGCGAGGGGGCGATCCGCAACCACGACCCCTGCATCTCCTGCTCCGCCCACTTCCTCGACTTCCACCTGGATCGCGGGTGACCACGGGGGAGACGGTCGTCGTCGGCCTGGGCGGCGATCTGCGGGGCGACGACGCGGCGGGCCTGGCGGTGGCCCGGCTGCTCGGCGACCCGCCGCCGCCGGGCGTCGCCGTGGAGGCCTGCGGCGACGCCGCCGCGCTGGTCGAGGCGTGGTCGGGCGCCGCGCTCGCGATCGTGGTCGACGCCGTCCGCACCGGCGCGCCCCCCGGCACCGTGCACGATCGCCTGCCGTCCCTCCCGGAGGCGGGATGGCACGCGGGATGGCAAGGCGGCACCCACTCGCTCGGCCTCGTCGACGCCGTCGCCCTCGGCCGCCTGCCGGGCGAGCTGGTCGTCGTCGGCATCGAGGGCGGTGACTTCACGCCGGGGGCGCCGATGACCCCGCCCGTCCTGGCCGCGGTTCACCGTACGGCTCGTGAGCTGCGGGAACGGCTGACCCGGGAACGGCCTGGCGCACGTCGAAGGTGATCCGCGGCGGCACCCGCAGCGTGGTGCAGAGCGCGCAGTGCTCCAGGACGGACAGGAGAGAGGCGCGCAGGCCCTCAGGGAGGCCGGGGGCGTCCACCGACAGCTCGACCCGGTCGATCCGCCCGGGACAGACACCCAGGCCGTACCGCGCGGTGACGCCGACCCCGGCGGCGAGCTGCCGCTGGCGCAGGAAGCGTTCGGCGCAGTGCGCGACACCCGCGGCCAGCCCGCCCACGAACAGCTCGGCCGGCGTGGGGCCGGTGTCGCTCCCGCCGACGTCCCTGGGCTGGTCGGACCGTACGGCGTGCCGGCGGACGTGGACGTCGAAACGGCCGGCTCCGTGCCAGGCGACCTGGATGACCCCGTCACGCTGTTCAGCCGGCATGGTCCACCCCCCAGTTCGAGTATCTCCGGGTGGTCGGGCCCGCCGAGGGCTCGCACTGGTAAGAAGCCCGTCGTGACCTGGCAAAGAGCCGGTGTCCGGACTGTCCTTATTTGCGACACTTTCAGATGTGGCCCACATGCCGCGGCGAGGACGAGGGTGAGCGCGGTGATCCCGCGCACGCGCCTGGACGAGCTACTGACCGAGCTGCACGCGCGGCTGCAGGCGGTCCTGGTGACGCGTGACCGGGTGCAGGCACTGCTGGAGGCGGTCGTCTCGGTGGGCGGCGACCTCGATCTCGAAACCGTCCTGCGGCGCATCGTCGAGACCGCCACCACCCTGGTCGACGCCAGGTACGGCGCGTTCGGCCTGATCGGGGAGGACAACACCCTGGCCCGGTTCGTGCCCGTCGGGATGAGCGAGGAGGAGATCGCCCGCATCGGGCACTGGCCCCACGGGCTGGGCCTCCTCGGCCTGCTGATCAAGGAGCCCCGGACGCTGCGGCTGCCCGACATCTCCCGGCACCCCGAGTCGTACGGCCTCCCACCCGGCCATCCCCCCATGCGCGGCTTCCTCGGCGTCCCCGTACGGGTGCGGGGCGAGGTGTTCGGCAACCTCTACCTCACCGAGAAACGCGGGGGAGGGGAGTTCGACGAGGACGACGAGGCGATCGTCGTCGCCCTCGCGGGAGCCGCCGGAGTGGCCATCGAGAACGCCCGCCTCTACGAGGAGACCCGCCGCAGGGAGACCTGGCTGCAGGCGTCGGGCGAGATCACGACCAGCCTGCTGTCCGGCGCCGAGACGCCCCGCGTGCTCACGCTGATCGCCCGCCGCGCCCGGCGGATGGCCGGCGCCGACACCATGGCGATCCTGCTGCCGGACCCCGGCGGGCGCACCCTCCGGGTCGCGATCGCCGACGGCGCGCTCCCCGAGACCTGCGCGGGGGCGCGCCGGATCCCCGTTCACGGCACGCTCGCCGGGCAGGCCTTCACCCTGGCGGAACCCCGCATGGCCGCCGACGCCGCGGACGAGGACGAGGGGCCGGTGTGCGCCGTCCCGCTGGGGACCCCGGGGGCCGTACGCGGGGTGCTGTGGCTCGGCAGGCGGCCCGGCCGCATTCCGTTCAGCCGGTCGGAGGTGTGCATGCTCCACGCGTTCGCCGGGCACGCGGCCGTCGCGCTGGAACTGGCCGAGGCGCGCAAGGACGCCGAGCGGCTCGGCCTGCTCGAAGACCGCGACCGCATCGCCAGGGACCTGCACGACGTGGTCATCCAGCGGCTGTTCGCGATCGCGATGACCCTGACGGCCGCCGCTCGGCTGGTCGAGCGCCCGGAGGCGTCCGCCCGCCTGCGGTACGCGATCGACGAGCTCGACGGCACGATCCGGGAGATCCGCTCCACGATCTTCGCGCTGCAGACCCCCGCCGGCGCTCCCGGGCTGCGCGCCCGGCTCGTCGCGCTGGTCGAGAGCGCGCGGGCGCAGCTCGGCTTCCTGCCCGCCCTGCGGCTGGACGGCGGGCTCGACACCCGCGTCCCCGGCGGCATCGGCGACCATCTGCTGGCGGTGGTGCGCGAGGGCCTGTCGAACGTCGTACGGCACGCCCGCGCCACCCGCACCACGGTGAGCGTGTGCGTGGAGGGAAGCCGGCTGACGCTGGCCGTGGAGGACGACGGGATCGGCATCCCGGCACAAGGCCGCCGCAGCGGCCTGCTCAACCTGCGGGAGCGGGCCGAGGCCCTGGGAGGGAGCTGCACGGCCGGGCCACGCCCGGACGGGGGCACCTGCCTGCGCTGGAGCGTCCCGCTGCCGCCACCTGGAGAGGCTTGCGATGAGGACTAGTTTCGCCGACCGCCCGATCGTGGCGGGCACCGACGGCACGACCGTGGCCATCCAGGCCGTGGAATGGGCGGCCGACGAGGCCCACCGGAGGGGACTGCCCCTGCGGGTGGTCCACGCCGCCGACCGCCTGCCGTACGACGCCCCCCGCTATCCGATCCCCGACTGCTACGACCGGATGATCCCGTCCGGCCGGCAGCTTCTCGACCACGCCGAGAAGGTCGCCCGGGACCGGTGGCCCGGCCTGGAGGTGAGCACGGAACTGGCCGACGGGCGGCCCGGCCGCGTGCTGCGCGAGCAGGCCGGCCGCGCGGCCGAGCTGGTGCTGGGCGGCCACGGGCCGGTCGGCGCGCGGCTCGCCGGTCACGTGGACGTGCCGGTCGTCGTCGTACGCCCGGCGGCTCCCGGCGCCGGCGCGGAGATCGTGGCCGGATTCGACGGCACGCACGCGGCGAGGCCCGCGCTCGCGTACGCGTTCGACGAGGCCCGGCTGCGCGGGCACCGGCTCAGAGTCGTCTGTGCCTGGGAACCGCCGATCTCCTCCGGGCCCAGGATCGCCGTGGACACCGGCGAGATCGGGCGGATCCGGGAGGACCGGGCACGGCGCCTGCTGACCGTCTGGCGGGACAGGTACGCGGACGTCGAGACCGAACTCGACATGGTCCGCGCCCATCCCGTCTCCGCGCTCGTCGACGCCTCGGCCCGGGCCGCCCTGCTCGTCGTCGGCTCCCACGGCAGGAACGCCCTCACCGCGGCCATGCTCGGCTCGGTCAGCCGCGCCGTGCTCGAACACGCGCGCTGCCCGGTGGCCGTCGTCCGGCACGCTCTCTGACCGCTGGGCCGCCGGTGTCAGCGGCGGGCCGGCCGTACCCCGGGGACCGCCCGCTCCAGCAGGTCGGCCACGTGCTCCGGGCCCTGGCCCTCCGGGCCGCGCAGGTCGATCTCCCCGTTCCGCACGCTCACCTCCCAGGTCTCGGACGGGTAGCGCTCGCGGAGCGCGGCGAGGACCGCGTCGCGAAGCTCGGCGTCCGACCTGGCCAGCAGCGCCATGAGGTCCCGGCGGCTGACCATGCCGACGACCCGCTCGTCCCGCAGCACCGGGACGCTCTTGATCCTCCTCGCGATCATCAGGTCGGTCAGCACCGCCGTGTCGGTGGTCTCTTCGACCGTGCTGACCTGCCGCGACATGACGTCCGCCACCGTGGCCGGCCCGGACAGGCCGGGCGTGAAGGCGCCGCACAGCAGGTCGATCTCGCTGACCATCCCGACCAGCTCGCCGTGGTCTCCGAGCACGGGAGCGGCGGTGATGTCGTGGTCGTACAGCACCCGGATCGCGCGTCGCACCGTGTCGCCCCGGCCCAGCGTGATCACCGGGCTGCTCATGACCTCACCGGCGAGCATGGCCACCTCCCACCTGAGCGTCGACCGTTCCACCTTCGCTGTCTCCATCCTCACCCGGGCGGCCCGGTGCCCGCCGGGCCGCAGGTCCCCGCAGCTCGGGACGTTCGGCACCTGCGCCCGACCGCGTCCCGGTGTCCGATGGAGATGGCAGACGCGCGTGCCCCGGCAGAGAGCCGGGTGCGCCGCCCGCGGGAGGTGGACGACGATGACCATGGAAGCCATGACCGCCGCCGACGTGATGAGCCGCGTGCTGGTGACCGTGAAGCCGGACGAGTCGCCGCTCATGGCCTGGGAGCTCATGCGCCGCGGGTCGATGCACCATCTGCCCGTCGTGGACTCCGGGTCCCACATCATCGGCGTGCTCACCCGGGAGGACATCGCCGCCCACTGGTCCGGCGGCCCGGCGGAGCAGTCGAGCGCCCAGGTGCGGCAGCTACTTGGAGGGCGCAGGTGCCCGCACGTGTCCCCGGACGAGCCCCTGCCCGGGGTGGCGGCCGCGATGCTGGAGTCGGAGGTGGACGTGGTGCCCGTCATCGGGGCCTCCGGCATGCTGAAGGGCATCGTCACCGTGACCGACCTACTGGCGGCGGTGGCGGGCAGACGGGTGGCCGTGGCACAGGACGCGGACTCGTCGGCGGGACTGTTCCGGCTGGAGCCGGTGCTTCCGCCCAAGCCGTCGCGGGCGGACTGAGCCCCTGCCCGCCGAGCCCCTGCCCACAGAGCCTTGCCCGCCGAGCCCTGCCCACCAGGACTCCGCCCGCCGAGATCCTGCACAATGGGGGCCATGCGCAACTCGGTGGTGATCTTCTCGTGAGTGCCCGTATCGACCATGCCGTCACCTCGGGCACGTTCAGCCTGGACGGCCAGACGTTCGACGTCGACAACAACGTGTGGGTGCTCGGCGACGACGCCGAATGCGTGGTGTTCGACGCGCCGCACGACGTCAAGGCGATCACGGACGTGATCGCCGGTCGGCGGGTCCTGGCGATCCTGGCCACCCACGCGCACGACGACCATATCCGGGTCGCGCCCGAGCTGGCCGGCGCCACCGGGGCGCCCGTCCTGCTGCACCCGGCCGACCTGCCGCTGTGGCGGCTCACCCACCCTGACCGGGAGCCCGACGGCGCCCTGTCCGACGGGCAGATCATCGAGGTGGCCGGGACCCGCCTCGAAGTGCTGCACACGCCCGGCCACGCCCCCGGCGCCTGCTGCTTCCACGCACCGGACCTGGGTGTCCTCTTCACCGGCGACACGCTGTTCCAGGGCGGACCAGGAGCCACCGGCCGTTCGTTCTCCGACTTCGGGGTCATCATCGGCTCGATCCGCGACCGTCTGCTGACTCTGCCGCCCGAGACCGTCGTGCACACCGGCCACGGCGACAGCACGACCATCGGCGCCGAGCAGCCCCACCTCGACGACTGGATCCGCCGAGGTCACTGATCCCACCCGGGGCACCGGGAACCGCTTCGGAAAACGAGGGGAAAAGGCCCGTCCGTAAAGCACGCCCTTAACCTTGACGTGATTTCTGCCCGGTGCCATAGTCTGGGTTGCTGATCAGCGCCCGACTCCCATCCCTCGTCCGCCGTCCAGAACAGCTAGTGATGTTAGCGCAAACATTTGTTAGCGCTAACAATCGGCTTTTCAAGCCGAGCAGGATGTATGGAGGAACGATCCAACATGGCGAGACCCCCCATCCGTTCCGTACACCGGAGAATCCTGACCGCCGGTGCGGCGATCGTGACGGCGCTGGCCGGCGTTACGATCGCGACGGCGCCGACGGCGCAGGCGGCGCCCCCTCCGGCCAGGCCGCAGGGCCCGTGTGACATCTACGCCGCCGGCGGCACCCCCTGTGTGACCGCCCACAGCACCACCCGGGCGCTGTACGCCTCCTACGACGGCCCGCTCTACCAGGTCAGGCGGACATCGGACGACAGGGTCAGGGACATCGGCGTCGTCGCCCCCGTCGGAGGGGCATACCCCGACGCGGGCGGATACGCCGACGCCGACAGGCAGGACTCGTTCTGCGAGGACACGGTCTGCCTGATCACCACGATCTACGACCAGTCCGGCAAGGGCAACCACCTCTACCAGGCGCCCCCCGGCACCTTCCGGGGTCCCGCCGTCGGTGGATTCGACACCCTCTCGATCGCGGACATGGCGCCGATCACGCTCAGCGGCCACCGGGTGTACGGCACCTACATCATGCCGGGCATGGGGTATCGCAACAACAACGCCACCGGCCTCGCGAAGGGGGACGAGCCGGAGGGCATCTACTACGTCATCGACGGCAAGCACTACGACAGCGGCTGCTGCTTCGACTACGGCAACTCCTCGACGAACGGCCGCGCCGTGGGCACCGGCACCATGGAGACCACCTACTTCGGCACCGCCACCGCCTGGGGGAGCGGCAGCGGACCCGGTCCGTGGATCATGGCCGACATGGAGGCGGGCCTGTTCTCCGGATACAACGCGAAGCAGAACCCGGCCGACCCCACCATCGACTCCTGGCGGTTCGTCACCGCCGTCGTCGACGGCGGCGGCGGGAACCAGTGGGACCTGCGCGGCGGCAACGCGCAGGAGGGCCCCCTCACGACCTACTACAGCGGAATCCGCCCCGGTTCGCTGACCAACGCCAGCTACTACCCGATGCACAAGAAGGGCGCCGTCCTCCTGGGCACCGGCGGCGACAACGGCAACGGCTCGTCCGGCACCTTCTACGAAGGGGTCATGACGACGGGTTACCCGTCGGAGGCCACGACGGACGCGGTGCAGGCCAACATCGTCGCCGCCAGGTACGACGTGCAGCGGCTGGCCCTGTCGCGAGTCACGACCTTCACCCCGAACTCGTCGCAGGACGTCACCGAGACGTTCACGAACACCACGGGGGAGGCCGCGCTGAACGTCAACCTGAGCCTGGCCGCGCCCAAGAAGTGGACCGTCCGGGTCAAGGGCACCGATGACACATCCGCGACGTTCGGCCGGGTCGAGCCGGGTGAGAGCGTGCGGGCCACCTTCACCGTCACCTCGGCGGCGGAGACCGGCGCGGGCTTCCTGGTCGGCGAGGGCAAGTATGTCAACTCCGCCGGCCGGAACAGGCAGTCCACCGAGATCACCCAGGCGGTGCGGAGCGCCCTCCCGATCAGGATCAACGAGGTCCGCTTCCGTACCAGCACCAACGCGACCGACCAGTTCGTCGAGCTCTACAACGCCTCGGGCGCCGAGGTCGACCTCTCCGGCTGGACCCTGACCAACACCCCGAGCGGCTCGGCCGCCACCACCCTGGCGCGGATCCCGGCCGGGACGAAGCTCGCGAGCGGCGACTACTACCTCCTCGGCCTGTCCGGCTCGGGAGTGGCGGCCCCGGTGAGCAAGGGTGCGACCGTCGTCAACGTCAGGAGCACGACCGGCTTCGCGGCCGGCCAGCAGGTCGACATCGGCACCGGCTCCGGCCGGGAGACCCGTACGGTCCAGCAGGTCGGGACGGCGGCCACCGCGGCGACGACGCTGTTCATCCCCGTCTCCACCGGGCCGTGGATCACGATTCCCCGCGGCTCGTCCAACGTGCCGGTCACGAACGCGGCCGGCTTCGCGGTCGGCGACCGGATCGGCATCGACACGGGCGAGAACTACGAGCAGGCCACGGTCACCGCGGTCGGCAAGGCGGCCACGCAGACGACCCTGTCGGCGGCGGCGTCCGCGGGCGCGACCAACATCAAGGTCGCGGCCGACGCCAACATGACGGTCGGCGACACCCTGACGGTGGACACGGGCGAGAACAAGGAGGAGGTCACCGTCGCCGCCGTCGGCACCACCGGCGCGAACGGCACGGGCGTCGACCTCGCCGCCCCGCTGCGGCTCGCCCACGAGCAGGGCGTCGACGTGTCCGACCGCGGAACGGGCATCAGCTTCTCGCCGCGGACGAAGGAGCCGCACACGAGCGGGGTGTCCGTGCAGGCGCTCGGCAGCGGCATCACCCTCGACCGTCCGCTCGACAACGGTCACGAGATCGGCGCGGCCGTGGTGAATCCCCTGGTCACGACGACCGGCTACCAGGGGCAGCAGGCGCCCGACCAGTGGTTCGGAGGCGCCCTCTCCACCGGCGCCGGTTCGATCGCGCTGCGGGACGGCACCGGCGCGGTGGTCGTCGACGCCGTCGTCTACGGATCCCAGCAGAGCAGTTCGAGCGGCAACGGGACCATCACCAGCCCCGAGCTCGCCGTCCTGGAAGCCGACCAGGGCGGGGGCGGCTGCATCGCGGTGGTGGCGGGCGCGGCCGCCGGTGCCGGACGGAGCAACGCCCGCTGGCCCGACGGAAACGACACCGACAGTCTCTGCCGCGACTTCGTCACCACCAACGTGCCCACGCCCGGCGCGGCCAACGCGAGGTGACCTGACACATCCCCGGCCGCTTCCGGTGCCCGCCGCGAACGGTGGGCACCGGAACCGGCGGCCCGAACGCGGGCGACGTGAGCGGACGACCACAGGCAGAAAGCTCCTGTGGTCGTCCGTCTGCGTTCGCCGGTCTGCGTTCGCCCACCTCTGGCCGTCCGTCGCTGCCGAGGAGGCCGGGGAGCCTAACGTGGAGCGGTGCGCACCCCGGTCACGGCGAACCGTTCGACGTCGGCGATGTGACCGCCGGTGCTCGCGACGATGGTCACCGTCCGGCCCGGGGCGGCACGGAAGTCGAGGGTGGTGGACCAAGGGCGGTTCTCGCCGCCCGCCGAGACGCAGCAGCGCTCGCCGAGCGGGCCGGTGCCACCGGCGCCGCGCGCCTGCACCCGGACGCTCTCGTCCACACCGGTGATCTTGCCGCCGACCTTCACGGGGGAGGAGACGGAACTGCCGTACCGGGGGGTGGTGAGGGAGAAGGTGGTGTCGTCGGTGCCCACCACCTCCCAGGGAGCGTCGCCACCGGTGCCGAACCTCACCAGGTGGATGACGGAGGCGATGCCGGGACGACCGCCGCCCTCGCCGCGGATGCCGACGGAGACGCGGGCGTGCGCGCCGTCGACGGTGCTGTCGACCAGCTGGTCGATCCCCTTGAACCCCAGGTATCCCTGGGTGAAGGCGAGAGCGGTCTGCCCGGCGTCCAGATGCCAGGGCTGGTGCCCGCCCGCGCGGTAGCTCCGCTGCCAGTCGCGCACCTGCGTCTCGTCGGCGAACGGCCACAGCGGCTGGTAGCGGCCTGCCACCAGGGGGCCGCCTGAGGGGGTGGCGAGGGCGGGCGAGGGAGCCGGAGTGCCGGTCACGGCCGCCGAGGGCACCGCGAGAGACGAGCCGGACGACGGGCCTGTGGACGTCGCGGCTGACGTGGCCGCCGATTCGGCGGCGGGGGACGACCCCGGGCCCGTACCGCACGCCGCCGCCGCGAGGAACCCCAGCGTGGCCAGCACCGGGGCCAGCACGGCGGGCGGCCGGCGGCGGATCCGGCCGGGCGCGGACGGCGCGCCGGAACGGGGCGTGCCTGCCACGGGCGTCCGCCAAAGGATGCGGCCGGGTGCGGGCGGCGAGCCGGACAGGGGCGCGTCCAGGCGCGCTCCGCTCCGCGACCGGTGAGTTGCGTTGGTCCTGTCACCACACGGCATTCCGCCAGGCACGATGCTCGCTCCCGCCCGAGACGTCTCCTGACAGAGAGCATGCCCGCCGGAAGCCTCTCGATCCATGGAGTTCGCGATGTCTGGCGGGCCTGCCGCCCAGGAGGCACGGCAGGCGGCGGAAGTCCCGGGGTGACGGGACTTTCGACCGCTGTGCGACGGGCAGCGGACACGGTGCGATGGTCGCCGGGAGCGGTGTCCCCGCGCCCGCGAGCCGCCGAGCATCGCGAGCCGCTGAGCACAGGGAGGAAACGGACCATGACCGGACTGGTCGTCGCCGCCGTCGACGGATCGAAGCCCGCGACGGCGGCGCTGGAGTGGGCGGCGGACGACGCGCGGCGCAGGGGGGCCGCCCTGCGCATCGTCCACGTACGCGAGCCGTGGGCGCACCAGTACCCGTTCCACGCCGTGGAGGGGTTCGCCGACTCCTACGGCGAGTTCTGTGAAGGGGTGCTGGCCGCGGCCGCGGAGCGCGCACGTCAGGTCGCCCCGGACCTGGAGGTGACGACGGAACTCGCCGAGGGGACGGTCGTCGAGACGCTGCGCGCCGCGTCGGCCGGGGCCGACGCGCTCGTGGTCGGCAGCCGGGGGACCGGGGGCTTCTCCGGCCTGGTCCTCGGGTCGGTCGGCCTGGGCCTCACCGGGCACGCCCCGGTCCCCGTCGTGGTCGTACGCAGGCCGCACCGCGACGAGTATCACGAGGTCGTCGTCGGTTTCGACGGATCGCCTCACTCGGAGGCCGCGCTGGAGTTCGCCTTCGAGGAGGCGCGGGCGCGCCGGGCCCGGGTGCACGCCGTCTACGCGTGGGAGGCGCCGATCTTCTCCCCCTTCGCCACCGGCTACATAGCGACGATGCGCGAGGCCTTCGAGGAGGAGTCGCGCTCGGCCCGGCTGCGACTGGCGCCGTGGCGCGAGAAGCACCCGGACGTCCCGCTCGTCGAGTCGGCGGTCTTCGGGCACCCGGTTCCCGCGCTCGCCGAGGCGTCGCTCGTCGCCGACCTCGTCGTCGTCGGGTCGCGGGGGCTGGGCGGCGTGCGCGGCGCGCTGCTCGGCTCGGTCAGCCACGCCGTACTGCACCGCGCGCACTGCCCCGTCGCAGTCGTACGGCCCCCGGAGGGGACACGTTGATTGTGTGATCTACAACGTAAAGGCGATGGCCCTGTGCCGATCCCTCCCGCCGGGTCACCACGAGTACCGTCCCCCGCGGCGACATCGCCGGACGAGAGCGTGGGAATGCCGATGACATGGACGTCGAGGCGGGCACGTACGCGCTGGGGCCCAGGTCGGGGCGGTTGCTGGTCCTCACCGGCCGCGCCGGTCTGGGCGCGAAGGCCGGGCATGACCTGACGATCGAGGTCACCAGGTGGCGGGGCGAAGCGGTGGTGGCACCGGACGACCCGGCGGCCTCCCGGGTCTCGCTGGAGGTCGAGACGGCCTCGATGCGGGTCAGGGAGGGCACGGGCGGGGTCAAACCGCTCACCGACTCCGACCGGGTCGAGATCGAGAAGAACATGCGGGAGAAGGTCCTCAGGTCGGACCGGCATCCCACGATCACGTTCCGGTCGACGCGTGTCGGGGGCGACCCCGGGGCGTTCCGCGTCGAGGGCGACCTGACCATCGCGGGCGTGACCCGGCCGGTCGCCGTCGAGGGAGCGCTCACCGGCGGGCGGGCCCGCGGCCGGGCCACCGTCGTGCAGTCGGAGTGGGGCATCCGCCCCTACTCCGCGTTCTTCGGCGCGCTCAGGCTGCGCGACGAGGTCGAAGTGATCTTCGACGTGCGGCTTGTGCCGGGCTGAGGCGCCGATCGTGCACCATGGAGGGGTGAACCGGCTTCCAATGGCGCGAGCCATCAAGCAGACCGCCGAGCAGGCCAGCCAGCGGACCGCCGAGCAGACCGGCGAGCGGTGGAGCATGCTGGCCGATCTCGTGGCGGACGGCGACGTGGTGGTGCTCAGCGGGGCGGGCCTGTCCACCGAGTCCGGGATCCCGGATTACCGCGGAGAGACCGGACGCAGGCGCGGAGCCGACCCGATGACCTATCACACCTTCGTGAGCAGCGCCTCCGCCCGCCGGCGCTACTGGGCCCGCAGCCATCTGGGCTGGCGGCACATCGTGGAGGCCGCCCCCAACGCCGGTCACCGCGCGGTCGCCGAACTGCAGCGCCGCGGGCTCGTCGCCGGGGTCATCACGCAGAACGTGGACGGCCTGCACGAGGCCGCCGGCGCGCACGGGGTGATCGAGCTGCACGGCAGCCTGCACCGGGTGCGCTGCCTCGGCTGCGGTCACCGCGGCGCCCGCCACGAACTGGACCGGCGGCTGCGTGCGGAGAACCCCGGCTGGCACCCCCGCACCGCGCTGATCAACCCCGACGGCGACGCCGTGCTGACCACCGCCGAGATCGAGACCTTCCGTACGGTGGACTGCGAGGGCTGCGGCGGAGTGCTCAAACCCGACGTGGTGTTCTTCGGCGAGAACGTCCCGCCGTCGCGGGTGCAGGAGTGCTACGCGCTGACCGAGCGGGCCGGCCTGTTGCTGGTCCTGGGGTCCTCGCTGACCGTGATGTCCGGTTACCGATTCGTACGGCACGCCGCCGCCCGCTCGATCCCTGTTGCGATCATCAACCAGGGGCCGACCCGAGGCGACGGCGAGGCGCTGATGACCTTCGACGCCCCGCTCGGCCCGGCTCTGACCACCCTCCTGGGAGACCTGGCCTAGAGGACCACGACGGGCGCCGGGTCAGCTCCAGGGCAGGGCGGCGCGGCGGGCCCAGTAGGTCTCCGGGTCTTCTGCCGGCTCGGCCAGCGTCTTCTCGGCCTCGTCGTCCCAGATCACGCCGAGCGCCGCGAGATTCTCGCCGAGCTGGCCGATCGTGGCCGCGCCGCTCAGCACGCTACCCGCCCACGGGCGGGCGAGCACGGCGGCCAGCGCGAGGGCGTCCGGGGTGACGCCCCGCTCGCGGGCGGCGCGGACCAGCGCGGGCGGCGCGCCGCGAGCCGTCAACCGGCCGTTGGCCACGCCCTCCTTGACGATGACGCCGAGCCCGGCGGCGTGCGCCCGGGCCAGGGCGTCGCCCGCCGAACGCTCCAGCAGGTTCCACGTCGACTGCACCGTGTCGAACAGTCCCGTCGCGACCGCCTTGTCGATCGTGTCCGCCTGCGCGGGCCCGGTGGTGGACAGGCCGACGGCGACGCCCTGGTCGCGCAGCGCACGCAGCTCGCCGAGCACGTCCTCGTCGTCGAGCACGCCGCTGCCGATCGTGGCGGAGTGGATCTGGTAGAGCGACAGGTGGTCCCCGAGCAGTTCCCGCGTCTCGCCGAGCTGGCGGCGCAGCCGGGCGGCCGACAGGTCCTTCACCTCGTGGCGGTCGGCGTCCATCCGCCAGCCGCCCACGTACTCGTACCCCCACTTGGAGCCGACGACGACCTCCCGCGCGGGGACCCCCCGGTCGGCGAGCCAGCCCGCGAGGAACTCCTCGGCGCGTCCGTAGGAGCGCGCGGTGTCGAAGTAGCGCACGCCGGCCGCCCAGGCGGCGTCCAGCACCTCCCAGGTGCGCGCCCGCATCGCCGCGACGTCCCGGCCGGGCCCGAGGTCCTCGTCGCGCCCGAGCGTGATGTACGCGGGGCGCCCGAGCGCCGCGAGCCCGAGACCCATCGGGGTGACCTGGAGGCGGCTGCGGCCCAGCGGCCGGCGGAGCATCTCGTACACGACGCCCCACGTTAGTGGACCTCCGCGATCGGGTACGCCGACAGGCCCCGGCCTGCCCGACGATGCACCCGAGCCAGAGGCGGTGGGAGCGTGACGGAACCGGTGGTGGCGCGTCCGTGCGCCGCGGACGTGCTCACCCGTACGCGCGACCTGCTCGATCCCGCGCTGCGCCGCGCGGTGGGCACGCTGCCGCACTCGATGCGCCGCGTGGCTGGATATCACTTCGGCTGGTGGGACGCCCGGGAGCGGCCGGTCGGCGGCGCGGGCGGCGGCAAGGCGCTGCGGCCGGCGTTCACGCTGCTGGCGGCGGAGGGCGCCGGGGGAGAGGCGACGGCGGCGCTGCCCGCCGCCGTGGCGGTGGAACTGGTGCACAACTTCTCGCTGATCCACGACGACGTGATGGACGGCGACCGGGTCCGCCGGCACCGGCCCACCGCCTGGGCCGTGTTCGGACGCGCCCAGGCGATCCTGGCGGGCGACTCGCTGCTGGCGCTGGCGTTCGCCGTGCTCGCCACCGGAACGGACGGCGGGCCGGACAGCGCGGCAGACGGCAGGACGGACGGCGTGCCGGTGCTGGCCGGGCACGTGCAGTCGCTGCTGGACGGCCAGAGCGCCGATCTCGACTTCGAGGAGCGCGCCGAGGTGGGCCTGGAGGCGTGTGTGCGGATGGCGGAGGGCAAGACCGCGGCCCTCTTCCGGTGCGCCTGCGCCCTCGGCGCGCTGTACGGCGGCGCCACCCCCGATCAGTCCGTGCTGCTGAAGGCGTACGGCGAGCACGTGGGGCTGGCCTTCCAGATCGTGGACGACCTGCTCGGCATCTGGGGCGACCCGGCGGTCACCGGCAAGGCGGTGCATTCCGATCTGCGTAACCGGAAGAAGTCCCTGCCGGTCGTCGCCGCGCTGGCCTCGGGCACCCCGGCGGGCGCCGCGCTCGCCGCCCTTTACCGCCGTCCCGTCGCGGAGCCCGACCTGGCGCGGGCGGCGCGACTGGTGGAGGAGGCGGGCGGGCGCGCCTGGAGCCTCGCCAGGGTGGACGGTCTGCTGGCCGAGGCGCTGGAGTCGCTGCGGGCGGCGGGGCTGACGCCGGAGGCCGCCGCGGGGCTGGAGGCGCTGGCCCGGCTGGCCGCCGACCGGGACCGCTGAGGCGCCTGAGGTTCAGCCGAAGGTGAGCACGACCTTGACTTCGTTCTCCCGCCTCTCGTAGGCGCCCGCATAGCTGTGCAGGGGCACCCTCCGGGAGATCAGCCGGGCGAGCCAGTCGCGGTTCGACACGGCGAGCGAGCCGGCCGCGGCGGTGAAGTGGCGGAGGTTGGAGTCGATCGTCCCGATGACCACGGCGTTCTCCAGGACCATCTCACGGTTGAGCGTGCCCACGTCCACGGTGATCCGCCGGGAGCTGGGGGTGACCCCGGTCAGGCAGACGATCCCGTAGGGGCCGATCGCCGAGAGGGTGCCGGTGAAGACCTCGGCCGCGCCGCAGGCCTCGACGACCACGTCCGGCTTGAGGGCGGTCACCACGTCCTCGATCCAGCCCGTGTGATAGGTCGCGCCGAGATCGGCGACCAGCGCCGGTTTGGGCCCGCCCTTGACGAAGTCGAACACATGCACGTCGAGGCCGCGCTGGACGCCGAGCAGCGCGGCGAGCATGCCGAACGGTCCCGCGCCGGTGACCAGCACCCTGCGCGGCTCGTACCAGGACCGCGTCCCGATCTTCTCGATCTGCTCCCAGGCCTTGGCGACCACCGACGCCGGCTGCAGCAGCACGCCCGTCTCGCCGAGACCCGAGTCGAGACGTACGGCGCAGTCCGTCTCCACGGACCACATCTCGCTCGCGTAGCCGTCCAGTTCCTTCAACCCCCGCATGGTGTACCGCCCGTTGCGGCACATGTCGGGCTCGCCGTGGGCGCAGGCCACACACGGCACCGGATCCGGATAGCGCACCAGACCCACGACGAGGTCGCCGGGGGAGAAGCCGGACCCGGCGGGGGCCTGCCGTACGCGGCCGAGGGACTCGTGCCCGATGACCAGCCGCTCCCGGCCCGGCGGGGCGTATCCGTAGTCGCCGGAGACGACCTCCCTGTCGGTGCCGCACACGCCGACGGCGACGCTCTCGACGAGGAGGTCGCCGGGGCCGGGCACGGGGTCGGGCACCTCGGTCAGCGCCAGCGACCCGGCCCGGCGCGGCACGACGGTGAGCGCGCGCATAAGGCATTCCTTCCCCGGGACCGCCCGTCCCACCTGCGGCGCCGCCCCCGGCCGGACAAGGAGAACACCAAGGGGAGGGAAAACTTCCTCAGCTCTCCGGGACGTCGTCGAGCAACCCGGCGTCGTGGGCCAGCAGCGCGATCTGCACGCGGTTGTTGAGCCCGAGCTTGGCGAGGATGCTCGACACGTGCGTCTTCACGGTCGGGACGCTGAGGTGGAGCAGCGCGGCGATCTCGGCGTTGGGCCTGCCCTGCCCGACCGCCACGGCGATCTCCCGTTCCCGGTCGTTCAGCGGCGCCAGGCGTTCCTCCGCCCGCGCCCGCCGCAGGTCCCGGCCCGACTCGGCCACCCGGGCGATGAGCCGCCGGGTCACCGCCGGGGACAGTACCGGATGGCCGCGGGCCACCCGGCGGACGGCGTCGACGATCTCGTCCGGCGGGGTGTCCTTCAGCAGGAACCCGGCCGCCCCCGCGCGCAGGGCGCGCAGCACGTGCTCGTCGGCGTCGAAGGTGGTCAGCACGATCACCTCCGGCGCGCCCTCGCGGGCGCGCAGCGCCTCGGTCGCCGTCAGGCCGTCCATGACGGGCATCCGGATGTCCATCAGCACCACGTCGGGGTGGTGCCGGCGGGCCAGCGGCAGGACCTCCGCGCCGTCTCCCGCCTCGGCGACGACACGGAGGTCGGGTGCGCCGCCGAGCATCATCACGAGGCCGGCCCGGACGAGCGGGTCGTCGTCGGCGATGAGCACACCGATCGGCGCGGAGTCGGGCGAGATCATGCGGGCCACGGTAGCCAAACCCGCACCTGCCAGGCACCCGCGCCGGTGCCGCCGTCCCGGCGCAGGGGCCCGTGCTCCAGCCGTCCCCCGGCCAGGGTGACCCGCTCGGCCAGGCCGATGAGCCCGTGACCCCCTTCGGTCTCCGGTTGGCCGGCCCCGGGGATGTCGTTGACCACCTCGATCGTCAGGCCGTCGCCGGGCGCCCCCGCCAGCCGCAGGCGGACCTCCGCCCCCGGCGCGTGCCTGCGCGCGTTGGTGAGCGCCTCCTGCACGACCCGGTACGCGGTGCGGCCCGTCCGGTCGGGGACGGCTTCCCGGGATTGCCCGCCGAGTTCGTCGCGCAGCCTCACCCGCATGCCGGCCTCGCCCGACTCCGCGAGAAGCCGGTCCAGATCGGCCAGCCCCGGCAGGCCGGGCCGCGTAGGCGCGGACCGTTCGCCGGACGGGTCGCCCGACGGGTTGCCTGATGTGCCGCCTGGTGTGCCGCCGGAGGGGGCGCGCAGCACGCCGATGACCTCGCGCAGGTCCTGCAGCGCCTGGTGGGCGCTCTCCCTGATCACGCGCGCCGCGCGGGCGACGTCGGCGGGATCGGCGCCGGGGTTGAACTCCAGCGCTCCCGCGTGCACGCTCAGCAGGGACAGCCGGTGCCCGAGCACGTCGTGCATCTCTCGGGCAATGGCCTCGCGGACCAGGTGCTGCGCCTGCTCGGCCCGCAGCCTCGCCTCCGTCTCCATCCGGGCCGCGCGATCGCGCTGCGCCAGCACCAGCCGCCGCCGATGGTGGACGAACAGCCCCCAGCCGGCCGCCGCACCCTGCAGGGCCAGGCCCAGCATGAACATCGCGAGCGGCGGCGTGCCCGGCTCGGGGCGCAACCACGTGAACACGACCGCGGCCAGCACGCTGAGCGCGAACACCACACCGGAGGTCCGGGGACGCCGGTGGACCGCGACCGAGAAGAGCGCGGCCAGCATCGGGCCCGCGACCATCTCGAAGACGGCCGACAGCGCGACGAGCGTCACCGCGAGCCCGACCGGCCACCGGCGGCGCAGCCACAGCGCGGCGCAGCCGAGCGCGCCCACGACCTGGTCGAGGGGGAACAGCCATCCGGGCGGCAGCGGCGTGGTGCCGAGGCGCTCCGCCGACATGAGCAACGCGAACGCCGCGGCGAGCAGGAACATCGCCGTGTCCACGAGCCAGTCACGCCGGGTCCGCCGACGCCGGGGGGTGGCGGGAGCTTCCATACGGCCGCAGCGTACGGCTTCGAGGGAGGCGCGCCCACGCGGTGGCGCGAAGCCGATACCGAAGTCGGGGGACGTCCGACTTCGGTCGGAGAGCACGCCGCGCGCCGGCGACCTTCGCCGGACGGAGGGATGCCGACGCCCGATGCCCTGCGGTCCCGCCGGTCCCTAGCGTCGGCGGCATGCGCAAGGTCATCCAGCTGGCCGGGGCGTTCCTGGTCGCCGCGGGAGTCAGCGGCACCATCGACCGTCTGGCCGTGCAGCCGTTCAACGGAGCGATCCTCAACGTCTTCAACCGTCAGGTCATCCCGCGCCTCGCCTTCCTGACCGGCTACGAGGTGTACGCGAACCTGCTCGTCGCGGTCGCCGGCGCCGTCGTGTTCGCCGCCGCGAGGAGGCGCGATGAGAACGCCTGACGCGCGCCGGGCCCGCTGGTCGCTCGCGGCCGGGCTGATGGTGCTCTCGCCGATGTGCGCCGAGTACCTCGCGGGCTACGACGACAGCACGGGCGATCCGTTCGTGCTGGTCGCCAGCCTGATGATCTTCAGTCCGCTGTACGGCGCGCCCGCGTTGCTGATCCGTGAGACGGCCCGCAGGCTGGGGCTGGGCTGGCCGGAGATCCTCGCCCTCGCGGCCGCCTTCGGCGTGCTGCAGGCGGGCGTCATCGACCAGTCCCTGTTCAGCGAGGGCTACCGGGACATCCCGTACTGGGAGGAGATGATCCGCCCGACGTACGTCGAGCCTCTGGGGCTGGCGGCCCACACCGCGCTGGCCTTCGTCGGGGGCCACGCGATCTGGAGCTTCGGCGTGCCGATCGCCCTGACCGAGGCGCTCGCCCCCCGGTTCTCGCGTATGCCCTGGCTGCGCGCGCCCGGGCTGGCCGCCGCCGTGGCGCTGTACCTCGCGGCGGCGACGTTGGTGCTGACCGACCATCTGCGGACCGAGTCCGACCACGCCTCGGCGGCCCAGATCGGGGGCGCGCTGGCCGTCGCCGCGCTGCTGGCGCTGCTCGCGCTTCTCCGTACGGTCCGCGCCCGGCGCCGCCCTGGTTCCCCTGCTCCTGACGTGTCGCCCCGGCGCCCGCCCCGGCCGGTCGCCGTCGCGGCGGCCGGCCTGGTGGCGGGCCTCGCCTTCGACCTCCTGCCCGCGACCTGGGCCGGGGTCGCGGGCGGGCTCGCCCTGCTCGCCCTGACCGCCACCGCGGCCGGCCGGCTGGCCCGCTCACCGGCGTGGACCTGCCGCCACGTCGCCGCGCTCGCCGCCGGAGCCATGACCGCGCGCACGGTCGTCGGGTTCTTCGTGGTGCCGCTGGGTAATGTCGCGCCGGTCGCGAAGTACGCGCACAACGTCGCCTTCCTCACCGGCGCGGTGCTGCTCGGCGTGCTCGCGACGCGGCGGCGCGGCACCGTGGACCCCGGTGTGGACCCCGGTGTGGACCCGGGCCGGTGAGCCCGGCGTGCCGTCCCCTCCGCCCGGCCCTTTTTCATCCCTCGGCGCGGACGACCTCGCCGGGGTCCTTGTCGTCGCGCAGGCCCCGCCAGGAGGGGTGGCGCAGCCGTCCCTCGCCGGTCCACTCGGCGAACTGCACCTCGCCGACCAGCACCGGCTCCACCCAGCCACAACCTCTGGCCTCCTCGCGGGTGATGCCGGAGAACGGGGGCGTGTCCCGCCGCAGCGGCGCGAGGCGCTCGCCGAGCCGCCGCAGCGCCTCGTCGGTGAAGCCGGTGCCGACGCTGCCGGCGTACCGGAGCAGGCCGCCGTCGTTCACGCCCACCAGCAGCGAGCCGATCGTGTCTGCGCGGCGCCCCTCCCCAGGCCGCCAGCCGCCGACCACGACCTCCTGGGTGCGGACGTTCTTGACCTTCACCCAGTCGGGGGAGCGGCGGCCGGGCAGGTAGGCGGAGACGAGCCGTTTGGCGACGACGCCCTCCAGCCCCAGGCGGCGGGAGTCGGCCAGCGCGTGCTCCCCGCCGCCGGAGTAGTAGGGCGGGATGGCCCAGTGGCGCCCGGCGCGCACGAGGTCCTCCAGGACGCGCCGCCGTTCCGTGTAGGCCGCTCTGGTCATGGTGCCCGCGCCGACGTGCAGCACGTCGAACAGCAGGTACGTCACGGGCGTGGTGACCACCAGATGCCTGACCTTGAGCGGGTCGCGCTGGTGCATGCGCGGCTGTAGCGCCTCGAACGAGGGCCTGCCCCGTTCGTCGAAGGCGACGATCTCCCCGTCGAGCACGGTCGCCCGCCCGCCGGTCGCGCCGGCCAGCCCGGCGATCTCGGGGTAGGCGGGGGTGATGTCCCTGCCGTTGCGGGAGACGAGCCGGAGCGTCCCGTCCTCGACGTACCCGAGCGCGCGGACCCCGTCCCACTTCATCTCGTGCGCGTAGTCGCCCTGCGGCTCGGGCAGCGGCCCGAGCCGGGCCATCATCGGCGCGTACGCCGGAAGGGCGGCCATGCCCCGCTGGTACCCCGGCCGGTCTCCGGATACCCCCCTTGACCTGCACTGACCTGCGGCCGGTAGGCCAGGACGCCGTCGCCTGCGCGCACCGCCATCCTCCGAACGGGTGATGCGGGGCGACGTGCCGGGTGATGCCGCGTGATCGGCGCCGCCCCGAACCTTGAGGCATGGAAGCCATCGAGGTGACAGACCTCCGCAAGTCCTACGGGGACACCCGCGCCGTGGACGGGGTGACGTTCACGGTCCGGGCCGGTGAGACGTTCGGGATCATCGGCCACAACGGCGCCGGAAAGACCACGACCGTCGAGTGCCTGATCGGGCTCAGGCGAGCCGACGCGGGCACGGTCCGGGTGCTCGGCGAGGATCCGGCACGCAGGCGGCGGGCCCTGGCTCACCGCCTCGGCGTGCAACTGCAGGACAGCTCCCTGCCGGAGCGGATCAAGGTGGCCGAGGCGTTGCGCATGTTCGGCGCCTTCTACCGGGACGCGTCCGACTGGCGGCGGGTGATGGAGCGCTGGGGCCTGCGGCCGCTGGCGAGGAAGGCGTTCGGCGACCTGTCGGGCGGTCAGCGACAAAGGCTGATGCTCGCGCTGGCCCTGGTCGGCAACCCGGAGATGGTCGTGCTCGACGAGCTGACCACGGGTCTCGACCCGATCGCGCGCCGCGAGACCTGGCGGCTGATCGGCGACCTGAAGGCGGCGGGCACCACCGTGGTGCTGGTCAGCCACTACTTCGACGAGATCGAGGCGCTCTGCGACAGAGTCGCCGTCCTCGCCCGCGGCCGGGTGGCGGCGACGGGCACCACGGGCGAGCTCGTCGCCCGGACCGGAACCGCCTCGCTGGAAGAGGCCTACCTCGCCCTGGAAGGAGCGGACCGATGAAGGCGTTCACGGCTCTGACGGCCGCCGAGCTCAGGCTGCTGTCGCGCGACCCAGCCTCGTTGTTCTTCATGGTGGCCTTCCCTCTCATGCTGCTGGTGCTCAAACGCGGCGACGGCGGCGCGGTCCCCGGCTACCTCGCGATGATCGCCGCCATCGGCGGGATGGGCGCGCTGCCGGGCCTGCTGGCCTCGTACCGCGAGCGCAAGGTGCTCAAGCGGCTGGCCACCACGCCGATCTCCCCGATCCTGTTGCTCGGCGCCCAGCTGGTGTCACAGGTCGCCGCGGGCCTGGCGGGATCCGCGCTGCTGGTGGTCGTGACGGTCGCGGTGTTCGGCGCGCGGGCGCCCGGCGACGTCCTCATGCTGACCGCGGCCTTCCTGCTCTGCTCGGTGATGGCCTGCGCACTGGGCTTCGTGATCGCCGCGGTCGTGCGCAACACCAGAGGCGCGAGCCTGATCGGCATGCTGGTCATGTTCCCCATGATCTTCCTGTCCGGCGCGGCCGTGCCCAGGAAGGCCCTGCCCGGCTCGCTGCGTCAGATCGGCGACTTCCTGCCCCTGACCCCGGCCGTGGAGGCCCTGGGGGGCGCCTGGTCCGGCACCGCCGTGCCCTTCCCCCTGCTGATCCTGGCCGGGATAATCGTGGCGGCCACGGCCACCGGCGCGGCGCTGTTCCGATGGGAGTGAGGACGTGAACGTCTGGGAGGCGCGCTGGTCGCGCGCCTTCCACGTGCTGTACTACGCCTGCCTGGCGCTCGGGCTGATCCTCTCGTACGGGGACGGTGCGGGCGAGGGCACCGGCCCCGGCCCGCTCACGCTGGGAATCGTCGCGCTCATGGCCGGCTGGCACGGCTTCTTCGTCGTACGGCGGCCGCGGCTGCTCGGGCGGCTGAACCCCATGGCGTTCCACCTGGCGGTCGTCTGCGCGCTCTACCTCGCGCTGGTGTCGCGGGACCGGTCCTTCGACGTCGTCGTCTTCGGGCTGATGCCCCAGCCGTATCTGATGCTGGCGAGTCCCTGGTCCTACGTGGGCGCGGTGGCGACGGTCCTCAGCACGTTCGCCGCCAGAGGTTATCTGGACGAGCCCGGCGTCCTGTGGCGGCTCGTCGGCAGTTCCGGCCTCGTCGTGGCGATCGGGCTGTTCGTGGACTACGTGTCCCGCCAGAGCGCGCAGAACCGGACGGTCGGGGTGCTGGAGGAGCGGGCGAGACTGGCCAGGGAGATCCACGACACCCTCGCCCAGGGGCTGAGCGGCATCGTCACCCAGCTGGAGGCGGCCGAGCAGGCGATGCCCGACCTGGGCGCCGTGCGGAAGAGGATCGCGCTGGCCAAGGAGCTGGCGCGCGACAACCTGCGGGAGGCGCGGCGCTCGGTCGACGCGCTGCGGCCGGGCCCTCTCGCCGGCGCGGGTCCCGAGGCGGCGCTCGCGGAGGTGGCCGCGCGGTGGTCGCGGACGTCGGGGGTGGCGGCTGCCGTGTCGGTGGAGGGGACCCCCCGGCCGCTGCCCGGCGAGGTGCAGACGACGCTGCTGCGGGCGGCGCAGGAAGGGCTGTCGAACGCGGCCAGGCACGCCCGGGCGGGCAGGGTCGCGATCACGCTGACCTACATGGACGACGAGGTGACGCTGGACGTGTTCGACGACGGTGTGGGTTTCGACCCGGACGCGCCCGGCGCGGGGTACGGGCTGGCGGCCATGCGGGAGCGGGCCGGCGGCGTCGGGGGAACGCTGACCGTGGAGTCCGCTCCGGGAGAGGGGACGGCGCTGTGCCTGCGGATCCCCTCAAACTGATGATCGTCGATGACCATCCCGTGGTGCGCGACGGACTTCGCGGCATGTTCGACCACGTGGCGGACATCGAGGTGGTGGCGGAGGCGTCCGACGGGTTCGAGGCGCTGGCCATGGCCAGGAGGGCGCGGCCGCACGTGGTGCTGATGGACCTTCGAATGCCCGGCCTGGACGGCGTCGGGGCGATCCGGCGGCTCCGGGCGGACCACCCGGAGATCAAGGTGGTCGTGCTGACCACGTACGACACGGATGCGGACGTGGCGCGGGCCATGGCCGCCGGGGTGGCGGGCTACCTGCTGAAGGACGCGCCACGCGAGGAGCTGCACAGGGCGGTCCGTACGGCCGCCGCCGGCGGCGCGGTCCTGGCGCCGTCGGTCGCGTCCGCTCTGCTGAGCAGGCCCGGCGCCCAGGAGCCGAGCCCGCGCGAGCTGGAGGTGCTGCGCCTGGTGGCGCGCGGCTCGGCGAACAAGGAGATCGCCAGGACCCTGCTGATCAGCGAGACGACGGTGAAGACGCATCTCAAGCACGTCTTCGCCAAGCTCGGCGTCGAGAGCAGGGCCGCGGCCGTCGTCGTGGCCATGGAGCGAGGCCTCATCTAAGGGAGGATCTCCAGGCGGACGTCGAGGCCCTCGTACAGGTAGGGGGACGGGGTGATGATCCGCCAGTCGCGGCGGGTGGCGTGGACGACGGCGTGGGCGGCCACGAGGACGTCGGTCAGGCGCGCGTCGGCCGCCGCGGGCCGGTGCCGGCGCAGGCTCGCCCTGATCGCCTGCGCGTACGGCCCGCCCTCGACGGCGTCGTCGGGCGACAGCGCGCCGGTGACGACCATCGACATGCGCAGGAAGCGTTCGAGCCGGGGCTGGATCGGGCCCAGCGAGAGGACCTGGACGGCGAGCGCGGGCACGAGGAGGGTGACGCCGTGCGCCGAGGACTGCCGCACGACCGCTCTCCCGTACATGCTCTTGCCCTCGATCAGGTGGACGACGGCGTCGAGGTCCAGCACGTGGCCGGACAGGACGCCGGCCGGTGGGACGGGGTCGGTCACGCGGCGTCCGCCTTGGCGTCCCCGCCCATGAGGCGGGCCGCGCGGGCGCTGTCGTCGTCGGTGATCCCGTCCTGCCAGCCCGGCCCCCATAAATCGGCCATGATGGCCAGGTCGCCCTGGACGCGCCGCCGCTCGCGCAGCGCCGCGGCGATGTAGGCCGAGGCGTTGCCGGACGCCTGCGCCTCGTCGGCCAGTTCGTCCGGCAAAGAGATCGTAATCTTCTTGGTCATACTCGGAAGGTTACTCAGTCATACCGTCGATGGTCCACCGGTTCACGGGAAGAGCGGCAGCCGATTCCCGGGCGGCGGCCGCGTCCGCGGGTACAGCCACAGTGGGGAGGACGGATGCGGCTGGCGGGGGCACGGGTGCTGGTCACGGGCGCGTCGTCGGGCATCGGCACGGCGATCGCGCTCGAACTGTGGGCCCGCCGCGCCCGCCTGGTGCTGTCCGGGCGCGACCGGGAGGCGCTCGCCGCCGTCGCCGCCCGGACCGGCGGCGAGGTCGTCCCCGCCGATCTCGCCCACGACCGTGCCGGAACCGAGGACGGGGCCGGGAACCCGGCCGAGGACCTGGCCGCACGCGCCGGGCCGGTGGACGTGCTGGTCGCCAACGCGGGCGAGGGCTGGAGCGGGCCGCTGACGCGGATGCCCGGCGCCACGGCGGAACGCCTGATCGCGGTCAACCTGACGGCCCACGTGCAGCTCACCCGGCTGCTGCTGCCCGCGATGGCCGAGCGCGGCCGCGGGCACCTCGTCTACGTCGCCTCGATCGCGGGGGTGGTGGGGGTCCCCGGGGAGGCGGTCTACGCCGCGACCAAGGCGGGCCTGCTGGCCTTCGCCGAGAGCCTGCGGTACGAGCTGCCCGGGATCGGGGTGACCACCGTGGTGCCCGGGGTGGTCGACACGCCGTTCTTCGCCCGGCGCGGCACGCCGTACGCGCGCCGTAGGCCCGCGCCTGTGCCGCCGGAGCGGGTGGCGCGGGCCGTCGCGGTCGCCGTCGAGCGCGGCCGCGCCGAGGTGTACGTGCCGGCCTGGCTGCGGCTGCCCGCCCGGCTGCGCGGCGCCGCGCCGGGCCCGTTCCGCGCCCTCGCCCGCCGCTTCGGCCGGCCCTGAGATCGCGTACGGCACTGACTCAGGGGCTGCGCGGTGTCAAGGGCTGCGCGGTGTCAAGGGCTGCGCGGTGTCAAGGGCTGCGCGGTGTCAAGGGCTGCGCAGCGCGCGCAGGGACTCGCGCAGCGAGCCGACGGTGGCGAAGACCGCCGTCGGCTCGTAGCCGCAGTGCGCCATGCAGTTGGCGCAGCGCGGGTCGCGGCCCCGGCCGTAGGCGCTCCAGTCGGTGTCGTCGGCCAGTTCCCGGTAGGTCTCGGCGTACCCGTCCGCCATCAGGTAGCAGGGCCGCTGCCAGCCGAAGACCGAGTACGACGGGATGGCCCAGGCCGTGCAGGGGAAGTCGATCCTCCCCTCCAGGAAGTCCAGGTACAGCGGCGAGTGGTTCAGCCGCCAGCGCCCGCGGTTGCCGCCGGCGAACGCCGCGCGGAAGAGCTCTCGGGTCTGCCGCACCCCGAGGAAGCAGTCCTGGTCGGGCGCCTTCTCGTACGCGTACCCGGGCGAGATCATCATCTGGTCGACCCGCAGGTCGTCGTTGAGGTAGTCGAGCACCTCGATCACCGTGCGCGGGCTGTCCCCGGCGAAGAAGGTGGTGTTCGTGGTGACGCGGAAGCCGCGCCGCCGGCACTCCCGGACCGCCGCGACCGCCTCGTCGAACACGCCCTCCTTGCACACCGACGCGTCGTGCCGCTCGCGCAGCCCGTCGATGTGCACCGCCCAGGCGAAGTACGGCGAGGGCGTGAACTGGTCGATCTTGCGCGGGATCAGCAGGGCGTTGGTGCACAGGAAGACGTACTTCCGCCGGGCCACCAGCGCCCGGACCATCTCCGCGATCTGAGGGTGCATGAGCGGTTCCCCGCCGGCGATGGACACCATCGGCGCACCGCACTCCTCGACGGCGGCCACCGCCTGGCCGACCGGCATGCGCCGCCTGAGCACGTCGGCCGGGTGCTGGATCTTCCCGCAGCCCGCGCACTTGAGGTTGCAGGCGAACAACGGCTCAAGCTCGACCAGCAGCGGGAACCGCCTGCGCCGCCGCAACCGCTGGCGCAGGACGTACCCGCCGACGCGAAGGCTCTGACGTAAGGGCATCGGCATCAGGGCCGCACCTCCTTCGGCAGTGTGAACTCGACGTTCTCCTCGGTCACCCGCTGTTCCTCCACCTCCAGCGGCCCGAGCCCGCCGAGGGCCGCCACGACGGCGTCCACCAGCGAGGCGGGCGTGGACGCGCTCGCGGTCAGCCCGACCGTCCGCGCGCCGCGCAGCCACTCCAGGGCGATGTCGCCGGGGCCGTCGACCAGGCGGGCGAGCGGGGTCCCGTCGCGACCTGAACGGGCGGCCACCTCGGTCAGCCGCCGGGCGTTGGACGAGTTCGCCGACCCGACGACCAGGACCAGCTGGGCCTCGGCGGCCACCGCCCGCACCGCGCGCTGCCGGTTGGTCGTCGCGTAGCAGATGTCGTCGTCCCGCGGTCCCTCCGCGCCGGGGAAGCGCCGCCGGACCGCCGCCGCGACCTCCTCGGCCTCGTCGGCGGCCAGCGTGGTCTGCGTCAGGCAGGCGACCCCGCGCCCCTCGGCGAGCGACGCGGGCAGGGCCTCCACCCCGGCCTCGTCCTCGGCCAGCACGCCCGCGCCGGGCATCTCGCCGAGCACGCCCTCGACCTCCTCGTGCCCGGCGTGGCCGATCAGCACGACGAGGTCGCCCCGGGCGGCGAACCGGCGGGCCTCCGCGTGGACCTTCGCGACCAGCGGGCACGTCGCGTCGACCACCCGGAGGCCGCGGCGGCCGGCCTCCTCCCGCACTGCGGGCGACACCCCGTGCGCGGAGAACACGGTCACCGCGCCCCCGGGAAGATCGGGCACCTCGGCCAGGTCGTCCACGAACACCGCGCCGCGCCGCTCCAGGTCCCGTACGACGTGGGCGTTGTGCACGATCTGCTTGCGCACGTACACCGGCGGGCCGAACCGGACGAGCGCCCGCTCCACGATCTCGATCGCCCGATCGACCCCCGCGCAGAACGAGCGGGGGGAGGCGAGCAGCACCCGCCGGGGGCCCGTGGCCGCCGCCCACCGCGCGAGCACCGGGCCGATCCGGGCGAGCGTGCGGCACGCCGCGACCGCGCCGCCCATCGTGGCGAGGCTCAGCAGGGGGGCGGCGGGGGTGTCCACGATGACGCGTACGGCAGCGAAGGGCCGCCCCCGGGCGGCGGCGGCCAGCGGCGCGCTCTCCATGTCGACCGCGATCCCGCCCTCAAGGGCGAGCGCGCGGCGGTCACGGCCCGACACGACGCGAGGGGAGGTCACAAGCGGGCCGGTGACGGCGCGCAGCCCGGCGCGGGCCAGTTCGCCGGCGAGCAGCGGGGCGGACGGGCACGGCCACACGCGGTCCCCGGAGCGGACCTCGGTGGCGACGAGCACGTCCCCGGGACGCAGCCCGTCGTCCAGGGCCCCCGCGAAGCCGGTGACGGCGAGGGCGCCGGCGGGCGGGAGCAGGGCCGCGGCGCGCGCCGCCCGGTCCGGCCCCATCCCGACCCGGACGACCCGGACGCGGGAACGCTCCCGCGCCGGCCGCAGCCCCCGGGCCACGGCCCGGGCCTCCATGCCCAGCGCGGTGCACACGATCAGATCCGTCATGGCGTCCCCCCCTTTCCGGCCCGCAGGTAGCGGCCGAGCGCGCTGACCGGGAACACGAGCCGGTAGAGGTGGTAGTTGATGAAGAAGTCGCCGGGGAACCCGGTCCCGGTGTAGTGCGGCTCGTCCCAGGTGCCGTCCGGGCGCTGCGTGCCGGCCAGCCAGGCCACGCCGCGCTCGACCGACGGGCCCCGCTCCCCGGCGGCCAGCAGGCCGATGAGCGCCCAGGCCGTCTGCGAGGCGGTCGGCTCGCCCCGCCCGATCCAGGCGGGGTCGCGGTAGGAGCGCATGTCCTCGCCCCAGCCGCCGCCGGGGTGCTGGTGGGCCTCCAGCCAGGCCACCGCCCGCCGTACGCAGGGCGCGGCGGGAGGCACCCCGGCGGCGGCGAGGGCGGGCAGCACGGCCCCGGTTCCGTACACGTGGTTCGCCCCCCACCTGCCGAACCACGAGCCGCCGGGCTCCTGCGCCCGCAGCAGCCAGGTCACCGCCCGCCGTACGACGGGGGAGCGGGCCAGGCCCTCGGCGGCGAGCGCCTCGACCACGTGCGCGGTGACGTCGGCCGACGGCGGGTCGATGACCGCGCCGAAGTCGCAGAACGGCAGCCGCAGGCACAGCGCGCGCGTGTTGTCGGCGTCGAAGGCGGCGAAGCCGCCGTCGCGGGAGGCCATCCCGGCCGTCCAGCGCAGCCCCCGCCGGACGGCGTCCCGGGCGGCGGGACGGCCCCACCGGCCCAGCGCGAGGATCACCTCCGCCGTGTCGTCGACGTCGGGATAGCCGTCGTTGTCGAACTCGAACGCCCAGCCGCCGGGCGTGAGCCCCGGGCGCCGCACGGCCCAGTCGCCGGGCCCCCGGATCTCCTCGCGGAGCAGCCACTCACCCGCCCGGTCCAGCGCCGGGTGATCCCGCGGCAGGCCGGCGTCCAGGAGGGCGATCACGGCGAGCGCGGTGTCCCAGACCGGCGACTGGCACGCCTCAAGCCTGCGCGAGCCGTCCTCCCTGATCGTGAACCGGTCCAGCCCGGCCAGCCCGCGGCGCATCACGGGGTGGGAGACGTCGTACCCGGAGAGGCGCAGCGCGATCAGCGAGTAGACCCAGGGCGGCTGGATGCCGCCCCACGACCCGTCGGCCTCCTGGCGGGCGACGACCCACTCGGCGGCCCGCCGGAGCGCGGCGCGGCGGAGCCCGGCGAGCGGCCGCCGTTCGTACCGGTGCAGCACGTGGTCGAGCGCCGCGAACGCCGCGTCCCAGCCGGTGCGCGGGCCCCGCCGCGCTGGCCTTCCGGTGCGCAGTTCCGCCAGGCCGAACGGCAGCGGGCGGACCGGCCGGTGCGCGGTCACGATCGTCAGCGGCACGATCGTCTGCCGCGCCCAGCAGGCCCAGTCGTACACGTTCAGCGGGCACCACGGGGGCAGGAACACGATCTCCGGGGGGATCACCGGCAGGTCCTCCCACCGCCACTGGCCGAACATCGCGAGCCAGATGCGGGTGAAGACCCTCGTGGACTCGACGCCGCCCAGATCGCGGACGAGGGCCGCGGCGGCGCGCAGGTGCGGGGCCGACGGCGGGTCGCCCGCGAGCCGCAGCGCGGTGTACGCCTCGACGGTGGTGGACAGGTCGGCCGGGCCGTCGTGGAAGTTGGCCCAGCCGCCGCCCGCCTGCTGCTGCGACCTGATCCACCGGGCGGCCCCGGCCGTCTCGGCCGCGGTCCGCACGCCGAGGAACTCGCGCAGCAGGAGGTCCTCGGCGTCCATGGTCACGTTGGTCCGCAGTTCGCCCTTCCACCAGCCCTCCGGCGACTGCAGGGCGAGCAGGTGGTCGCGGGCCGCCTCCAGCGCGGTGGCGGCGCGGGACGCGGCGGTGAGGAGCGCGGTCATCGGGCCCACTCCGCTCGCGCGGGCTCCCTGACATGGCCGAGGTGGCCGAGGTGGGTCAGGTGGCTGAGGTACAGCCGCACCAGGCGGGCCGCCTCCAGGCCGCTGCGCACGGCGCCCTCCATCGTGTCGGGCCAGCCGGTGTCGGTCCAGGCGCCGGCCAGGAACAGCCCCGGCCAGCGGGTGGCCGCGCCGGGGCGCAGCGCGCCGCTCCCCGGGCCCTGGCGGAAGGTGGCCCGCCGTTCCCTGGTGATGAAGAAGTCGAGCAGCCGCACCGTCCGGGTGGCCGGGAGCACCCGCTCCAGCTCCGGCACGAACACCGCGCGCATCGCGGACGTGGGCACGTCGATCCAGTGCCGGGCCGCCGACACCGACACCGTCAGGTACTGGCCCCGGGTCAGCCCGCCCGCCGCCGTCCTGTCGAAGATCCACTGCACCGGCGAGCCGACGACCGCGGCGAACGGCAGGCTGGTGACCGGCCGGTCGTAGACGACGTGCACGTTGACGATCGGGCTCGCTCCGAGCCCCGCCCACGCGTCGCGGTCCGGCGCCGCCTCGGCGGGCAGGAGCCGCGCGGCCTGCCCGTGGGGGACGGCGACGACGACGGCGGAGGTCTCCACCCGCGTGCCGCCGACGAGGACCGACGGCCCCGGCAGGCCGGGCGGGGCCGGCAGGATCGCCTCGGCCTTCGCCGGCAGCCGCACCGTGCCGCCGGCCCGCGCGACGGCGGTCAGCGCCGCGCCGCCGTGCAGTTCGCCGAGCGGCACGGACGGCACCCCGATGTCCGCGGCGTCGGGCCGGCCGAGCAGGGCCGTGCGGAACACCATGGCCGCGGGCCCGAGCGCCGCCTCGTCGGCGGCGATGTTGAGCGCGGCCACGGCGAACAGGTCCCACAGGGCGCGCCGCACGGTGTCCCGCTGGCCCCTGGAGGCCAGCCAGGCGCCCAGCGCGGCCCGGTCCAGCGCGGGCGCGGCCGGGTCGAGACCGCGCAGCGCCAGCGCGCCGCGCACCGCCCGCAGGCGGTCTGCGGGGGACAGCAGCCGGTAGCGCGCGAGCGCGGGGAGCAGGTGGAACGGCCCGGGCAGCGAGGCCCGGCGCAGCCGCCCCCGCTCGCCGTGCGGGGTGAGCACCCGCACGTCGAAGCGCTCCTGCAGGCGCACCCGCCCGGTCCCGCCGAGCCGATCGAGCAGGCCCAGGTACGCCGTGCAGCAGCGCAGGAAGACGTGCTGGCCGTTGTCGGCGGTCAGCCCGCCGCGGGCGAAGGAGTGGGTGGCCCCGCCGAGCCGGGGCCGCGCCTCGTACAGGGTCACCGGCCACCCGGCCTCCGCGATGGCGAGGGTCGCGGTGATCCCGGCGAGGCCGCCGCCGATCACGGCGACGGGCGGGACGCCGCCGTCCGGGCCGGTCAGGGAGCCGGTCATCGGGCCGGTCATCGGGCCCGTCGTGGGGCTGCTCATCGGGCTGTTCATGGGGACTCTCCCTGGGACCCGGCCTCGGGCTCCGCCTGGGCCGCGCCCGTGATGGCCCGCGCCGCGACCATCGCCTTGACCCACGGCGCGAGCGACAGCCGCCCGGCCAGGACCTGGGCCGGGTCGGTGGCGATCCGCCCCAGCAGGCGCCGGTAGATGCCGGCCATCGCCGCGGTGCAGGCGGCGCTGCGCCGGTCGAGCAACGGGATCAGCCGCATGCCCTCGGCGTACCAGCCGAGCGCCCGCGCGGCCTCGAACCGGATCAGCCCGGCCAGCCGCTCGGGCGGGTCGGTGAAATCCCCCCTCCCGTCCAGCCCGAGCGTGCAGCCGAACCTCCGCAGGTCGTCGGCGGGCAGGTACACCCGCTCGGCGCAGCGGTCCTCCCGCAGGTCCCTGAGGATGTTGGTGAGCTGCAGCGCCACGCCGAGGGCGTCCGCCCGGCCCGCCGCGCGCCGCAGCACAAGCTCGCCGTTACCGGTCCCGTCGTCTGCGTACGCGCCGCCGGCGAGGCCGAACACGCCGAGGGACAGCCGCCCGATCGACCCGGCCACCTGCCGGCAGTAGCCCACCAGGTCGTCGTGGCACCGGTAACGCGCCCCGGCGACGTCCGCGGCGCACCCGTCGATGAGCTCCTCGAACGCCTCAAGGGGAAGGGGGAAGCGCGCGGCGGCGTCGCCCAGCGCCACCATGACCGGATCGGCCGTCACCGGATGAACGGCCCCCGGACCAGGCCCCGAGGAACCAGGTCCCATGGAGTCGGGCCCCGAGGGACCGGGCACGGTTTTCAGGGCCCTCAGCAGTTCGCGCTCCCGCTCCAGCCGCTCCAGTCGTCCGGCCACGGGCCCGGCCTCGTCGCCGAGGTCGTCGATCCGCCGGGCGAGCGCGTAGACGGCGCTGAGCGCGCGGCGCTTCGGCGGGGGCAGCAGGCGGATGCCGTACGCGAAGTTCCGCGCCCGGGTGCGGACGACGCGCTCGCAGTGCCCGTAGGCCCGTGACACCGGTATCGGTCCCGGCCCGGCCCGGGGCGCCCGCCCGGCCGGGAGGTCCGCCGCCGCGCCGGCCAGGGGCTCGGGGACGGGATCAGGAATCGCGCCGGGAACCGTCACCGTCCACCTCCTTCAGCACACGAACCCACTCGCGCAGCACCGCGTGACGGCGGGCACGCGGGGCGCCGGCCAGCACGTCGTGCCGGCGGCGTTCGAGCGCCGCGAGCTGCGCCCGGCCGCCCGCGACGTAACCGGCCACCGCCGTGCGCGCGAACCCGCGCAGGGTCTCCAGGAGCGGCGTCCCCTCGTCGAGGAGGGTCGCCGCGCGACGGGCCTGCAGGGCGATCACCCGGCGCAGCCGCGGGGAGGCGTGCGCGGCGGTCAGATCGGCCTCCCCGGCGCCGAACCTGCGCAGGTCCTCCGCCGGCAGGTAGACGCGGCCGCGGGCGTGGTCCTCGCCCACGTCCTGGCAGTGCTCGATCACCTGGAGCGCCGAGCAGACGAGGTCGGACAGCCGCGCCCGCTCGGGCGTCGCCAGCCCGAACACGTGCAGCACGATCCGGCCGACCGGGTTGGCCGACAGCTCGCAGTAGCCCAGCAACTGGGCGAACGTGTCGTAGCGCCGCACCACCTGGTCGCGCCGGTTCGCCTCGACCAGGTGCAGGAACGGAGCGCTCGGCACGGCCCGGCGGGCGACCAGCGGCGCCAGCGCGCGTACGGCCGGCAGGCGCGGGACGTCTCCCGCGTACAGGCGGCCGAGATCGGCCTCCACGGCGTCGAGCAGGGCGGGCCGCTCCGCGGGGTCCGCCTCGTCACCGGCGTCGTCCACGTACCGGGCGAACCCGTACACCGCCATGAGGTCGCGGCGGTACCCGCGCGGCAGCAGCCGGGAGGCCACCGGGAAGTTTTCCCGGCGCGCGGCGTCGCGTACGTCCGCTGCGGACATGCCAGGAGAATCTCCATCGAAAATCCCCCCAAAACCCGACAGATCGGGCGGCGGCTTTACGCGTGCGACCTGACGGGCAACCCGGCGTACGCGGACGGGGACGGACGGAAAGGCGGGCCAAAGAAACGACCGGCGGGGCAGCCGGGGGCGGGCGGAACCGTTGCCCGCCGTTGGCGCTTCCGGCCGCCGGTAAAAAGCTCTCCCGGGAGGCGTTCTCCGCTCAGGGAAGGTGGGAGCCGAGCGGCCCGACCCGCAGCCCGGCGGCGCGGCAGCGGCCGACCACCTCGGGCAGCGCGCCGAGCGCCGAGCGCCACGACCCGGGGGCGGAAGTGTGGTCGCAGTCGTGCAGCAGCAGCGTGGCGCCGCCCCGCAGGCCGGGAGCCAGGGTCCGCAGCACCGACTCCGGTGTGGCCCGCCGCGTCCAGTCCTCGCCCCACGCCGTCCACAGCACCGGGCGCAGGCCGTGCCACCGCGCCGCCAGCAGCGCCTCGGCGCTCAGCACGCCGTACGGCGGGCGGTACCAGGCGGGCCGCGCGCCGGTGACCTCGGCGACGAGGCGCGCGGCCCGGGCCGTCTCCGCCGCGATCCGGCCCGGCCGGGCGACCAGGGCGTTCACGTGGTGCCAGCCGTGCACGGCCACCTCGTGCCCGGCCCGCGCGACGCTCCGCCCGAGGCCGGGATGGCGGTCGAGCAGCTCGCCCAGCATGAAGAAGGTCGCCCGGCAGCCCAGCCGGGCGAGCTCGTCGAGGAACAGCGGCGTCGACCGGGGATCGGGCCCGTCGTCGAAGGTCAGCGCTACGTGTCCGGGACGCCCCTCGCCCGCGAGGGCGGGCAGCAGGCGGCGTACGGCGGGCAGCCAGGCCGCGCCCGGCGCGACGTGCACCGCGACGGGCAGCAGGGCCGCCCCGGCGGCGGCCACGCGACGTCTCATCGGATCCAGTATCGCCCGTCCTGTATCAGCTCCTGTGTCCGGATTCACCAAGCCGGGAACGAGACGGGGGAGGGCGTCCGGTGCCGCGCGTGACTGGCGGCGCCTCGCCGCGTCGTCGTCCACTCCCTGGGAGGGGCCCATGACACCGCCGGCGGCGAAGGTGCTGATCGTCAGCGCGTCGATGGGGGCCGGTCACGACGGCGTTGCCGCCGAACTGGCCCGGCGCCTCGCCGCCGCCGGTGTCCGGGTGGCGGTCGTGGACGTGCTCGCCCTGCTGCCGCTGCGGCTGGGCGTGGTCCTGCGCTGGTGGTACCGCACCGTGATGCTCCGGGCTCCGTGGCTGTACGCCATCGTCTACCGGATCTTCTTCGTGTCGCGGCGGGCCTCGCGAGCCCGCGCGGTGTCGCCGCTGACGGTCGTGGTGGCGGCAGGGCTGAGCAGGGTGGTGCGCCGCCTGCGGCCCTCGCTGGTGGTGCCGGTCTTCCACGTGGCCGCCCAGGCCGCCGGGCACCTGCGGTCGCGGGGGCGGCTGGCCGTCCCCAGCGTGGTCGTGCTGACCGACTTCGCCGCGCACCGCCTCTGGCTGCACGGGGGCAACGACCGGTATCTGTGCCCGGACGCGGCCACCGCCCTCGCCGTGACGGCCGCCACCGGCCGCCCGGCCTTCCGGCACGCCCCGATCGTGCGGCCCGGATTCGCCGCCGTACGGGCGCCGGGGCGGAGCGTCCACACCCGGCTCGGCCTGCCGGACGGCGACCGCATCGTGCTGGTCGGCGCGGGCGCGTGGGGGGTCGGCCGGGTCGTGCGGACGGCCCGCGCCCTGTGCCGCTCCGGACCGCGGAACAGGCCGCGGGACAGGCAGGGAGACGGGCAGGGAGACGGGCAGGAGAGCGGGCGGTACGTGCCCGTCGTGCTCTGCGGGCGCAACGAGGGGCTGCGCCGCCGACTGTCGCGGCTGTTCGGCGAGCCGCCGGGGCCGGCGGGCCTCGCCCTCGGCTGGCGTGACGACCTGCCCGGCCTGCTCGCCGCGGCGTACGCGCTGGTGGACAACGCCGCCGGGCTGACCTGCCGGGAGGCGTTCGCCGCGCGGGTGCCCGTCGTGACCTGCCTGCCGATCCCCGGCCACGGCCGGGACGGGGTGCTCGCGATGGCCAGGGCCGGCGTGAGCGTCCACGTCCGCCGTCCCGCCGGACTGCTCCGGGAACTCGATCGGCTCGCCCCCGGCTCGCCCGCCCGCGCCGCGCTGACCGCCCGCGCGGAGGCCCTGTTCGACGCCGAACCGGCGGAGGCCCTGCTGCTCCGCTTCGCGCGGCCGGACGGCGCGGCCCTCACGGTCTCCTGACGGCCTCGTGCAGCGGCGCGTGCCGGGACAGCAGCACGCTGCCGTACAGGATGAGGGCCATGCCGGTCAGCTCGGGCAGCACCCAGGGGCCGGTGCGGATGCCCTCGCCGAACAGGGCCACGCCGTACGCCGTGCTGGCGACGGGGTCGGTCACGGTCAGGGCCGGCTGCACGGCGACGAGGGGCCCGCTGTGCAGGGCGTTCTGCAGCAGGAACAGGCTGCACAGGCCGGCGGCGACCATGGCGTACAGCGACCACGCGCCGGACAGGGCCCGCAGCCCGTCGGGCAGCACCTCGACGGTGCGCTTCATCAGCACGGCGGTGTAGGCGAAGCCGAGCCCGGCGGAGACCCCGAGCAGCACGGCGCGGGTGGCGCCGCCGGAGCTGATCGCGACCGCCACGCAGCCGGCCACGAGCCCGGCGGTCACGCCCGCCGAGATCGTCCAGCCCAGCACACCCGGCAGGCGGTCGCCCGGAGAGGGGGAGGCGGCCCCCAGGAACCCGGCCAGCCCCGCCGTCAGCGCCGCGACGGCCAGCCACGTCATCGGGGAGACGCGGATCCGGAACATCCAGCCCGCCACCAGCATCGTGATCGGCAGTTCGGCGACGAGCAGGGGCTGCACGAGGGCGAGCCCTCCGGACGCGAGCGCGGCGGCCTGCAGCAGGAACCCGGCGATCAGCGCCCCGATGCCGCCCAGCCAGGCGGAACTGCGCAGCAGGTGCAGGATCAGCCCCAGCCGGAACGCCTCGCCGGGGGGCATGCGGCGGGCGGCCCGGCGCTGCAGCACCGACGCGACGGCGTTGGCCGCCGCGGCGAGCACCGCCAGAACTACAGCGATCATGGCCCCCTCCGCGTCGCCGCCCCCTCAGCCGGACCTCATCGGTACCCTCCCCGGCCGCACATACCGCTATCTCCCAATGAATGCTCTGAAGGCAATTTATCCCGCAAAACCGATTAATAAGCGAGATATTACGCAAAGTAGAGAATTGCTGGTTTTGTGCGGGTATGGCCGTCCGCGCAAACGCAACCAGCAGGAAAGGCGGGACCAGTCATGGTTGGACCTACCGGCATCGAGCGTCACCCCGACATCGCAGAACTGCGTCAGACCTACGACCGGGCGGGTTCGACGGCCCCCGCTCAGGTACTGGAAGGGCTCTCCTTCCTGGCGGGTCTCTATCTGGCGCTCTCGCCCTGGATAGTCGGGTTCTTTCGCTTCCCCGGGCTGACCATCAGCAACCTGATCACGGGCCTCGTGGTCAGTGCCCTGGCCCTCGGGCTCGCGTCCGCCTTCGGACGCACCTACGGCATGGGGTGGCTGATCCCGCTACTCGGCGTCTGGGCGCTGGTCTCGCCCTGGGTGGTGCGCAGGGGAGGCGAGGCCACCACCAGCACCGTCTGGAACAACGTCGTGACCGGCATCGTGATCTTCGCGCTCGGCGCCGCCGCGCTGGGCATGGCGCAGGCGTACCGCCGGCACGAGCGGGGCGAGCGGAGCGGGCACCGGCTCGGCAACTGGTAACCGGCCGTCCGGCGGCCCGCCGCCCCGCGCGGCGGGCCGCTCGGTCGCGCCCTGACGGAGCGTCACGCTGAGGCGGGCCGACGCGTCCCTGAGATAGCCGACGAAGGCGCGCAGGGCGGGATTGGGGTTGGTCGGCCGGATCGCGGCGCCGACCCGGCGGTAGAGCCGGGGGCCCTCCACCTGGCAGACCTGGACGCCCGCCGCGCCCTGCACGCCGAGGCTCGGCACGAGGGCCACCCCCAGCCCGGCCCGCACCAGGCCGAGCGTCACCTCGTAGTGGTCGCTGCGGCAGCGGATCGCGGGGGTGAAGCCCTCCAGGGCGCTGGCCCGCTCCAGCACCGACACCGGGGTCTCGGTGCCGAACGTGGTGATCCACGGATCGTCGGCCAGGTCGGCCAGCCGTACGCGGGGCCGGTGCCCGGCGGGATGGCCGAGCGGCATCACCAGGAGTTGCGGCTCGTCGAAGAGGTGGACGACCTCCACGCCCTTCGGCGCCTTCCACGGATCGAGCGCGTGCTCGAACACGACCAGCACGTCGAGCTCACCACGCTCCACGTCGGCCAGCAGCTCGTGCGGCTGCCCGAGCACCAGGTCGAGATCGACGCCGGGGTGGCGGGCCGTGAACGACGACAGCGCCATCGGCAGCAGCCGGTAGCCCGCCGAGGCGAAGAACCCGATCCGGAGCTGCCCGGCGTCCGCCCGCGCCTGCGCGAGCAGGTCCTTCTCGGCGGACTCGATGAGGTCGAGCACCTCCTGGGCCCGCCCGGCGAGGCGGCGGCCGGCGGCGGTCAGCCGAAGGCTGTGCGCGGCCCGCTCCACCAGCCCGACCCCCGCCTCCTCCTCCAGCCGGGCGAGCTGGTGCGAGACGGCGGACGGCGACAGCCGCAGGGTCTTGGCGGCTCCGGCGATGCTCCCGGTCCTGAAGACCTCCAGGAGCACCCTGAGGCGGTGGCTGCTGAGCATGCCACCCAGTATCGGGCCGCGTCCGCGCTGGTCACGCCCGAGCGGCGGCGCCCGTCACGGTGGCGGCGACGGCGACGCCCGCCTGCCGCACGGCCCGCACGAGGGCCTGCTCGGAGCCTTCCGGCCCGTGCGCGAGCACCGCGTAACCCTCCCACCTGGCCGCCGCGATCACGCCGACGTCGGCCCGCGTCCCGGCGTCCGTGCCGGTCTTGTTCGCCACCCACACCCCGGCGGCGTACGGCAGGACCCGCGGCGGTTCGCGGTCCTCCGGCTCGTGCGGCAGCAGCGCCGGGACCAGGCCGCGGTCGGTGTTGCACGCCATCCAGCCGAGCAGCAGCCGCTGCCACGGCTCGCGGCCGTACGCCACGGACCGCATGAGACCGGCGAGCTCACGGGCCGTCCCGGTGGCGAACGCGGGCGGGTGCGCGGGCAGCCGCGGTTCCCGGATCCTGTCGTGGACGCGCGTCCCGGCCAGCCCGAGCGCGCCGGCCGCGGCGTCCACCCGGGCGAGCCCGAGCCGTCGCAGCAACGCGTTCGTCGCCGTGTTGTCGCTGACGGACGCCGTCAGCACGGCGAGGTCGCCGATGGTCCAGCGACGGGCCGACAGCTCGGTGAGCAGGCCCGAGCCCCCCGCGTAGTCCTCGTCGAGCAGCGCGACCGGCTCGGCTGGATCGAGCGCGCCGGACGCGACGTCCCGCGCGAGCGCGGCGAGCAGCAGCACCTTGCCCGTGCTGGCGAGCGGCAGCACCACGTCCTCGTTCACGCCGAGCAGGCCGGGCACGCACACGGCCAGCGTGCCGGGGCAGGACGCCGCCAGCTCCGCCAGCGAGCCGCGCGCGGCGCCGGAGACGTCCCCCGGCCCGGCGTCGCGGGGGAGCCCGCCCCCGTCCCCGGCGTTCACCGCGTCTCCGGCGCTCACCACGTCCCCCGCGTCTCCGGTGTTCACAGGGCCAGCACCCGTCCCGGGCGGGCGCCCGTCTCCTCGCCGTCACGCACCACGACCGCGCCGCCGACCACCACCGTGTCGACGCCCGCGGGCGGCAGCAGCGGCTCGGTGAAGGTGGCCCGGTCGGCCACCTCCGCCGGATCGAACACCACCAGGTCGGCGTGCGCGCCGTCGCGGATCACGCCCCGCCCGGTCAGCCCGAAGCGCGCCGCCGCCATCCCGGTCATCTTGTGCACCGCCTCCTCCAGGCCGAGCAGCCCGAGCTCGCGTACGTATCTGCCGAGCACCCGGGGGAAGGTCCCGGCCCAGCGCGGATGCGGGCGCCCGCCCGGCTTCGGCACGCCGTCGGAACCGATCATCGCGTACGGCGCGGCCAGCACCCGCCGCACGTCCTCCTCGATCATGGAATGACTGATGATCGTCACCTCGCCGTCCTCGGCGACCAGCAGGTCGGCGGCCACGTCGAGGGGATCGGCGCCCGCGGCGGCGGCGAGGTCGGCGATCGTCGCGCCCTCGGCCCGCGGATGGCGGGGCGCGCAGGCCACCGAGATCCGGTCCCAGCCGCCGTTGCCGACCGTGTTCTCCCAGCCGGGCACGCCCTCGGCGATGGCCCGGCGCATCCGGTCCCGCTGGGCGGGGTCGCCGAGCCTCGCGGTCAGGGCGCGCAGCCCGCCGTCGTTCGCCCACGGCGGCAGCATCGCGGCCAGCGCCGTGCTGCCCGCCGTATAGGGGTAGACGTCGCAGGTGACGTCCATGCCGCCCGCGCGCAGCTCCGTGAGGCGCGGCAGGGTGCGCTCGGTGCGGCCCCAGGCGTACCGCCCGGCGGTCTTGTGGTGCGACACGTGCAGCGCCGCGCCGCTGCGCCGGGAGATCTCGACGGCCTCCTCCAGCGCCTCCTCCACCCGCGACATCTCGTCGCGCAGGTGGGTCACGTACGGCTTGCCGTGGCGGGCGGCCACCTCCGCCAGCGCCACCACCTCGGCGGTGCCCGCGTACGAGCCGGGGGTGTAGATGAGGCCGGTGGACAGGCCGGCGGCGCCCTGCGTCAGGGAGGCGTCGAGCAGCGCGCACATCGCGCGCAGCTCGGCGGGCCGGGCCGGCCGGTCCACCGGGCCGAGCACGCCCGCCCGGAGCGTGCCGTGGCCGACGAGCGAGGCCAGGTGGTTGGCCCGGGGCACCCCGGCGTGCGCGGCGGCGAAGCCCGCGAAGTCGGTGTACGCGCCGACGTCGCCGCCGAAGGTGATCCGGCTCTCCGCCCGCATGGCGGCCAGCCGCTCCGGCAGGGCCGGGAACAGGCTCGACCCGCAGTTGCCGCAGATCTCGGTGGTGACCCCCTGCAGCACCGAGGCCCGCACCAGCTCCCTGCCGGACCCGTCTCCTGACCCGTCGGCTGATCCGTTTCCTGACCCGTCGCCGTCGCCGGTCGGGCCGAGCAGGGCCACGCCGTCGGAGTGCGTGTGGACGTCGACGAACCCGGGGGAGACGACCCGCCCGCGCGCGTCGAGCACCTCGGCGGCGTCGGCCGCCGAGCCCGGCGACGCGCCGGACCTCGGGCCGGACGACGAGCCGGGGGGCAGGACGGTCAGCCGCCCGCCGGAGACCCCGACGTCGGCGGGCCGGGCCGGGCGGCCGGTGCCGTCGACCACCAGCCCGCCCCGGACGAGAAGATCGAAGCGGGTCCCCGCCCCCGTCACGGAAGCCTCCTCGTCACCCGATCCGTCCCCGTCACTGTCCCCGAGATCTCCGGGGCCGCGGGACGCCGCCCGCCCGGCCGTCCCGTACGAGCGGCCGCGCCCGGGTTCACAGGACCTGTCCCAGGAAGGCGCGCAGCCGGTCGTGCCGGGGCGCCGCGAGCACCTCGCGGGGGTCGCCCCGCTCGACGACGACGCCGTCGTCCATGAAGACGAACTGGTCGCCGACCTCGCGGGCGAAGCTCATCTCGTGGGTGACGACCATCATCGTCATGCCGCTCGCCGCGAGGTCCCGCATGACGGCGAGCACCTCCTGCACGAGCTCGGGGTCGAGCGCGCTGGTCGGCTCGTCGAACAGCATCAGGCTGGGCCGCATGGCCAGGCTGCGGGCGATCGCCACCCGCTGCTGCTGCCCGCCGGACAACTGCGCGGGGTAGTGGTGCGCGCGGTCGGCCAGGCCGACCCGCTCCAGCAGTTCCGCCGCCTGCCGCCGGGCCTGGGCGGCGGGCGTGCGGAGCACGGTGACCGGCCCCTCCATGACGTTCTCGATCGCGGTGCGATGCGGGAACAGGTGGAACCGCTGGAACACCATGCCGATGCCGCGCTGCTGGCGGGACAGCTCGGCCGGGCGCAACGCGTGCAGCCGCCCGCCGCGCTCGGCGTAGCCCATCAGCTCGCCGTCCACCCAGATGCGGCCGGAGTCGATCGTCTCCAGGCGGTTGACGCAGCGCAGCAGCGTCGACTTGCCCGACCCGGACGGCCCGACGACGCACACCACCGAGCCGGCGGGGACGTCGAGGTCGATGCCCTTGAGCACCTCCAGCGGGCCGAACCGCTTGCGCACGGCGCGGATCCGCACCATCGGCAGGTCGGACGGCTGCCCGGGTGGCCGGCCGGGTGACTGAGCGGGGGCGCTCACGAGGGCTCCTTGGACGTCAGGGGCCGCAGGTTGCGGCGTACGCGGGAGGACAGCCGCACGTGGCCGCGTTCGAACCGCTTCTCCACGAAATGCTGCCCGACACTCGCGATCGTGGTGAGCACGACGTACCAGATCGACGCGACGACGAGCATCGCGATGACCTCGAAGTTGCCGAGATAGATGCGCTGCGCCACGGTGAGCAGCTCGGCCCCGGCGATGACCGAGACCATCGACGTGGTCTTCAGCATGGAGATGAACTGGTTGCCGGTCGGCGGGATGATCACCCGCATGGCCTGCGGCAGCACCACACGGCGCAGCACCTGCCGGTGCGACATGCCGAGCGACTCGGCGGCCTCCCGCTGGCCCGGGTCCACGGAGCGGATGCCGGCGCGGACGATCTCCGCCATGTACGCGCCCTCATTGATCGCCAGGCCGAGCAGCGCCGCGGTGAACGGCGTGATGATCTCGTTCGCCTGCCACTCGATCAGCTTGGGCCCGCCGAACGGGACGCCGATCGCGAAGGTGGGGAAGACCAGCCCGATGTTGAACCAGAAGATCAGCTGCACCAGCAGCGGCGTGCCGCGGAAGAACCACGTGTAGAGCGCGGAGGTGCCGCGCAGCACGGGGTTGTCCGACAGCTGCATGACGGCGGCGAGCACGCCCAGCGCCAGGCCGATGGCCATGGACAGCACGGTGAGCTGGATGGTCACCCACAGGCCGCCGAGGATCCTGCCGTCGGCCAGGTAGGCGACGATGACGTCCCAGTGCAGGTTCTCGTTGACGATGACCGTGAAGGCCAGCCACACGAGGAAGAGCAGGGCGGCCGCCGCGCCGAGCCACCGGCCGGGCCGCGCGGGGCGCACGGCGTCGATCGGCAGTTCGGCGGCGGGCGCCTTCTCCTGGGTCACTTCCACGGCTGGGTGTTGACCAGCACGCCGTCGACGGCGTTGGCCGTCACGCCGTAGGAGTCCAGCACGGCCTTGTAGCCGCCGTCGGCCTGAAGCTCCTCCATCGCCTTGGCGACGGCGTCGCGCAGCGCGCTCTTCCGCTTGTCGACGGCGATGCCCCACGGCCCGGCGTCGTACTGCTCGGACAGCACGTCGTACTTGCCGGTGTCCTTGGCGTACATGACGGCGACGGGGTAGTCCACGATGGTCGCGGTGGCGCGCCCGGAGTCGATCGAGAGCAGGCCGGTGGGCGCGTCCTCGCTCTGCATGATCTTCATCTTGGTGGCGCACTTCTCGTTCTGCTTCTCGCCGATGGCGAGGTTGGAGCTGCCCTTGGCCAGCACGACCGTGCGGCCGCACAGGTCGTCGAGGGTCTTGATCCCCTCGGGGTTGCCCTTCTTGACCATGATCGCGCCGCCGGCGTTGAAGTAGTCGACGAAGTCGACCGCCGCGCGCCGCTCCTCGGTGTCGCTCATCGAGGACATCACGATGTCCCAGCGCCCGCCCTGCAGGCCCGGGATGAGCCCGTCGAAGGCGGCGTTGGTGATCGAGAACTTCAGCCCCAGCTTGGCCGCGATGGCCGCGCCGAGGTCGGGGTCGACCCCGGTGAGCTCCTGGGTGCCCTTCTTGTACATCTCCATCGGCGGGTAGCCCTCGGAGGTGGCGACCCGCAGTGTGCCGGTCTTGCGCACATCCTCCGGGACCAGGTCCTTGGCGGTCTTGTTCGCCGTCGCCGCCGCGTTGTCGCCCGCGGCGGTCTCCGACGACGAACGCCCGCAGCCGCCGGCGAGCGCCGACACGACCAGCGCGCCGACTATGGCCACAGATAGGCGCTTTGTCATGGAACCTCCTGTTTCGCGAACGATTGAGCTTATGCTGGCGACAGGAGGTCACGCTCGTAAGGATCGTGAACGCTTGCGGCCCTGAGCATCGACGTTCTCGATGCTCAGGGCTCCGTGGTCAGCCCGCGCGGGTGGGCAGGGCGTGGGAGTGGGCCGGGCGGGAGGCGGTCGCCGCCGGCCGCAGCCCCGCGCGTACCCCGCCCCGCACTCCGGCCCGCACCCCGTCCCGCATCACCGCTCCGACCACCGCCACCTGGGGGCGCTGGCCGACCGGCGGCCGTGCCGGACGGGCTCCGGCCGTCCAGCAGACGGCGCCCGCGGCGACGGCCGTCACCAGCGTCAGCCACCCCAGGGCGCGGCCCGTCCGCAGGCCGTACCCGGAGGCGAGCCAGTAGAGCGAGAGCAGCAGCCTGGCCCGGCCGCGGGAACTGCCGAGCCGCCGCATGTCCATGGCGCCGAACGCGAAGTCGGCGGAGGTCCTGGCGTCGTCCACGCCCGGCCGCAGCCGCTCGTACAGGACGGCCAGCCGGGCGGCGTCCGGCGATCCCGGCGCCCATGGCGACCTCGGCGACTCCTGTGGGGGCTTCCGCGACCGAGGTGCTCCCTGCGGCCGGGACGCCCGCGACCGGGCTGATCCGCGGGACCGTGGCAAGGGCGAGGCGGGGGATTCCGGAGACCCGGCGAACCCCGCCTCGTCCCAGCCGCGCCACAGGTGCTCGTCCGCGAGGACGCGGCGGCGGCTCCACCACCGGACCGGCGGCCAGCCCAGCCGCAGCCGCATCCCGCCGGGCGTCGCCGCGAACAGGCACTCCCGCAGCCGCAGGCGTTCCGGGCGGCGCAGCCCGCCGAGACCGCACCCGCGCAGGTCGGCCCCCGTGAGCGTGAGCGCCGCGGCGTCGAGACCGTCGAGCGAGGTCACCCGCAGCCGGCCGGCGCGCCGGGTGACCGCCGACGTCCCGGAGAGGACGGCGCCCCGCAGGTCGAGGTCGGCGTCGGACAGCCGCGCGACGAGCGGCCCGGCGACGTCCGCCGTCCGGAGGATCACGCGGCACCCGCCGGTCTCCAGGTGCAGCGCCGCTCCGGCCCGCACACCCGCGAGGGACAGTCGCCGCCCGACCCGCATCGGGCCCAGGTAGGCCGCGCCCTGGAACCGCGTTCCCTCGAAGGCGGCGGTCGCCGCGCAGACGGCGCCGCGGAAGGAGACGGCCCGGTGGAACCGAGCGCCGCGGAAGACGACGTCCCCCGCGAACACCGCCGCGTCGAACGCCGCGAACCCGCGGAACTGCGTTCCCTCGAACGAGACGTCCTGTCCGCCGTGGAATGAGGCGTTCCGCGCCCCTGGGAACGAGACGTTCAGCGCCTCCGCGAGCGGGGTGTTCCGGGTCCCCTCCGACGAGACGTTCGGTGTGGCCCGGAAGGGCGGGGTGCCGGGGGACGGCGTGCCGCCGGGCGTGCTCTCGGCGGGGAGGTCGCCGCCGAAGCGCGCCGCGCCGAACAGGGCGTCGCCGCGGATCGTGGCGTGGTCGAAGGCGGCGTGGCCGCGCACCCGCGCGTCGTGCAGGGACAGCTCACGCGCGAACCGGGCCGCGCGGAAGGAGACGTTGCGCAGGAATCTGGCGCCGTAGAAGGAGGCGAGCCGGTCGAACCGGGCGTGGTCGAAGGTCGCGTCCCCGGTGAAGGCGACCTCGCCGAACCGGGCCTGGCCGGTGAAGACCGCGTGGTCGAACCTGGCCCGTCCGACACGGCGCTCAAGACGGTCCAGCAGATGGGCGAGCAGGTCCTCCGCCACGGTGGTGCCGCGCAGGTCCAGCGCCTGGCCCGGCGCGAGGTCCCGCAGGACGGCGCCGGTCTCGGCGGGGGTCAGGTGCGCCAGGCACCGGCCGTACGGCTCGCGGGCGATGCCCGGGCAGCCGGGGGAGGCGCCGCACGTCCTCCATACGACGTCCATGAGGGCGATCTTCGGCCGGGATGTCATGTCAACGTCATACATGATGTCCCATCTCGGGACGCTAAAGCGTGATGGATAGGTAACACTGTGTATCCGCCGGGCGACCGTCCCACCGCCGCGTACTGCCGTTTGCCCTGGCCGGGCAGGGGTACGCGGGGTGCATGTCTGAGCAGTCGAACTCCACACCGCCACCGCAGACGCAGTCGTATCCCGGCCGGACGGGCGAGATGAGCCCCGAGCCCAGGGACGAGATGCGCGACTACACCGGCCGCGACCTGCTGGCCGGAAAGCGGGCCCTCGTCACCGGGGGCGACTCCGGCATCGGCCGGGCCGTCGCCGTGGCGTTCGCCAAGGAGGGGGCGGACGTCGCCATCGCCTACCTGAGCGAGCACGAGGACGCCGAGCACACCAGGAAACTGGTGGAGCAGGAGGGCCGCACCTGCCTGCTCCTGCCGGGCGATCTCGCCGACCGCCGGCACTGCGAGGAGGTCGTCGAGCGCACCGTCCGCGAACTCGGCGGCATCGACGTGCTGGTGAACAACGTGGCCACGCAGACCCCCGTGCAGGGGCTGGAGGAGCTGTCCGACGAGCAGTGGGAACACACCTTCGCCGTCAACATCCACAGCTACTTCCGGGTGACGAAGGCCGCGCTGCGGCACATGCCCGAGGGCGGGTCGATCGTGAACACCTCGTCGATCAACGGGCTGCGCGGCAACAAGCAGCTGATCGACTACTCCGCGACCAAGGGCGCGATCAACGCGTTCACCTACGCGATGGCCCAGGTGCTGGTCGACCGGGGAATCAGGATCAACGCCGTGGCTCCGGGCCCGGTCTGGACGCCGCTCATCCCGGCCACCTTCCCGGAGGAGAAGGTGGAGAAGTTCGGCGAGCAGGTGCCGATGGGCCGCCCGGCCGACCCGGACGAGATCGCCCCGTCGTACGTGTTCTTCGCGGCCAACCGGCTCTCGTCGTACTACACGGGTGAGGTCCTCGCGCCGATCGGCGGCGAGACGCTGCCCGGATAGCCGGGCGAGGACGGCGTGGGCCGCCCGGGTGGATCCTCCCACCCGGGCGGCCGGTCGTCCGCCCGCCCGGCCGCCGCGCACGGGGCGGCGACGGGACGGGTGGCGGCGGTCACCCGTTCTCGTTCAGGCGGCGACTCTGGTCCTGCAACTCGTCGATCAACGTGGAGGCCTCGGCCTTGCTGAGCCCTTCGGGCACGTCACGCCCGGCCTCCCGGGCCAGTGTGCGCAGGTAGGACTCCTGCGGCGCGGTCATCGGCTCGTCCCCGGTCGCCCAGTCCTCGGGGTCCTTCTCCACCGGTCCTCGGTCCATCGTCCCTCCAATGTCGAACTGCCGTTCGCTCTACCCGTCGCCGGGAGACGTAACCCGGTGGAGGGCAGAGGCCGGCACCCGTCACCTCGCGGCGGGATGACGGAGGTAGTGGGCCCGGGTCAGTTCGGACACCTCCTGCTCCGGCGGGCGCCGCAGCACCCGCGAGGCCAGCAGGCCGCCGGTGGCGCACCCGGCCGCCAGCGCCGCCGCCGCGGCGAGGACCGACCCCGTACGGCCGGCCCGGGGCTCGGGCCGTACGGTGCCGCCCCGCCAGGCGCGCAGCCACAGCGCCTCGGCCGCCGCGTCGAGGAGATAGGTCGGCCTGATGCGGCCGGTGGGCACGCAGAGCAGATCGGTGGTGAGAAGCGTCGCGGCGGTGGCCATGCCGAGACGGCGCGCCTGCCGGACGCCGTCCGGCGTGCGCGCGGCGCGGACCTGGGTCCAGCCGATCCCCACCAGCAGGCCCGCGACGGTCCGTTGCAGCCAGCGGTCGGTCTTCGGGCCGTACACTTTCTCGAAGCTCGTCAGGTGCAGGAGCGGCCACAGTCCGCCCGCGATGTTGAAGAGGCCGTGGGCGCGGGCCAGGACCACCGCGCCCCTGTCGTCCTGGGTGGTCATAGGCCCTCGATGCCCACCCTCAAAACGGACAAAACGCGGGCCGGTTCGCGGCGGAGGCCAAGGGTAGGCCGTGGAAGGAGCGGCGACGGGAGGTCCTCATGCCAGGAAATTTCAGGGTTCGTCCACTTGGCGGCGCGACGGGGTGCATCCTTATGATCATCATCTCGATCGTCGCGTCGATCCTGCTCACAATCGTGGTGAACGCCCTGCTCCGGTGAGGACTCCTCGGCTGGAGCGCGCGATGCGCTCGCATAAACCAAAAAGCGGGTTTCGGTTGGCATAATTCGCGTCGTGATGGGAAAACGCGTTCCCATTCTCGCCTTGATGATTCCCGGGCGATGACAAATGAAACAAAGCGCCGATATCATCGCCGACCGTGGCTGAAAGCGATCTTTCGAGCCCGTCTCTTGTCGATGACTTGTATTTCGTCCTGCACGACAATGCGACGGGTCATCCACACCTGCATTCACGGCTCGCGGGGCTGGCACTGGCCGGCGGCGTCCTCGCCGAGCTGATGCTCGCCGAGCGGGTGACCCTGGATCTCACGTCGAACCCCGAACGCCTCCACGCGGCGGCCGGGGAGGACGGCGATGACGCCTTCACCAGGAGGGTGCTCGGCCACGTCGTCGCCGAGCCGTACCATCCGGTGAGCACGTGGCTGCTGTTCCTCGCCCGTACGGCCGAGGCCGAGGTGACCGCCAGGATGATCGCCGGGAAGCTGCTCAAACCACCGGTCAGGCACCTGCTGAAGCACCAGCCCCCGGCTCCCGCGGACATGAGCACGGCCGCGTGGCCGCTCGCCCGCCTGAACCTCGCCGTCCAGCGCCGCACCCCGCCGAACCCCCGGGACCGCGTCCTCCTGGGACTGCTGGACGCCGCCGGCTGTGCCCAGCGGGTGCTGTCGGAACACGATCCCCGCTTCGTGGCCGCGGTGATCGCCATGCTCCCGGCCCCCATGCAGAGACTCGTCGCCCAGACCAAGGCCGCCGTCGGCCAGGCCGTCCTCAGCCGCCGGTGACCACCCGCCCCCCCCAAATCCCCTCACGGAGTTCCAGGTGTCCCTGACAGAGCAACGGCCGAGCGCCGTCTCCGCCGCACTGGCCCAGGACCGGCTCGGTGTGCCGTCCATCGTGTTCTTCGTCATCTCCGCGGCGGCGCCCCTGATGGTCGTCGCGGGTTCGGTGCCCACGGCGTACGCGGTGACGGGCGTGATCGGCGTGCCGCTCGCGTTCCTGCTGCTGGGCGGGGTCTTCTCGCTCTTCGCCGTCGGCTACGTGACCATGGCCAGGCACGTGGTGAACGCCGGCGCCTTCTACGCCTACGCGGCGCAGGGTCTCGGCCGGACGCAGGGCGTGGTGACGGCGTGGGTGGCGCTGCTCGCCTACAACGCGCTGCAACTCGGCCTGTACGGCATCATCGGGTCGGCGGCGGAGCCGCTGCTCCTGGACTGGTTCGGCGGTTCGCCCCCGTGGTGGGTCATCGCGCTGGGGGCCTGGGCGCTGACCGGCCTGCTCGGCCTGCTGCGGGTCGACATCAACGGCCGGATCCTGTCGGTCCTGCTGGTCAGCGAGATCGCCGTCGTCCTGCTGTTCGACCTGGGCGACCTGTTCGGCGGCGCGCGGAACGGCGTCAGCTTCGAGGGCTACAGCCCCGCGGCGCTGTTCGTGCCCGGCGTGGGCGCCGCGCTCGCCACCGTCGTCGCGGGCTTCGCCGGCATCGAGTCGTCGGTCGTCTTCGCCGAGGAGTCCAAGGACCGCCTCCGCACCGTGCCCGTCGCCACCTACCTGGGCATCGCGGTCATCGCCATCCTCTACTCGATCTCCGCCTGGGCACAGACGGTGCCGACCGGCCCGGACGGGATCGTCAAGGCGGCGACCGAGCAGGGTCCCACGCTCGTCTTCGGCCAGGCGGCCGAGCACCTGGGCGGCACCGTCGCGACGGTCGGCTCGGTGCTGTTCGTGACCAGCAGCATCGCCTGTATGATCGCCTTCCACAACACCACGGCCCGTTACATCTTCGCCCTCGGCCGGGAGAACGTGCTGCCCTCGGTGTTCGGCCGCACCTCGGCCCGCACCGCCGCGCCGATCTCCGGGTCGGTGCTGCAGACCGCGCTCGGCCTGATCGTGATCGCGATCTACGCCGTCTCGGGACTCGACCCCGTCACGAAGCTGTTCTTCACCTTCGGCGCCTTCGGCGGCCTCGGGCTGCTGACCCTGCTCACGGTCACCTCGATCTCGGTGATCGTGTACTTCTCCCGCGACCTCCGGGGAGAGACGGCCTGGCGGACGCGTTTCGCCCCCGCCCTGTCGATCGTGGCGCTGGTCGTGATCATCGCGCTGACGCTGGTCAACTTCGACACGGTCCTCGGGGTCGCGCCCGACTCGCCGATCCGGTGGATCCTGCCGTCCATCTACGTCGTCGCGGTGGTGTTCGGCGTCGTCTGGGCCCGGGTGATCAGGGCGACCCGGCCCGAGGTGTATGCCGGCATCGGCCTCGGCGCCCAGGCCGCGGCGGGAGGCCCCCGGTGAGCGCGGCGGACGCGGCGCGTTCGGTGATCAGCCGGATGACGGACGCGGAGGCGACCGGCCACCTGATCGCGGAGACCTTCCACGTCGACGCGATCACCGCGTGGCTCGTCCCGCGCCAGGAGGACCGCCTGCCCCTCCAGCGGAGGTTCTTCACCATGTACGCCGCGCACGCGATGGAGCACGGCGACGTCTACGGCATCCATGAGGCGGGCGAACTGGCCGGGGTGGCCGTCTGGTTCACCGCGCCGTTCCCGGAGATCCCCGGCGAGCGGGCGGAGATCGACGCCTTCACCGGGGAGAACGCGGGACGCTACCACACCCTGGGCGAGCTGCTGGAGAAGCACCATCCGCACGAGCCGCACCACTACCTGAACTTCATCGCCCTGGAGCGGGGGAGGACCGGCCGCGGCCTCGGCACCATGCTGCTGGAGGAGCACCATCGCCGGCTCGACGCCGAGGGGGTGCCCGCCTACCTGGAGGCGAGCAGCGAGGCGAGCCGGCGGCTCTACCTCCGCCACGGCTACGTGGACATGCCGGAACTGATCCAGCTGCCCGGAGGCCCGGTCATGTATCCCATGTGGCGCGAGCCCCGGCCGCCCGCGGAATAGCCGTACGGGCGTGGCATCCCGGCCGCCGGTGACGTCCCGCGCCTCACGGCTTCCAGCCGGTGGTGCGCAGCCAGGTCTCGAACGTCGTCAGACCGGGATGCTCGGCCCGCAGGGCCTTCAGGTCGACACCGCCGGCCGGGTGCTCGTCGAAGAACTCGAACATCCGGGCCAGGTGCTCGTCGAACGCGCGCACCTGCTCGATCGGCATCTGCTCGAAGCGGGCCGGCAGGCCGCTCACCCGGCCGAACGCGGCGGCGATCTCCGGCGGGGTCAGCTCGTCCGCGCCGATGTCGACGGTCCGGCCGACGTACCCGCCGGGACGCTCGAAGGCGAGGGCGGTGAAGACCCCGATGTCCCTGACGGAGATCAGCTGCATCGGCGTCCCGGGCCGTGCGGGAAGCCGCAGGACCAGGGTGCCGTCCTCCACGGAGGGACGACTGTAGGTGAGGAAGTTCTCCATGAAGGAGACCGGGCGCAGGATCGTCGCCGGGAGCCCGAGCGCGTGGATCTCCCGCTCGATCCGTGCCTTGCTCTCGAAGTGGGGGATGCCGGAGCCGGCGTCGGTGCCGGGGAGCGAGCTGTACACCAGGTGCCCGAGGCCGGCCTCGGCGGCCAGCCGGACCACCGTCAGCCCCCGCCGTTCCTCGGCGGCGGCGCCCTCGACGGTGATCCTCGGTCCCTGCATCATGGTCAGCGCCAGGAAGACCCCTTCGGCGTCCCGCATGGCGCGGCGCAGCGACGCCTCGTCGTCCAGGTCGCCCACCGCGAGCTCGGCCCCCGCCTGCTCCAGGGACGCCGCGGCGGGGGAGCCCGGGTCGCGCACCAGGGCGCGCACGGTCCGCCCGCGGGCGAGCAGTTCGCGGGCGGTGGCGCCGCCCTGCCGCCCGGTGGCGCCGATCACCAGTACGCGATCACTCATGACACCCGCCTCCCTGGGAGACTCGCCCTGTGAAGGATCATGGCCGTCACGATAACGAGGCGGCGTCCGGCGGTCCTGGCACTCGTGCTGCCAGTCTCGCGCCCGGCCGCCGCGTGAGGGACTCGGACCGCAGGGCCGAGCTCGGCGCGTTCCTGCGTGCCCAGCGGGCCCGCCTGCGGCCCGCCGACGTCGGGCTGCCGGAAGGCGATCCGGCCCTGCGCCGCACCCCCGGACTGCGGCGCGAGGAGGTCGCCGAGCTCTCGGGCGTCGGCGTCACCTGGTACACCTACCTGGAGCAGGGGCGGGACATCTCGGCGTCGGCGCAGGTCATCGACGCGCTGGCCCGCGCGCTGCGGCTCGACCCCGACGAGCACCACCACCTGCGGGACCTCGCGGGCCTCGCCCCGCCCGACACGCCGCCTCCCGGCGGGGAGCAGGCGGCGGCAGCGGCCCGGCTCCGGCGCCTGGTCGACGCCGCCGCGCCGAACGCCGCCTCCCTCTACGACACGTGCTTCGACTATGTGGCCTGGAACACCTCCTACACCCTGCTCCGTCTTGATCCGCTGACGTTCCCGCCGGGCCGGCGGAACCTGCTGTGGATGATGTTCACCGACGCCGCGAACCGCGCCCGCATGGTCGACTGGGAGCCCGCGGCCCGCGCCGTGATCAGCCAGTTCCGCGCCGCGATGGGACGCAGGCCCGGCGACCCGCGGCTCGCGGCGCTGGTGGAGGAGCTCAGCGAGGTCAGCCGGGAGTTCCGCGAATGGTGGGCCGACTACCCCGTGCGCCGCTTCCGGCCGGTGACGGTCGGGATCGACCACCCCGAGATCGGGCGGCTCGACCTGGAGATGTTCAAGATGCGCCCGATGGGACACCCCGATCTCGTGCTGGTGCTTCAGGTGCCGGTGGGCGAGGACGCCCGCAGACGGGTCGCCTCCCTCCTCGGCCGGACCGGCCGGGACTAGCCGCCGCCGGTCTCCTCGGCCCGGGTGGAGACGTAGGCCCCCTGCCCCTCGATCGTGTACACGAGGCCCTCGCCGCTCAGCACGCCGACGGCACGACGGACGTCGTCGGGGCTGAACCCGTGCTCGCGCACCAGGCGCTCCTCCGAGGGCAGGGGACGGTCCGGCTCGATCCGGCCGTGCACGATCTCCTCGCGCAGCATCGCCGCGAGCCGCCGGTACGCCGGGACCGGCTCGCCGGAATCGTCGGTGACAGCCACGTCATGGCCCTGCCCGGCGGCCGGCGGTCCAATCCTGCCGGTTCCGGTCCTGCCGCGGCTCAGCGGCGGCTCGGTGGTGGGTCAGTGGCGGCCGGGCTCGACCAGGACCTTGAGCCCGCGCCGCGAGACGGCGGCGGTGAACGCCTCCGCAGTGGCCGTGAGCGGGAAACGCTCGGTGATCAGCGCCGACACGTCGACCAGCCGGTCCGCGGCCAGCCGGATCGCCCGGGGATAGGTGAGGTTCATCCGCCGGACGAGGGCGATCGTCAGGCCCTTGCGCCGGGCGAGCGACGCGGGGAAGCAGGTGCGGTCCTCGTCGGGGATCCCGGCCAGCACCACCCGCCCGCCGGGCCGGACCGCGGTCATGGCGAGGCGTACGGCGTCGTCGTCGCCCGCCACCTCGAACGCCACCCGGACGCCGAGGCCCGCCGAGCCGTCGACCTCCCGCCACACGCCGGGCTCCGCCGCCTCCTCGGGCGACAGCGCCAGGCCGGCTCCGTACCTCAGGGCCGCGGCGCGGCGGTGCGGCAGCGGGTCGACGGCGACGACGGCGCAGGCTCCGGCGAGCCGGGCGAGCCGGATCACGAGCAGGCCGATCGGCCCGCAGCCGACGACGGCGACGGGCGCGCCCAGCGGGACGTGCCCGAGGTCCACGGCGTGGATCGCGACGCCCAGCGGTTCGAGCATGGCACCGTCGCCGTCGGAGAGCGCGGCGGGCAGCGGGTGCAGCAGGTCGTCGGGCCAGGCGATCCGCTCTCGCAGGCCGCCGTCGAGCGTCCCGTGCCCGGCGAAGCGGACGTCCGGGCAGAGATTGCCGTAGCCCGTGGCGCAGACCGCGCATCGGCCGCACGGGATCGCAGGGTCCACCGCGACCCGCGTGCCGTCCCGGGGACCGCCCTCGATCACCCCCGCGATCTCGTGTCCCACCACGAGCGGCGTGTCCAGCACCGCGTCGCCGATGCCGCCCTCGGCGTACCAGTGCAGGTCGGAGCCGCACAGGCCGACCGCGGTGACCCGCACCAGGCTCTCGCCCGGGCCCGGGACGGGCGGCGGCTCGTCGCTCAGCCGGATGTCGCCCACCTTGTGCAGCCGGGCGGCCTTCACGCTCCGCCCTCCGCGTCCCTCGACGCCATCGCCGCCCCCTGAGATCGTCTTCCCGTCGATCGTAACCCCGGTGATCGCAAGCCTGCGGCCGTGAGTTCCGTGATCGCCGGCCCGGCGGCCGCGTGGGCGGTGAAACGCTCGAGGGCCGGGCCCGTCCACCGGAGCCGGCCCCCCGCATCACCCTGTCGGTGGTCGCGGGCCCGGTGGTGACACGCCCGAGGGCCGGGCCCGTCCACCGGGCCCGGCCCTCGCGACGGTCACTGCGAACGCGACTGCCCGGTCATCTGCCTGGCCTGGTCACGGGTGTCCTCGGTGACCTGCCTGGCCTGGTCGCGGGCCTCGTCGCGGGTCGTCCTGGTCGCCTCGGCCGCCGTGTCGCGCACCTGCTGGACGGCCTCCTTGGCGTCCTCGCCGACAAGCTGCGCGGTCTCCTGGACGGCCTGCTTGACCGGCTCGGCCAGCTCACCCGCCCGATCCTTGACCTGCAGGGCCGCCCGCTCCTCGGCGGCGGTCTTCGGCAGCAGGCTCGCGGCCAGCAGGCCCGCCCCGAAGGCGATCAGCCCGGCCGCGAGGGGGTTGCCCTGCGTGCCGCGCAGCGCCTGGCGCGGCGCGCTCCGCACGGTCTCCGCGGCCTGCTGGGCGCCGTGCCGTACGGTCTCGCCAGCCTCGGCTGCCGCGTGCCGCACCGTCTCGCCCGCCTCCGCGGCCTTGTCGCGGACCGTTCCCACGGTGTCGCCGGCCTGGTCGCGAACCGTGTGGGTGGCGTGTGCCGGCACCCCCATCACCTTCTCCCTCACCGATCGCGCCGTCTGGCGCAGACTGTCCGTACGACGCCGCACGATGCGCGACGGGCTCGTCCTGTCGGCGAGCCGGTCCACGTCGGCGGCGAGTTCCGCCCGAGTGGCATCGATCTCGGCCCTTATCTCCTCTGGGCTCGCGCCCATTGCACGTCCTCCTTCAGGGTCTCGATGGTCTGCTCGGGCGTGGGGTTCACCTCGCGCATGCGCTCCTTGCCCCGCGCGAACAGCACTCCGCCGATCACGGCCCACACGGCCGCGACGATGAGCGCGGCCCAGGCCAGGTCCATGACGTTGCCGAGGCCGAACACGACGGCCAGCGTGACGAGGAGCGCCACCATGTATCCGGCGAAGCCGGCGCCGCCGAGCATCCCGGCGGCCTTGCCGGCCTTGCCCGCCTCCTGGCGGATCTCGGCCTTGGCGAGCTCCACCTCCTGGCGGAACAGCTTGGACAGGTCCTCGCCGATCTCGCCGACCAGCTTGCCCAGTGAGGGCTCGGCCGGTGGGCTGGGATAGCTCATCGCGGTTCACCTCCGGGGAGACCGCCGGGGAACCCACCGCTGTGCCCGCGGCCGTTCCCGTCGCCGTCCGCGTACCCGTCGCCGCGCCCGTTCGTGTACCCGTCCGTGCGGCCGTCGCGGAACTCGCCGGCCGGATACCGGGCGCCGGTCTCGTATCCGGTGCCGTTGCCACTGCCGGTTCCGGTTCCGTACGACGGGGAGGCGGCGCCGGTCCCCGGGCCACCGGTGCCCGTGCTCCCGGTGACCGATTCCCCGGTCAGGCCGTTTCCGTCGCCGTACCGGACCGGGGAGGGGGACCCGGGAGCGTATGCGGTGCCGCGCCCGTGGTCAGGGGCGGAGCCGTATGCGGTGCCGGAGCCGAACCGCCGCGCGTCGTCCGTTTCCGCTGGGTCCTCGGCCGTGGCGACGGCCTTCACCGCGCGTCCGGCGAGGAACCCCGCCACCAGGGCGCCCGCCAGGAACAGGCCGGGACGGCGCCGCGCGAAGTCCTGCACGTCGCGCACCGCGCCGGTCAGGCCCTCGGTCTCCAGGTAGTCGGCCGTGCGGCGGCCCCGGTCGGTCACCTGCCTGACCACGTCGCGCATGGGGGAGTCGGGCGTGACGCCGTCGGCGGCGGACTCCAGCTGGTCGGTCCACTGCCGGATCGCGCCGGCCGCGCGCCTGCTCTGCTGCCACGCCTGCTCGTCGGTACGCCTGCGAAGCTGGTGGACCACGTGCCGCGTCTGGTCCCTGGCCTCCTGGGCGACCGTGCGCACCTGGTCCTTGGCGGTCGCGGCGACCTCGCCGGCGGCCTCCTTGGCCTGCTGCGCCGTCTGCTGAGCCGTCTCGCGGACCTGCTGCGTCGTACCCTGCTGACCGTTGCCCTGCGTCACGCCCTGCTGGGTCGTCCCCCGCAATGCCGTCTCCCGGGCCGTCTCCTCCTGCCGGAGCGTGCCCTGCGGCTGCCCGCTTCCCCCCGCGTATGTTCGCGTCTCGGGATGGAAGTCGCTCACGAAAGCCTCCTTGGGTCGAATTCGTCCCTGAGCCGCGAGCTACCCTCGATATTGGAACGGACGCCCATAAAGCGGAAAAAAGTAAAAAACTCCCCTTGGCAGGGTCAAGAGGGGCAAATGGCCGAGGCGTCGAACCCGGCCGACGCTCTCCGGCCCCGTCGGCAGGGCAGGATGGGATCATGTCCGAGACCTCCCTCCCCGGCGCGATCAAGCTGCCCGACGGCACCCCGATCCGCGGACGCGGTCTGAGGTACCCCGCTCCCGAGGGCGTCCCGCCCGAGCGCGGCCTCTATCTGGGCGGCGCCCGGCTGAGGCGCCGGCACGACTCCGGCCTCACCTGGGCGCACGAGTGGATCGACTGGCCCGACTTCCTGCTGCCCCGCGACGGGGAGAGCGCGGCCGGCCTCATCCGGGCGCTGCACGGGCACGCCCGCGCCGGCCAGGCGGTGGAGGTGGCCTGCGGCGGAGGCGTCGGGCGCACGGGCACCGTCATCGCGTGCCTGGCGATCCTGTCGGGCCTGCCCGCGCACGAGGCCGTGGCCTGGACCCGGGCCAACTATCACCGCCGCGCCGTCGAGACGCCCTGGCAGCGCCGCTGGGTGCTCCGCTTCCCCGCGCTCTGACGACCGGGCCGCGGGCGCCGCCGCCGGAACCGGGCCGCCCGGGTGGAAACCGGCGTGAAGCGGCCGGTGTCACACCGCACCGTCCCCCGCGCCGTCATGACGTGCGTGAGAGCGGGAGGCCGGTGACGGGCGACTATGGCCCATATGGTTGGGTTCGTCTGTGTTTGTCGACGTGCTGGGGCTGGCCGCCGTGGGTCTGGTGGCCGGAGTGGTCAGCACGGTGGTGAGCCTGGCCTCGATCGTGTCGTATCCCGCCCTGCTGGCCTTCGGGCTGCCGCCCCTGGCCGCGAACGTCACCAACACGGTCGCGTTGCTGTTCACCGGAGTGGGCGCGGCGGCCGGTTCGCGGCCGGAACTGGCGGGCCAGCGCTCGGTCGTCGGCCGTCTCGGGCTCTTCGCCGCCCTGGGCGGCGCGGCCGGCGCGGGCCTGCTGCTGGTCACGCCCGCGCGGATGTTCGAGATGGTCGCTCCATGGCTGGTCGGCGGCGCCTCGCTGCTGTTGCTGCTGCGCCCGCCCCGCGCGGGACAGGTGAGCCTCGGCGGGGAGAGCGGCCTGGCGCTGCGTGCCGCTGTGTTCTGCGTCGCGGTCTACACGGGCTACTTCGGCGCCGCCGGAGGGATCATCATGTTCGCGGTGCTCGCGGCGGCGCTCGACCGATCCCCGGCGGGGGTGAACGCGGTGAAGAACCTCGTGGGCGCGCTCGCCAACGCCGTCGCGGCCGTCTGGTTCGCGCTGTTCGGCCCGGTCGACTGGGCCGCGGTCGGGCCGCTCGCCGCGGGGTTCCTCCTCGGCGGCTGGCTGGGCCCCGCCATCGCCCGCCGCCTGCCCGGCGACTCGCTGCGCCTCGCCGCCGCGATCTGCGGTCTCGCGGTCGCGGTCAAGCTCGGTGCCGACGCCTACCGGAGCGGCTGAGCGGCGACGGCCTCGGCGTGCCGGGCGCGCAGCCGCGTCCGGATCTCCTCCGGCGTGTAGGCGCGCCGACGGCGCTCCGCACGGGCGATCACCACGCCGGTCGCCGCGACGCCCGCGAACGCCGCCAGGCCGAGTATCTTCCACCACCGCATGTGCCTAGGCTACTGCCGTGGCTCGTACGCGGATAAGCCTCGACAAGGCGCTCGAACTGGTCCGTACCGGTGACGTGTGGGTGTTCCGGGGGCGCAGCGCGCCCGACCGGGCCATCCAGGTCACCACCAACAGCCCGGTGAACCACGTGGGCATGGCGGTGGTCATCGAGGACCTGCCGCCGCTGATGTGGCACGCGGAGCTCGGCCGGTCGCTGCCCGACATGTGGTCGGGCACCCACCAGCGCGGCGTGCAGCTGCACGACATGCGTGACGCGGTGTGCGTCTGGGCGGCGAGGTACGGCCAGCGCGCCTGGCTGCGCCAGCTGGAGCCGCCGGTGGGCAGGGAGATGGAGGACGCGGTCCTGCGGACGATCGCCCGGCTGGACGGCACGCCGTTCCCGTCCACCGCCCGCCTGGCGGGGCGCTGGCTGCGCGGGCGCCTGCCCGCGCTCCGCCCCGTCTCCCTCCCCGGGCTCCGCCGGGGGAAACGCGACGCGGAGGGGCGCACGGCGCGGGACAGGACGCTGGAGACGGCCTACTGCGCGGAGGTCGTCGCCGTGACGTACGAGGAGATGGGCCTGCTGCCGGGTGGGCGCCGGCCCAACTGGTACGACCCCGGCAGGTTCTGGAGCGGCGACAACCTGGTCCTCGACGACGGCCGGCGGCTGGGCGGCGAGATCGCGGTCGACGTCCCCGGCGGCGAGGTCCGGCCGCTCCGATAACGCGCCGGCCAATATTTCTCCCGGCCGTCAACCTCCCGGCGTCAAGGCGCGTCAGGTGTAGGCACCGTTCGTCCAGACCCGGAGGAAAGGTCCCATGCCTGCTCCTGATATGAGACGCGAAGGTCTCGCCGACGCCAGCGACGAGGAGAGCCGGGCGCGCAGCGCGCTCGACGCGATCCGGCGGCAGGGCCCGGAGGCGGTGCAGGAGGAGACGCTGCGCATGAAGTCGGAGCTGCTCCGGCTGTGCGGCTGGGAGGGCTACCAGCGGGTCATCGCGAAGATGGAGAGCGACCTGGCCAGGCTGCGCGAGTCGCGCTGACCGCGCCAGGCCGCGCCCGTCCCCGGCAGACTCCGCTCAGCCGGGGAACACGCCGGTCAGGTGCCGGTCGAGCCAGTCCGTCACCCGCCTGACGAACGTGACCCGGTTGGCCCGCCGCCGGATCTCGTGCCCTTCGTCCTCGAACAGCAGGACCTCGCAGGGCACTCCCGCGGCCCTGGCCGCGCGGACGACCTGCTCGGCCTCGTACACCGGGACGTTGGTGTCGCGCGCGCCGTGCACCACCAGCAGGGGAGTGGCCAGCCGGTCGAAGGCGTGCAGGGGCGACAGGGCGTGCAGCAGGTCGCGGTCGGCCTCCGGATGGCCGTACTCGCTCACCGCCGCCGCCGCGATCCACGGCTCCGTGCGCTCGTAGAAGGTGGCGAAGTCGGCCATTCCGCAGACGTCCACCCCGGCGCGGAACAGGCCCGGATACGTGACGAGCGCGGCCAGCGTGAGGTAGCCGCCGTACGACCAGCCCAGGCAGGCCAGCCGGGCGGCGTCGGCGAGACCGGCCCGCACCAGGAAGGCGGCGCAGTCGGCCACGTCGTCGATCGCCCTGAAGCGCAGCGCGTGGTCGTCCGCCTCGCGGAAGGCCCGGCCGAAGCCGGCCGACCCGCGCACGTTCGGGGCGAGCACGCCGATCCCGGCGGCCAGCAGGCTCTGGTACAGCGGGTTGAACGTGGGCCGTTCCTGGTCCTCCGGCCCGCCGTGCAGGAACACGGCGTACGGCGCCGGGCCCACGGCCGCGGGCGGCCGGTAGAGCCAGCCGCTGAGCTCCAGCCCGTCGCGGGCCGGGAGCCGTACGAGCTCGGCGTCCACCGCCCCGGCGATCCGGCCCGCCCCGGCGACCCGGCGGTAGCGGCCCGTCTCCAGGTCGCACAGCACGACGTGCGGCGGCTGGGCCGGTCCCTCCACCGTGAGCACGGCGGCCCGGTCGTCCAGGGAGACCCTGATCGAGGTGACCACCTCGCCCGGGGGAGGGGGGAGGGGACGCCGCGCCGGGCTCCCGGCCCCGCCGGCCCGCTCCGGCGTTTCCAGCGGCTCCGGCGCCCCGGGCGCGTCCATCACCTCCAGTTCGGAGCGGCCGGCGGCGTTCCACACCAGCACCACGCGCCGGCCGTCGGCGGTCAACGCGAACATGTCCAGTTCGGCGTCCGGGCGTTCGGCGAGCACGACCGGGCGGCCGTCACCGGCGACGGCCAGCAGCGCGGCGCGGTCCCGCCCCGCGTCCGACAGCAGGTAGGCCGTCTCGCCGCCGGGGGACAGGACGCCGTAGCCGGTGGAGCCGGGCAGGTCCGCCAGCAGCGGCCGCTCGCCTCCCGGACCGGTGGCCTCCGGCGACAGCTCCCTGACGTACATCCGCCGGACCCCGCGCGGCCCCCGCCGCAGCAGCACCCGGGCGTGGTCGCGGCTGACCGCCTCCGGATGCAGCAGGGGCCCGCGGGCCACCGTCTCCCGGCCTCCGGTCGCCGCGTCGACCAGCAGCGCCTCGGCCGTTCCGGACGCCGCGACCTCGGCGGCCAGCAGCAGGTCGCCGCGGCCGGTCCAGTGGACGAACCACGCCGACCCGCCCTCCGGCGCGGCCAGCGGGCGCAGGTCGCCGCCGTCCGGCCGGACGGTCCAGACCTGCGTGTGCTCGCCGCCGCCCGGCGTGAGGAGGACCGCCAGCCGTTCCCCGGACGGCGACCAGCTCACCTCCGCGACCGGTTCCGGTCCCGTGGCGACCGGGCGCGCCCGCCCGCCCCGCCGCAGCGGCCTGACCCAGACCCGCGGCACGCCGTCCCGGTCGCTGACGTACGCGACCGCGCCGCGGTCGGGGGCGAGCGCCGGCGCCCGGCAGCTCCAGGCGCCGAGCGCCGCATCCCCGGCGGACTTCGCGGCGGACTTCGCGGCGGACTTCACGGTGGACTTCACGGTGGACTTCACAGCGGGCTTCCCGACGGACTCCCCGAGGGGCGGAGTCCGTACGCCGAGGGCTTCCGCCGCCATCACACTCCCTGCGCCTGCAACCACATCTCCAGAAGCCCGAGCTGCCACAGCATGTTGACCCCCGTCGTGGTGCGGCTGGTCTCCCTGCTCTCCAGCAGCCCCTCGACGTACGCCTTGTCGAACAGGCCCCGATCCCGCGCGGCGGGCGCGGTGAGCGCGTCGCGCACCAGGTCGAGGAACGGCCCGTCGATGTGCCGGATGGCGGGCACCGGGAAGTAGCCCTTGGGCCGGTCGACCACCTCGCGCGGCAGAAGCGCGCGGGAGGCCTCCTTGAGTATCCCCTTGCCGCCCCCGACGAGCTTCAGCTCCGGCGGGCAGGCCGCGGCCAGCTCGACCAGTTCGTGGTCGAGGAACGGGGTGCGTCCCTCCAGCCCGTGGGCCATGGTCATGTTGTCCACCCGCTTGACCGGGTCGTCGGGCAGCATGAGCCGCGTCTCCAGGCGCAGCACCGCGTCCAGCGCGGTCTCCGCGCCCGGACGGCCGAGGTGGCGGCGGATGACCTCCCCGCTCACGTCCTCGCCGACGAGGTGCTCGGGAGCCACGATGCCCGCCAGGTCCTCGTGCGGGTGGTCGAAGAACTCCCTGGCGTACGTCGCGAACGCCTCCTCGCGGGGCACGGCGGCGAGCGGCGGGAACCAGCGGTATCCGGCGAACACCTCGTCGGCGCCCTGCCCGGACTGCACGACCCTGACGTGCCTGGCCACCTCCTGCGACAGCAGGTGGAAGGCGACGCAGTCGTGGCTGACCATCGGCTCGCTCATCGCCCGAACCGCGTCCGGCAGGCCCGACAGCAGCCGGGAGTCCTCGATGAGGATGCGGTGGTGGTCGGTGCCGAAGTGGTCGGCGACCAGGTCGGAGTAGCGGAACTCGTCCCCCGAGTCGCCCCCGGCCGCGTGGAACCCGATGCTGAACGTCGACAGGTTCCGCTGGCCCTCCTCGGCGAGCATCGCGACGATGACGCTGGAGTCGAGGCCGCCCGACAGCAGCACGCCGACGGGCACGTCCGCGACCATCCGCCGCCGTACGGCCGCCCGCAACCGGTCGTGCACGGCGTCGCGCCAGTCGGCGGCGTCCATCGCCTCGTGCTCCGGCAGCCGGGTGAACGGCGGGTCCCAGTAGACGGTGTCGCGGGAGGAGCCGTCCGCCTCGACCGTGCGGACGGTGGCGGGGGGCAGCTTCCGCACGCCCGCGAGGATCGTGCGCTCGCCCGGCACCAGCGAGTGGAAGGTCATGTAATGGTGCAGCGCGACCGGGTCGATGTCCGTATTGACCTCGCCCCCGGCCAGCAGCGCGGGCAGGGTCGAGGCGAAGCGCAGCCGGTCGCCGTTCCCCGACACGTACAACGGCTTGATGCCCAGGCGGTCGCGGGCGAGCGTCAGCCGCCCGGTCTCCTGCTCGAACACGGCGAAGGCGAACATCCCGGCGAACCGGCGCACGCAGTCGGCGCCCCACCGGTGGAACGCCTTGACCAGCACCTCCGTGTCGGAGGTGGAGAAGAAGCGGTAGCCCTCGCCCCGCAGCTCCTCACGCAGCTCACGGTAGTTGTACAGGCAGCCGTTGAAGACCGCCGTCAGCCCGAGGGCGGGGTCGGCCATCGGCTGCGCGGCCTTGTCCGAAAGGTCGATGATCTTCAGGCGCCGGTGGCCGAGGGCGACCGGCCCCCACTCCCACAGCCCCGAGCCGTCCGGGCCGCGCTCGTGCATGGCGTCGGTCATCCTGCCCACCACGCCGATGTCCGCCGGCCGCCCGTCGAAGCGGATCTCACCGCTCAGTCCGCACACGCTCCTACCTCCCGGCCGCCGCGGCGCACGGGCTCGCGGGTCTGGTTCGGGGCCTGGTTCGGGACCTCGTCTCGGCCAGGACGAGGTCCACCACGTCGGTCAGGCGGCCGGCCCGCCGGAACGCCTCGCGCTGCCGCGCGGCGGAGCCGCCGCGGTCCAGCGCCTCGGCGGCGAGCGAGCTGACCAGCGCCCAGTCGCCGTACGCCTCGAGCTGCGGCCGCAGGCCCTCCAGCAACCGGGCCACCACGGTGCGGGCGGGCTTCGGGACGCCCTCGACGGGGTCGACCAGCTCGCCGTCCAGGCCGGACCGCGCCGCCCGCCACGAGGCGGCCCGGACCAGCTCCGGGCGTACGGAGCCGGGGTCCAGGGGAGTGGGCGCACCGGTGGTGAGGGCGTGGAGCTCCCGGGTGACCAGCGCGCGGAACAGCCCGGCGATCAGCACGATGTCGTCGATCCGGGGGCAGGAGTCGCACAGCCGCAACTCCACGGTCGGTACGTGCGCCGAGGGCCGGACGTCGAAGTAGAGCATCCCGGGATCGCTGATGACCCCCGACCTGACCAGCTCCTTCACCATCGCGTCGTACTCGTCGGCCGACTCGAACCGCTCCGCCGGGCCGGCCGTGGGCCAGCGCTGCCACACCATCGACCGGAAGCTCGCGTAGCCGGTGTCGGCGCCCATCCAGTACGGCGAGCTGCAGCTCAGGGCCAGCAGGGGAGGCAGCCACGGGCCGAGCCGGTGGGTGACGGCCACGGCGAGGTCCCGGTCGCGCACCTCGGCGTGCACCTGCGTGCCGCAGATGAGCTGCTCGCGGGCGAGCACCTGGTAGTCGTCCAGCATCTGCTCGTAGCGCGGGTCGGGGGAGATCTTCATCGCCTCCGGGTCCAGCAGCGGGACGGTCCCGGCCGCCGCGATGCCGAGGCCGAGCCCTTCCGCCGCCGCGACCGCGTCGGCGCGCAGCCCGGTCAGCTCCCCGGCGAGGTCCTCCAGCCGGGTCCGCGGCGTCGTCCCGGTCTCCAGGACCGACCGTTGAAGTTCCTGGGTGAAATGGTCGGATCGCAACTGCTGGAGCAGCAGGCCGGCTCGGGGAACGAGTTGCCGGGTCGCGAGGTCCACGATGTGGAACTCCTCCTCGACGCCGACCGCCATGTCCTCTGCGAAATCCGTCATGTGGCCGCTCCCCGCCCGTCACGAATCATTTCGTCTCTTCTGCCCCGAAAGTCGGCTTACGCACGTCATCGGCTCAGGAGGGTGATGAAAGTTACAGGCAGTCACCAAACGGTGCGGACTTCGCACGCAGCTCACCGGGGTGGCCGCCGCGGCCGTCGTGGCGGGCCCTTGACCCGGCACCGGCCCGCCGCCAGGATCACGGCGTTCCGAGCCCCGACCGTGAGCGCAGGGAGTCCGATGACCGGCCGCGCATTCTCCGTCCGAGGTCGCATCCGGCGCCTCCGGCGCCGCATCTGGACCGCCGCCGTCGCCGCGGTGCTGCTGACCGCCTGGCCCGCCGCGTCCCCGGCGGGCGCCGTCGGCGACCCGCCCGCGCCGGTGACCGGCAACGCCACCTACTTCGACGCCCTCGGCTCGCCGTACGGCGGCTGCGGGATGCCGCAGTCCCAGCTCGACTCGCAGGACTTCGTCGCCCTCAACGTGTACGACACCCCCGGCGACTACAACTTCTACCCCCGGCCGCTGACCGGCGCCAACGCGTCCAAGACCGGGTTGTGGAACAACGGGCTGAACTGCGGACGCTTCGTCCAGGTGCAGATCTCGGACTTCTGCACCGGCGTCAACGACGGCGGGCAGAACTCGCAGTTCTGCCGGAACGGCTCGTGGGTCTCCGACGCCTACAACGGCGCCACGCTGACCATGATCGTCGCCGACAGCTGCGGCGACTCCAACGGCTGGTGCCGCGACGACCGCTACCACCTCGACCTGTCGAAGCCCTCGCTCAACAGGTTCGTGAAGAACGGCGCGCCGGTCGGGGACATGTACCCGAACCACTGGAACAACCGCCACGTCACCTGGTCGTTCATCCCGGCGCCGAACTACTCGGGCGACATCCGCATCGGGTTCCTCAAGGGCTCCCAGGCGTACTGGACCGCGATCGCGGTCTCCCACCTGCCCAACGGCATCCACGGGGTGGAGTACTACGCCGACGGCGCCTGGCAGCCGGCCCAGATGAACTCCGACATGGGCCAGTCGTACCTCATCAGCGGGACCAGCAAGGGCGCGACGCGGTTCCAGATCCGCGTGCGCGACGCGGCCGACCAGCCGCTGAACGGCGGCCGCGTCTACAGCTTCGGCCTGCCCTCGTCGTGCGGCACGCAGTGCGCCGCCGACTACACCGAGGCGAGCTACACCACGACCACGACCTCGCCCAGCGCGTCCCCCTCGGCGTCCCCCTCGGCGTCTCCGTCCGCCTCCCCGTCGGTCTCACCCTCCGTTTCCCCCTCGGCGTCTCCCTCGGTGTCTCCGTCCGCCTCCCCGTCGGCGAGCCCGTCCGCGAGCCCGGGGACGTGCCAGGTGAGCTACCAGGTGGCCAGTGCGTGGCAGGGGGGCTTCACCGCGAACGTCACGGTCAAGAACACCGGCACGACGACCTGGGCGGACTGGACGGTCGGCTGGACCATGCCGGCCGGAGTGGGCCTCGTCAGCGGCTGGAGCGCGACGGTGACCGCCAGCGGGTCCCGCTGGACGGCGCGGGCTCCCTCCTGGGGCAAGACCCTCGCGCCCGGCGCGTCGGCGAGCTTCGGCTTCCAGGCGTCCGGATCCTCCTCGCCGGGGCCGACCGCCATCACCTGTCCCTGATCTCCGGTTCCTGATCTCCCACCGGGACCTTCCGCAGGGCGGAAGGTCCCGGGAGACAGGGACCAGCGGCCCTGCCCGGGGCGGCGCGCGGACGGTGGGATGAGGACAGGCACGAAGGAGGAGCCATGTCCGAACCCGTCGTCGTCGTGGGCACCGACGGCTCGCGCGCCGCGGCCGCCGCGGTGGAGTGGGCCGCGGGAGACGCCGCGCGCAGGGGCCTGCCGCTGCGGATCGTCCACGCGGTGGACCGCCTGCCGTACGAGATCGCCCGCTATCCCATCCCCATCGAGGACCAGCTCGACCGGGCCGGCCGGCGGATCCTGGAGGAGGCCGCGCAGTCCGTACGCGAGATCCATCCCGTCGTCCGCGTCGTCCCCGACCTCGTCGAGGGGGACCCGTCGAGGGTGCTGCGGCGGGAGGCCGCCGGGGCGGCGGAGATCGTCGTCGGGAACCGGGGGCACGGCGGCTTCGCCGGAATGCTGCTCGGCTCGGTCAGCATGCACCTCGCCGGTCAGGTCGACGTCCCCGTCGTGGTCGTACGCCAGGGGCTGCGGGTGCCGCACGGACTGGTCGTCGCAGGCGTCGACGGCTCGGCCGAGGCGGAGGCCGCGCTGACCTACGCGTCGGAGCAGGCGCGGCTGCGCGGCTGCCGCCTGCTCGTCCTCTACGCGTGGCAGCTTCCGGTGCACACGTTCGCGCCCGAGATCACCTACGACGTCGACGAGGTGCGCAGGGCCCAGGAGGACTACGTGGCGGAGATGCTGACGGCCCACCGGGAGCGCTACCCCGAGCTGGACGCCGAGATGCGGGCCGTCTGCGCGCACCCGGTGCCCGCCCTGGTGGAGGCCGGGGAGAAGGCGGACCTGCTCGTCGTCGGCTCCCGGGGCCACGGCGCGGTCGGCTCGGCGGTGCTCGGCTCGGTCAGCCGGGCCGTCCTGCACCACGCGCACTGCCCCGTCGCGGTGGTGCGCCCGCCTCGCCGGTCCTGAAGTGCGAGTTTAAGGTTTCGCACCGGAATCGGAGGACCAATCCGGGAAAGTCTCACAGGGCGGTTCAATGAGACGATTCAAGGAGGAACCACCGGCCGAGACAAGGGATCCTTCGTGACCGAGAACGACATCGCCGGCTTCGTGACCGGCCTGCCGGGCGTCGTCGCCTTCACCGCCGCCGAGGGCACCGGGGCCCCCAGGGCGGCGTGGGGGGACACCTTCTTCTTCTACGATCCCGACGACGACCCGTCCGCCCGGCAGATGCCCTTCGCCACGATCGTGGTCAAGGACTACGAGGGGTTCGACACCGCCTCCGGCCTCGACCGGCCCGGGGTGTTCCGGCTGAACATCGCCGTCGGCCGCGCCGGCTTCGAGGAACTGCTCGGCTATCCCCCGGCCGCGCACGCCGGACGGCACGAGACGGTGGACTACCGCGCGCTCGACCGGATCCTGCCGCATCCGGTCTACGCCGCCCAGTCCTGGGTCTGCGTGCTCAACCCCGGCGAGGTCACCGCGCCCCGGGTGCCCGCCCTTCTGACCGCCGCGCACGCCCGCGCGGCCGCCCGTCACCGGCCGCGCGGCTGACGGCCCGCAGGCGTCGTCAGGGCCGTCGTGAGGGGCGTCGTGAGTGCCGTCGTCAGGCCCGGGGGAGGGCGATCGAGGTGGCGAGGTGGCCGTCGCGCACCGTCCACCGGCCCCGCAGCACAGGCGTGCCGACGGCCGGGTCGGTGACCAGAAGGCGGGCGCCGAATTCGCCCGAGGGGTCGATGTCCACCACCGCCTCGGAGAAGTCGAGCCATCTGCGGGTCAGCGGAAACCACACCTTGTAGACCGACTCCTTGGCGCTGAAGAGGACGGCGTCCCAGCACACCGCCTCGTCCGCGTCGCGCAGCGCCGCGAGCGCGGCGATCTCCGCCGGGGAGGCGACCCGGGGGAGGACGCCCTCGGGGAGGTGCTCGTGCGGCTCGGCGTCGATGCCGACCGCCAGCGCCGCCTCCGCCGGGGCCACCGCCGCCGCACGGAACCCCGAGCAGTGCGTGATGCTGCCGACCACGCCGTCCGGCCAGACCGGCGCGCCCCGCTCACCGCGCGGGATCGCGACGGGCGCCACACCGATCGCGGCGAGCGCGCGCCTGGCGCAGTGGCGCCCGGTGACGAACTCCCGCCGCCGCCGGTCGGCGACCCGCTCGACGAGCGGCCTCTCCTCGGGGAAGAGGGTCTCCTCCGGGACGTCGCCGAACTCCTCCGCCGCCGCGACCCACGGCGGCAGGATCTCAGCGATCACCGGGCCGCCCCGGCGAGCACCAGACGCGGGCGCGCCGGCCCCGCCGGGCGACCGCGCCACTCGCGTGGATAACCCAGCGAGACCTCCTCGAAGCGTACGCCGTCGTGCCAGGTCGTCCGGGGGATGTGCAGGTGGCCGTAGACCACGGCGGAGGCCCGGTAGCGCACGTGCCAGTCGGCGGTGCGCTCGGTGCCGCACCACAGCGCGAACTCGGGATACCGCAGGATCCGGGTCGGCTCCCGGACCAGCGGGAAGTGGTTGACCAGCACGACCGGGCCGCCGACGCCGGCGAGGCGACGCTCGGTCTCGGCCAGCCGTGCCTCGCACCAGGCGTCGCGGGTGGGGTGCGGATCGGGGTGCAGGAGGTATTCGTCGGTGCACACGACGCCGGCCTCGTAGGCCCGGGCCAGGGCCGTCTCCTTGGTCGCGGTGCCGTCGGGACGGAAGGTGTAGTCGTAGAGGAGGAACAGCGGGGCCACCGTGACCGGCCCCTCCTCGCTCTCCCACACCGCGTACGGATCCTCGGGCGTGAGCACCCCGAGGTCACGGCAGATCTGGACAAGGCGCTCGTATCGGGCGACGCCCCGCAGCTGCACCGGGTCGGTCGGGGTGGTCCACAGTTCGTGGTTGCCGGGAGCCCAGACGACTCTCGCGAACCGCCGCGCCAGCGTGGCCAGCGCCCACTCGATGTCGGCCGGGGTCTCCGCCACGTCGCCGGCCACGACGAGCCAGTCGCCGTCCGACTCCGGACGGAGGTTCTCGACGATCTCGCGGTTCTCGTCGTGGGCGACGTGCAGATCGCTGATGGCGTACAAGCCCGTCACGTTGCCGAGTCCTCCCACCGCCCGCCGGCTCCCCTGGACAGGAGGGTACATATCGGCGGAGGGGCAGGGGAAGATCGATCAACCCCTACGCGTACGGTAATGGCTCGCCCCCACGGAGATCGCGAGACAGGCGAAGATCACCACCAGTGACAGCCAGACGGGGATCGCGTAGAGGTCGGCCAGGAGCATCTTCGCCCCCACGAACACGAGGATCGCGGCGAGGCCGTACCTGAGGTAGCCGAACCGGTGCATGGCCCCGGCCAGCAGGAAGTACATCGCCCGCAGCCCGAGGATCGCGAACGCGTTGGAGGTGAAGACGAGGAACGGCTCTGAGGTGACCGCGAAGATGGCGGGGATCGAGTCGACGGCGAAGACGATGTCGGTGGTCTCGACGGCGACCAGCACGGCCAGCAGCGGCGTGGCGGCCCACCGGCCGTCCTGCCGGACGAGGAACCGCGACCCCTGGAAGGCGTCGGTGACGGGCATCACCCGCCGCATGGCGCGCAGCACGGGGTTGCGCTCGGGATGCACCTCGATCGCGGCGTGCCTGGCCATCTTCACGCCCGTGTAGAGCAGGAAGGCGCCGAAGACGTACAGGATCCAGTGGAAGCGGCCGAGCAGCACGGCGCCCGCGCCGATGAACAGAGCGCGGAAGACCAGCGCGCCCAGCACGCCGAAGAACAGCACGCGATGCTCCAGTTCGCGGGGGACCGCGAAGAAGGAGAACAGCAGCGCGAACACGAACACGTTGTCGACGGCCAGCGACTTCTCGATCAGGTAACCGGCCAGGTACTCGCCGCCGGCCTCGGGCCCCCAGGTCAGCCAGACGATGGCTCCGAAGCCGAGGCCGAGGACGATCCACACGCCCGACCAGGCCAGCGCCTCGCGGAACCGCACGACATGGGCGCTGCGATGGGCATAGAGATCGACGGCCAGCATGACAAGGATGACCGCCAGAACGGCGGCCCAGGCCCACAGAGGAACGGACATACGTCAACCCCCACAACCGCGCACGGCGGAATCGGCAGGTCGACGGTCTCCCCGTGCCACCGGATACGGTGACCCCCGCGCCGGGACGCCTCAGGTCGGCGGCCGTGATGACGACGCTGCGGGAAGCCGGGTACTCCCCCTCGAACTACGCCCGATTATTCGGGAAACCGGGTCGATACGTCAAAGCGGCGGCCGGGCAGGCCCCGGCACCGAGCCACGGCCGGGCCGGCGGCGGCCTACAGGGACCAGTCGACGACCGGCCCCGCGGGCACGATGCGCAGCGGATTGATCTTGGGATGGGTGCCGTAGTAGTGGCGCTTGATGTGGCCGAAGTCCGTCGTGCCGCCGAAGGCGGGGTCGGCGTAGAGGTCGCGGGCGTAGCGCCAGAGGTTGGGGTGGTCGGACAGACGGCGGATGTTGGCCTTGAAGTGGGTCACGTAGACGGTGTCGAAGCGGACGAGCGTGACCCACAGGCGCACGTCGGCCTCGGTGATCCGGTCGCCGAACAGGTAGCGGCGGCCGGCCAGCCGCTCGTCGAGTTCGCCGAGCGCCGCGAAGAGCGCCGTGACCGCCGAGTCGTACGCCTCCTGGCTCTCGGCGAAGCCGCACTTGTACACGCCGTTGTTGACGTCGGCGTACACGCGCTCGTTGAGCGCGTCGATCTCCGCCCGCAGGTCCTCGGGGTAGAGATCGACATCCGGCCGGGCCCACCGGCCGAACGCCTGGCCCAGGTCGAGGCTGATGTCGGGGAAGTTGTTGCTGACGATCCGCCCGGCACGGCGGTCCCACAGCACCGGGACCGACACGTGGCCGTCGTAGCCGGGCTCGGTCGCCTCGTACGCCTCCCGGAGCAGGGTGAACCCGTTGAGCTCGTCGGGCCCGTGCCCCGGGCCCTCGCGGAACGCCCAGCCGCGCCCGTCGCGCACGGGGTCGACGACGGACATCGAGACGACGTCCTCCAGCCCGAGAAGCGCGCGCACGATCACCGAGCGGTGCGCCCACGGGCAGGCCAGCGAGACGTACAGGTGGTAGCGGCCGGGCTCGGCGGGAAAGCCGCCGTCGCCGTCGGCCGTGACGCGGTCGCGGAACCGGTAGAGCGGCCGCGCGAACGACCCGTCCGGCCTGGTGGCCGCCTTCACCGTGTAGTCACCGTAGGTCGCGAAGTCCACCGGACCCGCGACGGGAGCCGTGGTCGTCACGCGCGCACCGTCCTCTCGCCTGTGTGTCCGACCTGTGTGTCGCGACTCCGACGAGAGTAACCGGCGCCTGTGACAACCACGCACCCGCGCTCCGTTGGCTCGGAGTGCCGGCTCAGTGCGCCGGCGTGCGGAAGCCGCCGGGCCGCTCGCGCTCCATCATGCCGAACCGCATGGTGGCGAGGCCGAACAGCAGGATGAGCGCGCCCACGACCACGTTGCTGATGATCGTGGAGGTGGTCGCCATGCCTCCCCGGATGACCCAGGGGGCGATGATGGTCCAGATACCGAGCAGCGGGGCGACCCAGGAGATTCCGTAGGTGCGCCCGAACGCCGAGCTGTAACCCATCGCCAGGAGCGCCACGGCGAGACCCGTGACGAGGTTGTTCACCGCGAGCGGAGTCCGCGTGCCGCTGAATCCGACGATCCAGGGTGACAACGCCAGATACAGCCCGCTCAGGAGCGTCAGACCATCGGCCAGCTGCGCGGCGGGATTCGCCGCGGCGGCCTCGTATCGGGCCCGCATCTGCATGATGTCGGGATGCGTCCCGATGTCGGCACCGTGTGTCATGCCTCACACCACCCTTCAAAGGCGTGTGCTGTAGTCCTTATTTCTAGCGTACGCCCGTTTCGTCCCCTTTTCCCGGTTTGGTGACTGAGCGTCGGCCAGGACGCGTTTAGCCCCTCCACCAGCGGAAAGAGGGGTGGTCGTCAGCTCTGCGACCGAGAGGGGTAACCACATGGGTACGGAGGACAAGTTCCGTAACAAGTCGGAAGAGATCACCGGCAAGGCCAAGGAGGGGCTCGGCAAGGTCACCGACGACGAGCGCCTCGAGGCCGAGGGTCAGGCCGACCAGTCGAAGAGCCACATCAAGCAGGCGGGCGAGAAGGTGAAGGACGCGGCCGGCAAGGTCAAGGACGCCTTCAAGGACTGACCCGCGCGATCGTGCGTGAGGTGACGGGGCGCCGGGCCCTCCGGGGGGAGGGGTCGCGGCCGTCACCGGTGCGGGGACGAGGGCGATCACGCTGAGCCGGGGCTACGCCACCGGCGCTCTCGTCCCCGTGCGCGGGGTTCCCCTGTGGGGACCCTGCGACATCCCCTGAGATCCGTCCGGATCTCCTGAGATCATCCCCGCGAGATCGCTGTGAGAGCCTCGGGGAACGCCCGCGTGAAGTCGCCGCGGGTGGCCGGGGGTAACTGTCGATCGGATCCCCGGACGCCGGGGGCGCCGGGGCTTCGGCCCGGATCGGTGGGCCGGTCAGGCCGGGATCAGGCCGCGTGTGGCAGCGTGACGCGGAAGGACGACGTCACGAGCGCATGGATGAGACGCACGAGCAGCGCCTCCAGGACCATGAGGGCCGCACGGGAGAGAACGGCGGCAAGGAACTCAGTCACTTCGCACCTCGGTAGGACAAATCGGCTTCTATGGAAGACTGACGCATAAACCTCCCAAACGGGCGTAGTTAAGGTTACCGTTTGGTGAACAGCGGGTGACCGTTCCGGATACTTCCCTGATCATGCGCCCAGGGCGCGACCGCACGGGCACCTGTCGGTCGTGCCCGTGCGGCGTCTGCCGGCCGTTTCGCCCCGGCCGTTTCGCCCCGGCCGTGTCATCCTGTCCGTGGCGATAGGTCCCGGACGGGCTCCTCGGCCGGCTCTGTGTGATGAGCCCTGTGAGCCTGTGTGGGCCCTGTGTGAGCCCTGTGCGGGCTCGCCCCTGGCGCCGGCTACTTGGTGGTGGCCCTGGCGCGCCGGGCGGCGCCGGCGGCCGGTGTCTTCGTCTCGCCCTTCGCCGCGGCCCGCCTCCCCGTGACCTGCTTGGCGGCTTCCGGGGTGGTCTCCATGGCGCCCGCGCCGGGCATTCCCGGCGTGGTCGCCCCAGGTGTGGGCATGGGCGTGGCCGCTCCCCGGGTGTCCTTCTGCTGCGGTCCGCCGAGCGGTGACCAGCGCTGCTCACGCGACCTGGCCCGCTGGGCGATCATGGTCCCCGCGCCGATGGCCGCCGCCACCGGCCACTCCAGGATGCCGAGGACCGCGAGCGCGCCGAGGCCGCCGTAGTACATGATGCGCTCCGGCGGCGGCAGGAAGGTCCGGGCGACGTCCATGGCGTGCCCGACCTCCCGCCCGCTGATGTGCGGCAGGCCGACGTGCGGCAGGTGCATCTCGGGCGTGCGAAGCTGGAGGCTCATGAACGGCAGGTCCAGGTCCAGTCGCGGCCGGTGCTCCTCCTTGGTCCCCGGGCCCATGGACGGGCCGGGTGTGGGCGGCGTGGGTGCGGGTGCGGGCGGCGTGGGCGTCGTCGTGCGGGCACGGGATGTCCGGGCCCGGGTGGTGGTCGTGCCTCCGGCCGTCGGGCCCGGTGTCGCCTCGGTCGTGGTCATGGATCCTCCCCTGTGATCCTTCCCGATGAGCCTCCGCGACGAGATGTCTCCGATCGCGGACGACTCGCGGGAACGTCACTACGAAAATGACCTTTCTATCCTCTATCGGGCCTCCTGGGGTTGCTGGTGTTGATAGCGACAATTTGCCCGCTCTTGCCGGGGGTTTCGTCTCCGTGCGCTCCACGCGCGAGGACAGCGGGCATGACACGGACAGTGATCTTGCGGTTCGGTGCGGCCGCGGGTCGCGGTGTGCGGCCCGTCACCAGGTCTGCTCGCCGGCGCGCACGAGGATCTCGTTGACGGCGACTCGACGGTCCCGGGTGACGATGTAGGAGACCGCGTCGGCGATGTCCTCCGGATGCAGCAACTCCATGTTCTCGATCTGGCGCTCCACGGCCTGTCGCACGCCGTCGCGGAGGTGGGAGCTCAGCTCGGTGTCCACCGTGCCGGGCTCGACCACGCTCACCCGGAGGCCCTTCCGCACGACCTCCTGTCGCAGGGCCTCAGTGAACCCGTTGACGCCGAACTTCGTCAGGTTGTAGACGGCCGTTCCGGGCCGGGCGACCCTGCCCCCCGTGGAACTGATGTTGACCAGGTCCGCAACCTTCCGCGGGGAGTCCTCCGCGGCGCCGAGGAGGTGCGGCAGGGCGGCATGGGTGGTGTACAGCAGGCCCTGGACGTTGACCGCGAGCATGTGATCCCACTCCTCGAGCGGGGATTCCGCGGCCTGCCCCATGCCCATGAAACCGGCGTTGTTGACGAGCGTGTCCAGGCGGCCGAGCTCGGTCACCACGCTTTCCACCGCCGCCGCGGCCTGCCGCCGGTCGGTGATGTCGGCCTGTACGACGAGGGCGGTGCCGCCGTCGGCCCGGACCTTGTCCGCGACCTCCTCCAGCCTGCCGCGCCGCCGCCCGAGGACGGCGACCGCCGCGCCCTCCGCGGCGAGGCCGCGGGCGGTCGCCGCGCCGATGCCGCTCCCGGCGCCGGTCACCAGCGCCACGGTGTTCCGCAGTCGTCCGGTCATGGTGTTCTCCTCCGATGTCGTCGTGGTCGTGGCCTTCGCGGGCCCCTGGGCTGTGGCCGTCCGCGGCTGCGGACCTCGAAGGGCCCGGTGGGTGTGTCTGCGCCCTGCCGCCTGCTGTGGAAAGTGCTTCCTGCTCGGGTCTGCCGGAGCTCACCACCACGTCGGCGGGGGTGGGGAGCGGCCCATGGCGTCCGGCGGCGGACGGCCCGATCACGGCCGCTCGCGGGGAGGCCCGGAGCCGCGGTAGCCTCTTATCCGGAACCGGTTCCGGTTGTAACCGTATCCGGAACCGGTTCCGGATACAAGCGGGAGAGAAAGGGCGGGGATTGGCCGACGATGGCGAGGACGGCTCCGTACGGCGGCACCGGCCGCTGCGGGCCGACGCGAAGCGCAACGAAGACCGTCTGCTCAGGGCCGCGGCAGTCGTCTTGGCCCGCGATGGAGCCGACGCCTCGGTCAAGGACGTCGCCCGCGAGGCCGGCGTGGGTGTGGGCACGCTCTACCGCCGGTTCCCGTCCAAGGAACTGCTGATCGAGGCGGTGCACCGGCATGAGGTGCGGCTCCTGTGCGAGGCGGCGCCCGAGCTCGCGGCCTCGCTGCCCCCGGTGGACGCGCTACGTGCCTGGATGGAGCGCTTCATCGACTTCATGGCCACCAAGCACGGCATGGCCGACGCCCTCCGTGTGGTGCTGACCGACGACAGCGAGCGGCTGCAGACCCGCGCCGACCTCGCCGAAGCAGTGGATCGCCTTCTCGCTGCCGGGAGGAGCCACGGGGCCGTGCGGAAACAGGCGAAGCCCCAGGACGTCCTGATGGCGCTCGGCGGCATCAGCTACATGGCGGGCGCCGAGCAGGAACCCGCCCTCGCCACAAGGCTCATCGACCTGCTCCTGCACGGCATCGTGACGAGCTGAACGGCGCCCGGCCCGCGACGCCACCGTGGTCGAGGCCTTGGCCGGCGTCGGCTCGGAGGAACGTGGCACTAACGGTCGAGGACGTGCAGCGCGCGGGAGCCGGTGCTGAGCGGCTCCGGCCCCTCCTCGCCGCACACGACCACGTCGGCCACCCGGGCGCCGAAGAGGCCGGGCAGGTAGACGGCGGGCTCCAGGCAGACGGTCATCCCGGCCTCGAACCTCTCCCCGGCCGCCAGCCAGGGCCCCTCCACCGGGCTCAGCCCGATGCCCCGGCCGGCCCCGGCGGCGGCGTAGTCGCCGTAGCCGCTGCCGTAGATGACCTCGCCGGCGACCGTCGCGGCCTCGGCGCACGCCACTCCGGGGCGTACGAGGTCGACGGCGGCTCGCTGCGCGGCGAGGACGACCGAGTACATGGCGTCGAAGTCCTCCGGCGGCTCGGCGACCGCGAAGACCCGGGCGACCTCGGCGCAGTAGCCGTTCCAGCGCCCGCCGACCGAGACGAGCAGCGCGTCACCAGGGTTGATCACCCGCTCGCACGGCAGGTGACGCGCGTCGGCGGAGTGCTCGCCCGCCGCGACGAGCACGGAGGGCGTCCCCTCACAACCCGTCTCGGCGAGCATCGCCCGCAGCCTGCGGGCCATCGCCAGCTCGGTGGCGCCGAACCAGGCCAGCTCGCGGGCCGCGAGCAGCACGGCGTCGGCCACCGCGGCGGCGTGCCGCATCGCGGCCACCTCGTCGGCCCGCTTGCGCAGGCGGAGCGGCGCGAGCACGGCCGACGCCAGCACAAGCTCCGCGTCCAGGCGCAGCGCGAACAGCTCGGCGGCGTGCATCTGCGGGTCCACTGCCACGCGGCGTGCCGCCGGGGGCACGAGGGCCGCCGCCTGCGCGGGATCGCCCGCCGTGGTGGGCGGCCCGTCGAGCGCCATGACGAGATAGCCCGCCTCCGCGAGCCCCACCGAGCGGGCGCGCAGATACCGGAAGTCCGGCGAGGGCCGCAGCACGAGGGCGTCGATACCCGCATCGGCCATCCCGGCGCGTACGTCCTCCAGCATGAGGGGGTCGATCATGACAGGGAGGACGGCTCCGGCTCGTGCAGCCAGCAGGCCACCGGCCCGAAGTCCGGCTCCCGCTCCCGGCACACGTCCATGGCGAGCGGGCAGCGGGGGTGGAACCGGCAGCCCGCCGGGGGATCGGCGGGGTCGGGCACGTCTCCGGGCAGCTCGGCGGGCAGCACCCCGGCGCCGTCGGGGGAAGGGATCGCGGCGAGCAGCGCCCGCGTGTACGGGTGCCTGGGGTCGGCCCACACCTCCGCGGTCGGCCCGGTCTCCACGACCTTGCCGAGGTACATGACCGCGATCCGGTCGGCGATCAGCCGCACGACGGACAGGTCGTGGCTGATGAACAGCAGGCCCGCGCCGGACTCCATGGCGAGGTCGCGCATCAGCCGGGCCACCTGCGCCTGGGCGGAGGCGTCCAGGGCGGAGATGGGCTCGTCCCCGATCAGCAGCGACGGCCGGGCGGCGAGCGCCCGCGCGATGGCGATGCGCTGACGCTGCCCTCCGGAGAATTCGTGCGGGTAGCGGCCGGCGAACGCGCGCGGCAGTCCGACCCGTTCGAGCACGTCGGCGGGGCTGGTCGCGGTGTCGCCCGCCGTCCGCAGCCCGTCGGCGATCTGCGCGCCCACGCGGCGGCGCGGGTTCAGCGAGGAGTACGGATCCTGGAACACCATCTGCACGCCGGTCAGCGCGGGGTTCCTGCGGCGCAGCCCGAGGGGCGTCACCGGGTGCCCGCCGACGAGGATCCGCCCGGAGGCCGCGCCGTGCAGCCCGCACAACGCCCGGGCGAGGGTGGACTTGCCGCACCCCGACTCGCCGACCAGGCCGACGACCTCGCCGGCGGCGACCTGCAGGCCGGCCCCGGCCACGGCCCTGACGACCGGGCGGCCCGGCGTGCGGTGCTCCACGACGAGGTCCTCCACGGACAACAGGGGCCCGGTCAGAGGCATGATCATGGCGAGTTCTCCCCAGCAGGAGGCACGGGCAGGGCGTCGAGCAGCGAGCGGGTGTAGGGGTGGCGCGGCTCGCGCAGCACCCGGCCGCGCGGGCCGGTCTCCACGACCAGCCCGTCCTTCATCACGCTCACCTCGTCGGCGACCGCCGACATCACGCCGAGGTCGTGGGTGACGAGGAGGACGGCGAGCCCGAGGTCGTCGCACAGGCCGCGCAGCAGGCGGAGGATTCCGGCCTGCACGGTCACGTCGAGCGCGGTCGTCGGCTCGTCGGCGATGAGCACCTCGGGGTCGCAGGCCAGCGCGACGGCGATGGCGATCCGCTGCCGCATGCCGCCGGAGAACTGATGCGGGTAGCGCTTCAGCGCCTCCCGGGGGCCCGGGATGCGCACCTTGGCGAGCAGGCCGGCGGCCCGATCGCGCGCTTCCCTGCCGCCGACGCCCAGGTGGTGGCGCATGTGCTCGGTGAGCTGCCGCTCCACGGTCAGCATCGGATGCAGGCTGGTCGCCGGGTCCTGGAAGACCATGGCGATCTTCGCGCCGCGCACCTCGTCGAGCTCGCGGGCGGGCATCCCCAGCAGGTCCCGGGCGCCGAAGGCGATCCGTCCCGATGCGCGGGAGCCGTGGGGGAGCAGGCCGAGCACGGCGAGACCGGTCATGGTCTTGCCCGAGCCGCTCTCGCCGGCGAGGCCGTGCACGCGTCCCGCTTCCACGGCCAGGTCGACGCCGTGCAGGACGTCGTGGCCGCCGATCGACACCCGCAGCCCCTCGATCGTCAGCGCGGCCGCCCGTGGTTCCGCCGTCACAGCGCACGCTCCTTGATCGCCCCGGCGGTACGCGGGTCGAGCGCGTCGCGCAGCGTGTCGCCGAGGAAGTTGAACCCGAGCACGACCGTCAGGATGGCCAGCCCCGGGAACGTCGCGACCCACCAGCTGTCGAAGACGTCCACTCCTGCGGCGACCATCGCGCCCCACTCGGGCGACGGCGGCTTCGCGCCGAGCCCGAGGAACGACAGGCCCGACAGCAGCAGCAGCGCGGTGCCGATGTCGAGGGTGGCGAGCACCAGGACGGGTCCGGTGACGTTGGGCAGCACGTCCACCCGCAGCGACCGCCAGGCGGAGAAGCCCAGCAGCCGGCCGCTCAGCACGAACTCCCGCTCCCGTACGCCGAGCACGAGGCCGCGGGTCACCCGGGCGTACGCCGGCCAGGCGACGACGAGCACGGCGAGCACCGCGTTGCCGAGGCTCGCGCCGAGGGCGGCGGCGACGACCATCGCGAGGATGACGGTGGGGAAGGCGAACACGAGGTCGGCCAGACGCATGATCGTCTCGTCCACCCACCGGCCGAAATATCCGGCGCAGGCGCCGAGCAGGCCGCCGACCACCACCGACAGCGCCACGAGCAGCAGCGTGAGCGGGATGGAGACCCGCGCGCCGTACATGATCCGGCTGAGGATGTCGCGGCCGAGCTGGTCGGTGCCGAGCCAGTGGCCCGGGCCGGGCGGCACGAGCCGGGGCAGCTCCTGCGCCAGCGGGTCGTGCGGCGCGAGCACCGGCGCGGCCAGCGCGACCACGATCCAGGCCAGCGTGACGACGGTGCCGACGACCGCCAGCGGCCGCCGCCACGCCTGTGGGAGCCGGCTCACGCGGCCGCGCGCGAACAGGCCGGCGCGCTTCATGAGACCCTCACCCTCGGGTCGATGACGCCGTACAGCACGTCGACGACCAGGTTGATGACGAGGTAGACCACGCCCACCACGAGACCGACGCCCATGACGGCGGGCAGGTCGAGAGTGGTGGCGCTCTTGTAGGCGTACTGGCCGACCCCCGGCCAGGCGAAGACGGCCTCCACCAGCACTGTGCCGGACAGCAGGCTGCCGAACGCCAGGCCGGCGACGGTGATGACGGGCACCAGCGCCGGGCGCAGGACATACCGGAACAGCACCACGCGGCCGGGCAGGCCCTTGGCGCGGGCGGCGCGGACGTAGTCCTGCCCGAGCACCTCCAGCACCGCCGAGCGGGTGAACCGGGTCAGCAGGCCGATCGTGTAGAGGGCCAGCACGAGCGCCGGCGCGGCCAGGTGGGCGACGGCCGAGGAGAGCGCGTCCCAGCGCCCCGACAGCAGGGCGTCGACCGTGTAGAGGCCGGTGACATGCGGCGGCGGGGTCATCCCGGGATCGACGCGGCCGCTGCCCGGGGTGATCTGCAGCCGGAAGAAGAACACGTAGAACGCCACCAGGGCGAGCCAGAACGTCGGCACCGAGATGCCGACCAGGCTCAGCACCCGCAGCACGTGGTCGGACAGACGGTCGCGCCGCAGCGCCGCGACCACCCCGAATCCGACGCCGAGGACCAGCGAGACGAGGATGGCGGCGCCCGCCAGCTCCAGCGTGGCCGGAACGGACTCGGCGAGGTCGTCCAGCACCGGGCGGTGGCTCTGCTGGCTCGTCCCGAGGTCGCCGTGCAGCAGCCCTTCGAGGTGCATCAGGTATTGCTGCGGCAGCGGCCGGTCGAGTCCGTGGTCGGCGCGCCACTGGGCCACGATCGCCGGGTCGCCGACCGCCCGCTGGCCGAGGTTGGCCGCCACCGGGTCGCCCGGCACCAGGTTGGTCAGCACGAAGGTGACCAGCGTGATCCCTACCGCCAGCAGCAGCGCCGTGAGGATCCGCCGCACCAGGAACCGGGCGAGCGGGCTGCGCACCGCCCGGTTCCCCGTACGGCGGCTACTTGGCGCCGAGGCCGGCGACATCGATCGTCCACACGGGGTGGTACTCCACGCCGGTGACGGACGCCGCCGTCACGATGTTCTGGCCCGGCTGGATCAGCGGCATGAACGGACCGGTCGCGTTGAGCTTCTGCTGGAAGCCGGTGTACGCCTGCTTGCGGTCGTCGTCGGTCACCGCGGCGCCGGCCTTGCCGGCCGCGGCCTCGACGTCCTTGTCCGCACCCGTCTTCCACCCGGCCCGCAGGCCGACCAGCTTGCCCGGGGCGAACGACAGGTAGTTGCTGGGGTCGGGGAAGTCGGGGCCCCAGTACCACAGGCCCAGCTCCTCCTTGCCGTTGCGGTAGTTGTCCAGCGCGGTGGTGACCGGAGCGGGGGTCAGCTCGACCGTGATGCCGACCTCCTTGAGGTTGGCCTGGATGCGCTCGGCCAGCGGCTGGAAGGACAGGCCGTTCACGGTCAGCTCGCTGGGATACTCCAGCTTGACGGTGGGGTCGGTCACGCCGCTCTCCGCCAGCGCCGCCTTGGCGCCCTCGACGTCGCGCTTGGCCGCCTGGTCGGGCGGGAGCGCGCCGAGGAACATCGACGGGATGATGCCGGACGCCTGCGTCGAGCCCTCCCCGGCCAGCTCCAGCAGGCCCGGGTAGTCGATGCCCTTGCGCACGGCCTCGACGAACCTGGGGTTGGAGGTGATCTTGCTGACGCCCGGGTCCTGGTTGGCGAGCAGGAAGAACACGTACGCCGAGGCGGTCCGCTCGACCTGCAGGCCGCCGGAGATGCCGGCCACCTGGTCGCCGGACAGGTTCAGCGCCACCTGGCTGTCGCCGCGCTGCACGTTGAGCTTCTGCGCGGCCGACTCGACGTTGCGGATGACCACCTTGTCGTAGTGGGGCCTCCTCGCGCCCCAGTACTGCGCGTTCGCCTTGAGCACGACCTGGGTGCTCACGTTGAAGGACTCGATCGTGTACGGCCCGGAGCCCGCCGAGGCGGAGTTCAGGTACTGCTCGGCCTTGTCGTTCGGGTCGTTCGTCGCGCCGTGCTCCTTGGCCGCCTTCGAGTTGAGGATGCCGAGGGCCGGGTTCGGAAGGATGTACGGAAGCGCCGGGTTCGGCGTCTTCGACGTCAGCGTGATGGTCGTGTCGTCGTTCTTGGCGATCTCCACGCCGTCGAGCAGGAACGACGGCGTGCCCTTCATGTCGCGCACGCGGGTGAGGGAGAACACCACGTCGTCGGCCGTCACCGGGGAGCCGTCGGAGAACTTGGCGCCCTGCCGCAGCTTGAGCGTGAGCTCCTTGCCGTCGGACGACAGTTCGTACGACTCGGCGAGCGACGGCACCGGCTTGGTGACGTCGGAGCCTTCGAACGTGAGGAGCGTGTCGTAGGTCGCCTTGTCGACGATCAGGCCGGTCGGCTCGTAGGTCCGCCCCGGGTCCGCCGTCTTGAGGTCGAAGGAGGTGTCTATCACGAGCGTCTTGCCCGCGGCGCCGCTTGGGGTGCTGCTGGACGAGCCGCCGCCGGAGCAGGCCGCGAGGGCGAGGGCGCCGGTGAGCACAACCGGGAGCAGGCCGGCCCTCACCTGCCACGAACGGGTCGTCATTATGTGTCCTCCGAAAACAGGCCAACTCTTGGCCGTATGGACGTTTGGTCGCCGATCGTCCAGGATTGTCCGGCAGAAAGTCCAGCTCATGCGGCTAGGCCGAGACGAATCTCCCGTGGAGGATGAACCAGTGACCGAAATATCAGGCAACTCGGGGTCCGGAGGCGGCGCCGCTGGACGGATCGGCATCGGCCTGGAGCTGGACGCGACCCATCTGAAGATCCTTGAGGTGCTCAGAGACAACGGGCGCGTCTCGGTGTCCGCTCTCGCCGAGCGGGTGGGGATCTCCCGGGCCAACGCCTACACGCGCTTCGAGGCGCTCCGCGCCGACGGTGTGATCAGGCGCTTCACGGCCGAGATCGACCACCAGCGGGCGGGCCTCGGCATCGTCGCGCTGATCTTCGTGACCGTGCGCCAGCAGATGTGGCGGCAGTTCCGCGCCCAGCTCGCGCAGATGCCGGAGGTGGAGTACTGCGCAATCACCACCGGGCAGCACGACGCCATGATCCAGGTGCGGATGGCCGACGTGGCCGAGGTGCATGCGATGGTCACCGAACGGCTGGCCGGCATCCCGGCCGTCAAGGCCACCGAGACCGTGTTCATCCTCGACGAGGTGCTCAGGCGGCCGTACGTGCTGCCCGGCGACATGGAGCGGGACCGGGGCCGCGGCGCCCCGCGGCGGCCCGCCCCCTCGGCCTCGCCGGAGCCCGAGCAGGGACAGGGGCTGCCGCTCGGCAAGATGCGCTTCGTCGGCGCGGCCGAGGGCCGCGCCGCGCTGCGCGATGCCACTTAGCGGGGACGAGTCAGGAGACCACTTCGGCGCAGACGCTGACGTGGGTGACGTCGTCGCCCTCGAACTGGAACTCCTCCACCAGTCGCAGCCTGCCGTCCTCGGCCGCCTCGATGCGGCTGGTGCTGCGGCCGCTCGCGCGCTCGCCTGTCTTCAGCAGGTGGACGTAGGACAGCTCGACGCGGTCAGCCTCCCGGGTGCCGACGAACCGGCCGTCGACGACGGTGTCGCCCGTGTAGTGCCCCCAGATGACGCCGCCCGACTCCTCGTACACGAACTCGGTGGGCGCGTCGGCGTCCACCGGGCCGGCCGTGGAGCTGATCATGATGAAGCGGCGGCCGTTGAGCAGGTCTGTGTCGTTCACGAGTCCGCATCGTGCCGAACCGAACGAGATTCGCAACCCGCTCTGGACGTTCCGCTCGCCGGACACCGGCCGGGCGGATGATCCGTCCAGATCACCCGCCGCGGCCCGGCCCGATCGTGAACAGGTGTCAGCGGCCGACTATCTCGGAGAGCGCGGCCAGGGCGGCGCCCCGGGCTCCGGCCATGTCGAGGTCCTCCACCAGCGTGATCGTGGCCACCTGCCGCTGCTCCTCCCGCAGCAGGGTGTGCTCGCGGACCTTCTCCAGGAACCACTCACGGAAGTGCGGGGCCGCCTCGACCACCCCGCCGCCGAGGAAGTACGCGTCGGGGTCGGTGAAGTTGGCCGCGACGGTGAACAGCCTGCCGATGGCCATCGCCTGCTGTTCGAAGACCTTGAGAGCCAGAGCGTCGCCGTTCTCGGCGTACCCGCGCAGCAGCCGGGCCGCCTTCGCGACGGGTTCGACCCCGGTGAGCTCGTGGCCGGGGAAGCGGGTCAGCCAGTAGGGCAGCAGGTTCTTCTCGATGCCGGTCAGCGAGGCGACGCTCTCGGCGTCCCCGGTGAAGCCGCAGTTGCACGCCGGCAGCGGCTGATCCTCCTCCAGCAGGCCCTGCATGGGGATGTGGACGTGCCCGAGCTCGCCGGCCATCCCGGCGGCGCCCTTCACGACGTGCCCCGACTGGATCACGCCGCCGCCGAGACCCGTGCCGACGATCGCGGAGACGGACGAGCGCTGCCAGGCGTCCCCGCCGAAGCGCACGTGGTGGGAGTAGAGCGCCGCCGCGTTGCCGTCGTTGTTGTAGACGACCGGCAGCCCCAGCCGGGCCTCCAGGGCGGCGCGGAAGTCGAAGCCGAACCAGCCGGGGTCGACGAAGTTCGTCGCGCCCTTGGAGGAGATCACGCCGTCGGCGCTGGCCGGGCCGGGGGTGTCGAGGCCCACCGCGCGCACCGTGGACCGGGGCGTGCCGGTCAGCTCCAGCACGTTGCCGAGGGCGAGGAGGAGCTGCTCGACCGCGACCTCGGGGCCCTCCCGCACGAGGCTCGGGGTCTCGACCATGCGGTCCACGAGGAAACGTCCGGAGGCGTCGAGGACGGTCGCGTTGTTGCTTGTCCCGCCGTTGTCGAGCCCGACGACGACCCAGGACCCTGCATCTGTCATTGGGGGATGTCCTTTGTTCGAGCGTGTCAGAGCGAAGACTACGAGAGCCGGCGCCCGGCGGGCAGCCGCTGGGTCGCGACCGGCCGGATGGGGCACAGGCGCAGGGTACGGCGGACATCGTCACATGACGGCATGGTGAAAGATTCAGTTCGGCCACCGCCCCGGCCCGGCCGCCTCCGGCCGCCGCCGCGCCCGTGAGCTGGGCCGTACGCCGCCGCCGGCCGCGTGGCCCGGGGCGGAGTGGAGGGGGCGCGGCGGCGTCCGTTGACCTGCCGTGCGACCGGGAGAAAACATCTGCGTCCGGGGCCGCAGCGTCGCGACCCGTGCGCCCGGCCAGGCCGGCCGGCGCCGCTCCCGTCGTCGCGCACGCGCGGCGTCCGCCCTGCCGCCGCCTCCGGCCGGCCCGGTCCGATCCGGGCTGATCCGCCGACCCGGGCGAGGCGGGCCGACGCGGCCGCGCCAAGCGCCACACGACAGATGCGCAGGAAGCGAGGTACGCATGAAGCAGTTCCGTCCCGCACCCGGTGACCGGCGTGCGGGCATCCGGAGGGGTGCGCGCGCCGGTCGCGGCCTGCCCGGCTCCCCGGCGGCGCGCCTGGTCGCGGCCCTGGCCGCGCTGGTGGCCGGGCTCGTGGTCGTGCTGGTGCCCACCGTCGCCTCCGCGGCCCCGGTCTGCAAGGTGGACTACACGGTCAACCAGTGGCAGGGCGGCTTCACCGCCTCGGTGCGGCTCACCAACCTCGGCTCCGCGGTGAGCTCGTGGACGCTGCGCTGGACGGCGGGCACCAGCCAGCAGATCACCAACGCCTGGAGCGCGCAGGTCAGCCAGTCGGGCACGACGGTGACCGCCACCAACGCCTCCTACAACGGGTCGCTGGCCACGGGCGCCACGGCGGACTTCGGCTTCCAGGGCACCTGGTCGGGCAGCCTCACACCGCCGTCGGACTACTACCTGAACGGCGTGCCGTGCGGAGGCACGTCCTCGCCGTCGCCCTCGCCGTCCCCGTCCCCTTCGGCGTCTCCGTCGGCGTCCCCCTCGCCGTCCCCGTCCCCGTCCCCGTCGCCCTCGCCGTCTCCTTCGGCCTCCCCGTCCGCGTCTCCGTCCCCGTCCCCGTCCCCGTCACCGTCCCCGTCACCGTCCCCGTCTCCGTCGCCCTCGACGACGCCTTCGACCGGCTGCTCCGGAAGCGGCCTGGTGGTCTGCTCGGGGTTCGAGGACCAGTCGGGCACGCCGTCGGGTGAATGGCAGGTCAGCACGCCGAACTGCTCGGGCAGCGGCACCGCCACGATCGACACCTCCACCGCGCACAGCGGCGGCAAGTCCCTGCGGGTCAACGGCGGCGGCAACTACTGCAACCACATGTTCGTCGGGACCACCAAGAACGTCTCGGCGATCGGGCCCGTGGTGTACGGCCGGATGTGGGTGCGGCACACGACCGCGCTCCCGGCCAACCACGTCACCATGATCACCATGGCGGACTCCCGGGACGGCGGCAAGGACCTGCGGATCGGCGGCCAGGGCAACGCGCTCCAGTGGAACCGGGAGTCCGACGACGCCACACTGCCCGAGCAGAGCCCGGCCGGCATCGCGCTGAGCGCCCCGCTGCCCACCAACCGCTGGGTCTGCCTGCGCTTCCAGATCGACACCAGCCAGCAGGCGATGCGTACGTACCTGGACGACCAGGAGATCGCCGGCCTGCGGGTGGACGGCACGCCCACCCAGAACGTGGACGCCCAGTGGCTGCGGCGCACCACGGCGCCGCGGCCCACGACCTTCCGCCTGGGCTGGGAGAGCTACGGCAGCGACTCGGACACGCTCTGGTACGACGACGTGGCTCTCGGCTCCAGCCCCGTCGGCTGCTGAACGAAGCCCTTGGTGACGGACGGTGACCGAAAAGGGTAAGTAGCTGAGTGCCCGCCGTGGTGCGGGACGGCTGACGGTCCCGTTCGTCCCGGCGTCCGGCCTCTTCCGGGAGGCCGGACGCCGCATCCGAGGGGAGAGATACATGACCGACGTGCACCCGGTGCCCGAACTGATGAAGGAGGGCGACGTCGTCGACCTCCTCGTCCACCAGCACGCCGTGATCAGGGACATGTTCGAGGAGGTGGAGCGGGCGGCGCCCGGCGAGCGTCACGAGCCCTTCCGGCGGCTGGTGCGGATGCTGGCCGTGCACGAGACGGCGGAGGAGGAGATCGTCCACCCCTACACCCGGCTGCGGGTCGACGGGGGAGGAGAGATCGTCGCCGACCGGCTCAAGGAGGAGCACGAGGCCAAACGCATGCTGGCCATGCTGGACGACCTGGGCCCCGAGCACTCCGAGTTCATGCCCAACCTCGACAGGCTGCGTACGGCCGTGCTCGCGCACGCGCGGGCCGAGGAGCGTTACGAGTTCACCCGGCTCCGCGCCGAGACGACGGCGGCCGAACGGCGTGCGATGGCCCTGGGAGTGCGGGCGGCGCTGGCGATGGCCCCCACACGGCCGCATCCCGGGGTGGAGTCGATGACGAGGAACCTGCTGTTCGGCCCGCCCGCGGCGATCGTCGACCGGGCCCGCGACCTGATCCGCCAGGCGCTGGGCCGGAAGGGCTGACGCCGGCCCGGCCCGGGTCCGTACGCGGTGCGTGCGGACCCGGGCCGGGCGCCCTGTCAGTGGGAGCGCAGGCTGTAGAGAGGGTGCCCGCCCTCGATCTCCAGGCGGTACTCCTCGCCCGACCTGGCGCGGTTGTCGTCGATGACCCGCTCGCTGGCCGGCTCGACGTCGTCGTGGACCTGCTCCTGCCAGCGCTGGAACCGTTCGTGGGCCTCCTGGACGTAGCCGGTGCCCAGGGTCGTGTGGTCGATCTGCGTGGAGATGAGCTCGCGCAGGTAGCCCTTGTTCGGCTCGAAGGTGACCGGCGTGGGCAGCGTGGGGGCCAGCACCTGCTCCGGGTCCCGGCCGTCGTGCTCGCGGAACAGCTCCGCGGCGATCCGCAGGTGTTCCAGCTCCATGTTCAGGTGCAGCTCCCAGATCGCCTTCACCTTGGGGTCCGACTCGGTCTCCATGAACGAGTGGTACAGGTAGCACTCGTTGTACTCGTGGTTGAGCCACTGCTCCCACCACGTCTCCCGCGGGTCGAGCAGCGACTCGTAGTGGGTGACGTGCTCCTCCTCGATGAGCCCGATCTCCTGGTACAGCTGCCGCGCGATCGGCTCCATGTACGTCGGGCCGACGTTCATGTAGAAGTTCATCGTCTGCTGCTCGGCGGACATGATCGTCAGCGCGTGCAGCTTCGAGACCGGCTTCGCCTTCTCCCGGTCGTAGTGCTCGCGGACGTTGTCGACGGGGTGGCGGTGGTGCATCTTCGTCGGCCGGCCCGGCATGACCTCGGTCAGCTGGTCGACGATCTTCTCGGCCTTGCGGTGCTCGATCATCTCGTACAGGTTGGCGTACCGGTACAGGTGGTCGAAGTCCTCCAGCACGCCGAACTCGTAGGCCTTCCTGAGGTAGGGGTCGGGCTCCATCCGCGCCACCCACGCCGTCAGGTCAACCGCGACCTGCTCGTAGGCGATGGTCGTCTCCAGCACCGAGGCGAGCCCCGGCAGCAGCCAGTTGACCGCCTTCTGCTGCTGCTGCTCGACGTAGCGCACCTCCGCGAGGCGCTGCCGGACGCCGAGGTCCGGGCAGCGGCGGGCGAAGTGGTGGCTGAACATGATCGATTCGATCTCGATGCCGTTCATCGTGATGATCCGGCACCGCGTGTAGGGGTCGGCATGGTCGGGGTCGATCGGCGTGACGTCCAGCTCACGCCAGTTCCGCACCTGCCGGTCCAGCGGGATTCCGCGCTCACGCAGTGGATTGAACGTCATCTCGGTGCTCCTCCCCACGATTCGCGCTGGGCGTACCCAGGCCATGGAATGCGACAAACGTGGCTATTTGGAGCTTTTGGCCGAGATTGGCATCCGGTGGCGTGCGGGGGATCAGCCGGACGGCGCCGTCGCGGAGTGCGGGTCGCCGACCTTCTTCGACTGCGGGGAGCCGCGCTCCCGAAGGAAGATCGCCAGCAGGACCATCGAGGCGACGGCCAGGAACTCCGACTGCCAGTTCTGCAGCGTGCGGTTCCAGAACTCGGCCGACATGACGTACCCGCCCCAGCCCACCGGGTCCTCCAACCGGGCCAGTCGCTCCTCGTCGTACGCGGCGAGCCCGGCGACCGACTGGGCCAGCCAGGACAGCAGGAAGATCAGGCCCATCGCGAGGCCGAGGGAGTGGCTGAAGAGCGTCCGGCGCCAACCGCCTGCCGCCGCCCACGCGGGGGACCCGGCGCCGGCGAACCGGCCGACCTTCTGCTCGGCGTCGGACTCCAGGCCCTCCTCGCCCCTCTTCTTCGACTCCGGCGAGCCGCGCTGGATCAGCCACACGGTGATGAGGATGTAGAGGAAGAACTGCAGATACTCCGACTGCCAGTTCTCGGCCACGTCCACGGCGAAGGTCGAGGAGGTGACGTACTGGAGCCACGTGACGGGGGCCCCGCCCTCCGCGACCTGGTCCTCGTTGTAGGCCGCCGTGCCCGCGACCGACTGCCCGGCCAGGCTGAGCAGGAACAGCAGCAGGAAGCACGCCGCGAGGGCGTTGTCGCGAACCAGGCGCCGCACCCCGCTACCTCCCCGCCAGCCCGATGAAGATCACGTATCCGAGGACCAGCGCGATCATCACCAGGAGCGCCCAATAGAGCGTGCGCGCGCCGTTCACGCCTCCACCTCGCATTCGTACGGCCGGCCCGGCCGGGGGTCGCAGCCCGCGGCCCGGATTCGCCAGCCTTCGGGGAACCGGTGCAGAAAGAGGGTGTCGCCGTCCAGCCGCACCCGCGCCTCGTCGCCCCAGACGTCGACCTCGCGTACGGCGGCGGGCCGCAGGCCGACGGAGACGATCTGCTTCTCACAGTCGTCCAGGGACCGCGCGGCCTTCGGCGCCAGGAGCCCGCAGGCCGGCCCGCCCTGGCCCTGGCCGGCGGCGGACAGGAACCGCTCGGCCGTCGAGACGACCGGGTCCTTCTCGGCGGACGCGCAGCCCGCGGTGATCAGTGCGAGGCAGACGACCACCATTGCTCGTGCAGCCATGGACCGGCACTACCCTGGAGACGGGTGTGAAACGAAGGCCGCGATTGGAACGGTCATATGGGATTAATCGCCTACAAAGCGTAATATGAGCGAGTCCCGAAGGTTCTCCTGAGGGTCGTCACTCCGACGGAGGTGGGACCCTTGCACGATTTCCAGGTCACGGTGACGCAGTCGCCACCGTTCACCGTGGTCACACTAAGCGGGGAACTCGACGTACTCACCGTGTCCAGGCTGCGGGACCACGTGGCCCCCCTGCTGGCCCGGCCCGCGACGCGCATCCTGTTCGACCTCGAGAAGCTGCGCTTCATCGACAGCGCGGGCATAAGAGTGCTCATCGACGCCTGCGTCCGGACGCCTCCGGAGGGCGGCGACGGGGCCGTGTGCGGTCTCAGCGATCACCTGCGGCATCTGTTCGGGATGCTCGGCCTCACCGAGCGGTTCACCATGTATCCGGCCCTCGCCGACGCCCTGAACCGCCCCGTGACCATCACGCGCCACGCCGCCCCTCTCCGCTGAGCAGCGCCTGCCGCTGAGCTGCGCCTGTCACTGGGCTGGGCCTGCCATTGAGCTGGGCCTGTCACTGGGCTGCGCCTCCCACACCGCTCGCCCGCGGCGCCCGCCCTGCGCCCGGCGGGCGGGGCCGCCGGGGCAGGGACGATGGACCAAGGCGCTGGGCCGAGGTGGTGGGTCGTGCCGCCGGGCAGGGACGGTGCGCCGATAGGGGGCTGAGGCGGTGGGCAGGGCCACCGGGGAGGGGCGGGAGGCAGGGGCGGTCGGCCGCGGGGCGCGGCCCTCACACGATCGTCTGCCACCACCCGTCGACCGCCGGCGGGTCGTCGACGGAGACCCGCTCGCCCGGTCGAGGGACCACCAGCCGCACGTCGCGCTCCTTCGCCTCCCGCCACAACTGGTCGATCGGCTCGCTCCACGCGTGCGGGGCGAGGGAGAAGGTGCCCCAGTGCACCGGCAGCAGCACCCGGGCGCGCACGTCCAGGTGGGTGAGGACGGCCTCTTCGGGCGTCATGTGGATGTCCGGCCAGCCCTTGCTGTAGGCGCCGATCTGGACCACCGAAAGGTCGAAGGGCCCGTGCGCCGCGCCGATCGCGGCGTACCCGTCGAAGTAACCGGAGTCACCGGTGTAGAAGACCTTCCTGCGCTCGCCCGCGATGACCCACGACGCCCAGAGGGTCTGGTCGCGGCGGAGGGCGCGGCCCGAGAAATGGCGCCCGGCGGTCGCGACGAAGCGGATGCCGGACACCGTGGTCTCCTCGTCCCAGTCCAGCTCGACGATCCGCGACGCCGGCACCTTCCACCGCTCCAGGTGGGCGCCCACGCCCAGCGGCACGAGGAACGGCGCGGTCTGCGTCCGGGTCAGCAGGCGCACCGTGGCCATGTCGAGATGGTCGTAGTGGTCGTGCGAGATGACGATCGCGTCGAGTTCGGGCAGTTCGTACACCGGCACCGGCGGAGGATGCAGACGACGGGGCCCGGTGAACGACGCCGGCGAGCAGCGCTCGCTCCACACCGGGTCGAGCAGCACCCGCCGGCCCTCGATCTCGATCAGAGCCGAGGAGTGGCCGTACCAGATCGCGTCGAGGTCTCCTCCGGCGGACGCACCCGGGGTCACCAGCGGCACCGGCAGCCGGGGCTTGCGCGGGGCCTTGCCGAACAGCAGGTCACGCACGACCTGCCGGGACGTCCCGGGCGGGAGGATCGACGTGGGCGCCGTGTTGCGGAACGCGCCGTCGCTGAACTGCTTGGAGCGGCGCACCCGCTGAGCCCGCTCGCCCGACGGTCGCGCCCCCAGCGCGGCGGGAACCTCCCGCAACGTCCATCCGACGGCCGCCAGGGCCGCCGCTCCCGCGAGCAGGCCCACACGACGGCCCCACGCACCGTTCTTCTGTCCACCGGTCTTCAACGGCAATCTCCTTGCTGGGTTCTGCCGATCAGCCTAGGCAATTCCGGCGCCCGCGCGCGCACCGCGTCTCCCGTCTGTGGACGACCACGCCATGAACGAGACCGTACGGACCGGTCCGCCGCAGAGACGTGACCGGCCGCGCGAGCGGGCGTCGGCCGGGGCGGCCGGCCTTGGAATGTCTCCCCCGTTGTGTTTCGCGCCGTCCCGCTCACCGCACAACAAGGGGAACGGGGCAGGGTAGGGAGGACCGAGAGCGTGAGACCGGACCCGCCGGACAGGACAGGCGAGGCCGGCGCGCAGGCGGAAGGAGCACTCGTGACCGACGACGACAGCACCTCGCCCCGGACCACAGGCCGGACCTTCACGCCGGCCCCCGATCCGGCCCCCGATCCGGTGGCCGGCCGTGGCCCCGTCCGGGCTCCCCGCGGCGCCACCCTGAACGCGCGCGGCTGGCCGCAGGAGGCGGCCCTGCGGATGCTGATGAACAACCTCGACCCCGAGGTCGCCGAGCATCCGGAACGGCTCGTCGTCTACGGCGGCAGTGGCAGGGCGGCCCGCGACTGGCCCTCCTTCGACGCGATCGTGCGGGAGCTCACCGCTCTGCGCGCCGACGAGACGCTGCTGGTGCAGTCGGGCCGCCCCGTCGGGGTGATGACCACCCACGAGTGGGCTCCCCGGGTGCTCATCGCCAACTCCAACCTGGTCGGCGACTGGGCGACGTGGCCCGAGTTCCGGCGGCTGGAACAGCTCGGGCTCACGATGTACGGCCAGATGACCGCCGGTTCGTGGATCTACATCGGCACCCAGGGGATCCTGCAGGGCACGTACGAGACATTCGCCGCGGTCGCGGCCAAGAGGTTCGGCGGCAGCCTCGCGGGGACGATCACCCTCACCGCCGGGCTGGGCGGCATGGGCGGCGCGCAGCCGCTGGCCGTGACCATGAACGGCGGCGTGGCCCTCTGCGTCGACTGCGACCCGCGCGGCGTCGAGCGCCGCATCGGCCACGGCTACCTGGACGTGCGCGCCGACGGCCTGGACGAGGCGCTACGCCTGGCGTACGAGGCCAGGGACGCGCGGCGCCCGCTGTCGATCGGCGTGGTGGCCAACGCGGCCGAGGCCGTGCCCGCCCTGCTGGCGCGCGGCGCGGAGATCGACGTCGTCACCGACCAGACCAGCGCCCACGACCCCCTGGCGTACCTGCCGCTGGGCGTCGCGTTCGAGGACATGGCGGCGATGGCGCGGAAAGACCCCGAGGGCTTCACCCGGCGGGCCCGGGAGTCGATGGCCCGGCACGTCGAGGCGATGGTCGGCTTCCAGGACGCCGGCGCGGAGGTCTTCGACTACGGCAACTCGATCAGGGGGGAGGCGAGCCTCGCCGGGTACACGCGGGCGTTCGACTTCCCCGGGTTCGTGCCCGCCTACATCCGGCCGCTGTTCTGCGAGGGCAAGGGCCCGTTCCGCTGGGCGGCGCTGTCCGGAGATCCGGCCGACATCGCCGCGACCGACCGCGCCGTTCTCGATCTTTTCCCGGACAACGAACCACTGGCGCGGTGGATCCGGATGGCGGGGGAGCGGGTGCGCTACCAGGGCCTGCCCGCGCGCATCTGCTGGCTGGGGTACGGCGAGCGCGACCGCGCGGGGGAGCGGTTCAACGACCTCGTCGCCTCCGGGAAGGTCTCGGCTCCCCTCGTCATCGGCCGCGACCACCTCGACTGCGGGTCGGTCGCCTCGCCGTACCGGGAGACGGAGGGGATGCTGGACGGCTCCGACGCGATCGCCGACTGGCCGCTGCTGAACGCCATGGTCAACGTGGCCTCGGGCGCGTCCTGGGTGTCGATCCACCACGGCGGCGGGGTCGGCATTGGCCGTTCCATCCACGCCGGGCAGGTCACCGTCGCCGACGGCACACCGCTGGCCGGCGAGAAGATCCGGCGGGTGCTGACCAACGACCCCGGCATGGGCGTGATCCGGCACGTGGACGCCGGGTACGACCGGGCCGCGGAGGTCGCGCGTGAGCGCGGCGTGCGGGTCCCGATGGCGGAGACGGAGCACCCCGATGCCCGCGCCTGACCAAGCCGCGGGCCCGGGCGGCGTCGACGACCCCGCGTGGCGGCACGGAGGGCAGGCGGCATGGCAGGCGGAGATCGCGGAGGAGGCCGGGGACGGGTTCCGCGCGATGTGGCGTGACCTGCTGCCCATCGGGCTGGACGCCGGGACCGGTGGCTACCGACGGCACGGGTGGACGGCGGCCGACGCCGACTGCCGTGCCTGGTTCGCCGGGCAGGCCCGGGCGCGAGGGCTGGCGTACGAGACCGACCGCAACGGCAACCAGTGGGCCTGGCTGGGCGACCCGGCGGCGGGCGACGCCGTGGTCACCGGGTCGCACCTCGACTCGGTGCCCGACGGAGGAGCGTACGACGGCCCGCTGGGGGTGGTGGGGGCCTTCGCGGCGCTCGACGCGCTGCGGGCCCGCGGCCTTCGTCCGCGGCGGCCGCTGGCCCTGGTGAACTTCACCGAGGAGGAGGGCGCCCGGTTCGGCCTGGCCTGCCTGGGATCGCGGCTGATGACCGGGGCCGTCGCGCCGGATGCCGCCCTGGCGCTGCGCGACGCGGACGGCGTCTCCCTCGCGGCGGCCATGGAGCGGGCCGGGCGCGATCCGGAGGCCGTGGGGCGCGACGACGAGCGCCTCGCCCGCGTCGGCGTGTTCGTGGAGTTGCACGTGGAGCAGGGCCGTCACCTCGCCGGCACCCCGCACCGGGTGGGCGTCGCCTCCGCCATCTGGCCGCACGGCCGCTGGCGCTTCGACTTCCGCGGCGAGGCCAACCACGCGGGGACCACCAGGATGGAGGACCGGCGTGATCCCATGCCGTCCTACGCGGCGGCCGTGCTGGCGGCTCGCGCCGAGGCCGGGCGCCTGGGAGCCCTGGCCACCTTCGGCCGGATCAGGGTGGAGCCCAACGGAACCAACGCCATCCCCTCGCGGGTGACCGCCTGGCTCGACGGCCGGGCGCCCGACCCGGATGTCCTGGACAGGCTCGTCGAGGAGACGGCGCGGGCGGCGACGGGGGCCGAGGTGACCCGGGAGTCCTACACCCCGGTCGTGACGTTCGACGGAGCGCTGCGCGAGCGTGCCGTCCGCGTCCTCGGCGGCGCGCCCACGCTGCCCACGGGCGCGGGACACGACTCGGGCATCCTCTCCGCCGAGGTCCCGGCCGCGCTGTTGTTCGTCCGCAACCCCACCGGCGTCTCCCACTCGCCGCGGGAGCACGCGGAGGAGTCCGACTGCCTCGCCGGTGTCGCGGCCCTCGCCGCCGTGCTCGCGGACCTGCTCACGACCCCGCCGACCCCGGCGGCGTCTCCCGCGCGGACCGCCGGGAGCCCGGCCGACGGTGCCCCCCGCGGCCGTTGACCCCCGCTGGTGTCTCCCGCGCGGACCGCCGGGAGCCCGGCCGACGGCACCCCCCGCGGCCGTTGATCCCCGCTGGTGTCTCCCGCGCGGACCGCCGGGAGCCCGGCCGATGGCACCCCCCCGCCACCGTTGACGCCCGACAGCGCCTCCCGCGCGGACCGCCGGGAGCCCGGCCGATGGCACCCCCCCGCCACCGTTGACGCCCGACAGCGCCTCCCGCGCGGACCTCCAGGAGCCTGGACGATGGCACCCCCGCCGCCGGCGCGACGCCGAACCCTCGTCACCTCCTCCCGCACCACCACAAGTGGCGAGCGGGGAAGGGGGAGGCTCCCGTGTGTGGGGCCGGACGGGCAGCGGAGGTGCGGCAGCCGTTCGTCGGCAGGGCGCCGCCGCTGCTGAGAGCGGCCTGCCGCTCTCAGCGCGAACGGCGTTCGTCAGTAGGGGCGCCGCTCGTGAGGCGGAGTGCCCTCGTCAGCGGGAGCGGCGCCGGTCAGTGACAGCGCCGCTCAGGAGTGGGAGACCCGTCGTCAGTGAGAGCGGCGCTGGTCAGTGAATGCGCCACTCGTGGGCGGGGATGCCCTCGTCAGCGGGAGCGGCGGTCGCCGCCGGAGTCGCCGAGACCGGCCCGGCGGAGGGCCTCGGCCATGGCTCCGCCGGCCGGTGCCCCGCCCGAACCACGGCCTCCACCCTGGCCTCCACCTTGGCCCGACCCACCTCGGCCGCCGCCCTGGCGGGGCTGGCCCTGGCGGGACTGGTTCTGCCCGCCCTGGCCGCGGCGGCCGTTCGGCCGGTCGTCGCGTGAGCCGTCGCGGGACTCGCCGCCGGGGCCGCCCCTGCGGCCGTTGCCCGCCGTCTCGTCGTCCAGGCGCAGCGTCAGGGAGATGCGCTTGCGCTGGAGATCCACATCGAGCACCTTGACCCGCACGATGTCGCCGGGCTTGACCACCTCGCGCGGGTCCTTCACGAACGAGTTGGACATGGCGGACACGTGGACGAGGCCGTCCTGGTGCACGCCGACGTCCACGAACGCCCCGAACGCGGCGACGTTGGTGACGACGCCCTCCAGGATCATCCCGGGAGACAGGTCGGACGGCTTCTCGACGCCCTCCTTGAACGTGGCGGTCTTGAACGCGGGCCGGGGGTCGCGGCCGGGCTTCTCCAGCTCTTTGAGGATGTCGGTGACGGTGGGCAGACCGAAGGTGTCGTCGACGAAGTCGGACGGCTTCAGCGTGCGGAGCGCCGAGGTGTTGCCGATCAGCGTGCGCAGGTCGCTCTTCGAGAAGTCGAGGATGCGGCGCACCACCGGGTACGCCTCGGGGTGCACGCTGGAGGCGTCGAGCGGGTCGTCCCCGCCAGGGATGCGGAGGAAGCCCGCGCACTGCTCGAACGCCTTCGGGCCGAGCCGCGGCACCCCTTTCAGCCCCGTGCGGGAGCGGAACGGGCCGTTGGCATCCCGGTGGGCGACGATGTTCTCCGCGAGCCCGGCGCCGATGCCGGAGACCCGGGTCAGCAGGGGAGCGGAGGCGGTGTTGACGTCCACCCCCACGGCGTTCACGCAGTCCTCCACCACCGCGTCGAGCGAACGCGACAGCTTCACCTCGGACACGTCGTGCTGGTACTGCCCGACGCCGATCGACTTGGGGTCGATCTTGACCAGTTCGGCCAGCGGGTCCTGCAGCCGCCGCGCGATCGAGACCGCGCCGCGCAGCGAGACGTCGAGACCGGGAAGTTCCTGCGAGGCGTAGGCCGAGGCGGAGTACACCGAGGCCCCGGCCTCGGAGACCACGATCTTGGTGAGCTGCGGCAGGTGCCTGACGAGCTCCCCGGCGAGCTTGTCGGTCTCCCGCGAGGCCGTGCCGTTGCCGATGGCCACCAGCTCCACGTTGTGCTCGGTCGCCAGCCGGGCGAGCACGGCGAGCGACTGGTCCCACTGCCGCCTGGGCTCGTGCGGGTAGATGGTCTCGGTCGCCACGACCTTGCCGGTGCCGTCGACCACCGCGACCTTCACGCCGGTGCGCAGCCCGGGGTCGAGGCCCATCGTGGGCCGGGCCCCGGCGGGGGCGGCCAGCAGCAGGTCGCGCAGGTTGGCCGCGAACACGCGCACGGCCTCCTCCTCGGCCGCCTGCCACAGGCGGGTGCGCAGGTCGATGCCGAGGTGCACCAGGACCCGCGTCCGCCAGGCCCAGCGGACGGTGTCGAGCAGCCACCTGTCGGCGGGGCGGCCCAGGTCGGCGACGCCGAACCGCCGCGCGATCCGCGCCTCGTAGTCGTTCGGCTCCTCGGCCTCCGGGTCGAGCGTGAGGGTGAGGACCTCCTCCTTCTCCCCCCGGAACATCGCGAGGATCCGGTGGGAGGGCAGCCGCGTGAACGGCTCGGAGAAGTCGAAGTAGTCGGAGAACTTGGCCCCCGCCTCCTGCTTGTCCTCCCGGACCTGCGAGACCAGCCGGCCCCGGCTCCACATGCGCTCGCGCAGGTCGCCGATCAGGTCGGCGTCCTCGGCGAAGCGCTCGACCAGGATCGCCCTGGCCCCCTCCAGCGCCGCGGCGGCGTCGGCCACGCCCTCGCGCACGTACGCCCCGGCGGTCGCCTGGGGGTCGAGCGAGGGATCGGCGAGCAGCGCGTCGGCCAGCGGCTCCAGCCCGAGCTCCCTGGCGATCTGCGCCTTGGTCCGGCGCTTGGGCTTGAAGGGCAGGTAGATGTCCTCCAGCCGGGCCTTCGAGTCGGCCTCCATGATGCGGGCTTCCAGGGCCTCGTCGAGCTTGCCCTGGGACCGGATCGACTCGAGGATGGCCGCGCGCCGCTCCTCCAGCTCGCGCAGGTAGCGCAGGCGCTCCTCCAGCGCGCGCAGCTGGGCGTCGTCCAGCGCACCGGTCGCCTCCTTGCGGTAGCGGGCGATGAACGGCACGGTGGCACCGCCGTCGAGCAGGTCGACCGCCGAGGCCACCTGGCTCTCGCGCACACCGAGCTCTTCGGCGATCCGCCGCTGAATGGACGTCGTCACGATCCTGATCCGCCTTCTTCCGGGCTCGCCCTCCCCGGGCCGGCCCTGTCCGGGGAGCTTCATTCTGCCGGATCCGGCCGACACTCTCGGTCCTCCTGTGGACGACCGGCACAGCGGCGTCCGGCCCGGCCGCCGCTGTGGACAACTCCGCGCGGACGCGCACGGGCCCCGCTATCGTCTGTCCCGCCGCTCCCGAATCCCCGGGGGCCGACGAGAAGGTGAGCCGGAGTGGCGACGTCCGCGCGGCAGGAGACGGAGGGCGGGAGCGGGCCGCTCCGCGCCTGGTTACTGGAGGGCCTTCAGCACGACCAGGGGACGGCGGGCTCCCATGCCGGGCAGCCGGGCAGCCGCCACCCGTGGTGGCAGGTGATGTGCCTCACCGGGGTCGACTACTTCTCCACGCTCGGCTATCAGCCGGGCATCGCCGCCCTGGCGGCGGGGGCGCTGTCGCCGATCGCGACGGCGTTGCTGGTGGCACTCACCCTGTTCGGCGCCCTGCCCACCTACCGTGCGGTCGCCGAGCACAGCCCGCACGGCATGGGGTCCATCGCGATGCTGGAGCGGCTGCTGCCGAGGTGGTGGGGCAAGCTCCTCGTGCTCGTGCTGCTGGGCTTCGTCGCCACCGCGTTCGTGTTCACCATCACGCTGTCGGCGTCTGACGCGACCGCGCACCTGATCGAGAACCCGTTCTTTCCCAAGGCCCTCGCCGGGCAGCGGGTCGTCATCACGCTGGTGCTGATCGCCATCCTCGGCGGGATCTTCCTGCGTGGCTTCAGTGAGGCCATCGGGCTGGCGGTGGTCCTCGTGGGGGCGTATCTCGTGCTGAACACGGTGGTCGTGGCGGTCGCGCTGCGCGAGGTGGTCACCCACCCGGACCTGGTGGCGGACTGGCACGGCGCGCTGACGGCCGAGCACGCGGGCCCGCTCGCGATGGTCGGCATGTCGCTGCTCGTGCTGCCGAAGCTGGCCCTCGGCCTGTCGGGGTTCGAGACCGGCGTCGCGGTGATGCCGCAGATCGACGGCGACCTGCGGCAGCGGATCGCCGGCGCCCGCCGCCTGCTGACGACCGCCGCGCTGGTCATGAGCGTGTTCCTGCTCGCCAGCAGCGTCGCGACCACCGTCCTCATCCCGGCCGCCGAGTTCCGGGAGGGCGGCAAGGCCGGCGGGCGTGCGCTCGCCTACCTGGCCCATCGTCTCCTGGGCGACTGGTTCGGCACGGCCTACGACCTCAGCACGATCGCGATCCTGTGGTTCGCGGGCGCGTCGGCGCTCACCGGGCTGCTCAACATCGTCCCCCGCTACCTGCCCAGATACGGCATGGCGCCCGACTGGGCCCGTGCCGTACGGCCCCTGGTGCTGGTGTTCACCGCTGTCGCGTTCGGCATCACGCTCCTGTTCGGCGCCCAGGTGGAGGCCCAGGGCGGCGCGTACGCCACCGGGGTGCTGGCGCTGATCCTCTCGGCCGCGGCGGCCGTGACCATCACCGCCTACCGGGAGAGCCGTCCGGTCGCCGCGGCCGCCTACGGCCTGATCTCGCTCGTCCTGGGCTACGCGACCGTGGAGAACATCAGGGAGCGGCCGGACGGACTGAAGATCGCCCTGCTGTTCGTCGTCGCGATCGTCGCGACGTCCTTGATCTCGCGGGCCACCCGGTCGACCGAGCTGCGCGCCACCCGGGTCGAGCTCGACGAGACGGCGAGGAGGTTCGTGCTGGGCGTCGGCGGGGAGCTGCGGCTGATCGCCAACGAGCCGGACGCCCGCGACCCGGCCGAGTACGAGGACAAGGACCGCGAGACGCGCGAGTACCACCACCTGCCCGAGGACGAGTGCATGATCTTCCTGGAGGTCACGCTCAGCGACGCCTCGGAGTTCGAGTCGGAACTGCGCGTCGCGGGGGAGGAGCGGCACGGCTACCAGGTGCTCAAGGTGGAGAGCCCCGCCGTGGCCAACACGATCGCCGCGGTCCTGTTCCACCTGCGGGACCTGACCGGCAAGCGGCCGCACGTGTACTTCCACTGGGCGGAGGGCAACCCCGTCGGCGCCCTGCTGCGCTATCTGATCTTCGGCGGCGGGGACGTGCCGCCGCTCACCCGGGAGGTCATCCGCAAGGCCGAGCCCGACCTCTCCCGCCGCCCCCAGGTCCACGTCGGCTAGAGACGCCGCCGTACGGCGCTCTCAGCGGGTCAGGTAGCCGGTGGGGAAGGTGGTCACGGTGCCGCATCCGCACCGGGGGCAGGTCGTCCCGGACCAGGGCGGCTGGACGGCGACGCCCTCCCGGGTCCACACCGCGACGTCGTCCACGTGCTTGTCCCCGTGCTCGCCGCCTTGCCCGTCGCCGGTGCGGCGGACGACGTACTCCACCTCCCAGACCAGCAGGCAGCGCAGGCACCTGAACGGCCACGTCTCGCCGGAGCCGATCGTCTCCCGCACCGGTACCACCCCCCACTGCCTCCGTCTTCGAGTCTCGGCAGGCGGCGAAACCACCGCAAGTGGCGGTGTGGACACGGGGAGTAATGTTTGCGCCGTGCGGCACCGTGCCCTGCCGTGCGCTGCCGGGCCGGGGGCGGATCAGAGCACTTCGAGCAGCTCGTCGACGACCCCGAGCGCCAGCGTCTTGTAGCCCACCGAGTCGAACAGCACCGTGATCCGGTCCTGCTCCCGGCTCATCACGATGCCGTGTCCCCATTCGGCGTGCCGGACGTTCGCGTGCATGGGGAACGGGCCGTCGCCGGCCGCCGGCGCGGCCACCGTCCCGGACCGGCAGGTGTCGCAGTCGCCGCACGCCCGCTCGTACGGCTCGCCGAAGTACTCCAGCAGGAAACGGCGGCGGCATCCGGTCGTCTCGGCGTAGCCGCGCATCATCTCCAGCCGGGAGTCCTCCATCCGGTGCCTGAGGTCGTCGAGCTCCACCGCGCGGGCGGCGGCCTCGTCCGGCGGCGGGCCGCCGGGGACGTACCGCAGCGCGCCGCCGTGGGCGACCTCGACCGCGCCGGTCCGCTCCAGCAGGTTGACCTGCGAGGCGAGCTTGGCGGCTCCCACGCTGAGCAGCTCGCGCAGCTCCGCGGCGTCCACCTCGCCGCCGTGCTCGCGGACCAGCGTCGCGACGCGCCGGATCAGGTCGCCGTCCGCCCGGCCGCCCGCGAAGAACCTGCGCAACCCGAGGTCCTCCGGCCGGTAGAACAGCACGACCTCGGCCGGGTTGCCGTCCCGCCCGGCCCGCCCGATCTCCTGGTAGTAGGAGTCGATCGACTCGGGCGGCGCCGCGTGCAGCACGTAACGCACGTCGGGCTTGTCGATCCCCATCCCGAACGCCGACGTCGCCACGACGGTGTCCAGGTCGTCGTCCTGGAACCGCTCGTGGATGCTTCGGCGTTCGGTGGTCTTCATCCCCGCGTGGTAGGCCTCGGCCCGGCGGCCCCGCTCCTTCAGCAGGTCGGCGTACTCCTCAGCCTGCCGCCGCGTCGCCACGTAGACCAGCCCGACCCCCTCCAGCCCGGCGGCGTGGTCGGCCAGGGCGGTGCGCTTGTCGTCCTCGCCGACGAACCGCCGCACCTCCAGATGGAGATTCGGGCGGTCGAAACCCCGGACGATCTGCTGCGCCCCGGTCAGGCCCAGCGACTCGACGATCTCCTCGCGGACCGTGGGCGCGGCGGTGGCCGTCATCGCGATGACCGGAGGGTGACCCAGACGCTCGATGACCTTGGCCAGGCGCAGGTACTCCGGCCGGAAGTCGTGCCCCCAGGAGGAGACGCAGTGCGCCTCGTCCACCGCGATCAGCGAGGGCCGGGCCGCGGCCAGGCGCTCCACCACCTCGGGCTTGGCGAGCTGCTCGGGCGACAGGAACACGTACTCGGCGTTCCCGGCGGTGACCTGATCGAGGCCCGCCTCCACGGAACCGGCCGAGTTGACCGCCACCGCGCCCGCGGCCCCCGCCTTGAGCAGGCTCATGACCTGGTCGCGCTGCAGGGCGATGAGCGGTGAGACGACGATCGTCGGGCCGTCGAGCAGCAGGCCGGGCACCTGGTAGACGGCGGACTTGCCGCCGCCGGTCGGCATCACGAGCAGCACGTCCCGCCCGGCGAGCAGGTGCTCCATCGCCTCCTGCTGTCCCGGGCGCAGCTGTTCCCAGCCGAATGCCTCTCTCGCCGTCGCGCGCAGCCGCCTGCCCCTGCGCCCGAAGCGGCGGCCGAAGCGGCCGCCCGCCCACCCCCTGGCCCAGCCGCCGGACCAGTCCCTCGACCAGCCGCCCGACGTCCCGCCGAGCCGGTCACCGGGCCTGCCGCCGGACAGGCCGCCGTACCGCTGCCTGACGCTCATGCCGCCGCTCCCTCGCCGATCGGGCTCCGTCGCCCGATCGGCGTGCCACTACCCGCCGCACATGGGTCGAACCGGAATGGCCCACGCCGCTCACGGAGGGCGCGCCGCGGGTGGGTGAGGAGGCCGGGCCGCCCCTTCGCCACCTCCCGCCGGAGCGCACGGCCGGGGGGCACGACGCGGTGCGGTCCGGAGTGATCGGAAAGGTGCCGCCGGCGTCGCCGCCGAATGATCAGCCGTGCGCGGGCGCGGCCGGGAGCAGGCTGTACGGTCAGGGCATGCGACTCGGAGTCCTGGACGTCGGTTCCAACACGGTGCACCTGCTGGTCATGGACGCGCACCAGGGAGCAAGGCCACTGCCCGCCTTCTCGCACAAGGAGGAGCTGCGCCTGGCCGAGCACCTCGTCGACGGGAACAGGCTCGGTGAGGAGGGGGCCGCGCGGCTGCGGGCCTTCGTGCGGGAGGCCGCCCGCATCGCGGAGGACAAGGGCGTGGAGGACCTCGTGGCCTTCGCCACCTCCGCCGTGCGCGACGCGGTCAACGGCGTGGACGTGCTGGCCCGCATCAAGGCCGAGACCAGGGTGGACGTCCAGGTGCTGTCGGGCGACGACGAGGCCCGGCTGACCTTCCTGGCCGTGCGCCGCTGGTTCGGCTGGTCCTCGGGACGGCTGCTGGTCACCGACATCGGGGGCGGTTCGCTGGAGATCGCCTCCGGCATCGACGAGGAGCCGGACGTCGCCGTGTCGCTCCCGCTCGGCGCGGGACGGCTCACCCGCGACTGGTTCACCGCCGACCCGCCCGGCCCCGAGGAGGTACGGACGCTGCGGCGGCACGTCCGCACGGAGATCGCCCGGACCGTCGGAACGGTGACCAAGTACGGCAGGCCGGACCACGCGGTCGCGACTTCCAAGACGTTCCGCCAGCTCGCCCGGATCGCGGGGGCGGCGTCCTCGACCGAGGGGCCGTACGTCAGGCGGACGCTGACGCACGAGCACCTGGTGGAGTGGACGGCCCGGCTGGCCGGGATGCCGGCGGCCCGGCGCGCGGAGCTGCCCGGCGTGTCCGAAGGGCGGGCCGGGCAGCTGCTCGCCGGGGCGATCGTCGCGGACGCCGCGATGGACCTCTTCGAGCTGCCGGTCCTGGAGATCTGCCCGTGGGCCTTACGAGAGGGGGTCATCCTGCGCAGGCTCGACAACCTGCCCATGGGGCGCTCCCCGGTGACCGATCAGTAAGGTATGAGCGCCCTCCAAACGGGGCAAGGCACCAATACTCGGCAATTTTTCCGCTCCTACCGCATGGCCGGTGATTGGACCGCCGGTCACTGGAGTGCCGTATCGGGGTCGACCTCTGGAGGAATCGGAATGGTGGAGCTGCTGGGAGCCGTGGTCTCCCTGGCGGCGGTGGCGGTGCTCGCGCTCGGTGCGTTGGTGACGATCGCGGTCGTGACCCTCGTCGCGCTGGGCGTGCTGGCGGCGAGCACCGGGCGCGAGAACTACGGCCGGGTGCCGCCCGTCCCGGCCGGTGAGGGCTCGGGAGAGCCGGCGCGCGGCGCGGTCTCGCGGGACGGCGCCGCGAGCGGTGCCGAACGTGGTGCCGAACGTGGTACTACGAGTGGCGCCGTTCGTGGCGCGAACAGCGCCGCGAGCGGAGCCGTGCGCGGCGCGAAGGGCGGTGCGGCGGTGCGTGAGCACCGCGTCCGTGCGAGTGCCGCCTCCGTACGCGGCGCGTGACACCGCGTCTGGCGCATAACTCACCCCTGCGTCCCCGTCAGGCCCCGCCTGGCGGGGACGCCTCGTTTCCCGGGGTCTCCGCGGAGCTTCGCGCGGCCCTTCGTCGGCTCAGCGGGTGTCGCCGCTCTGCCCGGACAGCTCCTTGACCAGCTGGGTGAGGCGGGCGACCTGGCTTTCCAGCCCGCGCACGCGCGCCTCCAGCTCGGTCAGCGTGGGGGCTTGGAAGCCGTCGGCGATCTGCCTGCTCATATGTCCTCCCGAACGGCGCCGGCGGGGAACCGGCATTGGGGGTGCGGGCCGAGGGTTGTCGGGGACCTGCCTTTCTATTCCCGGAATACGTCGCTTGGCACCTCTTCTCGCGGGTGAAGATGGAGAGATGAAGGTCGTCGTGCTGGCGGACACCCACGCTCCCCGGCGCTGGAAGTCGTGCCCGCCCGCCGTCGCGCGGCACCTGCGGGGGGCGGACCTGATCCTGCACGCCGGCGACGTCTGCACGGCGGAGGTGCTGGTGGAGCTGTCGGCCTACGCGCCGGTACGCGCGGTGCTGGGCAACAACGACAGCCCGGACGTGGCGGCCTGGGGGGCTCCCGAGACGCTCGAACTCGACCTCGGCGGCCTGCGGGTGGGGATGATCCACGACAGCGGCCAGACCACCGGGCGGACCGCCCGGATGCGGCGCCGCTTCCCCGGCGCGAATCTCGTCGTCTACGGCCACTCCCACATCCCGATGGACCTGACCGGCGACGGGGTGCGGGTGTTCAACCCCGGCTCGCCCACCGACCGCCGCCGCCAGCCGCACGGCACGATCGGCCTGCTCGACATCGCCGGGGGCGAGCTGCGGCGGGCCGAGATCGTGCCCGTCACCTGACGGACCGGCGGACCGCCCGGGCGGACTGCCGGGAGACCTGCCTAAGGACCGTACGGCGGGGCATGGGGCCGGTATGAGAGAGAACAGACCACAGCCCGATCCGCGGTCGCGGTTCGAGGATGAAGGCATTCCGGACCTGCAGGAGGGCACACCCGAGCAGCAGTGGGCGGCCGACCCGCAGGAGATGCCGCTGCCCGGCGACCGGCCCCTTGGCCTCGACGAGTACGGCACCACCCCGAACGAGATGCGCGAGGGTGAGTCCCTCGACCTCCGCCTGTCCCGCGAGGTCCCGGACACCGACGTGCGCTTCGGCCCCGATGACGGCCCTGATGCGGGCAGTGAAACGGGCGCCGAGGGCGGCGAGCGGCCGTACGACGAGTACGAGGAGCTGACCGGGGACGAGGCCGGCGGGTACGGGTCGGAGGACCCCGACGGCTACGCCACCGTTGACCTGGCCCAGGCGGGCAGGTACGGCACCGACGAGCCGGGCCGGGCCGGGCGGCTCGTCGACCCCGACGGCGGCATGGGCGTGGACACCGAGAAGGACATGATCGCCGAGGACGTGGGGCCGGACTTCGGCGGATACACCGCCGAGGAGCAGGCGATGCACGTGGAGGACGAGGGCCCCTGAGCCGCGCCGCCCCGGAACGATCGGCCCTGGGTGGCACGGAGCGTGTCGTGGCCCGGAGCGGGACCCGGTCTCGCGAATCGATCCGAGGCCGAGACCGAGACCGAGACCGGGGGCTATGCCTCGGGCCAAGGCCTCCGCCTCGCGGGCCTCGCCCGAGACCGGGGCCCGGAGTCGTGGCCCGGGGCCGTGCCTCGCCCCGGGCCCCGGGGTCGTGTCCGGTGGGGGCGGCGAGAGGACCCCTGATTCGTTACGCTGCCCCGATGGCGGATGTTCAGGAGACGCGGCACGAGTGGCGGGTGCCCCGGGGGATCGTCGCGCTGAAGGCCGCCGGCGCCGTGCTGTGCGCCGTGCTGGCGCTCACCGGCGACGGCTGGCTGCTGTTCCTCGCCGGTGTGGCCGCCCTGGGCTTCGCCGTGCTGGCCGGACGCGACCTGGTGGCACCCGTACGGCTCACGGCGGGGGAGGACGGGCTGGTCGTCAGCGGGCTCGGCGGCAGGGAGCGGATCTCCTGGAACGACGTCGACCGCATCCGGGTGAACACCAACCGCAGGTACGGCCTGACCACGGAACTGCTGGAGATCGACGCGGGGGAGCAGATCCACCTGTTCAGCCGGTTCGACCTCGGCGAGCCCGTGGTCGCCGTGGCCGAGGCGCTCATGCGGCTGCGCCCCTGACCCGGCCGCCCCGGGCGGTGCCCGGGGAAGGCGGGCGAAAGGGGTGCAAGCGGATGTCAAGCCAGGCGTCCTAGAGTCCGGTGCGTGTCACAAACCGCTCTTATCACTCTGATCCTGTCCGGCCTCGGACTCGTCTTCGGCCTCATCGGCGGAGGGATCACGGTCAACGCCCGGGAGTTCCGCCGCCGGGCGCATCGCGCCAGCGGCCTCGTCGTGGGGCTGCGGGCGAGCCATTCCGACGACGGCACCGTCTACTACCCGACCATTCGCTTCGTCACCCTGTACGGCCAGCAGGTCGAGGCCGAGAGCACGTACGGGAGCAACCCGCCGCCCGCGCGGCCCGGCGAGGAGGTGCCGGTGCTGTACGACCCGGCGAAGCCCACCCGGATCCGCATCGACAGCGCGGTGGGGAGCGGCACGCTGCTCGGCGGGATCTTCCTCGCGCTGGGCGTCGTCCTGTTCACCGTGGGAGCGGGCATCGCCCTCGGGCAGACGTTCTGAACACCCCGGAAGGCCGCGCCACACGGTCGTGCCCGACGGATCATGGCCTGCTGGCCGGGGCCCAGGGGGATGTCTCCTCCTGGACCCCGAGCGGCGGGCGGTCGGACTACGGCGCGGCGCGGCCGGTCACCCGGTGGCGCAGGCCGCGCCGTTCAGCGTGAACGCGGCGGGGGTGGCGTTGGCACCGCTGTAGGTGCCCTGGAAGCCGAAGCTCGCGGTGCCGCCGTTCGCGCCGATCGTCCCGTTGTAGGAGGCGTTCGACGCCGTGACCTGCTGGCCCGACTGGGTGACGACCGCGTTCCAGTAGCCGGTGATCTTCTGGTTCCCCGCGTACGTCCACTGGAGCCGCCAGCCGTTCACGGCGCTGGACGACCTGTTCGTGATCGTGACGTCCGCGGTGAATCCGCCGCCCCAGTCGTTCGTCCGGTAGGTCACCACGCATCCGCCGGCCGACGGGCTGACGCTCGGCGACGGCGACGGGCTGGGCGACAGGGACGGAGAAGGGGACGGGGACGGGCTGGGCGAAGGGCTGGGCGACGGTGACGGGGACGGGGACGGGGACGGGGAGTGCGGCGGCGGGACCGTGTAGTCGAGCCCGTAGCCGTACTTGAACAGGGCGTCCTTGCCGTCCCCGTCGTTGATCGGCTCCTGGTCGGCACTGCGCGGCCAGGTCATCGGCAGCCGCCCGCTCGGGGCGGAGTCGCCGAACAGCATGTCGGCCACGCCGCGCCCCTCGGTGCCCGGCAGCCAGGCCGCCACCAGCGCGTTCCACTGGTCGATCTGGCCCGCGATGTCCAGCGGGCGGCCGGAGACGAGCACCACGACCAGCGGCACGCCCGACGCCTTGAGCCGCTGCAGCGTCGCGAGGTCGGTGGAGTCGAGGCCCATCGACCCCGTCCGGTCGCCCTGGCCCTCGGCGTACGGCGTCTCGCCGACGACGGCGATCGCCGCGCGGTAGGACGAGTCGATGCCGCTGCCGTCGCGGTTGTAGGTGACCTGGGCGCCCGAGCCGACGAGGTCGCGGATGCCCTGCAGGATCGTGGTGCCGCCGGTGATGTTCCCGGACGAGCCCTGCCAGCTGATCGTCCAGCCGCCGCTCTGGTTGCCGATGTCGTCGGCGCTCTTGCCGGCCACGAAGATCTTGCCGCCGGTCTTCGCCAGCGGGAGCACGTCCCCCGCGTTCTTCAGCAGCACCAGCGACTTGCGCACGGCCTCGCGGGCGACGGCCCGGTGCGCGGCGCTGCCCACGGTGGAGGTGTAGGAGCGGTCGGTCAGCGGCTTCTCGAACAGCCCGAGCTCGAACTTCTTGGTCAGGATGCGCCGGTTGGCGTCGTCGATCCGCGACGTCGGGATGCGGCCCGCCTGCACCTCCTGCTTCAGGAGCGAGACGAACTTCTTGTAGTCGTTCGGCACCATCACCATGTCGACGCCCGCGTTGATCGCGGTGGTGATCTCGTTCGCGGTGAACCCGGTCTGGCCGTCGAGCTGGTCGATGCCCGCCCAGTCGGTCACCACGAAGCCCTTGAAGCCCAGCTCGCCCTTCAGCACGTCCGTGATCAGGTACTTGTTGCCGTGCATCCTGGCGCCGTTCCAGCTGCTGTAGCTGACCATCACGCTACCCACGCCGCGCTGTACGGCCGCCTTGAACGGCGCGAGGTGGATGGCCCGCAGGTCGGCCTCGCTCAGCTCGGTGTTGCCCTGGTCCCTGCCTCCCGTGGTGCCGCCGTCGCCCACGTAGTGCTTGGCGGTGGCGAGGATGGAGGCGTTCCCGGCCTTCTGGAACCCGTCCACGATCGTGGTCATCTGCGTGACCAGCTGGGGGTCCTCGCTGAACGACTCGTACGTGCGGCCCCAGCGGTCGTTGCGGGCCACGCACAGGCAGGGGGCGAAGGTCCAGTCGATTCCGGTGCCGGAGACCTCCTCGGCGGTCGCCCGGCCGACCCGTTCGACCAGGTCGGGGTCGCGGGTCGCGCCCAGCCCGATGTTGTGCGGGAAGATCGTCGCGCCCACGACGTTGTTGTGCCCGTGCACGGCGTCGATTCCGTAGATCATCGGGATGCCGAGCGGGGTGGACAACGCCTGCCGCTGGAAGTTGTCGTACATGTCGGCCCAGGACGACGGGGTGTTGGGAGAGGGAGCCGAGCCGCCGCCGGACAGGATCGAGCCGAGCCGGTACGCCGCCACGTCGGACACCGTGGTCAGGGCGCCCCGGTCGGCCTGGGTCATCTGGCCGGCCTTGTCGTCGAGGGACATCCGGGACAGCAGGTCGGCCACCCGGGTGGCCACGGGCAGGCTCGGATCCTTGTAGGGAGCGTCCGCCGCCCGTGCGACGCCGCGGCCGGCGGCCGGGACGGCGCCCAGCGCCGCGGCGAGCAGCGTCACGAGCGCGATGATCCACGGGGATCTCAGCCGGGATGTCATGGGTCCTCCCTCACATTCCTGCTGACCGTAGGAATCAAGGGATTTTCGGGTCAAACAACGTCGGCTACGGACACGCGCCACCAGCCGTGCGCCGGGAAACTTTCACGCCCGCGGCCCGCCTCACCGGGTGAAGCCGCCCAGCTCCTCGGCGAACTCGATCTGCGGCTCGGCCACGAGCAGCTCTCCGAACCGGGCCACGAATCCCGAGACGTACGGCGTGCCGAAGTGGGCGTCGCGCGCGGCGTCGTCCGCGTACTTCTCGTAGACGATGAACCTGTCCGCACCCTGCCGGTGGATCACGAAGGTCAGGGCGCCCTTCTCGTCCCGGGTGGCGTCGACGATGTCGCGGAGCGTCGCCTCCACCTCCTCCGCGTGCTCGGGCTTGGCCTGCAGGATCGCCACGCACACCGACACCGTCCGGTCTCCTCTCGGCAGGGCCTCTGAGTCGTTGATCATGGTCAGCGTACGGCGCGGCGCGGCCAAGCGCCACCGGGGCGGGACGACCGGCCGGGACGGCAGGGGTGAGGCCGGCGCGGACGGGGGATGTCCCGACCGTCACCTGTCCCCCAGAGGCCGCCCTGAGAGGCCGCGGTTAGGGGTGCGCATGCGCGTCACCGCCGTCGAGTCCACCGAACTGTTCGTCCGCGGCCCCCGCCAGGTCGTGCGCGTCACCCTCGCCGGGGTGCCGTACGGATCCTCCCTGGTGGTCGAGGCCGGCGGCCCGGGAGCGCGCGGGCGGCGGACGGCCGGCGTCAGCGAGACCACGGAGCCGGGGCCCGCGACGGTGCTGGTGGAGGTGCCCGTCGAGACGGAGGGGCCGGCGCGGGCGCCGGGAGCCCGCGTCCCGATCACCGTGCGGGCGACCGCGGGCGGCGAACGGTGCGCGGCGGACGGCGAACTGGTCGTCGCCGAGCCGGGCTGGACGGTCTGGATGATCCCCCACTTCCACTACGACCCCGTCTGGTGGAACACCCAGGCCGCCTACACCGCCACCTGGGACCGGGCGGGCGGCCTCGCGCAGGCCCACCGGCAGGAGTTCCAGCACGCGGGCTTCGACCTCGTCCGGCTCCACCTGGACACGGCCCGCAGGGAGCCGGAGTACCGGTTCGTGCTGGCGGAGGTCGACTACCTCAAGCCCTACTGGAACGCCCACCCCGAAGACCGGGCCTACCTGCGCCGCCTGCTGGCCGAGGGCCGGCTGGAGATCGTCGGCGGGACGTACAACGAGCCGAACACCAACCTGACCGGCCCGGAGGCGACGATCCGCAACATGGTCCACGGGATCGGCTTCCAGCGCGACGTGCTCGGCGGCGACCCGGCGACGGCCTGGCAGCTCGACGCGTTCGGGCACGACCCGCAGTTCCCGGGCCTCGCCGCCGACGCCGGGCTCACCTCCAGTTCATGGGCGCGCGGGCCGTACCACCAGTGGGGCCCGATGCTCCGCGGCGGAGGGTGGGGCGACCCGTCGGTGATGCAGTTCCCGTCGGAGTTCGAGTGGCTGTCGCCGTCAGGCCGGGGCGTGCCGACCCACTACATGCCCGCCCACTACAGCGCCGGGTGGTGGATGGACTCGGCGCCGTCCCTGGAGGAGGCCGAGGCCGCCGTCTACGAACTGTTCCTGCGGCTGAAGAAGGTCGCGGCGACCCGCAACGTGCTGCTGCCCGTCGGCACCGACTACACCCCGCCCAACAAGTGGGTCACGGAGATCCACCGCGACTGGAACCGGCGCTACGTCTCGCCCCGGTTCGTCTGCGGGCTGCCGAAGGACTTCTTCGCGGCGGTGCGCGCCGCGGGCGTCCGGCTGACACCGCAGACCCGGGACATGAACCCGATCTACACCGGCAAGGACGTGTCGTACGCCGACACCAAGCAGGCCCAGCGGCACGCCGAGACGCGCCTCGCCGACGCCGAGAAGTTCGCCGCCGTCGCCACCGCCGTCCTCGGCGCGCCCTACCCGCACGCCGCCCTCGACAAGGCCTGGCGACAGATCGCGTACGGCGCGCACCACGACGCCGTCACCGGCTCGGAGTCCGACCAGGTGTACCTGGACCTGATGACCGGCTGGCGGGAGGCGTACGACCTGGGCGGGCGGGTCCTCGACGCGTCGCTGCGCCGCCTGGGGGAGGGCCTGACCGGTGTCGTCGTCTGGAATCCCTCCTCCTGGCCGAGGACCGACCTCGTGCGCGTGCGGCTGACGCTGCCCGAGCCGGGGGCGTACGGTGTCGTGCTCGACCCGCCCGCGCCGGGGCTGCTGCTGGAGCACCCCGAGCGTCACCCGGACGGCAGCCTGGCCGCCGTGGACGCGGTCTTCGTCGCCCGCGACGTGCCCGCGCTCGGCTACCGGACGTTCCGCCTGGCGCCGACCGGCGACCCCGTCCCTATCGGCTGGGCCGTACGGGAGGGGAACCGCATCGCGAACGCCACCCACGCGGTGGAGGTCGACCCCGAGCGCGGCGGGACGGTGTCGAGCCTCGTCGTGGAGGGCCGCGAACTGCTGCAGGAGGGGCGGGTGGGCAACGAACTGCTCGTCTACGACGAGCACCCGGCGCACCCGCGCTTCGGGGAGGGCCCCTGGCACCTGCTGCCCAACGGCGAGGTGACCGGTTCTGCCGGAGCGCACGCGGAGGTCGCCGTCGCCGAGTGCCCGGCGGGCCGGCGGATCACGGTGTCGGGGAAAGTAGGGTCGAAGAAGGCGGGATCGGTCGCCTACACGCAGGAGATCACCCTCTGGGACGGGCTGCCCCGGGTCGATCTCACCACGCACGTGGACGACTTCCACGGCTCCGACGTGCTGCTGCGGCTGCGCTGGCCGGTGCGCGTGCCGGGGGCGCTGCCGGTCGCCGAGGTCGCCGGCGCGGTCGTCGGCCGCGGGTTCGCCCTGATCGACGTCGACTCGGCCGAGCACCCGTGGACGCTGGACAACCCCGCGCACAACTGGTTCGCGCTGTCGTCCACCGCCCGCGTCGTGCTGCGCACGCGCGCGGGCCGCGTCCTCGGCACGCGGGCCGTCGGCGTCGCCGAGATCATCGCACCGTCGGAGGCGCCATTGGAGGCGCGGGCGGAGGCGTCGTCGAAGGCGTCGGCGGGCGGGGCCGGGGACGGGCTCGGGGACGGGCTCAGGGAGCTGGCCGTCGCGTTGGTGCGGCAGGGCGTCACCTCGACGTGCTCCACCGCCCCCGGCCCCCGGTACGGGAACCTGGCCGTCGACTCGAACCTGCCCGACGTGCGGATCGCCGTCGGCACGCCGGAGGAGAACCCGTTCGTCGCCGCGCTGCTGGACGACGAGGAGGCGGCGGAGCTACGCGCGCGGCTCGGCGCCGAGGGCCGGGCGCGGCTGTGGGTCCCGGCCGCCGAGCCGCTGGAGAAGGTCTGGGTGCCGAGCGCGGACCTCACCGGAGCCCGTGACCTTCCCGTCCTCGTGGTCTGTGGCGAGGGCGCCGTAGAAGAACTGGTCGCCGACCTCGCCGACGCCGTGGTGGAGGTGGTGACCGGTGCCGAATCCGACGGCGGTGTGTTTGACGACGCTGTACTTGACGACGCTGTGCCGGACGACGCCGTGTTGGCCGGCTACACGGTCGGGCTGGTCAACCGGGGCGTCCCGGGTTTCGCGGTCGATCCGTCGGGGGCGCTGCACATGTCGCTGATGCGCTCGTGCACGGGCTGGCCGTCCGGCGTGTGGATCGACCCGCCCCGCCGCACCGCGCCCGACGGCTCCAACTTCCAGCTCCAGCACTGGACCCACGCGTTCGAGTGCTGCCTGGTGGCCGCCCCGGGCGACTGGCGCGACGCCGGGCTCGTCCGGATCGGCCACGACGTCAACCATCCGCTGATCGCGACGGTGGGAGCCGACGGGCCCGCGGGCGAGTCGCGGTCGTTCCTGGAGACCGGTCCCGGCCTGGTCCTCACCGCGCTCAAGGCCGCCGGCAACCCGATCGCCGAGGGCCGGACGCCCGGCCCGGTGACCGCGCTGACCGCCCGCGTGTACGAGACGGGCGGCGGGACCATCCCGCTGTCGATCGCCACCACGCTGCCGCTCGGCGCGTGGCGGCGGGCCGGGCTGCTGGAGAACGTCACCGGGGAAGCCCCCGGCACGCTCGACGGCATGGAGATCGTCACGCTCGTCGCCCCGCTGCTCGCCGGGCCCACCGACAGACCCGAAAAGGCGGCCGCGGGCGGCGGCCAGGCCGGGGGCACTGCGGCTCACAGCATCGGGGCTGACAACCTCGGGGCTCACAGCACTGGGGCTGACAGCACTGGAGGCGGGGGCGCCGAGCCCGGCGGCGTGCCGGAGGTCGAACCGCACCAGCCGGTCTTCACGCGGTACTGGCTCAACGACACCGGGCCCGCGCCCATCGGCGACCTGCCCGTCGCGGTGCACCTGTCCGAGCCGGACGTCGACGTCGCCGGGCCGGTGGACCTCATGCTGACCATCGCCTCCTGCCTTACCGAGGACCGGGCGGAGGGCGTGGTCACGCTCACCGCCCCCGGCGGCTGGACGGTGACGCCCGCCGTCCGGCCGTACGTGCTGCCGCCGGGCGGTCACGCGACGGTGCCGGTGCGGCTGACGCCGCCGCCCGGCGCCGAACCCGGCCTCTACCTGCTCACGGCGAGCACGGAGTTCGGCGGCCAGGCGTACGAGGACGTGACCCGGCTCCATCTGGCCCGGCCCGGCGAGGGAGGGCGGCGGTCGCCGGGCCTGGAGGTGACGGTCGAGGGCCTGGGTCACCCTCCCGGCCTCCGGCTACGGCCCGGTGGCCGGGCGGAGGTCGTGGTCCGGCTGCAGTCCGGCGCGCGGTCGCCGATGCCGGCGCAGGTTCAGCTGGTCAGCCCATGGCAGACGTTCGAGATGTTCCCGGAGTGGAACGGCGGCACGGTCGTGCCGCCCGGGGACGAGGCACGGGTGCGCTTCCCCGTCCGGGTGCCGCCCGGCACCCGGCCCGGCCGGTGGTGGGCACTCGTGAAGATCGCCTGTGCTGGATGGGTCCACTACACCGACACGATCGAGATCGAGGTCGAGCCGTGAGACCGGGCACTCCGGCCGGCGGCGGAAGAGATCGCGGCGGTCAGGCCGTGGGACCTGGCGGTCCGGCGGGTGGCGGAGAGGTCGCGGCGGTGTGCCATGAAACCTGACGTTCCGGCCGGCGGCGGAAGAGATCGCGGCGGTCGGGCCGTGGGGCCTGGTGGTCCGGCGGGTGGCGGAGAGGTCGCGGCGGTGTGCCATGAGACGTGACGTTCCGGCCTGCGACGCCGAGATCGCGGCGGTGGTGGGGGAGCGGGCGATGACGGTCGCCGAGGTGGACCACCGGCTCCGCCTGCTGCGAAGCGGGCCGCTCGCGGCCCGGCTGCCGGCCCCGGACACCGCCGAGGGCCGCAACCTGCGCCGCTGGCTGGTGCAGGTCATGGTGGCCGAAATTTTGGCCGGGCAGGAGGCGGCCCGGCTCGGCCTGCCACCCGAGCCCTCCGAGCCGCCCGAGCCGCCCGAGCCGCCTGAGCCCTCCGAGCCGCCTGAGCCCGAGCCGTCTGAGCCCTCCGAGTCACCCGAGCCGCCCGCGTCCACGACCTCCGCCCGGCCCACCGAGCCCTCGGCGTCCCCCGCACGTTCCGGCCGTCGGGCGCCGCATCGGGTGGCGGAGGACGCCGCCCGGGCCGTGCTCACCCTGGCGGGCGCGCTGCGGACCGGCGGGGTCGCGGCGGCGGTGCTGGCGACGGCCCCGGCCGCGAGGGCGGTGTGCCGGGCGCTGACGGCGGAGAGCACGCCCTCCGAGGAGGACGCGCGCGACTACTACCGGCGCAACCTCGACCGTTTCACCACCCCCGAGACGCGCTGGGTCAGGCCGTTCGGGCCCGTACGGCGAGGGGACATGACCGGGCCGCTGGAGGATGCTGTCTTCGCCGCCCGCGAGGGGGAGACGGTCGGGCCGATCGAGGGCCCCGGCGGTCCGTGGACGCTGGTGGTGGAGCGCATCGAGGCGGCGCGGCGCGAGCCGTACGAGGCCGTGCGCGCGCTCATCCGCGCGGAACTGGCGGAGCGTGAGGGGGAACGCGCGTTCGCCCGCTGGCTGGACGCCCGGCAGGCCGGGTGTGTGCGGCTCACGCCGGGTCACGAGCATCCCGCCGACCCGGCGCAGCCCGACGCCGGGCACCGCCACTGACCGGCCCTCGGAGCGCCGCACGGCTGCGCGACTCTTCGGCGGTCCGGGTGCCTGAACCGCACGCCCGGTCCGGTGACGTGGAGGATTGGGGGTTGCATCCGGTACCTGGGTACAGGCTTACCGTCGAGGCATGACCCAAGACATCGTCCTCGATCAGGGATGGGCTCCTCCGGCGTGCACGCTGCCCACCGCCGACCAGCCGCTGCGGGTGGCCGAGTTCGACGCGTTGTTCGCCGAGACGGTCCAGGGGGTGCGGCGCGAAGAGCGTGAGCGCCTGCGGCTGGAGCTCGCCTTCGGTCCGGAGCACGCCGCGCGGGCGGCCGAGCTGACGGCGCGGGAGAGCGGCTGCTGCTCCTTCTTCACCTTCATCCTCACCGTCGCCGGAGGCAGCCTGACGCTGGACGTGGCGGTCCCGCCCGAGCACGCCGAGGTGCTGGACGTGCTGCAGGCCCGGGCCGGCGCGGCCGGCCGATCCACGGCGTCCGCCGAGGCGGGGCGGCCGGCGTGAGGCAGGACGTCGTGCTGCGGGGCCCGGGCGGGCCCTACCTGCGCACCGGGCAGGTGGCCGAGCAGGCCGGGGTCAACGTCCAGACCCTGCGCTACTACGAGCGGCGCGGCCTGATCGCCGAACCGGCGCGCAGCCCCGGCGGGCACCGTTCCTACCCGCCCGAGACCGTCGCCCTGCTGACGGTGATCAAAGCCGCGCAGCGGCTCGGCTTCACCCTTGAGGAGGTGGCCGAGCTGCTCGACACCGGCCGGCGTGGCCACCCCACCCCCGACCTGCGGGCCCGCGCCCAAGCCAAGATCCTCGAAGTGGACGCGAAGATCGCCGATCTGACCACCATCCGCCACGCGCTGGCCCAGGTGGTCAGCGCCGGGTGCGACAGCCTGACCCACTGCACCTGCCCGGACTGCCCGCTGCCCTTCGCCGACCTGGCCGAAGGCCGCTCCCTAATGCAGGGCTGACCCGTGAGCACCCACGAGGAACACCGCACCCCGGCCGCGCCCGCACCGGACCGCCCGCCGACTAATCTCCAGAAGGGGGGCATCCCGACCAGGCTCGAATCGAGCACCGGCCGGGCGGTGGATCGGACACCGCGGATCGGACACCGCCGGAGCACGGCAGCCGATCGCGCCGGTGGTCGGACCAGGACGTTTCGGGGCAGGTGAGTAGACATGGCACAGCAAGTCAGCGCCTTCGACGCGCAGTTCCTCAACTTCGAGACGCCCACGAATCTCGCGCACATCGCGGCGCTCACGATTCTCGACCCGTCGGACAGGCCGGGCGGCGCGCCCGCCCGTGAGGAGCTGATCGAGCTGCTCCGGCGGAGGCTCCACCTCGCGCCGCCGCTGCGCAGGCGGCTGGTCGAGGTGCCCTTCGGGCTCGACCACCCGTACTGGGCGGAGGACCGGGAGGTCGACTTCGACTACCACGTGCGGGAGCTGGCGCTGCCGCCTCCGGGCGACGAGCACAAGCTGGCCGAGCAGGTCGCCCGGCTGCACGGGAGGCGGCTCGACCGGGGGCGGCCGCTGTGGGAGCTCTACCTGATACACGGCCTCGCCGAGGGCCGGATGGCGATCTACACGAAGGTTCATCACGCCGCCGTGGACGGGGTCACCGGAGCGGAGGTGCTGGCGGCGCTGATGGACTTCGGGCCGCAGGTGTCCGACACGCCTCCCCCGGGGGACGCGGCGGAGCCGCAGCGGGCCCCCGACGTGCTGGAGATGGTGGTCAGGGGCGTCGCGCGGGTGCTGGACAACCCGCTGGCCCTGCTGCGTTTCGTCGCCGAGGCGGTGCCCCGCCTGGATGAGGTGCCGTTCGTCGCCCAGCTTCCGGGGGTGGGGCGGGTCTCGCGGTTCGTCCGGGGCATCGGCCCCGACACCGATGTGAACCTGCCGGAGCTGCCCCGGATGGTGGTGCCGCGCACGCCGTTCTCCGGGCCGATCTCGGAGCATCGCCGCTTCGCCTTCGGCGAGCTGCCGCTCGACGAGGTCAAGCGGATCAAGAACGCCTTCGGCGTGACCGTCAACGACGTCGTCATGGCGATGTGCGCGACGGCGTTGCGGCGCTGGCTGGTCAGCCGGGACGAGCTGCCCCGCCAGCCGCTGGTGGCGGGGATCCCGGTCTCCACCCGGGGTCAGGCGTTCAACGGTTCGGCCGCCAACGAGGTCATGCTGACCATGACCACCCTGCCCACCAACGTGGCCGACCCGGGCGAGCGGCTGCGCTCGGTGAACCGCTCGATGAGACTGGTCAAGGAACGGCTCGCCGCCGCGCCGGCGGCCTGGCTCCTGGAGTTCAGCCAGGCGATGCCGGCCGCGCTGAGCGCGCTGGCCGCCAGGTCGGCCTTCCGGATCGCCTCGCGCCGGGCTCCCGCGATGAACCTGATGATCTCCAACGTGCCGGGGCCGCAGTCGCCGTTGTACGTGTGCGGGGCGCGGGTCGTCGCGCTCCATCCGATGTCGGTGATCACGGATGTCAGCGGCGGCGTGAACATCACCGTGTTCTCCTACGACGGCCGTCTTGACTTCGGCATCGTCGCCGACCGCGAGATGGTGCCCGACGTCTGGAACCTCATCGACTACCTGCGGGACTCTCTCGCCGAGTACGGCGCGATGGCCGGCCCCGCCGAACCGCCCGCCCCCGAGCCACGCCGGCGGGGGAAGAAGGCCGCGGGGAAAGCCACAGAGGAAGTCACGGAGAAGGCCACCGGGAAGAGCACTGAGAAGGCCGCCGGGAAGAGCACCGAGAAGACCGAGAGGCCCCCGAAGGCCGGCAGGAGCACCAGGGCAGGGAGACCGGCCGGCTGACCCGCCGCACGCCGCCAGGGCGACCCTCCTGGCGACCTTCCCGGCGACCGTCGCGCACCGTCGCGGCCGTGGCTCCGCCGCGTCGCCCGCCGCCGTCGCCCGCTGCCGTCGGCCACGGTGTGGCTCACTGCGCCGCCGGGACGCTCCGGACTGGGGCGCCACCGAGGTGCGAGGAGGTCCCGGGGTCCTGCCCGCCCTCCAGCAGCAGGACCACGAGCCCGGCTGCCAGCAGCAGGGCGAAGACGGCGGCGACCATCGCGAACACCATCGACTGCCGGGACACGCCCGGCGCCGGGCGCGGCGGCAGCGTGGGAGCCTGGCGGAGGCCGCGTGGCGCCGGCCTCTGCGGGGTGCCCGGCCGGGCGCCGGGCGGCTGGGTGGGTGTGCGGGCCAGCGCGTGCGGAGGCGCGACGTGGCCCGGCCCGCCATAGGCCGAGTGCCCGTCCCCGGGGTGCCTGTTCCCGGCCTGCACGTTCCCGGGGTGGGTGTTCCCCGAATGGACGTTGCCGGGGTAGGGGTCTGCGGTCTGCGCGTTCCCCGGGTGGGCATCCATGGGCCGGGCGCTCCCGATGCGGCTGTTCCCGGTCTGCGCAATCCCGGTCTGCGCGTTCCCTGGGTGACCGCTCCCCGGGTGGACGTTGCCGGGGTAGGGGTTTCCGGTCTGCGCGTTTCCGGGGTGGCCGCTCCCGTTCTGGCCGTTCCCCGGGTGGGCGTTCCCTGAGTGGGGGCTTCCGGGGGAGCCGTCGGGGGCGAGGGCCGCCAACGCGTCGCGCAGTTCGGCGGCGGTCCTGATCCGCTGGGCCGGATCGCTCGCCATGCCGTGGCGCAGGACGGCGGTGAGCGCGGCCGGCACGCCGGGGATGTCGGGGACGGGCAGCCGGTGCAGGGCCATGACGACCGCGATGTTCACCACGCCGTGCTCGGGGAACCGCGGCGGCCTGCCGTGCAGCAGGGCGTACAGCGTGGCGGCGAGCGAGTACACGTCTCCCGCGGCCGTCGGCTCCGTCAGGTCGAACGCCTCCGGAGGGGCGTACGCCGGGGTGAGCGACTCACGCGTCACCGACACCTCGCCCGGGACCGCCCCGCCCGCCCCCGGCATGGTGGCCAGTCCGAAGTCCGAGAGCGCGACCATGCCGTACGAGTTGACCAGGATGTTGGCGGGCTTGACGTCCCGGTGCAGCACGCCCAGGGCGTGGGCGGCGGCCAGCGCGTCGGCGATCCGGACGCCGATGTCGCGCACCTCCCGCGGGCCGAGCGGCCCGCCGTCGCGCAGCCGGTCGGCGAGCGACCCGTTCGGGCACAGCTCCAGCACCATGTACGGCCTGCCGTCGCCGAGCACCCCGGCGTCGTACACGTCGGCCACGTGCGGATGGCCCGACAGCGCCCCGGCGGAGGTGACCTCCCGCATGAACCTGCGCCGGTCGCGGTCGGAGACGAGCACCCTGTTGTCGACCTTGAGCGCGACCTCCCGGCCCACCGCCAGCTGCCTGGCCCGGTACACGACGCCGAAGCCGCCCTGGCCCAGGATGCCGAGCATCTCGTAGCCCGGCACCAGCGGCCCGCCCGCCTCGCCCACCCGACACCTCCAGACCCGGCATCTCCAGACCCGCACCTCCGGACCCGGCCGGAGCCCGGCCGCGGAGCCCGCGTGCGGCAGACTACCGGAGCGATCGCCCGCCGGTCCGCCTCGTGATCAGGACGCGGCCCGAGCGTGACCGGCCGCCCTATCCTGGTCCTCATGACGGGCGGCAGGGCGGGCGGCACAGGGGAGCGCGGCCGGAGTTCGGAGCGGCGCAGGGACCTGCTCGACGCGGCCGACCGCGTGATCCGCCGGGAGGGCCCGCAGGCGTCGATGGCCGCGATCGCGGCGGAGGCGGGCATCACCAAGCCGATCCTCTACCGGCACTTCGGCGACAAGAGCGGCCTCTACCAGGCGCTCGCGGAGCGCCACACCCGCGTCGTGCTCGACCTGCTGCGCCCGGAGTTCGCCTCGGCCGTGGCCGATCCCCGCGTACGGGCCAGGGCCACGGTCGACGCCTACCTGGAGACCATCTCGGCCAACCCCAACCTCTACCGGTTCCTCTTCCACCGGGCGAGCGCGGAGGACAGCCGCACCCACTCGCGGATGGCCGCCATCGTGCGCGGCGTCGGCGAGGAACTGGGCACGGTGCTCGCCGAGGCGGGAGTGGCCGGTCCGGAGCGGGCACGGGTGCTCGGGCACGCGTTCGTCGGCATGGTCCAGGCGATCGGCGACTGGTGGCTGGAGAACCCCGGGCTCGACCGCGACACGGTCGTGGACGGCCTCGTCGACGTCATCGCCGGCGCCCTCAAGGCCTGATCTCACAGTAGGGGTCGCACCCCGGTTACGCATGTCGCCCATGCCGGGAAACATCAAGTACATCCGGTGGGGGTAATTTAGTTCCTCTAACTAACTGTTCCGCCGTGCGCGCGCGGGAACACGAGGAGGGGAACCAGTCCGTGGCCGTAGCGAACCAGTCCCGGGCGGGGGCGCCGCAGCAGCCGGCGTCGTCCTCGCGGTACAGGTGGATCGCGCTGTCCAACACCACCCTCGGCGTCCTGATGGTGACGATCAACCAGTCCATCGTCCTGATCGCCCTCCCGGACGTCTTCCGGGGCATCCACCTCAACCCGCTCGACCCCGGCAACACGGGTTACCTGCTGTGGATGATGATGGGCTTCATGGTCGTCACGGCCGTCCTGGTCGTGATGTTCGGCCGCCTGGGCGACATGTTCGGCCGGGTCCGCATGTACAACCTGGGTTTCGCGGTCTTCAGCCTGTGCTCGATCATGCTGTCGCTGACCTGGATGGACGGCGACGCCGGGGCCATGTGGCTCATCGGCTGGCGAATCGTGCAGGGCGTCGGCGGCGCGCTGCTGTTCGCCAACTCGACGGCGATCCTGACCGACGCCTTCCCCGTCCGCCAGCGCGGCACCGCGCTCGGCATCAACTCCATCGCCGCCATCGCTGGCTCCTTTCTCGGCCTGGTCGTCGGGGGTGTCCTCGCGCCGGTCAACTGGAAGGCGATCTTCCTGGTCTCCGTGCCGTTCGGGGTGTTCGGCACGGTCTGGGCGTACCTGAAACTGCGTGACAACGGGGTGCGGCGCCGGGCGCGGATGGACTGGTGGGGCAACGCGACCTTCGCCGTCGGCCTGATCTCGCTGCTGGTCGGCATCACCTACGGCATCCAGCCGTACGGGACCGGTGTGATGGGCTGGGGCAACCCGTGGGTGATCGCCGCGCTCGCCGGAGGCGTGCTGCTGCTCGCGCTGTTCGCCTGGATCGAGACCAGGGTGGCCGAGCCGCTGTTCCGGCTCGCGCTGTTCCGGCAGCGCGCGTTCCTCGCGGGCAACATCGCCAGCCTGCTCACGGCGCTCGGACGCGGCGGCCTGCAGTTCATGCTGATCATCTGGCTGCAGGGCATCTGGCTGCCGCTGCACGGCTACAGCTTCGAGGAGACGCCCCTGTGGGCGGGCATCTACATGATCCCGCTGACCGTGGGCTTCCTGCTGTCGGCGCCGGTCTCCGGCTGGCTGTCGGACCGGTTCGGCCCGCGCATGTTCACCGTGGGCGGCGCGCTGGTGACGGCGGCGAGCTTCTACGCGCTGATGACCCTGCCGACCGACTTCGGCTACGGCGTGTTCGCGCTGCTGATCCTCATCAACGGGGTGGGCTCCGGCCTGTTCTCCTCGCCCAACCGGGCGGAGATCATGAACGCGGTCCCGGCGGAGTCGCGCGGCGTCGGCGCGGGCATGACCGCGACCTTCCAGAACTCCTCGATGGTGCTGTCGATCGGCGTCTTCTTCAGCCTGATGATCGCCGGTCTGGCGCAGTCGCTGCCGCACACGATGCACGACGAGCTCGTCGCCCAGGGCGTGCCGGCGGCGCAGGCCGAGGGCATCGCGCAGTTGCCGCCCATCGCCGTGCTGTTCGCGGCGTTCCTCGGCTACAACCCGTTCCGCGAGCTCCTCGGCGGCGTCCTGAACCGGCTGCCCGACGGCGGCGCCCACCTGACCGGCAAGGAGTTCTTCCCGCACCTCATCGCGGGCCCCTTCCACCAGGGCCTGGTCATCGCCTTCTGGTTCGCCGTGGCCGCGTGCCTGGTGGCCGCGCTGTCGTCGCTGCTGACCGACCGGCTCGGCCGCGGCCACCAGGCCGCCGCGCACGAGACGCTCGGCTCGGAGCTGGCCGCCGTCTCCGGCGAGGCCGGGCTGGCCGGCAACGAGCTGGTGGTCCCGGACGAGGAGTTCGACGCCCGCCGGGCGGCGGCCCCGGACGCGCGGGGGCCCCGGCCCTGACGCGTGTGCGGGGCCGCGCGGGGGCCGGGCACGCCCCCGCGCCCGGCCCGTCCTGTCTCCCGCTCCGCCCCCGGGCGCGCCCTTCCGGCTCGCTCGTGGCATCCGCCGGGCGGATCCCGCCTCCGTGGAGATCACGGCGGCGGAGCGTCGAACGGTTCGAGCACCACGACCGGGATACGGCGCCGGGTCATCTCCACATACCTGAGGTAGACGGGGTGGCGCCGGCTCATCATCCGCCAGAGGCGGTCGTACTCCTCGCCGACGGCCTCGCTCGCGCGGACCTTGACCACGCTGAGCCCGCCCACCTCCAGCTCGGCCACGGGGTCGTCGCGGAGGTTGAGCCACCAGGCGGGAGTCGCGTCGTCGCCGCCGTTCGAGGCGATCACGACGAATCGGCGGCCGTCCCTGCCGTACCCGACCGGCCGCGTGCGGAGCAGGCCGGTTCTGCGGCCCCGGGTCGTGAGGAGCAGGACGGGGATGCCGCGCATCGTGGCGGGCCTGCGCCCGCCGGTCCGGCGGTAGGTGCGTACCTGCCAGTCGCAGATGCCCCGGATGACCCTGTTGAACAGGCGGGATCGCCTGGCCATCGCGCTCAGCTCCCGAAGACGAGCCGCTGACGGCGCCGTTGGCCGGGGCGCACCAGGATCAGCAGCAGACTGAGGACCGGCCCGGCGAGCCGGCGAATGTGCGCCATCTCGTCCGGGGTCGCGTACCGGTCGGCCCAGGCGAGCTCGAAACGCGGGTCGCCGCCCCTGAGCGACTTCTCCATCGCCTTCCAGTCGGCCGCCGCGACGTACTTCTCGATCACCGGGAAGATCCTCCGCTCCTCCTCCTCGATGTGCTCGTCGACGAGGTCGGAGAGCGTCCGGAGCGCGGCCGCCAGCTCGGTGGCGCCCCCGGCGCCCCCGGTGCCGGCGAAGGCCCGCGCCGCCACGCGGACCCGTTCGAGCAGCGGGTCGAGCTCGGAGTGGTCGTCGGACAGGTCGGTGAGGTCCACGGCGGCGCCCGCCGACCGTTCGATGACCGGCCAGACGATCTCGTCCTCCCTGCTGTGGTGATGGTGGATCGCCGCGCAGACGTCCTCCGCGTAGCGGGCGAGGGCCGTGGCGCGGGCGGCGTCCGCCCGCCGGCGTCCCGCGTCGAGGTCCTCGGCCACGGTGCGGAGCCGGTGCAGGTCGCCGCGCATGGCGCGGTGGATGATGCGGATCCCGGTGAGATCGGGGGTGTCCAAGGTGAACCTCCGTGATGTCCGAATCTGTCGCGGAACCACGGTGGCCCCGGCCGCTAAACGGTGGTTTGGCGGCCACTTGGCGGGTTCGGCCTCAGCGTGCCGAGCGCCCGCAGCGCCTCCTCGCGCCAGTGCGGCGACCCCAGTCGTTCCGCGACCCCGGCGGCCGTGGCGTAGTGCCCGGCCGCCTCGGCGGGGTCGCCCAGGAACTCCGCCAGCCGCCCGAGCACGAGCCCGCCGGGGCCGAGTGTGATGGCCACGGTGTGCAGGCCGATCATCTCCTCCCGGAACGGGAGGAGAAGGCGGTGGCACTCCCCGGCCACCTCCCGGGCGCCGAGGGCCATCGCGGTGCCGGCGCGGAGCGCCATGTTGATCGTGTGATAGACCCAGCGGGTGGGCGGCCGGTCCACCGGCCAGGCGGCCCGGGCCTCCTCCAGGCGCCCGGCGGCCAGCAGCGCGCTGACGTAGAACTCGTCGACCTCTCCGGGAATCTGGTCGCGGGCGGCGGCGAGCTCGGCCACCGACTCGTGCGCCCGGCCGCAGGCGAGGCGTACGGCGAAGCGGGCCAGGCTGCCGAAGACGGCCGCGTTGGCTCCCCCCGCCTCGCCCATCCGGTCGGACAGGATCGTGTAGGCCGACTCGGCCTGCTCGAACTCCCCCTTGACCAGCAGGCGGAGGGCGTCGAGGAACGCGATGGTGGCCAGGACCAGGCCCAGCTGGCCGCTGGTGGAGTACTCCACCGCCCGCCCGGTGTGCCACTCGGCCGTGGCCCAGTCGTTGCGCCCGAGCGCGACCATGCACAGCGCGTGGTGGCCGACCGTCTGGTAGCCGAGCAGCCCGGCGCGGGCGGAGACCTCCAGCAACTCGTGCCCGAGCGGCTCCAGCTCGTCGCGGCGCCCCGGCACGAAGAGCGACCAGTAGCGAGCGCCGAGCGCCAGGCACAGCAGGCGGGGGTCGCCGATGCCGCGGGCGATCTCGACGGCCTCGGCGCTCGCCCTGTCGACGACCTCCTCGTCGTGGCCGCCCATCTCCTGCGCCAGGGCCGCGAGCAGCCGGCACCGCAGCTCACCCGTCGCGGTGGGCAGGCAGGCGTGGATCGCCTCCACGACGTCGACGTCGAGCACCGGGTCGTTCTGCCAGATCATGGGAGCGTCGAGCGCGGTCGCCGCGCGGGCGAGGGCCCCGAGGTCGCCGAGCCGCCTTGCCACCGCCAGGGCGCGTCCGCGGGTGGCCGTCGCCCGGATGACGTCGCCCGCGCTCGCCTGGGCGGAGACCAGGCGGCACAGCAGGTCGAGCCGGACGTCGTCCGCGGGCTCGGCCGCCCCGCCCCGGGCGAGGTCCAGGGCGTCGAGGGCGCCCTCCAGCAGGGTGGCGGCCTCCCTGTGGGCGTACACGGCGGACGCCTGCTCGGCCGCTCGGCGCGCGTACCGCGCCGCCTCGCGGGCGGTGGCCGCCGTGGCGGCGGCCAGCGCGTGGTACCCGAGCGCGCCGACGTCACCGGGGCGCAGCCGCTCCAGCGCGGCGAGGACCCTCGCGTGCAGCCGCGTACGGCGCAGCCGGGGGATGTCCTCGTACAGCGTCTCGCGGACGAGGACGTGCGTGAAGCGGACCGTGCCGGGACCCGGCTCGGTGAGCAGCCCGGCGAGCACCCCCGCCTCGAGGCCGTCGAGCACGGTCTCCTCGTCGGCGTCCTGGACGGCGACCAGCACGTCGACGTCCGCGTCCCGGCCCATCAGGGCGGCGTTGCGCAGGGCCGTGCGGGCCGTCGCGGGGAGGCGGGCGACCCGCCTGCGGATGAGGTCGCGCACCCCGGGCGGCAGCGACCGGGCCGCCGACGCCCCCTCGGTCGCGAGCAGCCGGGCGGTCTCGGCCACGAACAGCGGATTGCCGCCGGTCCGTTCGGCGACCGTGCGGGCGACCGCGGCGTTCACCTCCACACCCGAGCGGTCCGCCAGCAGCCGCCGGACGTCGTCCTCGCCGAGCCCCTGGAGGGTCACGTTCTCGGCCGTCCGCACGGCCAGGGCGGCCCGCGCCGCGACCAGGTCGTCGCCCGCCTCGGCGGGGCGGAGCGTCAGGACCACCAGGATCGGGGTCCGCGCCAGCCTGGCCGCCAGGTGCCGCAGGATCTCCAGCGTCGCGTCGTCGGCGCGATGCACGTCCTCCAGCACGAGCAGCAGCGGCCCCGGCACGCTCTCCAGATAGTCGCCCACGGCCTGCGCCAGCCAGAACTGGCCGGGGCCGGAGAAGCCCTCCCGCAGCAGCGGAGCGAGCCGCGCCTCGACGCCGGGGGCCGGGGGATGCGCGGCGAACAGGCCGCGCAGGATCTCGCTCCAGGCCCACGCGGGCGGCACGCCGCCGAGCGTCTCGGGGCACCGGCCGACCGCGGTGCGCAGGCCCTCGTCGCCCGCGTGGCGGAGCAGGGCGTCGGCCAGCGTGCTCTTGCCCGCGCCGGGATCGCCGCCGAGCCAGGCCACCCGGAACCCGCGCGCGGCCTGTTCCGCGGCGGAGACCAGCCGGGCGAGCTCCGCCGTACGGCCGATCATCCGGGCGGGTGGTGGAGCGGCAGGGGCGGGCGGCGCGCCGGCCGCCGCGCGGGCGGGAACGACGAGCGCGGCGGCGGCCACTGACGCGCCGAGGGTGTCGCTGTGCGCGAGGATGTCCGCTTCGAGCGTCTTCAGGGCCGGGCCCGGGTCGACGCCCAGCTCCTCGGCGAGCAGGTTCCGGGTGCGGCGCAACGCCGCCAGCGCGTCGGCCTGCCGCCCCGAGCGGTAGTAGGCGAGGGCCAGCAGCCGCACCGCGTTCTCCCGCAACGGGTTGGCGACGACGTGGCGCTCCAGTTCGGGCGCGATCTCCGCGTGCCTGCCGAGCGCCAGCCCCGCCTCCGCGCGGTACTCCACGGCCGTGATCCTCAGCTCCTCCAGCCGCGACGCCTCGGGGACCGCCCAGTCCTGGTCGGCGAACTCGGCGAAGGCGGGCCCCTTCCACAGGGACAGGGCCTCGTCGGTCGCGCGCAGCGCCTCGCCGGGCTCGCCCCGGCCGAGCAGGTCCGCCGCCGCGTCGACCAGCGCCGGGAACCGCCACGCGTCGACGGCGCCGGCGTCGAGTTGCAGCAGGTAGCCGGGCGGGGCGGTCACCAGGACGCCCGCCGGGGTGCGCGGCGCCCGGCCCGGTTCGAGGAGCCGGCGGAGGTTGGAGACGTACACCTGCAACGCCCCCAGAGCCTTCGGCGGGGGCTGGCCCTGCCACAGGTCCTCGATGAACCGGTCCGTCGACACCACGTGCCCGCCGGCGCAGACCAGCCTCGCGATCACCGCTCGCTGGAGCGGCGGCCCCAGATCGACCGGACGTCCTTCGACCTCGGCCCGGAACCGGCCGAGCACCCATAAGCGCACCATCGTCAGGAGAGCATAGGACCGTTCCCACGCCCGGCCCAGTCTCCGCCGGCGCCGGTTCGGGTCCGGCGGACACTCGTCAGCCGTACACCTGGGACATCCGGCGCTCGTAGGCACGGCGCCAGGAGAGGCGGTAGAGGATCCGCATGACGGCCGGAGCGGTGGTGAGGATGTGGTCGCGGTCGGCGGGCGTCGCCGTGTCGAGAAGCCAGGCGGCGAGCATCGGCAGGTCGCGGCCGTGGCTCTTGATGACCTTCTTGGCGGACTCCTCCCACCAGGCCGCGCTGACGTGTTCCCTGATCAGCGGCACGGCCTCGGCCTCCTCCAGGTCGAGGTGGGTGTTCAGGAGCCGGTCCAGCGCGCGCAGGTCGGTGGTGACCTCGCGGGCCGGCCGTCCGCCGGCCGACAGGCGTCCGATCACGGCGTCCATCTCCTGGTGGTCGGCCTCCAGCCGGTCGAGCACGGGCGCGGCCTCCGGGACCAGGCCCCGCAGGAGCGGCCAGATCGCCTCGTCCTCCTCGGTGTGGTGGTGGTGCAGGACGCGCAGCAGCAGCGCGAGGTGCTCGTCGGCGACCGCGCGGCGCCGCTCGTCGCGGGGGTCGCAGCGGTCGAGGGCATCGGCAAGCCTGGCGAACTCGCGCCGCAGCCCGGCATGGAAGAGGAGGAAGGCGACGAGGTCGGGGGCCGGCTCACCCTGGCGGCGCCGGGTCTGCGTCGGTGTCTTCGGTGTTGTCATGACCCCACCATGCGCGAGGCGTCTTTATCGCGGCTCAACGTCCACTTGTGGCCCGCTTCTCGGCAGTCACCCTGGTACGGCGTCGCGCTCGCTGGTGATCTTGGCGGCCCACCAGCTCAGCCCGCCCGCCGCGCAGCGCTCCGCGGCGGTCTCCAGGTGTGCCCGCGCGGCCTCCGGGCCGGCCGCCTGGCCGAGGTGGGCGAGCCGCCCCAGAAAGTAGCCGACCGGCCCGGCGCAGAACGTCCCCGCACCGAAGGCGATCCTGTCCTCGTACGGCAGGAGCCTGCGGTAGGTGTGCGCGCACGCGTCGTGGTCGCCCGCCACGATCTGGGCCTCGCCCAGTAGGCACAGGCCGGGCAGTTCGCCGAAGTCGCGCGGCAGCGGGCGCCAGCCCTGCTTGCGAGCCGCCAGGGCCGGCCCGCGGTCGCCCCGCCAGCCGCCGACGAGCACGCCGGCGATCTGCCGGTGCGCGGGGAAGGGAGAGTACTGCTCCATCAGTTCCTCGGCGCCGTCGAGGTCCCGCATCGTGAGGTGCCGGATGAACAGCGCCGTGGAGAGCGCGGTGGCGGTGTGCCACAGGTTGAGCCGTTCACCGGCCTCGGCCGCCGCGGCGTACGTGTTCGCCGCGCCCTCGAAGTCGCCGTCGAGCAGACGCCGGGTGCCGGTCCAGATGAGGTGCTGGAACCGGGGCCAGGGGAGATCGAGCCGCTCCACCAGCACGCTCGCCCGCTCGGCTGCCCGGTCGGCGCCCGCCACGTCGAACAGCTCCATCCGGGTCCGCTCCCTGATCATGTGGCCGAGCAGCTCGAACCCGGGCAGCCCGAGCCCGGTGAGCTCCTCGCCGATCGCGTCGAGCTCCGGCATGTGCTCGGGGAGCTGGACGCCCAGATACCGGGCGTTCAGGGTGATGGCGAGCAGCCCCGCGCCGGCCTTCCCCGAGGCGGCCAGACGGCGGGCCATCGCCAGCGCCTCGGCTGTGGCGGTGTCGCACCGGGGGTCGGCGGAGCCGTCGTAACGTTCCATTCCCAGGCAGCCGAGCAGACGGCAGCGCAGCTCGGAGTCCTCCTCCGGCAGCGCGGTGAGGGCCTCCTCGATCCGCCGTACCGTGTGCAGCTCGACGTCGCCGTAGGTGTAGAACTTCCACAGCCCGGGGGCGTCCAGGCTGGTCAGCGCTCGTGCGGCGAGCAGCGGGCCGCCCGACCTGTCGGCCGCGAGCACCGCCTCCGCCCGGGTCTGCCGGGCCGCGAAGCCGTCACCGGCGGCGAGCTGCGCCCGGACCAGCTCCAGCAGCAGTTCGACGTGCTCGCGCGGGTCGGCGCCGGGAAGCGTCCCGTGCGCCTCGACCGCCCGGCGCCACCACTGCGCGGCGTCCTCGTAGGCGTACCGGCCGGCCGCCTGCCGCGCGGTGGCCGACGCCCATCGCACCGCGTCCGCCGCGGCCTCCGGACCCGCCGCCAGCGCGTGCCGGGCCAGCAGCGCGAGATCCGGCCCCGGCCGCCGCTCCAGCGCCCGCAGCGCGGCCAGATGCAGAGCGGCCCGCGCGCGGAGCGGGATGTCGGCGTAGACCGTCTCCCTGACCAGGTCGTGGGTGAACCGCAGGTCCTCGCCGAGGATGCGCATGGCGGTCGCGGCGTCGAGCGCCTCGTCGACCTCCGTCCCGGCGCTCATCCCGGCGACCTCGGCGAGCAGCGACCGGTCCGCGCCCGCGCCGAGCACCGCCGCGGCGTCGACGGCGGGACGGAACGGGGCGGGCAGGTTCAGCAGGCGGCGGCGCAGCACGTCGGCCAGCCCTTCGGGCACTCCGGTGAGCGCCCGTTCGAGGCCCTGGTCCTCGGCCAGGCGGAGGGTCTCGCGGACGAACAGCGGGTTGCCCCGGGTGCGCTCGGCGAGCGCCGCGACGCTCGCCGGGTCGCGCAGGCCCGACAGCTCCGCCACGGCGGCGGGGTCGAGCCCCGCCAGCGGGAGGCGGAGGGCGTCGTGCCGCCCGAGGAGGCCGAGCGTGTCGTGCACGGCGGGGGAGCCCTCGCCGGAGCGCACGGTGACCACGATCGCGATCGCGCCGCGCAGCAGCGGCGCGAGGTCCGACAGCAGGCCCAGTGAGGCCGCGTCGGCCCACTGGAGGTCCTCGATCACGACGAGGAGCGGGCGGCCGGCGGCGACGGTCTCCAGGTACGCCGCCGTGGCCTGGTGCAGCAGGAACCGGGCCTCGCCCGCCTCGGCGGGGGGACCGTCCGGTGCGGCGGAGCCGCCCACAGGGCCGCCGGGGGAGCCGCCGGGGGAGCCGCCGGGGGAGCCGCCGAGCAGCACCCGCAGGGAGGCGGCCCACGCCGCCGGCGGCGGCACCCGCTCGCCGAGGTTCCGGACGACCTGCTGCCAGGGCCACAGGGCGGGGGCGCCCGACGTCTCGTGGCACCGGCCCCAGGCGTCCTGCCAGCCGTCGGCGGCCAGCCGCTCCGCGAACGCCTCCGCGAGCCACGTCTTGCCGATCCCGGCCTCGCCCGATATCACCGCGAGTGCCGGCCCCCGGGTCGCCCCCCGGGCCACGTCGTGCGCCAGGCCGGTCAGCCGGTCGAGCTGGCTCGCCCGGCCGACGGCCCGCCGCTCCGGCGAAGACCCCTCCGCGCGCCCGCCGCCAGGGACCGAATCGGCCCGTAGGGCGGCGGGTCGTACCAGAGCCCGGGGAGGGGTCGCGGCCCGGTCCAGGGCGGGGTCCTGGGTGAGGATCGCCTCCTCCAGCCGCCGCAGCGCGGGGCCGGGATCGAGGCCGAGTTCCCCGGCCAGCCGGGTGCGGGCGGAACGCAGCGCCTCCAGCGCGTCCGCCTGCCGTCCGAGCGCGTAGAGCGTGCGGGCGAGCAGCTCCCACAGCCCCTCCCGGAGGGGATGCTCGGCCACCAGGGCCTCCAGCTCGCCCACCACGTGCGGGTCGCCGACCCGCCCTTCCAGCAGCCGCTCCCGGGTCACCAGGCGGGCCTCGGCCAGCCGCTCGATCTCCGGCCGGAGCCAGGGAACGTCGCCGAACTCCTCGTACGGCGTGCCGCGCCAGAGGGCGAGCGCGCGTTCGGGCTCGCCGGCCCTGGCCAGCCGCAGGAACTCCTCGGCGTCCACCTCGTGCGGGCCGAGGGCGTACCCGGGCGGGCGGCTGATCAGGACCGACGACGGGGTGCGCGGCGCGCGCCCCGGTTCCAGCACCCGGCGCAGGACGGAGACGTAACTGTGGAGAGTGCTCAGGGCGCGCGGCGGAGGGGCGCCGTCGTACAGGTCGTCGAGGATCGCGTCCACCGACACCGTGGCGCCCCCCGCGATCAGCAGGCGCGCCATCAGCAGCCGGGGCCGCGGCCCGCCGAGGTCGACGGGAACGCCGTCGACGTACGCCTCGACCGGGCCGAGCACCCGAAACATGACTGGCATGCCGGGATTGTGCCACGATCACCGCGCCCTGATCGTGGCGTCCCGGTGGCCCCGCGGGTCCTGCCCGGACTGCCGGAGCCGGTCGCGCGCCGGTGCCGGCCCACTGGACCACCAGGCCGCCGTTGCCGGGGGTTCCGCACGCCCCGGCAACGGCCTGCCGGTCGGGTTCTAGTTGTTGGCCACCAGTCGCCACCGGTTGTCGGCGGTTCCGTTGTCGGAGTCCTGGACGGCCTGGGCGCCGTTGGCGGTGGAGTTGTTCTGGATGGCGAGCAGCTTGCCGCTGTTCACGTTGCGGATCTTGTAGGTTCCGTCGCCGTTGTCGACCAGAGTCCACCGGTGGTCGGCGGTGCCGTTGTCGGACCACTGCAGGACGCGGGCGCCGTCAGTGGTGGACATGTTCTCCACGCCCAGCACCTTGCCGCTGTTGACGTTGCGGAACCGCACGGCGTTGCCGTCGGTCACCATCACCCAGTTGTGGTCCGCGGTGCCGTTGTCGGTCCACTGCAGCGCGAGACCGCCGTCCGCCGTGGACATGTTCTGGATGCCGAGGACCAGGCCGCTGGCCGCGTTGACCAGCCGGTAGCTTCCCGTCCCGCCGTTGCCCTGCCCGCTGGTGTTCCAGTAGACCGTGTAGTTGTAGCCGTGCGCGTCGTAGAACGGGCCCAGATTGACCGTCGAGCCGTTGGCCGTCGCGGTGAAGGCGAGCGCCGTGGTGCTGGTCCGGGTGATCGACCCGGTGTTCAGCGAGGGCAGCGCCGTCAGCGAGGTGTTGCCGTAGTTGCCGGACAGCACGACAGGACCGTACGTGACCGCCGCGACGTTCGAGTTGTCGTTGGCGGCCTTCATGACCACGCGCATGGGCAGGCGCACCGTGACGGTGTCGCCGGACGTCCACGACCGGGTGACGACGGCGTACGTGCCGGGCGTGGTGTCCACGCTCTGCTGCGTGCCGTTCACGCTGATCGTGGCGCCCGACGTCCAGGCGGGGATGCGGATCCGCATCGACCACGAGCCGCTCATGCTGCCGGTGACCTGCAACGTCGTGGTGTCGCTCGCGGGGTACGACGTCGTCTGGGTGACCGTGATGCCGCGCTGGGTCCAGTTCAGCGTTGACGGCATGAACATGTTCACCGTCAGCGTGGTGCCGTTGTAGAAGTAGATGGAGTCCATCAGCCTCGTGTTGACCTCCACCCCCGTCCCCTGGCAGCACCAGAACGAGTTGTAGTCGGTGCTCCACGTGCCGCCGCCCCACGCCGGGCCCACCCCGCGGCGGCCGCCCGGCTTGAGCGGGGTGAAGTAGGTGACGTGCCCGTGGCTGTCGCCCGGGTTCTGCGCGCCGATGACGTGGTTGAGCAGCGCCTGCTCGTAGAAGTCCGCGTACGCGACCCGGTCGGGGTTGAGCAGCCACAGCTCGCGGGTCAGGTTGAGCATGTTGACGCTGTTGCAGTGCTCGCAGGTGTCGTTGGTGAGATAACCGGCGATCGCGTTGGGCGCCCGGAAGTGCTCGGCCTGGCTGTTGCCGCCGATCGCGTAGGTGTGCGCGCCGACGGTGATGTTCCAGGCGTTGACGGCGATGTCGCGGTAGCGGGTCGTGCCGGTGGCCTTGTACTCCCGGGCCGCGCCGATCCACTTGGGCACCTGGGTGTTGGCGTGCAGGCCGTTCAGCTGGTCCTGGTTCGAGGCCAGGGGGTTGAACACGGCGGCGTGGTCGAACCGCTGCGCGACGGTGAGCCACCGCGCGTCGCCCGTCTGCTGGTAGATGTCGGTCAGCACCGCGTTCATGCCGCCGAACTCGGTGCCCAGCATGTTCTGCATCTGGCTGCTGCTCAGCCTGCTCGTCCGCCAGTCGACCCAGCCGGCGAACGCCAGCAGCACGTCGCGCGCCTGGGTGCTGCCGATGAGGCGCCACACGTCGAGCAGTCCGGTCAGCGTCTTGTGGACGCAGTAGTACGGGACGTTGCCGTTGCTCAGCGTGCGGGCTTCCAGGGCGGTGAAGTCCGACTCGGGGAAGCCGGACAGGTATCCGGTGTTGAACCCGGCGGCGCCGTTGTTCGCCTGGCACTTGGCCAGTTCGGCGACCATTGTGGTGGCCTTGTCCCGGCAGGTGGTGTCGCCGAGCACGGCGTACGCCTGGGCCCACGCGGTGAGGAAGTGGCCCTGCACGTGGGTGCGGAACGGGAACGACGGGGCGTCCCACCCGCCGTTGGAGGCGGCGCCGTTGGTGGACAGCCTGTGGTTGGCCCGGAAGTTGTACAGCAGCCGGTTGACGTCGACGAACTTGAGATAGGAGAGCGTGCGGTTCTGGTTGTCCAGCCAGCGGCTCGTCGTCAGCCGCACCTGGCCCAGCTCGAAGGGGTACGCCGAGACGCCGATGTCGGGCCGGGCCGGCGCGACCGCGGCGGCCGCCGCCGAGGCGCCGGCGACCCCGCCGGCGGTGGACGCGACTACGGCGACACCGGCCGCCTGCAGCAGTTGCCGGCGGCTGAGCGACGGGGACGGCATGAGGCCTCCTGGAGGTCACGAGAGGGGCGGCCGGCGATTCTCGGTGAGCGACACATCCACCGCCGCGAATCGATCACAAGGGTCTGCGGAGGAAGGTGTTAGCGCTAACACAAAGGCCCGGACAGCCCCTCTGTCGGGTTCTGGTGGTGGTGGCTGGGAGCCAACATGACGCCGTGAGGATCTGTCAATCCCGGGACCAGGCGCGGACGGGCGTGGAGCGCCTGCCGGGCGTCTCCGCCTCGTCGCGGCGGGGCGGTGCTGAAAGTTTCACGGTTTGGCCCAGGCCCGGTGGGCAACCCTTTTCCGCACCGGGTGCGGTCCGGCCGGCTTCGAGATGTCCTGCCAGGTGCCCCGGCCCCGTTGCAGCCGGGCGACGCTGAAAGTTTCACGAGCGGTCGTTCGGCGGGCAATCCTTTTCCGCGCCCGGGCGGCCCGGGCGGCCCGGCCGCTGATTGTGCGGGCCGAAACGAATCGCGGCCGGCATTTCCCCGCGTGCTTTTCACCGGCATTTCGGCGGCGTGATTTCCCGTTCCTCGCCGGGCACCTGCGGAATTTCCCGGCCGGGCGCGGATCACCCTGGAACGGCCGCGTCTCCGGCTGATCGGGCCGCAAACCGTCTTACGGCGGCTGAACGGCGTGCTACCGGCAGATGCCGCGTTCCCGGTTCATCGGCCCGGATTTCCGGCGCGACTTCGGCGACATTGTAAGACCGGTCACGGCGGCACACACTCCAAGCAACAATTCCTCTCCCAATCTCTGGAGCCGCAGTGGACCGAGCCGTAATCCGAATTCCTGGACGCGGAAAAACGACGTTCCGGCGTTTCACGTCGATCGTGCTCGCGGCGCTCGCCGTGGTGTTCCTCAGCGTGCCGCACGCCGGCGCCGCCACGCTGCCGACGCCGAAGAGCCTGACCGCCTACCTCGACCTCGAGTGCTACCGGACCAGCGCCTACCAGCCGCCGGGCGTCCAGCTCACGGTGCGGCACCTCAATCCCGTGCTCATGAACCTGCCGGTCGAGACCGTCACCCTGGGCCAGCGTGAGCAACTGTGCGTACCGGTCGCGAAGAACACGCAGGAGCCGCCGTCGCCCGCGATCGACTTCATCAAGTACATCGACCTGTCCTGCTACAAGATCTCCGGCATCACGGTGAACACGGGTCTCGTGCTCAGCCACCTCAATCCGCTGTTCCAGAATCTGCCGCGCACGCAGATCTCCATGAACACGCCGCAGCAGTTGTGCGTGCCGGTCGTGAAGAACAACGTGATCCCGCCCGCCGACGTGCTGCAGCTCGTCCGTTACATCGACCTCAAGTGCTACGGGATCACCCCCAACACCGCGCTGAACCAGACGGTGTCCCTGCGTCAGCTCAATCCCGTCCTCACGTCGCAGATTCCCACGCACAAAGCGCAGATCCTCTACGCCCGGCAGCTGTGCGTCCCCGTGCAGAAGGCCGGTGACAGCATCCCGAGCGCGGTGCTCGACATCGTGCGGTGGATCGACCTGGAGAAGTTCGACGCGATCACCCCGGCGCTGCCCACCTCGGTCTCGCTGAGCCTGCGGCACATCGACCCCGTCCTCGCCGGTCTCCCGGCCGAGCAGGCCACTCTCCTCGGTGCCGACCAGGTGGCCCTGCCGGTCGCCAAGAACGGCAACCTCCCACCCGGCTGATCCTCCGGCCCGGAGCCCCTCCGCACGCCCCGGCGGAGGGGCTCCGGTGCTCACAGCAGGCCGGGCACGGCGCGGCGCAGGTGGGCGAGGCTCTCGGCCGCGGCCTCCCGGGCCCGCGCGACCGGCCCCGTGAGCACTCCGTCGTGCTTGACGAGCACGCCGTCGCACACCACCGTACGGACCAGCCCGGGATGGGCGGCGAGCACGACGGAGGCGAGGGGGTCGAGCACCGGGGCCATGGCGGGGGTGCCGGTGTCGACCACCACGAGGTCGGCCCGCCTGCCGGGGGTGAGGCTGCCGGTGACCGCCCCGAGACCGGCCACCGCCGCGCCGTCGGCGGTGGCCATCCGCAGCAGGCGGCCCGCGGTCAGCGGCGCGCCGTCCTCGGTGAAGCGGTGGTGGGCCAGCGCGGCCCGCATCTGCGTGAACATGTCCCCCGAGGTGGCGATCTCGGTGTCGGCGCCGAGCCCGGTGACGACGCCCGCCCGCAGGAGGCGTCCGGTGGCGGGCGAGCCGAGCCCGGGCATGGTCGTCTCGATGAACGGCGCCACGCTCGCGGTGGCGCCCGCGTCGGCGGCGAGCTTCAGCTCGTCGTCGCCGACGGCGCTCGCGTGGACCAGGGTGACCGTCTCGTCGAGCAGGCCCTCCTCGTTCAGGTGCCCGACGCTGCCCGCCCTGCCGACGTGCATGGTGACCCGCAGGCCGAGCTCCCGCGCGAGCAGCAGGTCGCGCCGGGTGGCGGTGGGGGCCGACATCTCGGGCCCGCGCGCCGCCAGGGCCATCGTCACGCGGGCGGCGTCGTCGTGGAGCACGTCCCTGATCCGGCGGACGTCGGCGGGCAGCTCCGCGTCGCTGTGCTCGCCCACCCAGCTCAGCGCGTCCGTCTGCGGCCAGCCGTACGCGAACACGCCCCGGATCCCGCTGTCGCGCAGCGCGGCGACGGCGGCGTCGCCGTGCTCGGGGGTGTTCTGGATGTGGGACCAGTCGACCAGGGTGGTGATCCCGGACTCCAGCGCGCCGAGCGCGCCGATCAGGGTGCCCGCGTAGACGTCCTCGGGCCGGAAGTTCGGGCCGAGCCCGAGGAACGCCGCGCCGAGGTAGTCGGTCAGGCTCCAGTCCAGGCCGATGTGGCGCAGCGCCGACTGCCAGGTGTGACGGTGGGTGTCGATCAGCCCCGGCAGCACGACGCAGCCGGTGGCGTCCACGACGCGGGCCCGCGGGGAGGTCTCCGCGGCGGGCCCGACCGAGACGATCACGCCGTCCCGGACGACGACGTCGGCGGGCCCGTCCGGCACGGCCGGGTCCATGCTGAGCACGTGCCCGCCGGTGACCACCAGGTCGGTGTTGAGAGGCATCCTCGTCTCCTTGCTGTTCGCGGTGATGCCTCTTTGTCCCACCGCGTGCTTGGGGCCGGCTTCACGCGGGCGAGCCGCCGCGTCAAGCCGGCCACAAGTCGTACGCGAACGGTCAGGACGCGGGCGCGGTGGTCTCCAGTTCGTGGACGCGCGGGTCGCCCTTGTCGGCGAAGTAGTCCTCCGGCCGGGTCCCGTCGGGGCCGTCGGCGCTCCTGAGCGCGCGGGCCACGAGGGTCCCGAGCACGGCGACCACCAGGTTGACGATCAGCGCGAGGAGCCCGGCGTAGACCGTGATCTTGGTGTCGAACCCGAGTTTCTCCAGCGGGAAGGCAGAGCCGCCGAAGTGCTCGTGCTTGGTGGCGGGGTTGGCGATGTTGTAGAGCAGCAGCATCCCGGCCGTCATGCCCGCGGCCAATCCGGCGATCAGGCCGCCGCGGTGGAACCACCGGGTGTAGAGGCCGAGACCCACCGACGGCAGCGTCTGCAGGATGATCACGCTGCCGATCAGCTGGAGGTCGATGGAGAACTGCGGGTCGATGCCCAGGATGACCAGCACCGCGCCGACCTTCACGACCAACGACGCGATCTTGCTGACCCTGGCCTCCTGGGCCGGGGTGGCGTCCCGGTTGAGGTACTCACGGTAGATGTTGCGGGCGAACAGGTTGGCCGCCGCGATCGACATGATGGCGGCGGGCACGAGTGCGCCGATGCCGATGGCCGCGAAGGCCACCCCCGCGAACCAGTCGGGGAAGAGCTTGTCGAACAGCTGCGGCGTGATCGTGTTGCCGTCCTTGCCGATCGGCGTGACCCCGGCCGCGATCGCCATGTAGCCGAGCAGCGCGATCAGGCCGAGCAGCAGGCTGTAGGCCGGCAGGGCCGACATGTTCCGCTTGATCACGTTCCGGTCGCGCGTGGCGAGGATCCCGGTGACGCTGTGGGGATAGAGGAACAGCGCCAGCGCCGAGCCGAGCGCCAGCGTGACGTACTGAAGCTGGTTGTTCGCGTTGAGAGTGATGCCGTCGCCGGGCGCGGGGGTCGCGTCGAACTTCGCCTTGGCGGCGTCGAAGATCGACGCCCAGCCGCCGAGCTTGGCCGGGATGTAGACGATCGCGACCAGGATCACCAGGTAGATCAGCGAGTCCTTGACGAACGCGATCAGCGCGGGGGCCCGCAGCCCGGACTGGTAGGTGTAGGCCGCGAGGATCGCGAACGCGATGATCAGCGGCAGGTCGCCGGTCACGCCCATCGTCTTCAGCACCGCCTCGATGCCGATGAGCTGCAGCGCGATGTACGGCATCGTCGCGACGATGCCGGTGATCGCGACCAGCAGGGCCAGCGTGGGGGAGCCGAAGCGGAGCCGGACGAAGTCGGCCGGGGTGACCAGGTTGTGCACGTGCGAGACCGACCACAGCCGCACCAGCACGAGCATGACCATGGGATAGACGACCACGGTGTACGGCACGGCGTAGAACCCCATGGCGCCCGCGCCGAAGATCAGGGCGGGCACGGCCACGAACGTGTAGGCCGTGTAGAGGTCGCCGCCGACCAGGAACCAGGTGATCCAGCCGCCGAAGCCGCGCCCGCCGAGGCCCCACTCGTTCAGGGTGGCGAGGTCGCCCGGACGGCGCCAGCGGGCGGCCACGAAACCCAGGCCGCTGACGAGCAGGAACAGCAGCGCGAAGATGACGATCTCGGTGGTCTTCACCGGTTCCTCCTCCTCGTCGCGCGGTAGACGAGGGTGGTCGTGGTGACGCCGAGCACGATGAAGGCGAGTTGCAGCCAGTAGAACAGCGGGATCCCGAACAGGCGCGGTTCCACGGCGTTGAACAGGGGTGGGAGGAGCGGGATCGCGATGGGGAGCGGCAACAGCCAGTTCAGCGGGCTGCGGTCGTCGCTGCGGCCATCGCTGCGATCAGGAGTCGTCAAGACGTTCTCCAATCGGACACGGACCAGGCGTGCCCGGCAGATCCGCGCGACGGCCGGTCACGGGATCAGCGGGACGGTTACTCGGCCGCAGATTAGGGACGCGGGAGTAACAGGAGGATCACCGATCGGTGAACGGTCGTGTCGGCGCGCCCAGCGACAACCGGTCAAGCGCGTCGTCAGGCGGTCAGGTGGGGGCGACGGCGGGGAGGATCACCGCGGAGGGATGGGCGGGATCGTGCAGCACCTCCTGGTCGGAGGCGACCATCGGGCTGCCCGCCGTGAGAGGCGCCCCGGTGCCGGGGTTGCGGGCGATGCGCGGATAGGCCCCGCTCGCCACCTGCACCCGGATCCGGTGCCCGCGGCGGAACCGGTGGCCCATCGGCCACAGGTCGATCTCCACCCGCCGCACGCCGTCCTCGTCGCCGCGGTCGGCGGGGGTCAGGCGGCGCACCCCCTCGCAGACGTTCATCGACGCGCCGCCGGGATGGACGTCGCACACCCGCACGACGAAGTCCGTGTGCTCCCTGCCGGTGCGGACGAACAGCTCGGCGCGTACCGGGCCGATCATCTCGGTGTCCCGGCCGAGCGGGGCGGAGGTGTAGACGAGCACGTCCCGCCGGGCCTCCAGCCGCCGGTTGTCCCTGGGCTCGGAGTTGCCGATCAGCACCGGGCCGCCGATCACCGGCGTGGGGTGCGCCGGGTCGTAGCGGTAGCGGTCCGGCTCGCCGCCCGCCGGGTTCGCGGTGGACAGGGCGGAACCCGGCTGCAGGTGCCAGCGCTCGGGCCGCATGCCCGGCGGCGGCCAGTCCGGCTCGTCCCGCCACTCGCCGGCGCCGGTGACGAACAGCCGGACGGGGGACGGGCGCAGCCCCGACGAGTCGCCGAGCAGGTGGGCGCGGAACCAGGCGAGGGCGTCGGCGTTGGCCGCCCGGCCGTGCCGGATGTCGGCGTGGTACCACGGCCCGATCGTCAGGTGCGGCCGCCGCCCGGCCGCCCGCAGCGCCGCGTAGTCCTTGAGCTGCCAGGGCAGGAACACGTCGTACCAGCCGCCGGTCATCGTGATCTCCGCGCCGACCTGGCCCACCGACGCCGAGAAGTCCCTCTTCTCCCAGTAGGCGCAGAGGGCCTCGCCGTGATGGGCCAGCAGGTCGCGGAAGAACGGCAGCGGGCGGCCCGCCGACAGCAGGTCGAGCTCCGGCAGCGAGTGGCCCGCCAGGCCCGACAGCACGGCCCGCCGTGTGCGCCGGGGCGCGATGAGCGCGGCCGCGCCTCCCAGCCTGCCCTCCAGGTGGGCGGTGAGGGTCGTCCAGATCAGGGTGGACTCCAGGGCGAACGACCCCCCGACGTACGCCGCGTCGCGGAAGCACGAGGCGGTCACCTGGACGGACATCGCCCGCAGGTCCGGCGTCTCGGCGGCGATGGCCCACTGCGTGTACCCGAGGTAGGAGGGCCCGTGCATGGCGAACGAGCCGCCGTACCACGACTGCGCCCGCATCCACTCGACCGTCGCCAGCCCGTCCGCCTGCTCGTGGACGAGGGGGTCGAGCACGCCGCCGGAGCCGAAGCCGCCCCGGCAGCTCTGCAGCAGGACCTGGAAGCCGTGCCGGGCGAAGGTCCAGCCGTACATCCAGCCGACCACCCCGGCCCGCCCGTACGGCGTGCGGATCAGGATCGTCGGCGGCCGGGCCGCGCCCACCGGGGCGTAGTGGTCGGCCAGGAGGGTCACGCCGTCCGGCATCGGCACGGGCACGTCGCGGCGGACCCGGACCCGCAGGCCGGGCGGCCCGTACGGGCCTGCGGGAGCGCGACGGCCCACCGGTATCCGCACCGGCACCCGGACCATGCCGACCTCCCTTCCCGGCGGAGCCGAGAGCGGGTTTCCTGCTCAGTAACAGAATATCTATCCGGTGGCCGTGCTTCCAGCCATGTCGCGTTGCATGATCGCGGCCCTCGCCGCTACGCTTTTCCCATGCGAACTCCTGCACCCTCCCAGTGGTGGCGCCGCTAGCTGGCGGCGTTTTCGCATTCTTCGCATCGAGGAGACCGGCCGCCCCGTGAGTGGCGGCCTTCTGTATGTCCGCCCCGGGGCATACGAAAAAAGGGGCGTGGACAGTGGAGATCAGCGGATATACCACCGCGGGCGGCATCGCGGTCGAGCGGGCCGTGCGCGAGGTGCCCGAGGAGGCGCTGGAGGAGATCGTCACGTCGCTCGCCGAGCGGCGCGGCGGAGCCTTCTCCTCCGGCATGGACTACCCCGGGCGCTACAGCCGATGGGCCTTCGGCTACGTCGACCCCTGCCTGGAGATCGTCGCGCGGGGGCGCCGGATCTCCGCGCGGGCGCTCAACGAGCGCGGCCAGGTCGTGCTGCCCGTCGTCGCCTCCTGCCTGCTGGCGGCGGGCAAGCCGGTGTCGGAGCCGACGCCCGGCTTCGTCGAGGTGCACGTCGCCGAGTCCGAGGACCTGTTCCCGGAGGAGATGCGCAGCCGCCGGCCCACCGTCTTCACCGCCATCCGCGAGGTCATCGCCGCCTTCCGCGGCGACGACCCGCACCTCGGCCTGTACGGCGCCTTCGGCTACGACCTCGCGTTCCAGTTCGAGCCCATCCGCTACCGCCTGACCCGCCCCGGCGACCAGCGCGACCTGGTGCTCCACCTCCCGGACCGGCTCGTCGTGATCGACCGGGTCCGGGAGACCAGCACGGAGTACCGCTACGAGTTCACCGTGGACGGCGCCTCCACCCACGGCATGGAGCGCTCCGGCGAGACGACGCCCCTCGTCACGCCCGGCGCGGTCCCGCCCGACCCGGTCAGGGGCACCTACTCCCGCGTCGTCGCCGAGGCCAAGGAGAAGTTCCAGCGCGGCGACCTGTTCGAGGTCGTCCCCGGCCAGGTCTTCCACTCGGTCTGCACCGACCCCGCCGCCTTCTACCGCTCCCTGCGCGCCGCCAACCCCGCGCCGTACGAGTTCCTGCTGAACCTCGGCGACGGTGAGCACCTCGTCGGCGCCTCGCCCGAGATGTACGTGCGGGTGACCGGCGACCGGATCGAGACCTGCCCGATCTCCGGCACCATCGCCCGCGGTGCCGACCCGGTCGAGGACGCCGAGGCGATCCGCACCCTCCTGTCCAGCGTGAAGGAGGAGTCGGAGCTGACCATGTGCACGGACGTGGACCGCAACGACAAGTCGCGCATCTGCGTCCCCGGCAGCGTCCGGGTGATCGGGCGGCGGCAGATCGAGATGTACTCCCGGCTGATCCACACCGTCGACCACATCGAGGGCCGCCTGCGCCCTGAGTTCGACGCGCTCGACGCGTTCCTCACCCACATGTGGGCGGTCACCGTCACCGGCGCCCCCAAGACGTGGGCCATGCAGTTCATCGAGGACCACGAGGAGACCACCCGGCGCTGGTACGGCGGCGCCGTCGGCTTCATCGGCTTCGACGGCTCGATGAACACCGGCCTGACCCTGCGCACCGCGCAGATCCGCGACGGCGTGGCCACCGTGCGCGCCGGGGCCACGCTGCTCTACGACTCCGACCCCGAGGCCGAGGAGCGGGAGACCGAGCTCAAGGCCAGCGCCCTGCTCGGCGCGCTCGCCGCGGCCACCCGCCCGCGGGAGGACGCCCCGGCGGCGCCCCCCGCGGACCTGCCGGGGGAGGGTCACCGGGTGCTGCTCGTCGACCACGAGGACTCCTTCGTCAACACCCTCGCCGACTACTTCCGGCAGCAGGGCGCGTCGGTGGTCACGCTGCGGCACGGCTTCCCGATGGAGAAGCTCGACGAGATCGCGCCCACGCTCGTGGTGCTGTCGCCCGGCCCCGGCTGGCCGTCCGACTTCGGCTGCGCCGCCCTGCTGGAGGCGCTGTACGCCCGGAGGCTGCCGGTCTTCGGGGTGTGCCTCGGCCTGCAGGCGATGGTCGAGCAGGCCGGCGGCACGCTGGAACTGCTGCCGTACCCGGAGCACGGCAAGCGCGGGCGCGTCCGCCGTGAGGGTGACAGCGCGCTGCTCGACGGCCTGCCCGGCGAGTTCGTCGCGGCCCGCTACCACTCCCTGCACGCCAAGGAGCAGGGCGTCACCGGCTTCCGGGTCACGGCGTTCACGCCGGACGGCGCGGCGATGGCCGTCGAGGACACCGAGAACCTGCGCTTCGGCGTGCAGTTCCACCCCGAGTCGATCCTGACCACCGAGGGCCGCGCGGGGGCGAGGATCATCGCCAACGTGCTGCGTCTCTGCGCCCGGTAGACGGCGGGTAAAGAGCCGTCCTTGCGCGGCGCCGGCGCGGCGGGGGAGCCGTAGAGTCCTCTGCCGTGCCGGAGACGCGACCCGATGCCCCGCCGCTTCCCGCGGACCCGTTGCCCGTGCCCGTCCCCGACGCGGTGCGCGCGGCCCTGCTCGCGCCGATGGTCGACCAGCACTGCCACGGGGTGCGGCGCGACGACCCGCCGCGTTCGGGGTTCGAGCAGCTGGTCGCCGAGGGCGGCGCGCCCGCGCCACCCGGCACCACCCACTTCGACACCCCGGCGGGCGCGGCCATCCGGCGCTGGTGCGCGCCGGTCCTCGGGCTGGAACCGCACGCCTCGGCCGCGGTGTACCTGTCCCGCCGCGCCGAGCTCGGCGCCGCCGAGGTGAACCGGCGGCTGCTGCGCGGCTCCTGCGTCTCGGCCTTCCTGGTGGACGCCGGCCCGGAGTCGCCCGGCCTGCTCGGGCCCGCCGAGATGGGGCGGCTCGGCGGCGCCGTGGCCGACGAGATCGTCCGGCTGGAGGAGGTCGAGCGGGACGTCGCCGAGGCGGGCCTGCCCGCCGTCGGCTACGCGGGCGCGCTGCGGGACGAGCTCGCGGCCCGCGCGGCCCGCGCCGCCGGGCTGAAGACGGTCGCCGCGCACCGCCGCTGGCCCGGCTCCGACCTCTTCCGGCCCTCCCGCGGCAGCGTGATCGCCGCGGCCGGCCGCAGGCTCGCCGACCCCAAGGCCCGCCTCGCCGACCCGGTCCTCGCCCGGCACCTGCTGTGGGCCGCCGCCGACGTGGCGAGGGAGCGGAGCCTGCCGATCCAGATCCACTGCGCCTTCTCGGAGGACGCTCACGGGGACGGAGCCTCCGGGGACGCCGCTTTCGGTGACGCGGATCCGGCGCGGCTCACGGGGTTCGTCCGCGCCCTCGCCCCGCTCGGGGTGCCGGTCGTGCTGGTGCACTGCTATCCCCACCACCGCCAGGCGGCGTACCTCGCGAGCGTCTTCCCGCACGTCTACGTGGACGCCGGGCTCGCCGTGGCGCTCACCGGGGCGGGTTCGGCCCACATCCTGCGCGAACTGCTGGAGCTGGTGCCGTTCCACAAGCAGATGTACGGCTCCGGCTGCCACGGCGCAGCCGAGCTGTGCTATCTGGCCGCCCTCTATCACCGCCGCGGGCTGGCCCGGCTGCTGGCCGGCCGGATCGCCGAGGGAGAGTGGAGCGTCTCCGACGCGGCCCGGATCGCCCACATGATCGGCTCGGCCAACGCCCGCCGCGTCTACCGCCTCTGAACCGAATCTACAAGGTAAAGGCGACGCCCTCGCGCCCCACCCCCGAGTCGCGATCGTGGGGCCTGAGCTGGTTTGCTTGGACCCGTCACAACCGGCACCGACTCAACGGGGATCTGAATGCGCAGCGTCGAGCCCGAGGTCTTCCTCGTCGCCAAGCCGTCCGTCGACTACGACGAGCTGGCCCGCTACCTGCGGGAGGTCGGCGGGGAGAGCTGGCTGGAGCGGCTGGAGCGCGGCGACTTCGACGCGCAGGACCTCGCCGAGTTCGCCGGGCGGCTGTGCTACCGCTCCTTCGAGCCGGGGCTCAACCCCAACGTGGTGCGGGTCCGCGCCGACCAGGAGGCGTACCTGCGCAACATCCTGGCCAGCGCGCACGGCAGCGTCCTGGAGCACGCCAGCTTCAGCTTCGTGCTGCACAACGTCTCGCGCGTGATGACCCACGAGCTCGTGCGGCACCGGCCGGGGGTGGCGATCTCGCAGGAGTCGCTGCGGTTCGTCCGGCTGAACGACCTGCCGTTCTGGTTCCCCGAGTGGGCGCGCGAGGACGCCGAGCTGATGAAGCGGGCGACCGAGATGCTCGACCGGATGGAGGAGTTCCAGAACTGGATGTCCGCCCACTTCGGGCTGGACGCCGACGGCGTGCCGTTCTCGGAGAAGAAGCACCGCACCTCGTTCATGCGGCGCTTCGCCCCCGAGGGCGTCGCGACGGGCCTGGTCTGGACGGCCAACGTGCGCACCCTCCGCCACACGATCGAGTCCCGTACGGCCGCCGGGGCGGAGGAGGAGATCCGCCTCGTGTTCAACCGCATCGGGGAGATCATGCGGGCGGAGGCCCCGGCGCTGTTCGGCGACTACACGGTCGAGGACGGCGCCTGGATCCCCGGCTACCGCAAGGTCTGAGCAGTCGCCCCTAGGCGGCTTCTACAGCACGGCGGCCCGCACGCACAGGACGTCGGGCAGGTGGCGGGCGATCAGCGTCCAGGTCTCGCCCGCGTCGGCGGAGCCGTACACCTCGCCGTCCCGGGTGCCGAAGAACACCCCGGCGGGCCCGGCGGTCATGGCGTCCCTGAGGACGGAGGCGTGCGCCGGGCCCTCGGGCAGACCCTCCGAGAAGCCCTGCCAGGTGGCCCCGGCGTCGTCGCTGCGGAACACCCGGCACCGGTGGCCGACGGGCGTGCGGTCGACGTCGCCGTGCAGCGGGAAGACGTACAGCCGGTCGGGGTCGTCCGGATGCACCGCGATCGGGAACCCGAAGTCGGAGGGCAGCCCGGAACCGATCTCCGTCCAGGAGCCGCCGAAGTCGTCAGACCGGTAGACGCCGAAGTGGTGCTGGAGATAGAGCCGCTCGGGGCGCGCGGGATGCTGCGCCACCTTGTGCACGCACTGCCCGAACTCGGGATACTGCGCTCCCTCGGGCAGGAAGGGCGCGCGGATGTCGGTGTTGGACGGCCGCCAGGTGGCCCCGGCGTCGTCGCTGCGGAAGAAGCCGACGGCGGAGGCGGCGACGCCGAGCCGCCCGGGGTCGGTGGGGTGCGGGATCACGGTGTGCAGGCACAGCCCGCCGCCCCCGGGCTGCCACCGGGGCCGGGTGGGGTGGTCCCACAGGCCCTCGACCAGGGTGTAGGTGGCCCCGCCGTCCTCCGAGCGGAACAGCGCGGCCGGCTCGGCGCCCGCCCACACCACCCCCGGCTCGGCCGGCGACGGCTGGAGCTGCCACACCCGGGCCAGCGCGGCCCCGGTGCGCTCGGGAAAGGCGACCGGCGGGGTGGCCGCCTCCTGCCACGTCTCGCCGAGGTCATCCGACCACAGGACGGACGGCCCGAAGTGGCCGTACTCGATCCCGGCCAGGATCCGGGGCGCCGGCCCGCGCGTGTCGACGGCGACGGAGGGGACGCCGATGGTGGAGAAGCGCACGGGGTCGACCTCGAACGGCCCGCCGTTCGAGGAGTGTGCCAGGAACAATCCTTTTCGGGTGCCGATCGCGAGTAGTGCGGGCATGCGTCCTCCCTGTCCGGATATCGATCATGTTTTCGATTCGAATCCTGCCAGGAATCGGTCCGGCGTGCCCGCTGTTTCGGTCGGGTCGCTCCGATCGCGGTCTCGCTCCGGATCGGCGTCGCGGTGGATCCGGGCGAGCGGCACCCCCGAGCGCCGCAGGCGCCGTACGGTCGCGTCCACCATGGGGGGCGGGCCGCAGACGTACACCTCGTGCCCGCTCCAGGAGGGGAACGCGTCCACGACGTCGGGGAGCCGGCCGCGCAGCCCCTGGTAGGCGGGGTCGTCGGAGACCACCGGCAGCACCCGTAGCCAGGGGAAGCCCGCCGCCAGCCGCGTCAGGTCCGGCATGTCGTACAGGTCGCCCGCGTGCCGCACCCCGAACAGCAGGTGGATGTTGGGGCGGCGGCCGGAGGCGATGACGTGCTCCATGACGGCCTTGATCGGCGCGAGCCCGGTGCCGCCGGCGACGCACAGGAGGTCCCGGTCCGACTCGGGCGGCGCCATCGTGCCCGCGGGCGGGCCGAGCAGCAGCTGGTCGCCGGGACGCGTGTGGCGGACCAGGGCCGAGCTCACCCAGCCGCCGGGCACGGCCCGCACGTGCAGGCGCAGCGTGCCGTCCGCGCGGGGGGCGTTGGCGATGGAGAAGCGCCGCCACACCCGCGGCCACCTGGCCGTCTGCACCGGGACGTGCTGCCCGGGGACGAAGTCCATCCGCTGCGACGGGCGGAGCGTGAGGACCGCGATGTCGCGGCAGCGCGCCTCGTGGCCCGTCACCTCCGCCAGCCACCAGGGGGGAGTGGTCTCCGCCGCGGCCGCGTCGATCATGATCCGCGAGGCCATGGCGTACGCCTCGCTCCAGGCCGCCTCGGTCTCCTCGGTCCAGATCCGCGCGGCGAAGCGCCTCATCGTCGCGAGCAGGGCGGCGCCGGCGGCCGTGTGGTGTTCAGGGGAGAAGCCGTACCTGCGCTGGTCGCGGCCCAGCCCGGCGAGATAGGACGTCAGTCCCTCGGGGCTGTCGAGCTCCCTGACGACCCTCCTGAGGACGTCGAAGAGCCGGCCGCGCGGCGCCGCCATGTCCGGCGGGAACATCCCGCGCAGGCTGGGGCGGTGCGCGAACAGCAGTCCGTAGAAGTACGCGGAGGCCCGCCCCGCGACGGGTTCGACGAGCGCGAAGCTTTCCTTGATCAGGCGCGCGTTCAACGACATCGGTTGTGTCCCACCCTAGGGACCGGAGGTGTGCTCCGGTCTGTCGATCCACCTCCCTGACGGCTCCGGGTGACGAGCGCCGGAGGCCCCGGCCCGACCGGTCGCTCACTGCGGAGTGTTCCACTCACTTCGGTGCGTCACAACCGATTCATGGCAAGGCAACCAGCTGTGAAGGCTTCGTTATTTTTCGTGATCCTTGCCTTGTGACTGGTGTGACTGGTGGGGTTACTGATCCAAAAGTCGACAAAAAGGAAAGAAGCTGCGCCATGATGGGCCCTGCCCCGCCCATGAACCATCAGGAGTCGCCATGGCGCGTCCGATCGTCGGCATCACCACCTACCTCGAGGCCGCGCGCTGGGGGACGTGGGTCCGTGAGGCCGCGGTGTCGCCGCACGCGTACGCGCGCGCGGTCGAGAAGGCGGGCGGCGCGCCCGTCCTGCTGCCGCCGCTGAGCCCGGTGTCCGCCGGCGATCACGTGCGCCGCCTGGACGCCGTCATCCTCGCCGGCGGCGTCGACGTCGATCCCGCGCTGTACGGCGAGGCCTCCGCCGCGGAGCCGGACGACGGCGACGGGCTCGCCGCGCCGCAGCCGCACCGCGACCGCTTCGAGGTGGCGCTCGCCCAGGCGGCGGTGGAGGCGGACGTGCCGCTGCTCGGGATCTCGCGCGGCCTGCATGTGCTCAACGTGGCGCAGGGCGGCACGCTGATCACCTCCCTGCCCGCGGCCGTGGGCCACGACCGGCACGAGACCGCGAAGCACGTCGTGACCATCAGCGTGACCAGCCGGCTGGGCAAGGCGGTGGGCGACCACGCCGAGGTGACCGGCGCGCACCGCCGGGCCGTACGGCGTCTCGGCACCGGCCTGCTCGCCGTGGCCTGGGCGGACGACCAGATCGTCGAGGGCGTCGAGCTCCAGGGGCACCGTTTCGCCGTCGGCGTCCAGTGGCACCCCGAGCGCGGTGCGGACAACCGCCTCATCGAGGCACTGGTGGACGCCGCCCGCCCCTGATTACCCTGCGGGCATGGCATTGCATCCCCAGGCCGCGGCCTACCTCGCGCTGTTCCCGTCGGACCTCGGCGCCGATCTCGCCTCCCTCACCCGCGAGCAGATCGCCGAGATGCGGACGATGGACGGGCTGGCCGAGCAGCGCGGGCCGAGGATCGACCTGCCGGTGGTCAGGGACGAGACGGTGGCCGGGGTCCCGGTCCGGATCTACCGCCCGGAGCCCGGGGAGCGCCCGCTGCCGGTGCTCGTCTACTTCCACGGCGGTGGCTGGGTCTTCGGCAGCGTCGAGCGCAACGACCCTCTCGCGCGGGATCTCGCCGCGCGTACCGGCGCCGTCGTGGTCTCGGTGGACTACCGTCTCGCGCCCGAGGATCCGTTCCCGGCGGCGGCCGACGACGCCTTCGCGGTGGTCCGCGACGTGCACGCCCGGCCCGGCTTCTACGGCGGCGACGCCGGCAGGGTCGCGGTCGTCGGCGACAGTGCCGGCGGCAACCTCGCGGCCGTGGCCGCGTGGCTCGCCAGGGACGCGGGACTCCATCTCTCCCACCAGGTGCTGATCTACCCGGTCGTCGACGTCGCGTGCGACACGCCCAGCTACCGGGCGAACGCGAAGGGGTTCGGGCTGGAGGCGGCGGAGATGAGGTGGTTCGTCGAGCAGTACGCGGGCGGCGCCGATCCGCGGGACCCCCGTCTGGCGCCGCTCCACCTGCCGGACAAGTCGGGTCTCGCGCCCGCGACGGTGATCACGGCCGAGTACGACCCGCTGTGCGACGAGGGCGCGGCCTACGCGCGGGCGCTCGCGGAGGCCGGGGTGCCGGTGGAGCACCGGTCCTTCGAGGGCGCGTTGCACGGCTTCCTCGGCCTGCCCGGGTTCTTCGACCAGGCGGTCGAGGGCCGCGAGTTCCTCTCGGCGCGCCTCAAGGAGGCGTTCGCCTGACCCGCGAGCGAGCGCTCAGAAGCTTTTCGGCAGGCCGAGAACCTGGGTGGCCAGGTGGTTCAGCAGCAGTTCCTCGGTGACCGGGGCGATCCTGCCGATCCTGGCGTCGGCGAGCAGCCGGGCCACGGGATACTCCAGCGAGTAGGCCATGCCGCCGTGGGTCTGGAACGCGGCGTCCGCCGCGTCCCACGCGGCCCGCGAGGCGGCCAGCTTGGCGATGTTGGCCTCGGTGCCGCAGGGCAGTCCGTTGTCGAAGGACCAGGCCGCCTTGTACAGCATCAGCCTGGCCAGCTCGATCTCGGCCTTGACCCGCGCCAGCGGGAACGCGACGGCCTGGTTCGCGCCGATGGGCCGGCCGAAGACCTCCCGCTGCTTCGCGTAGTCCACGCCCACCCGCAGGGCCACCTCGGCCGCGCCGAGCGCGCTCGCGGCCAGCAGGATGCGCTCGGGGTTCAGCACGTCCCACAGCACGGCGACGCCCCGGTCCACCTCGCCGAGCACGCTGGACGCGGGCAGCCGCAGGTCGTCGATGAAGACCATGTTGGACGGCGTGGTGTTCGCGCCCATTTTGGGGATGGGCCGGTAGGTCAGGCTGCCCGCCCGCACCGCCTCGGGCACGTCGACCAGGAACACCGTCAGCCCGTCGGTGCGGGGCCGGGCCCGCTCCGCCGGGATCGTCCGGGTGACCAGCAGCATCCGGGCGGCCCGCTGCACCCCGGTGATCCAGACCTTCTGGCCGTTCACCACGAAGTCCGAGCCGTCGCGGCGGGCGAAGGTCGAGATCGCCAGCGAGTTGGATCCGGCGTCGGGCTCGGTCAGCGCGAAGCAGGTCTCCATCTCGCCCGTCGCCAGCTTCGGCAGCAGGGCGGCTCTCTGCTCGGCCGAGCCGTGCCTGGCCAGCGTCAGCGCCCCGAACCCCGGCGTCAGCACGTACATGAACGCCGAGCCCCCGGCCGAGCCCGAGGCCGACAGGGTCTCGGTGGCCACCGCGAGTTCGAGCAGGCCCTGGCCCGCCCCGCCGTACTCCTCCGGGACGGCCAGGCCGAGCCAGCCGCCCTTGGCGAGCTCCGCCCACACCTCCTCCGGCCAGCGCTTCTCCGCCTCGCAGCGCTGCCAGTAGTCCATGTCGTACCGCGCGCAGACGTCCGCGACGCCGCGCCGCACGGCCTGCGCGCTCTCCGGCAGGGTGAAGTCCATGCCGTCACTGTAGAGCCGTCACCGGAGAACGGCGCTCGCCCGGGGGCGGCGGGCGTGGTAGACGAAGGCGGGCGGCAGGTTGCGCCACACGGTGCGGCCCGCCACCACCTCCTCGAATGAGGCCGTCAGCGAGCGGCGGAAGCGCAGCGCCGCGGGCAGCGCGCGGGCGTGGACGTAGGAGAAGGTTGTGAACGCGCCGCCCGGAGCGAGCGCGGCGACCGCCGCGCGCAGCAGCCCGGCCTGGTGGCCTGGGGAGAACGCCGCCCAGGGCAGCCCGCTGACGATCACGTCGGCCGCGGCCAGTCCCCGCTCGGCGAGCAGGGCGGGCAGGTCCGCGGCGCTGCCGACGACCAGGTCGACCCCCGGGTGACGGGCCGAGAGCCGCCCGGCCAGGAGCGGGTTGATCTCGACGGCCAGATGCCGTCCCCGGCCCGCGAGCCGCCGCTGGATCTCGGCGGTGAAGGGCCCGGTGCCCGGTCCGAGTTCCACCACGACGGGCTCGCCCCCCTCGGGCACCGGTGCGCACACCGCCCGCGACAACCGCCGCGAGCTGGGCGCGACCGCTCCCGTGGCGGCCGGGGAGCGCAGGAACTGACCGAGGAGAACCGCTGACTCACTGTTCATGCCGGTTACGCTAGGGCGCGCCACCGCCCCCGCCCGCCCGCAGTACGGGCCGACCTGGCGGCCGGTCGGCGCACGGAGGGCGGCCAGAAGGAGGAGGCGCGGTCCTCCGGCCGGAGGACCGCCACCGCCCCGGGAGTTCGGTAGCGTTCCCCCATGCGGCGGCCCTTTTCGCGTGGCCCGGTCCTCGACGTGTTCCTCGCGGTGAGCGGGACCGGCCTCGACGTGCTGGTCAGCGCGGGAACCTGGACGGGCCGCAGCGGTCCGGCCCCGGTGTGGGTGGGGCTGGGACTCGCGCTCCTGGCCGGGCTGCCGATGGGGCTGGTGCGCCGATGGCCCGGTCCGGTGGCCGTCTACCTGGCCGCGCTGCTGGTGGGCTGCGACCAGGTCGGCGCGTTCACCGTCAACACCGTCCAGATCCTGCTGCCCATCGCGGTGGGCGTGCTGGCCCGGGGGCGCGGGTGGGGCTGGACGGCCCCGGTGGCCGTGCTCGCCTGCGTCGCGACGGCCGTGAACCTCGCCGACCCCGGCATCGCCCTCACCGCGAACACGTGGTTCTACTCGGCCGGCCTGATCGCCGCCCCGGTGCTGATCGGCGGCTATCTGCGCACCCAGGAGGGGCGGCGCAGGGAGGACCCGGCCCCGCTGCTCGACCTCCTCCTCGCCGGCGGCGGGGTGGCGCTGGCGGTGCTCACCACCTGGCCGTACTGGCACAGCGGGGTGCCGCCGGTGTGGGCGGTCGCGCTGGGGGTGATGCTCGCGGGGCTCGCGCTGGGCGTCGTGCGGCACCTGCCCGGCGCGGTCCTGCTGCTGGAGAGCCTCACGCTGGTCGTCGCCGACCAGTACGTCCCGAGGACCGGCAACAGCCTGCAACTGCTCGCCCTGGTGGCCCTCGGCGTGTTCGCGACCCGCGCCGCCTGGCCGTGGCTCGCCGCGGCGTACGCGCTGACCTGCTCGGTCTCCGCCGTCGTGACCGTGGACGACCCGGCCGACGTCACCCCGTTCCGGGTGGTGGCGCTGATGACGATGGTGACCGCCCCGGTGGCGATCGGCCGCTACGTCGGCGCGCGGCAGGCGCAGGCCAGGCACGCGGCCGAGCTGGCCGCCGAGCGGGCCAGGGCCGGGCGGCTGGCCGAGCGGGAGCGGATCGCCCGCGAGGTCCACGACATCGTGGCGCACCATGTGGGGGCGATGGTCCTGCGGGCGAGCGCGGCCCAGTACGCCGGGGCGGACGGCCCGGCCGCCGAGGCGCTGGACGACATCCGGGAGACCGGGCACCGCGTCCTGGAGGACCTGCGCGGCCTGCTCACCGTGCTGCGCGATCCCGCCGAGGCGCTGCGCGACGACCTCCCGCTCGCGGACATGCTCGCCGACCCCGGCGACGTGCTGCGGGACGCCGTGGCGCGGATGTCGGCGGCCGGCCTGCACGTCGACCTGCGGCAGTCGCCCGAGGCGTGCCTGGCCCCGCTGGTGCTGCGCGCGGCGGCGGCCAGAATCGTCCAGGAGGGGCTCACCAACGTGCTGAAACACGCGGGGCCCGGCGCCTGGGCCGAGGTCGGCGTGCGGACGCGCGAGGGCGCGCTGGAGGTGGAGGTGCGCAACGGCCCGGGCCCGGCCCGCCCGCCGGAGGCGCTGCCGTCCAACGGCCAGGGCATCGCGGGCATGCGGGAGCGGGCCCGCGCCTTCGGGGGGCGCGTCACCGCGGGCCCGGCGGGGGACGGCGGGTGGCGGCTGACCGCCTCGCTGCCCATCCCGCCCCAGGGCGCGTGTGAGAGCCCGCCCGACCGCTGCGTGAGAGGGAGGTTCGCGTGATCCGCGTCGTCGTCGCCGACGACCAGGCCCTCGTACGGGCCGGCGTCCGCATGATGCTGGAGGCGGCCGGGGACATGGAGGTGTGCGGCGAGGCCGCCGACGGAGCCGAGGCCGTGCGGCTGGCCGAGCGGCACCACCCCGACGTCGTGCTGATGGACCTGCGCATGCCGCGCGTCGACGGGCTGGAGGCCACCCGCAGGATCCTCGCCGCCCGGCCGTCCGCGCGGATCGTCGTGCTCACCACGTTCTCCGAGGACGAGGACCTCTACGCCGCGCTGGGCGCGGGCGCGCTCGGTTTCCTGGTCAAGGACGACCCGCCCGCCCACATGGTCGAGGCCGTGCGGCGGGCCGCGGTGGGAGAGCCCCCGCTCGCGCCGTCGGTGCTGCGGCGGGTCGTCGAGCGGGCCCTGGCCGCCGAGCGGCAGGCGCTGCCGCCGCCGGCGGCCCTGACCGAGCGCGAGTCGCAGGTGCTGACGCTGATCGGCGTGGGCCTGTCCAACGCCGAGATCGCCGGGCGGCTGCACGTGGGCGTCACGACCGTGAAGAGCCACGTCGCCGCCATCACCGAGAAGCTGGGCCTGCGCAACCGCACGCAGGCGGCGGTGATGGCGCACCGGTTCGGGCTGGTGGACGCCGCCTTCACCCCCGTGGCTCCTCCGCGGAACGCCCGGGACACCGGTATGTAGGTGTCCCCGCGGTCCCTGCGGGTGATCGACCACAAGCGACCGTTTAGCCGTTCCCAAGGTCGTGCGAAGCGGGCGTCGAGAAGGCCCTCCTAACGTCTGTGTCCGGCGCCCGAGCGGGTGCCGTCACATCGGAGAACGCGCCGTCCCCGGGCGGCGGGAGGGATCACAATGTCCAAGATCAGAATCGACGACATCGCGGCGGCCGGGCCGGAGCTCGACGAGGGAGACCTCCGCCTCGTCAACGGCGGCCGGAAGTTCGAGTGGTCGAGCCAGGTCATGACCCCGGACGGCACCGTCGACGCCAAGGACCTCGACTTCTGAGCGACCGCTTCCGAGTGACCGCGCGGGGCGCCCTTCCGGCGCCCCGCGCCCGATCGGGAAGCCAGACCAGGAAGAGCGAAAGATGTCCGGCGAAATACTCATCCTCACGATCGACGGCGACTCCCATGCCGAGCACGTGGCCCGTCTGCTGGCCGCGCGGGGGGCGGAAGCGGTCGTCTTCGACCCGGCCGGCTATCCGGTCCACGCGGTGCTCGACGCGGTCTACCACCGTGACGGGCGGGTGCGGCGGCGGCTGCGCACGGAGAAGGCGGACGTCGATCTCGACCGTCTGACGGCGTTGTGGTTCCGCCGTCCCCAGGCTCCCGTCGCGCATCCCGAGATCACCGACCCGGTGGCACGTGCCCACATGGAGCAGGAGTGCGCGGTGTTCGCCGGGGACCTGTGGGAGCAGCTCGACTGCCGCATGGTCCCCGCGCCCAGGGAACGGGTGAGGCTGGCCCAGCGCAAGTCGTCACAGCTGGTCCTGGCCGGTCGTCTCGGATTCGAGCTGCCGGACACGCTGATCACCAACGACCCCGACGAGTTCCTGGACTTCTACAACCAGCACCAGGGCCGCGTCATCAACAAGCCCCTGGGCGTTCCCGCCGGCTCCCGCGCCGACGGGGAGGGCGTGGCCCGGATGTCGGAACCGGTGTCCACCCGGGATGTGACGTACGCGGACGCGATCAGGTTCGGCCCGGTGGTCGTCCAGGAGTACGTGCCCAAGCGGGTCGAACTGCGGGTGACCGTCGTGGGGCGGGCCGTCTTCGCGGCGGAGATCCACTCGCAGGAGAGCAATCACACGAGGCTCGACTGGCGCCGCTACGACCCGGGCGGCACCCGCCACGAGGTGCACGAGCTGCCGCCGGAGGTGGCCGAGCGCTGCCTGCGGATCGTGCGGCGGCTCGGCCTGCGCTACGGAGCGATCGATCTCATCCTCACCCCCGACGGGCGTTACGTCTTCCTCGAAGTCAACCCCAGTGGCCAGTGGCTCTGGATCGAGAAGGCCACGGGCCTGCCGATCGGCGCGGCGCTGTGTGATCTGTTGATGTACGGCACGGTCGGAGAGGAGACCGCGCATGTTGCCGGACGCCCTTGAAACCCTCCGCGGCCTGGACGGCCTCGACCCGTCCGAGGCCCAGGAACGCCTGCGTGAGCTGCGGGAGCGCCATCCCGGCGTGCGCTTCCGGCTGCTGTGGCAGCGGGAGGACTACGACGACTCACTCCACTACGACCTTCTGATCAAACGGCCGGGGGAGGGGACGGTGTCGCTGTCCTGGAGCCCCGACCGCGCCCTGCCCTGGCCCCTGCGGGGCGTGCAGCGGGCCGGCGAGATGCTGCTGCTGCGGATCGACGGAGTCGGGGTCAAGGTGGTCGACGCGGTCGCCTGGCTCGACTTCCTGTGGGACGAGGCCCGGCTGGTGGACCGGATCGTCGCCGCCGCCCTCGTCCAGGCGGAGCTGGAGGAGGCGCCGGTGGAGCTCTCCGACCACGAGATCCAGGAGGCGGTGGACGCGTTCCGGCGCGCCCGGGGACTGCTCACCGCGGAACGGACGCGCGAGTGGATGGACCGCCGCTCCCTCACCGTGGTGGACCTCCAGGAGCTGGTCGCGGGGGAGGTGGCCGCCGCCCGCGTCCGCGAGCGGGTGACGGCCGGACGGGTCGAGCCCTACTTCGAGGAGCACCGGGAGGAGTTCGGCACGGCCCGGGTCGCCCGCCTCACCTTTCCCGGCTCCGAGGCGGCCCGGCGGGCGGCGGCCGAGATCGACGCCGGAGCCGGCTTCTTCGCGCTGGCGGAGCGGACGCGCGGCGCCCGGCTGGTCGTCGAGGACGTGCCCGCGGCCGAAATAGGCACCGCCCGCCCCGGCGACGTCGTCTCGCCCGCCCCGGACGTCCTGCTCAAGGTGATCTCCGTGGCCGGCGCCGAGCTCGACGCGGACACGCGCCGCCGCGTCGAACGGCGGGTCTTCGACCGGTGGATCGACGAACGCCGCCGGGCCGCGAAGATCGAATGGTTCTGGGGAACCACGGCGCGGACCGGCACGCGGTGAACGGACGGATCTTCCGCGCCGAGGCGCTGCGCCGCCATTCCGCCCCGCCGTCCGCCCCGGCCGCCGTCAAGGAGGTCGGCGGCCGTGCGCTCGTCCTGCTCTGGTGCGCGGTCGCGGTGCTCACCTCGGGGCTGGCCGTTCTCACCGCTCTGGTCCTGAGGGGTGGCGGGTGAGACGGGTCCCGGTCTTCCTGCAGAACTCGGCGACCGAGTGCGGCGCGGCCTGTCTGGCCGTGATCCTGTCCTTCCACGGCCACCGCACCACCGTGCAGGAGGTCACCGACCACCTCCAGGTGGGCAGGGACGGCCTGAGCGCGCTGGCCGTCGTCCGCGCCGCACGGGAGTTCGGCCTCAAGGCCAGGGCGTTCTCGCTGGAGCCGGCCGACCTCGGGCGGGTGCCCATGCCCGCGATCGTCCACTGGGACTTCCAGCATTTCGTGGTGGTGGAGCGGTGGACCCCCGATCACGTGGACATCGTGGACCCCGCCCAGGGACGCAGGCGGCTCACGCCCGCCGAGTTCGACGCCGGGTTCACCGGCGTGCTGCTGGCGTTCGAGCCGGAGCCGGGGTTCCGCCGCGTGCGGTCCGGCGCGGCGCGGGCGTGGCGGCGCGACTTCCTGCGCGCCCTGGTGTTCCGCAGGAAGGGCCTGCTCACCCAGGTGCTCGCGGCCTCGGTGCTGCTCCAGGTGCTCGGCCTGGGGCTCGCGACGGCGTTCCAGGTCGTCGTCGACCGGATCCTCCCGCGCGGGGACTCCGGGCTTCTCGCCCTCCTCGGCGTGGCCGTGCTGGCCGCCGTGGTCACCCAGTTCGCGGTGGGCTACCTGCGTTCGGTGCTGCTCGTCGCGCTCCGCTCGCGCACCGACGGCGAGGTGACGCGGAATCTGGTGTCGCACCTTGTCGCACTGCCGTACCGGTACTTCGCGGTGCGCGGCAAGGGAGACCTGGTGAACCGGTCGAACAGCGTCATCGCCCTGCGCGAGACGCTGACCGGGCAGATTCTCTCGTCGTTGCTCGACGGGCCGCTGGCCCTGGTCTACCTGCTGCTCGTCTTCGCCCGGGACCCGGCCTTCGGCGCCTTCCTCGCGTTGCTCGCGGCAGGGCAGGCCGCCCTCCTGCTCGGCACCGCCCGCCGGGTGGGCGAGCTGACCAGACGCGAGCTGGGCGCTCTCGCCGTCACGCAGGGCCGGCTGATGGAGGCCCTCGGGGGCATCGAGACGCTCAAGGCGTCCGGGGCCGAGCCGCGGGCGATGCAGCGCTGGTCGGACCTGTTCGCCCGGCAGCTCGACGCCGACGTGCGGGGAGGGCTCGTCCGAGGGCTCGTCGAGGCTGCGCTCGGGGCGGTGCGCCATCTCGCGCCGCTGGGGCTGCTGTGGGTGGGCGCGTGGCGGGTGCTCGACGGGTCGATGAGCCTCGGGACGCTGCTCGCGCTGAACGCCCTGGCCACCGCCGCGCTCACCCCGATCGGTTCGCTGATGACCAGCCTGCGCAGCCTTCAGCAGGCCGGGGCGCACTTCGACCGGCTGTCGGACATCCTCGCCTCCGAGCCCGAGCCGTCCACGGGGATCGAGGTGCTGCGGCTGCGCGGCGGCATCGAGCTGCGCGGGGTGTGCTTCCGGCACGACCCGCGCGGCCCGTGGACGCTGCGCGACGTCTCACTGGTCGTGCGGCCGGGGCAGAAGGTCGCGCTGGTCGGTCCGTCGGGGTCGGGCAAGAGCACGCTCGCCCGCCTCCTGCTCGCCCTGTACCAGCCGACGGCCGGGGAGATCCGGTACGACGGCGTCCCCGCGGCCGAGCTCAACCCGCGATCGCTGCGCCGCCAGTTCGGCGTGGTCACCCAGGACCCGTCGCTGTTCACCGGGACGATCCGGGAGAACATCGCGCTCAACCTCCCCGAGGCCGGCCTGGACCGGATCGCCGACGCGGCCCGGATCGCGGGCCTGCACGACGAGATCATGGCGATGCCGATGGGCTACGAGACGATCCTGGTCGAGGGCGGCGGCCTGTCGGGTGGACAGCGCCAGCGCCTCGCCCTGGCCCGCGCGCTGCTGCCCCGCCCCAGGGTGCTGCTGCTGGACGAGGCGACCAGCAACCTCGACAGCGCGACCGAGGCCGGCATCGAGGCGCGGCTGTCCCGCCTGACGCAGACCCGCATCGTGATCGCGCACCGGCTGAGCACGGTGCGGGACGCCGACCTGATCCTGGTCGTCGAGCGGGGCACGGTGGTGGAGCGGGGCACCCACGAGGAGCTGCTGGCCCTGGGCGGGCGCTACACCCGGCTCGTCGCCGCGCAGACGGCCTCCGCCGCGGCCGCCGCTCCGCGGAACGGCCGGGATCCCGGCATGTAGGGTCTGGGGCGTGAACGCTGCCGAGGACCGGATCTGGACGGTTCCCAACCTGCTGAGCGCCCTGCGGCTGCTCGGCGTCCCCGTCTTCCTCTGGCTCGTGCTGGGGCCCCGGGCCGACGGATGGGCCGTCGCGCTGCTGATGCTCGCAGGCTTCAGCGACTGGCTCGACGGCAAACTCGCCCGCGCGTGGAACCAGATCAGCAGGCTCGGCCGCCTCATCGACCCGCTCGCGGACCGGCTCTACATCCTCGCCACGCTGGTCGGCCTGGTCATCCGGGGCGTCATCCCCTGGTGGCTGGCGCTCGCGGTGCCGCTGCGCGACATCCTGCTGCTGTGGATGCCGCCCGTCCTGCGGCGGCACGGATATGGCCCCGCCCTGCCCGTCCACTTCCTCGGCAAGGCCGGTACCGCCGCCCTCATGTACGCGTTCCCGCTGCTGTTCCTCGCCTCCCACGAGGGCTGGTACGCCGAGATTAGCGCGATCTTCGGATGGGCCTTCGCCATCTGGGGAACTGGTCTGTATTGGTGGGCGGGGGTGTTGTATGTCGTACAGGTGCGCCAGCTAACGAAGGGGTGACCCGTGAAGGCCGTCGTCATGGCGGGCGGGGAGGGGACACGGCTGCGGCCGATGACCGCCAACCAGCCCAAGCCCCTGCTGCCCATCATCAACCGGCCGATCATGGAGCACGTGCTGCGGCTGCTCAGGCGGCACGGGTACACCGAGGTCGTGGTGACCGTGCAGTTCCTGGCCGCGCTCATCCGCAACTACTTCGGTGACGGCGACGAGCTCGGCGTGACCCTCCACTACGCCACGGAGGACGTCCCCCTCGGCACGGCGGGCAGCGTGAAGAACGCCGCCGACAAGCTCCGCGAGGACCGGTTCCTGGTCATCTCGGGCGACGCGCTCACCGACATCGACCTGACCGACATGCTCCGCTTCCACCGGGAGAACCGGGCGCTGGTCACGATCGGGCTCAAGCGCGTGCCCAACCCGCTGGAGTTCGGGATCATCATCGTCGACGAGAACGGCCGCATCCAGCGCTTCCTGGAGAAGCCGACCTGGGGGCAGGTGTTCTCCGACACGGTCAACACCGGCGTCTACATCATGGAGCCGTCGGTCCTCGACGAGATCGCCCCCGGCCAGCCGGTCGACTGGTCGTCCGACATCTTCCCCCGCCTGCTGGAGCGGGGCTGCCGGCTGTTCGGCTACGTCGCCGAGGGCTACTGGGAGGACGTCGGCACCCACGAGAGCTACCTCAAGGCGCAGGCCGACGTGCTGGAGGGCAAGGTCAAGGTCGACTTCGACGCCTTCGAGCTGGCCCCGGGCGTGTGGGCCGCCGAGGGCGCCTCCGTCGACCCCGAGGCGGTGCTCAAGGGGCCCCTCTACATCGGCGACTACGCCAAGGTCGAGGCCGGGGCCGAGCTGCGGGAGTACACCGTGCTCGGCAGCAACGCGGTGGTCAAGGAGGGCGCCTTCCTGCACCGCGCGGTGGTCAGCGACAACGTGTACGTCGGCCCCGCCGCGCACCTGCGCGGCTGCGTGATCGGCAAGAACACCGACGTCATGACCGGCGCCCGGATCGAGGAGAACGCCGTCGTCGGCGACGAGTGCGTCATCGAGGCCGAGGCGTACGTCTCCTCCGGGGTGAAGATCTACCCGTTCAAGACGATCGAGGCGGGCACGGTCGTCAACACCAGCGTGATCTGGGAGTCGCGCGGCCAGCGCAGCCTGTTCGGCCCCCGGGGCGTCTCCGGCCTGGTCAACGTGGAGATCACCCCCGAGCTGTGCGTACGGCTGGCCAGCGCGTACGCCACGACCCTGAAGAAGGGCGACACGGTGGTCACCGCCCGCGACGCCTCACGCGCGGCGCGGGCGCTGAAGCGCGCGGTGATCAGCGCGCTGAACTCCAGCGCGATCAACGTCGTCGACCTGGAGGCTGCCGCCCTGCCGGTGGCCCGGTTCAACACCTCCCGGGAGAACGTCAGGGGCGGCATCTTCCTGCGCACGACCGCGGGCGACCCGCAGAGCGTGGACATCGTGTTCATGGACGAGACGGGCTCGGACCTGTCGCAGGCGGCGCAGCGCAAGCTGGAGCGGGTCTTCACCCGGCAGGAGTACCGCCGGGCCTTCCCCGGCGAGATCGCCGAGCTGACGTTCCCGGCCAGGGCCGTCGACACCTACGCCAGGGAACTGCTGGCCTGCGTCGACATGTACGGCGTGAAGGACGCCGAGATGAAGGTCGTGGTCGACTGCGCCGGGGGCACGTCCTCGCTCGTGCTGCCCAGCCTGCTCGGCCGGGCCGGGGTCGACGTGCTGACCGTGAACAACCGCCTCGACGACGCCTCGCCCACCGAGACCCTCGCCGAGCGCCGCCGCGACCTGCAGCGCCTGGCGGACCTGGTCGCCTCCGCGCGGGCCGCCTTCGGCGTACGGTTCGACCCGGTGGGGGAGCGGGTCTCGCTGGTGGACGAGATGGGCCAGCTCATCAGCGAGGAGCGGGCGCTGCTCGTCGTGCTCGATCTGGTCGCGGCCGAGCGCCGCGGCGGCCGGGTGGCGCTGCCGGTGACCACGACCAGGGTGGCGGAGATGGTGTGCCGCTTCCACGGTGTGCAGGTCGACTGGACGGCCACCAGCCTCGACACGCTCACCCGGGCGGCCCGGCACCCTGACACGATCTTCGCGGGCGACGGGCGGGGCGGCTTCATCGTCCCGGAGTTCGGGCCGACCCTGGACGGCCTGGCCGTCTTCCTACGTCTGCTCGGCCTGGTCGCGCGCACCCGGCTGTCGCTCAGCCAGATCGACGCCCGCATCCCCGAGGCCCGGCTGCTGAAGCGGACCGTGCCGACGCCGTGGGCGCACAAGGGGGCCGTGATGCGCTCGGTCGTCGAGGCCGCCGAGGGCCACCGCCTGGACACCACCGACGGCGTCCGCGTCGTGGAGGAGGACGGAAGCTGGGCGCTCGTGCTGCCCGACCCCGCCGAGGCCGTCACCCACCTGTGGGCCGAGGGGCACGACGTGGACGGCGCGCAGGCCCTCCTGGAACGCTGGGCCCACGTGGTCGAGCAGGCCGCCGGCTCCTGCTGACCCCCGTCTCCCTCTTTCGTGATCAGGATGGGATGCTGGGGATGCATGTGTCGGGATGGACCTTGAACCTCCGTGGGCTGTAGCGTTGGTCAGTCCACGCCCGGCCGCGCTTCTTGACCTTTGTGCCTGATCAGCGTAAGTTGCGGCATTCGCAGTTCGAGCCGGACCCGAGCAGTTGAGCAGTCCCCAGCAGTGAGCCAGTCCCGAGCAAGTCGTGAGAGTCGTGAGAGAGGCCGAGCCGTTCGATGCCCAGCGTCTACTGCACGCAGTGCGGTCATGCCAACCCCGAGGATGCCCGTTTCTGTTCACGATGCGGTTCGCCGCTGAGCGCTCCGGCGCCCGTCGCAGCCGATACCACCTCGACGATCTCCCTGGAGGCGCTGGAGGCGGAGACGGGCCAGACGCTGCTGCCGGATCGGTCGGCGATCGAGCAGATGCCGCCCGGCACGGCTCTCCTGGTGGTCATGCGCGGCCCGAACGCGGGCAGCCGTTTTCTGCTCGACAGCGATCTCACTACGGCGGGTCGCCACCCGGAAAGCGACATTTTCCTGGACGATGTAACCGTGTCCAGGAGGCATGTCGAGTTCTACCGCCGCGGCGGCCAGTTCACGGTCCGCGACGTGGGCAGCCTGAACGGCACCTACGTCAACCGTGAACGCATCGAGGAGTCTCCCTTGCAGGGCGGCGACGAGGTGCAGATCGGCAAGTTCCGGCTGGTGTTCCTCACGCGTGGTCCTGGAGGGCTGTGATCGGTGAGGAGGAGCAGTCATGAGCGCACAGGCCGTACGGGCGTTCATGAGCATCGGGGAGGTCCTCGGCCTGCTGCAGGCCGAGTTCCCCGACGTGACCGTCTCCAAGATCCGTTTCCTGGAGGGTGAGGGGCTGATCGAGCCCCAGCGGAGCCCTTCGGGCTACCGCAAGTTCACCTACAACGACGTGGAGCGCCTGCGGTACATCCTGCGGGCCCAGCGTGACCAGTACCTGCCGCTCCGGGTGATCAAGGATCAGCTGGACGGGCAGGCCGCGCGCCCGCAGAGCGTCTCGGACGGCCCGCCGGCGGTGCGTCTCAGCAGGGAGGAGCTCATCGAGGCCGCGGGCATCGACGAGGAGACCCTGGCCGAGATGGAGAGCTTCGGCCTGGTCGCGGCGGTCGCGCGCCGCTACGACGGCGAGGCGCTGGAGATCGCGCGCAGCGTGGGGGCCCTGTCGCGGTTCGGCCTGCGAGCGCGGCACCTCAGGGCGGTGCGGGCGCTGGTGGAGCGGGAGACCGGCCTGATCGAGCAGGCGGTGGCGCCCGTGCTGCGCCGGAAGGCGCCGGGGGCGATCGCGGAGGCCGACGAGACCGCTCGCGAGATGTCCGGTCTTCTCCAGGAACTGCACAATGCGTTGCTGCGTGGCAGTGTTCGCGGCGTTCTGGGACGGTAATGGGGTGCTGATGGGGCGGTGACCGGCACATCCGCTCCCTGGTGGGTGTTACGTTGAATGCCTGGTGATATGCCGCGACGCTTGAGACGGAGCCGCCCGTGTTGCAGATGGAGGTCGTGGGGGTTCGCGTTGAGATGCCCACAAACCAGCCGATCGTGCTCCTGAAGGAGGCGAGCGGTGATCGGTACCTGCCGATCTGGATAGGCATGACCGAGGCGACCGCCATCGCGCTGGCTCAGGCGGAGGAACCCCCGCCGAGGCCGCTCACCCACGACTTGTTCCGCGATGTGCTTGAGGCGTTGGGGGTGCGGTTGCGCACCGTCAACATCGTCGCGCTCCGCGATGGGATCTTCTTCGCCGACCTGGTGTTCTCGAACGGCGTGGAGGTGAGCGCCCGCCCTTCGGACTCGATCGCGCTGGCGTTGCGCACGGGGGCGACGATCTACGCGAGTGAGGACGTGATCCAGGAGGCGGGTGTGAGCATGCCCGACGACCAGGAAGACGAAGTGGAGAAGTTCCGCGAGTTCCTGGACAAAATCACACCGGAAGACTTCGGGCGAGCGGGCTGACGTGCCGCACCATTTCGGGAAATTACGCTTCACGACGCGCCGGACGGGGTCGTTGACTGACGATGGCCCCGGTCCTACGGTGCAAGGGAAACCACGGTTGTAATTCACGAACCCCCAGATCAGACCGTGGGATGAGAGAAAGCCGGAGGTCCGCAGTGGCGGTCAGCAGCGGCGAGGGTAGGTCGGCCGGCCAGCACGACCCGGTTCGGCGGGAGGCGCGCGAGCGCGCCGGCGAACAAGGCCTGCTGTTCGACGAGCAGCCGACGGCGCTGCCCGAGAACATCGGTTACCGTGGCCCGACGGCGTGCGCGGCGGCCGGGATCACCTACCGGCAGCTCGACTACTGGGCCCGGACCGAACTGGTGCTCCCGACCATAAGAGCAGCTCAGGGGTCCGGGTCGCAGCGACTCTACAGCTTCCGCGACATCCTCGTCCTGAAGGTCGTCAAACGTCTCCTCGACACGGGGGTCTCGCTCCAGCAGATCCGCACCGCCGTACGGCACCTGCGCGACCGGGGCGTCAACGACCTGGCCCAGATCACCCTGATGAGCGATGGCGTGAGCGTCTACGAGTGCACCAGCGCCGACGAGGTGATCGACCTGCTGCAGGGCGGCCAGGGCGTGTTCGGCATCGCGCTCGGGCGGGTCTGGCGCGAGGTGGAGGGTTCCCTGGCGGAACTGCCCGGTGAGCGCGCGGAGTCCGCTCCGGATGCGGAGGGGGATCATCCGGCCGACGAGCTGGCCCGCCGCAGGAAGGCCCGTAAGATCGGCTGAGAAACGGGTACAGAGGAAGTAACCGGGTAGAGTGGACACGGCCGACGACCTCGTGCGGGAGAGACCCCTGAAGTTGCAGGGGCGCCGAAGGAGCAAACCTCCCCGGAAACTCTCAGGCATCCGTACCGCACGGACGAGGCGACTCTGAAAAGCAGGCCCGCCCGCCAGGCGGCGCCTCACCGAAGGGGAAAGCCGGGCCGGGCGGCCCGGTGAAGCTCTCAGGTCCGATGACAGAGGGGGAGACCGCATCACGGCCGGTCGCGCTCACAGGCGCGAGGCGGCCGCCGCAGGTCTCGACCCGCCCAGGAGGCCCCTGTCATGACCGACCGCTCGACGCTTCAGGATCTTTCCGCCCCGCCCTTCGCGACCCGTCACATCGGTCCTTCGGACGCCGGCCGTGCCCGCATGCTGGAGGTCGTCGGCTACGAGTCGACGGCCGACCTGCTCGCCGTGGCCGTTCCCGAGGCGATCCGCACGCGGGGCCCGCTGAACCTGCCGGAGGCGGCGGGGGAGGCCGAGGCGCTGGCCGAACTCCGCGCGCTCGCGGCCCGAAACCGGGTGCTGACCCCGATGATCGGCCTGGGGTACCACGACACGATCACTCCGGGGGTCGTCCTCCGCAACGTGCTGGAGAACCCGGGCTGGTACACCGCGTACACGCCGTACCAGCCGGAGATCTCACAGGGGCGGCTGGAGGCCCTGCTGAACTTCCAGACCGTCGTGTCGGACCTCACCGGCCTCGACGTCGCCGGCGCGTCCCTGCTGGACGAGGCGACCGCCGCGGCCGAGGCGATGACGCTGGCCCGGCGCGCGAGCAAGGTCAAGGCGGACGTCTTCGTGGTCGACGCGGACGCGCTGCCGCAGACCAAGGCCGTGCTGGCGACCCGCGCCGAGCCGCTCGGCATCACGCTGGTGGAGTCGGACCTCGCGGGCGACCTGCCCGAGTGCTTCGGGGTCCTCGTCCAGTATCCGGGCGCGAGCGGCCGGGTGGCGTCCTTCCGGGCGCTGGCCGAGCGGGCGCACGCCGCCGGCGCGCTGCTCGTCGCGTCGGCCGACCTGCTGGCGCTGACCCTGCTGGAGCCCCCCGGCGAGCAGGGCGCCGACATCGCCGTCGGCTCCTCCCAGCGCTTCGGCGTCCCGCTGGGCTACGGCGGCCCCCACGCGGCGTACATGGCGGTCCGTGAGGGCCTGCAGCGGCAGATGCCGGGCCGCCTGGTCGGCGTCTCGGTGGACGCCGACGGCCGTACGGCATACCGGCTGGCCCTGCAGACCCGCGAGCAGCACATCCGGCGGGAGAAGGCCACCAGCAACATCTGCACCGCGCAGGTCCTGCTCGCGGTCATGGCCTCGATGTACGCCGTCTACCACGGCCCCGACGGCCTCCGGCGGATCGCCCAGCGGGCGCACCGCCACGCGGCCGTCCTCGCCGCCGGGCTGCGCGAGGGGGGTGTGGAGATCGTCCACGACGAGTTCTTCGACACCGTGCTCGCCCGCGTGCCGGGCCGGGCGGAGCACGTCGTGGCCGCCGCCGCCGAGCGGGGCGTCAACCTCCGCCTGGCGGACGCCGACCACGTCGGCGTGGCCTGCGACGAGAAGACCGTCGTCGGCCACCTGCGGGCCGTCTGGGAGGCGTTCGGCGTGCCGGGGATCGTGGTCGAGGACCTCGACCGGGCGACCTCCGACGCGATCCCCGCGAACCTGCAGCGGACCTCCGGCTTCCTCACCCACCCGGTCTTCCACTCCCACCGGTCCGAGACGGCCATGCTGCGTTACCTGCGGCGGCTGCAGGACAAGGACGTCGCGCTCGACCGCTCGATGATCCCGCTGGGCTCCTGCACGATGAAGCTCAACGCGACCACCGAGATGGAGCCGGTCACCTGGCCGGAGTTCGCCGCGATCCACCCGTTCGCGCCGGCTGAGCAGGCCGAGGGGTACGCCGAGCTGATCGCGACGCTGGAGGGCTGGCTGGCCGAGGTCACCGGCTACGACCGGGTGTCGATCCAGCCGAACGCCGGCTCGCAGGGCGAGTTCGCGGGGCTGCTGGCGATCAGGTCTTACCACCGCTCCCGGGGCGAGGACGGCCGCGACGTCTGCCTCATCCCGTCGTCCGCCCACGGCACCAACGCCGCCAGCGCCGTCATGGCCGGCATGCGGGTGGTCGTGGTGGCCTGCGACGAGAGTGGCAACGTCGACCTGGGCGACCTCGCCGCGAAGATCGACAAGCACCGCGACGCGCTCGCCGCGATCATGGTGACGTACCCGTCCACCCACGGCGTGTACGAGGAGACGATCGTCGAGATCTGCGAGCGGGTCCACGAGGCCGGCGGGCAGGTCTACGTGGACGGGGCCAACCTCAACGCGCTGGTCGGCCTGGCCCGGCTGGGCGAGTTCGGCGCGGACGTCTCGCACCTGAACCTGCACAAGACCTTCTGCATCCCGCACGGCGGCGGCGGGCCCGGCGTCGGCCCGGTCGCGGTCAAGGCCCACCTCGCGGAGCACCTGCCCGCGCACGTGTCGGCCTCGCCGTACGGCTCGGCGGGCATCCTGCCGATCTCCTGGGCGTACGTCCGCATGATGGGCGGCGACGGCCTCCGGCAGGCCACCGAGCAGGCGATCCTGTCGGCCAACTACCTGGCCCGGCGCCTCGCGCCGCACTACCCGGTCCTCTACACCGGCCGGGACGGCCTGGTCGCGCACGAGTGCATCGTCGACCTGCGCCAGATCACCAAGGAGACCGGCGTCACGGTGGACGACGTGGCCAAGCGGCTGATCGACTACGGCTTCCACGCGCCCACGATGTCGTTCCCCGTCGCCGGGACCCTCATGATCGAGCCGACCGAGAGCGAGGACCTGGCCGAACTGGACCGCTTCGCCGAAGCGATGATCGCCATCCGGGACGAGATCGCCAAGGTGGCGTCGGGCGAGTACGACAAGGCCGACAACCCGCTGCGCAACGCGCCGCACACGGCCGAGTGCCTCACCGCCGACGAGTGGGCCCACCCCTACTCGCGGGCCGTCGCCGCCTACCCGGTGCCCGGCCTGCGCGACGACAAGTACTGGCCGCCGGTGCGCCGCATCGACCAGGCGTACGGCGACCGCAACCTCGTCTGCTCCTGCCCGCCCATGGAGGCGTACGAGGACTGACCGGTTGCGCATGTCGGCCCCGCCCGGAGGCCGGGCTCGTTAAGATCGCGGATGCACGCTCCTGTCCCTGCGACCTCTGCGAGGCCACCTCATGACGGCCATCGACCCCGGGCGGCCCGACCGGCTCGACCAGGCGCACCGGCTCTCCGAGACGGGCGACCTCGACGCCGCGGCGTCGATCTTCGCGGAAGTCGCCGCGGACGAGGAGGCACCCGACCGCGCCGAGGCCGCGGCGGGCCTGTCGGCCGTCGTGGAGCACATGGCGGAGCGGCTGCTCGCCGAGGGAGAGCCGGAACGGGCGGCGGACGTGCTGCTGGAGGCGCTGTCGGTGCCCGCCGTGGCCGACCGGGCGCGCCTGCGCGTGCTGCTCGGCATCGCGCACCTGGAGATGGCCTGCGCCCAGTTCGCCGGCGCGGTGGAGGAGGGCCGCGGGGAGGGCCCGGACGCCGAGACCGGTGCGCTGGCGATCGAGCTGCTGGCCCGGACGCTGCCCCTGCGGGGGCGCGACGCCGACGCCGGGACCGTGTGGCGCTACGGCCTCGACCACCCCGACCGGGCGCTCGCCGAGCAGGTGCGGCTGCGCCTCGGCCGGGACGTCCGCCCGGTCATGGAGAGCGTCGAGGCCTGATCGGGGACCGAACGGCCGGTGGTCCGCCGGCCGGCCCCCGTCGGTCAGCGTTGGGTGCGGCGGCTCAGCGCGTACGCCAGGTTGACGGCGACGATCCCGCCCCAGGCGAGCAGCAGCCCCGGCCCGCCTGAGGTGCCCGCCGCGATCCCGGTCAGCGGGATGCCGATGCCGAGCGAGCCCAGGGCCACGCCCACCGCGCTGTCCTTCGGGCGCCTCCCGGGAAGCGGCTGGTGCCCGATGTGCGCGGCGACCTCGTTCCGCACCCGCGCGGCGATCTCCACGTCGAGCTTGTCGAGGAACGAGTCGACGAGCGCGTCCTCGTACTCCGGGCCGAGGTCCCGGCGGGCCGCGATGACGGCGCGCAGGTCCTCCCGGGTCGTCTGCGTCCCCGCCTGCGGCGGCGGCCTGTAGCCCTGCCCGGCGGCGGGCGGTTGCGATGCGATCTCCGGCACCATGACATTCTGGCCCATACTCGCGAGCCCTGCCATCCTCCGAACGGAGGGTCCGCACCTCCTGCCGGGGACGGAGCCGATACGGTCACCGGCATGGGAGTCGCGCTGGAGATCGAGACCCCGCACGGCCCCGCGCTGGCCGAGGTGGAGGAGGCCCCCGGCGCCCGGCTGCTGCTGGTGCTCACGCACGGGTCCGGCGGCGGGGTGGACGCCCCCGACCTGCTCGCCGTACGGGACGCCGTGCTGCCGGCGGGGGTGACGGTCGCACGGGTGGTCCAGCCGTTCCGGCTGCGCGGCGCCCGGGCGCCGGGATCGGCCGTCAAACAGGACGAGGCGTGGCTGGCCGTCGTCGCCGCGCTGCGGGCCCGTCACCCGGGCCTGCCGCTCGTCCAGGGCGGACGGAGCAACGGCGCACGGGTCGCCTGCCGTACGGCACACGAGGCGGGGGCCGGGGCGGTGGTGGCGCTCGCCTTCCCGCTGCACCCGCCGGGGAAACCTGATCGGTCGCGGGCGGACGAGCTTCGGCAGGCCGGGACCCCCGTGCTCGTGGTCAGCGGGGATCGGGATCCGTTCGGCGTGCCGGACGAGAAGGACGCCGCACGTCTCGTGGTCCTCCCGGGGGAGGGGCACGAGTTCAGGAAGAACCCCGCCCGGGTGGGCGAGGAGGTGGCGCGGTGGCTGCTGCCGTGGCTGCTGGAGCAGGAGGCCTAGGCCGCGCTGATGGCCATGTCGGTGGGGCGGTGCGGAGCGATGACGCCGCCGTCCGGCAACAGCTCGCCGGTGTCCTCGAACAGCACGACACCGTTGCAGAGCAGGCTCCAGCCCTGCTCGGGGTGGCAGGCTACCGTTCGGGCGGCTTCTCGGTCCTTCGCGTCCGCGGTGGGACAGGCCGGTTCATGAGGGCACATCGCCGGGGCTCCCCGTGTTCTTTATCGTTCGTCTTACGTTCGTGTGTTCCGCCGGGCGTCCGCCGCGCCGTATGACGTACGACACATCGGACTACTCCAGTCTGCGGTTCGGCCCCATCCGCATGACATAGTCCGTTCGGGGCATTTCCGCCGGTCGGGCTGGGGACCCGACCACACCCCCCGAGCGGTCTCACACACACTGATGTGACCTAGTACACAAGAATGCCCCATTCGAGATAACGCTCCAACCTCGACACGCCGACCATCGGGTAACCGGGAGGCCACAGCTCCGGTGTCAGCCCCCGTGCCGGACGCCGAGACCGCTGATCAGCGCGTCGAGGCCGTGCTCGAAGTCGCGCTCGCCCTCGGCGGTGCGCGCGTCGCGCACGGTCGCGTCCGGGTCGGCCCACCCCGACCGCTGGACCTCCACCGCGACGCTGCCGAACACGTACGCCCGCAGCGCCCGCACCGCCGCCTCCGGGTCGTGCGCGCCCGCCTCGCCCAGTTGCTCGGTCTGCTCCCTGATCGCGATCAGGGCCGAGCCCTTCGGCGGCTTGGTGAGGGCCAGCGACAGCACGCCGGGGTGTTCGAGCAGCGCGGCGCGGCTCGCCCGGGCCCAGGCGCGGGCCCTGTCCGGCCAGCCCGGCGCCTCGGCCGGGTCGACGCGTACGGTCGTCACGTGCTCGGCGAGCGCGTCCATCAGCGCCTCCTTGCCCCGGGGCAGGTGGTGGTAGATGGCCATCGCCTCCACCTGGAGGGCGTCGCCGAGCCGGCGCATGGTCAGCCGGCGCAGGCCCTGGCCGTCGGCGATGTGCAGGGCGGCGTCGATGATCCGTTCCCGGGACAGCGGCACGGGTGGTCGCTTGGCAGGCATGGCGATCATGCTGCCACAGCTCTCCTTACTTCGTAAAGGGCGGCGCACCCTGCGGTACGAGGCCTCGCGCGGACCGCGTACGCTACCGAGTGCATGACTTGACTGCACACGTTGGATACCTAAGGGGTCGACGATGGCGTTTTTCCGTCCGCGGGTGAGCCGGGAGGCGGAGGTCCGCTACCACGCGGATCTGGAGATCCGGCGGAACTTCGGCGACGTGCTGGAGAAGATCCGGGTGGCGCAGCGGCGGTTCCAGGAGGCGAAGGCGGCCGGGGCGCCGCTGCCCGTGCTCCGCGAGGCGGCCCTGGGCCTGGACACCGCGCTGACCGAGGCGCTGCGCGCCGCCGAGGCGGGGCAGCGCGCCACCTTCGGGGTGAAGTCCTACGACAGCAGGATCGCGCGGCGCAAGGGACGGGCGACGCCCGACGGCGCGCTCTGGACCGACGAGGTGAACCGCCTGCGCACGATGCGCGAGGCGCACCGGCTCAGCGGCATCCCCCGGGTGCCCCGCGCCGGCCGGACGGGCGACCCCGCCCGCCTGACCCCGCGGGACGTGCGCGGGGGCCTCGCCTCCGCCCGCGGCTGACCGCCCGCTCCTGAGAAAGCCTTACGGCCCGCACCCCCGAGGGGCGCGGGCCGTACGAGTAACCTGATCAGCTGGCCCAGTCGAGCAGGGGCCGGGTGTTGCTCGGGTGGCGAAGCTTGGACAGCGACTCCTTCTCCAGCTGGCGGATCCGCTCCCGGGTCAGGCCCAGGTGCTTGCCGATCTCGTCCAGCGTGTGGGGCTTGCCGTCGGCCAGGCCGAACCGCAGGCTCATGATCTTGGCCTCACGCGGCGACAGGTTGCCGAGCACGCCCTTGAGCTGCTCGGCCAGCAGCTGCCGGTCGACCACCTCGGACGCCTCGGGCGAGTCGACGTCCTCGATCAGGTCGCCGATGCGGGTCTCGCCGTCCTCGCCGATGGTCGAGTCGAGGCTGATCGGCTGCCGGCTGGTGCGCAGCAGCTCCTCGATCTGGTCGGGCGTCTTGTCCAGCTCGGCGGCGAGCTCCTCCGGGGTGGGCTCCCGGCCGAGCCGCTGGTGCATGTCACGCTCCACGCGGGACAGCTTCGACAGCATCTCCAGCACGTGGACGGGCAGCCGGATGGTGCGGGCCGAGTCGGCGAAGCCGCGCTGGATGGCCTGCCGGATCCACCACATGGCGTACGTGGAGAACTTGTAGCCCTTGGTGTAGTCGAACTTCTCGACCGCCCGGATCAGGCCGAGGTTGCCCTCCTGCACCACGTCGAGCAGGGCCATGCCCCGGTCGGTGTACTTCTTGGCCACCGAGACCACCAGCCGGAGGTTGGCCTCCAGCATGTGGTCCTTGGCCCTGCGGCCGTCCTCGATGGCCCACTCCAGGTCCTCGCGGACGTGCGCGGGCAGGTGGTCGCCGCTCTCCAGGGCCGTCTCCAGCTTGTACTCGGCGTACAGCCCGGCCTCGATGCGCTTGGCCAGCTCCACCTCCTGGGCGGCGGTGAGCAGCGTGCGGCGGCCGATCGACTTCAGGTAGGTGTGCACCGAGTCGCCCATGACCGAGGAGGTGTCGTCGAGGTCGAGCGGCTCGTTGTCCGCCGCCTCGGTCTCCGCCTCGGCGCCGGCGACCTCCTCGTCGAAGGGCTCCTCGGCGGCGGTGCCGGCCGTGGTGTCGGCCGCGCTCGCCTTGGCCGTCCGCTTCTTCGCGGCGCCGCCGCGGGCGGGTGCGTCCCCGGCGGCCTGCGCCGCGGCCTGGGCGGCCCGGCGCGACTTCCTGGCGGGCGCCCTGCCCGGCGCCTCTCCGGAGGTCTGCGTGGACGTCCGCGCGCCGGCGGTGAGACCCGGCTCGTTCTCGGCGGCCAGGTTCACGCCCGCCTCGGTGAGCTCGCGGAGAATGGAGCGGCCCTCCACGGGGCTCACGCCGGCCTCTGCGAAGGCCTCGCGCAGCTCCGACAGGGAAAGGCGGCCCTGTGCACGGCCGCGCTCCAGGAGCCGGTCGAGCGTCGTCGGGGTCACCTCGCGCTCGTGCGAGTTCGCCACGGCGGTCCGGGGCATGAAGACACCTCCTCCTTGCGGAGTTCATCGTCGATTCGGGGTTTCAAATGCTTGTGATCGGGGCGCGGCGTCCGGCGGCTCAGCGCACCAGTATCAATAACGCTCTCGTGCCCGGTTTGTTCCCAGACCCCGTAGGGCAGGTCTTCCGATTCGGCGTGCGGGCCGTTTCCTCAGTCGTTGGGCGTGACGATGTTGATGCTGAGCTCGGGCACCGGCATCGGGCTCGCGTCCTCCAGACGCTCCGGCGTCCAGTAGCCACCGACCTGTTCCGGGTCGTCGGTGAGGACCCTGGACACCACGGAGGGGTCCTGGGGATCTTCGGTGGGGGTGGGGCCGAGCTTGGCGGCGGGGGCGTTCTGCACGACCTTGTCCAGCCGGGCGGCGAACGCGGCGGCGGTCACGGAGGCTCCGCCCAGGATGACGAGGCTCACGAGGACGGCGGAGGCCATCATCTTGTGGGCCGGTGTGAGCCGGATCGGTCCCATGCGGCGTCCCCCTTCCCCTGCTCTCGGTCGACGCCCCTGCTTGTATGACGCACAAAGGTCAGTCGCGGTTCCGGTTCCTGAGAGCGACCATATCCGGTTTGCCGTTCGGCAGCAGGGGAATCCGGGGCACCAGCTCGACCGCGCGTGGCGCGGCGTAGGCGGGCAGCCGCTCCTTGGCGAAGGCCCGCAGGTCGTCCAGCCCGACCTTCAGCCCGGTCCTCCCGGTCACGACCGCCACCACGATCTCGCCCCATTCGGGGTCGGGCCTGCCCACCACGACCACGTCCCGTACGGCCGGGTGCCCGGAGAGGACCTCCGCGACCGCGCCGGCCACGACCTTCCGGCCACCGGTGTTGATCACATCGTCGGCGCGGCCCAGCACCGTGAGCCGCCCGTCCTCGACGGAACCGAGGTCGGAGGTGACGAACCAGCCGCCGTCGAGGTGCGGCTCGTCGCGGAGACGGTAGCCCGACAGCAGCACCGGGCCCGCGATCCGCACCCGCCCGTCGCCGCCGATCGCGACGTCCACGCCGTCCAGCGGCACGCCGTCGTACACGCACCCGCCGCTCGTCTCGCTCATGCCGTACGTCGTGACGATCCGGGCGCCGGAGGCGCGGGCCTCGGCCAGCAGGCCGGAGGGGGCGGCGGCCCCGCCGAGCAGGATCGTGCGGAAGGCCGCGACGTCCGCCCCGGAGTCGAGCATCCGCCGCAGTTGCGTGGGGACGAGGGAGACGTGGTCAGCGCCGCTCGCGGCCACCGCGGCGGGGGAGAAGCGCGGGTGGACGATCGGCTCGGCGCCGCACAGCAGCGACCGGACGAGCACCTGCGCCCCCGAGATGTGCGAGGGCGGCAGGCAGCACAGCCAGCGGTCGCCCTCCCCGGCCCCGAGCCGGGCCAGCGAGGCGCGGGCCGACGCGAACAGCGCGTCCGCCGTCAGCTCGACGCCCTTGGGCGCGCCGGTGGAGCCGGACGTCGCGATGATCAGCGCCGCGTCCGACGGCACGCCGTCCGGCTCACGCCGTACGCCGTCGGGGGTCACCACGTGGGTGGGGCGCATCGCGGCGAGCGCCGCCTCCAGCGCGGGCCGCGGCAGGTCGGGGGAGAGCGGCAGCACGGCCGGCCCGTCGCCGGTCAGGGCCCGCCGCACCGCGTCGTACAGGGCGGGACCGGCCGGCAGGACGAGGGCGTGAACCGGGCGATGTCCTGGACGGCTGAGCACGGTCGTAAGGTTAGTCCCGGCGCGGTGGCGGGAGGCGACCGCCTGCTGGTGACGACGTACCGGTGACGACGAAGGAGCGGGTGTGACGAGCGGGGTCGACTGGAAGCGGTCGGGCGAGTACGAGGACATCTTCTACGAGACCGCGGAGGGGATGGCGAAGATCACTATCAACCGCCCCGAGCGGCGCAACGCCTTCCGGCCGACGACTCTGTTCGAGCTCCGCGACGCCTTCAACCGGGCGCAGGAGGACACCGAGGTCGGTGTGATCATCTTCACCGGCGCCGGCGACCAGGCGTTCTGCTCGGGCGGTGACCAGAAGATCCGCGGCGACGACGGCTACGTGGACGACAAGACCCACGGCGTCGGGCGGCTCAACGTCCTGGACCTGCAGGTGCAGATCCGGCGCTGCCCCAAGCCGGTCATCGCGATGGTGGCGGGCTACGCCATCGGCGGCGGCCACGTCCTGCACGTGTGCTGCGACCTGACGATCGCCGCCGACAACGCCAGGTTCGGCCAGACCGGCCCGAAGGTCGGCTCGTTCGACGGCGGGTACGGCTCCTGGCTGCTGGCCGAGACCGTGGGCCTGAAGCGGGCCCGCGAGATCTGGTACCTGTGCCGGCAGTACGACGCCGAGACCGCCCTCCAGTGGGGCCTGGTCAACGCCGTCGTCCCCCTGGAGCGGCTGGAGGAGGAGACCGTCCAGTGGGCCCGCGAGCTGCTGGAGAAGTCTCCCCTCGCGCTGCGCATGCTGAAGGGCGCGCTCAACGCGGTGACCGACGGCGCGGCCGGCATGCAGCAGTTCGCCGGCGACGCCACGCTCCTCTACTACATGAGCGAGGAGGCCCAGGAGGGCCGCGACGCGTTCAAGGAGAAGCGCAAGCCCGACTTCGGGAAGTTCCCCCGCCGGCCATAGGGCGTGGTGTGACGGGGTTTGCCCCGTTGTGTCGTACGCTGACGGCTTCGGGAACGGGAGGAGACGGGCGGTTGGACACGAACCGGGCCGGCCGGGGCGTTCGGGAGGCGCGGCGGTGAACCCGGCGACCGCCCTCGCGACCGTGCTGATCGACGAACTGGTGCGCTGCGGGGTCACCGACGTGGTGCTCGCCCCCGGCTCCCGGTCCGCGCCGCTGGCGCTCGCCGCGCACGCCGACTCGCGGGTGCGGCTGCACGTGCGCGTCGACGAGCGCTCGGCCTCCTTCGTCGCGCTCGGCCTGGCCAAGCGGTCCGAGCGGCCGGTGGCGCTGGTCTGCACCTCGGGCACGGCGGCGGCGAACTTCCACCCCGCCGTCATCGAGGCGTCCGAGTCAGGCGTGCCGCTGCTCGTGCTGACCGCAGACCGCCCGCCCGAACTGCGCGGCACCGGCGCGAACCAGACGATCGACCAGATCAAGCTGTACGGATCGGCGGTGCGCTGGTTCGCCGAGGTCGGCGTCCCCGAGGACCGCCCCGGCCAGGTGGCCTACTGGCGGTCGCTCGTGTGCCGGGCCTGCCAGCGGGCCGCCGGGCCGCCCGACCCCGGGCCGGTCCACCTCAACGTGGCCTTCCGCGAGCCGCTGATCCCCGACGGCGACGCGTCGTGGTGCGAGTCCCTCGACGGGGACGCCTCCGGCTCGTGGTTCCGGGCGCGGGTCGCGCCTCCGTCCGCCGCCCTGCACATCCCGCCGACCCGGCGCGGGGTGCTGGTCGTCGGCGACGGCGCGGCGAACGTGCGGCGCTACGTCGCCGCCGCGGGCATGGCGGGCTGGCCGGTGCTGTCGGAGCCCAACGGCGGCGGCCGGTACGGCGACCACGCCGTCTCGGCCTACCACTTCCTGCTGGGCGACCAGGAGTTCGCCGACGCCCACCGGCCGGACGTGGTGGTCACCCTCGGCCGCCCTGGGCTGTCGCGCCCGCTGCTGTCGTGGCTGCGGCGGGCCGAGGAGCACATCGTGGTGGCCCCCGACCTCACCCGCTGGCCCGACCCGACCCGGTCGGCCACCCAGGTCGCGCAGGCCGTGGAGATCCCGATCGCCGCGGGCGGCGACGCCTGGCTGCGCTCCTGGCGGCACGCCGACCACGTGGCCCGCGAGGCGATCGACGCCGTGCTCGACTCCTCCGGGCTGACCGAGCCGCGGCTGGCCAGGGACCTCGCCGAGGTGCTGCCCAACGGGTCGCTGCTGTTCTGCGGGTCGTCCATGCCGATCAGGGACCTCGACCAGGCCATGCGGCCCCGCAGGGGACTGCGGCTGATGGCCAACCGGGGCGCCTCGGGCATCGACGGCCTGGTCTCCACCGCCGTCGGGGCCGCGCTCGCGCACAACGGCCCGGCGTACGCGCTGATCGGCGACCTCACGCTGCTGCACGACCAGAACGGACTGATCCTCGGCCCGCGCGAACCCCGGCCCGACCTGTGCCTGGTGGTGGTGAACAACGACGGCGGCGGGATCTTCTCGCTGCTGCCGCAGGCCGCGCTGGAGGATCCGTTCGAACGGGTCTTCGGCACGCCGCACGGGGTGGACCTCGGCTACCTGGCCGCCGCGAGCGGCCTGCCGTACACGGTGGTGCAGGAGACGGAGGAGCTGTCCAAGGCTCTCAAGGGGGACGGCCTGCGCCTGGTGGAGGCGCGGACCGACCGGGCGCGCAACGCCGCCGTCCACGTCGCGATGCGCGAGGCCGTACGCGCGGCGATGCGCGACTGATCATCCTCCGGTCGCACACGACACGGTCTTCTCTGGTCCTCACGGCGGATGCCGCATCGCCGGGGCGGCGGCAGAATGGGGGAAGCTTTCCGCACTGAGGAGTGAGATGCACGTCGACGAGTGGCTGCAGACCATACCGTCCGTCTGGGTCTATGTGCTCGTGGGCGCCATCATCGGCCTGGAGAGCCTGGGCATTCCGCTGCCTGGGGAGATCGTGCTGGTCAGCGCCGCGCTGCTGTCGTCGCGAGGGGTCGTCGACCCGGTGGTCCTCGGGTTGTGCGCGAGCGGCGGGGCCATCGTGGGCGACTCGATCGGCTACGTGATCGGCCGCAAGGGCGGGCGGCCGCTGTTCGACCGGCTGGGGCGGCGCTTCCCCAAGCACTTCGGCCCGGCGCACATCGCCAAGGCCGAGGAGGTCTTCAACCGCCACGGCATGTGGGCGGTGTTCTTCGGCCGGTTCGTCGCGCTGCTGCGCATCCTCGCCGGGCCACTGGCCGGCGCCCTGCACATGCCGTACTGGCGCTTCCTCGTCGCCAACGTCCTCGGCGGTGTCGCGTGGGCCGGCGGCACCACGGCCGCGATCTACTACCTGGGCGTCGTGGCCGACAAGTGGCTGAAGGGCTTCTCCTGGGTGGGGCTGGTGATCGCCCTGCTGTTCGGGCTGGGCAGCACGGTGTGGCTGAAGCGTAAGGCCGCCAAGGCGGCCCGCGAGGAGGAGCCCGTGCCGGAGACCGCCACCGCCGCCTGAGGGAGGCCGTCCCGGCTCTTCCACCTTCCTGCTCTTTCACTCACCTTCCGGCTCTTTCACGTTCCGGCGCGGGCGTGACCTTCACGGGGTCTTGACCTTGCAGCGGGGGAGCGGACACTCTGCACCCGGCGCCGGCCCCGGAGCGTCTCCGGGTCCCGCCGCCTGCCGTCCGCTCCGAGGCAGAGGGTGAGCCTTGCCCCCCAGGTCATCCGCGGTCACCCGCGCCCCGGCGCCCCCGCGTGCCTCCGGGCCGCGTGCGCCGCCTCCGTCGCCGTCGTACCCGCGTCCGTGAAACGTTCAGCGCCGGCCCCCGGCGCCCGGCGGGCCCGACGGGCCCGGGCGCCTTCGCGCCGGCATGGAGAAGGGAAGACCGTGCGACGCACTCAGGTACACGCGGCACTGGCCGCGCTGGCGGTGACCGCCACCTTGCTGCCCGCGGCGGCCCATGCGGCCACCTCTGCGACCACCTCTGCGGCCTCGCCCCCGGCCGGTCCGGAGACGGCGGGGCGGCGGCCGGGGCAGGCCGCTACGGGCGCCCTGGCGACGGCGCACACCGCCGGCCGGGTCGAGGCCGCCGGACGCTCCGTGCGGTACAGCTGGCCGGGCGTCTACTTCGAGGGCCGCTTCCGCGGCACCGGCGTGGGGATCGTGCTCGACGACGCCGTCAACGACTACGACGTCCAGATCGACGGCGCCACCGTCGCCACCCTGGTCACCCCCGGCCGTACCACCCACTGGGTGAGGAACCTCCGCAACGGCGTGCACACCGTACGGCTCGTCAAGCGCAGCGAGAGCCCGTGGGCGGTGGGCGAGTTCGGCGGGTTCGTCGCCGCACCAGGCGGCGCGATCCTGCCCAGGCCCGCCGACCGCCGCCGGCAGATCGAGTTCATCGGCGACTCCTACACCGCCGGCTACGGCAACATGTCCGGCACCCGCGACTGCCCCGCACCGGGTCAGATCGACAGGACCACCAACGCCGACGTCAGCTTCGGCGCTCTCACCGCACGAGGGCTCGGCGCCGACTACCAGATCAACGCCTTCTCCGGGCGCGGCGTGGTGCGCAACTACAACGGGATCGAGCCGGGCACCGACTACCGCACCTACTACGACCGGGCCCTGATCGGCGTGCCGGGCGACGTCTGGAAGAACCCGGGCACCTGGCATCCGCAGCTGATCGTGATCGGCCTCGGCATCAACGACTTCTCCACCACGATCAACCCGGGCGAGCCGTGGACGCCGGAGACCCTGGTCGCCGCGTACAAGAGCGCCTATCACGGCTTCATCGACAAGCTCCGGTCCCGGTACGGCAAGCAGGCGATGATCGTGGTCAGCGCCACGTACATGTCCAACACGACGGCGTTCGCCGACGCGGCGCGGCAGATCGTCCAGGACCGCAACAGGCGGGGCGACGACCGGGTCCGCTACTGGTACTACGACAACACGGACCTGGACTACGGCGGCTGCGACTGGCACCCCTCAGCCCACGACCACAAGATCATCTCTCGCCGGCTCGGCGACTTCATCGCCACCCTCCCGCTGCGCTGGTGACAACCCCCGGCACGCCGGGTGGCGGAGCGGTCCGCCACCCGGCGCCGGCGTTGCCGGACCCGCCGCGGGGCGCGGGACAGCGGATGTGCTGCACTACCGGTCATGACGATCGTCCGTTCCCTGGTGTTGTTCGTCCTCGCGGCCGTCTTCGAGATCGGCGGAGCATGGCTGGTGTGGCAGGGCTGGCGTGAGCATCGGGGAGTCGCCTGGGTCGCCGCCGGGATCCTCGCCCTGGCCGCCTACGGATTCGCCGCCACGTTCCAGCCGGACGCGCACTTCGGTCGCATCCTCGCCGCGTACGGCGGGGTGTTCGTCGCCGGATCGCTGCTGTGGGGCGTCGTGATGGACGGCTTCCGTCCCGACCGGTGGGACCTCGCCGGTGCGGCCATCTGCCTGGTCGGAGTCGCGGTCATCATGTACGCCCCGCGCGGCTGAGTGTCTCTTCCGTAGCCGTACGACCCTGCGACGGCGGCAGCGGAGACCTGCTTGAAGGCGCACCACATTCTCGCCACCTGTGACTCCACGTAATCGTCGGACCCGCTTGTTCTATACGGAGAGCGATGAAAGGATTAGTTCAGGTGTTCGAAGTGTAGGTGTTGCGGGAGGAGGGGCAGATGGAGTCTCCGACGATCGACGTGCCATCGCCTCGTCCTCCGGCTGATCCCTGGTGGGCCAGGATCATCCACGGCCCGCCCTTCGGGTCCCCTGATGGCTCTCTCGCCTCCAAGCCCAGCGCTGAGGAATCACCCCGTCGTCCCCCTGCCGCCCCGCCGGAGCACCCCGTTGTCCCGGCCGACCGCCGTGCCGTCCCGCCGGGCCGCGCTGCCGTTCCGCCGGGCCGCGCTGCCGTTCCGCCGGGGCCCCCTGGCATTCCGCGGGGCCGCCCTGGCGTCGTGTCCGAATGCTCTGCCGTCCCGCCGGGCCGCGCTGTTGGTGGTGACCGCTGCAAGGACAGCGTCGGCGGGCGCCCCGCCACCGCAGGCGGCGGCACTCCCACCCCAAGGACCACCGACGAGGCCCCGGCGAACCCAGCCGATGCCCTCGGCGGTGGTGCTGAGGGTGTTCGGGGTGCGGGTTCGTCGTCGTGGGTGGCGGTGGCGGCTGTTGGTGAGGCGGCGCGGGCGGTGGCGCTGGTGGCGGTGCCTGAGTCGGCGGAGGTGTGTCTGGCCGAGGCTGAGGAGTTGCTGGCGGCCCGCGATCGCATCACTTCGGCGTTGGCCGCCCGGGTGGGCCGGGTGCATCGGGCCGGGGAGGCGAAGAACCATGGGCATGCCTCCACCCGGTTGTGGTTGCGATCCGTTGGCGGGATGACGATCCCGGGTGCGGGCCGGTTGGTGACGATGGGCATGGAGTTGGGTCGTCTGTCGCGGGTGCGTGAGCGGTTCGCCGAGGGCGGCCTGGCGGAGGGGATCGTGGAGGCGATCTGTACCGCCACTGCGGGGTTGACCGATGAGCAGGCGATCACCGCCGAGGGGATTTTGCTGGAGTTGGCAGGTTCGGCGGGGGCGGCGGAGGTGGCCAAGGCGGGGCGGTATCTGCGGGCGGTGCTGGACCCCGACGGCCACGAGCAGGATGAGCAGGCCGATTTCGACCGCCGGTTCTTCCGGGTGCGGCGGCGCAGGAACGGCGGGCTGGAGGGAGAGTTCTACCTCCCGGTCGAGGCGGCCGCGCGGTTGCAGCACCTGCTGGACGTCTACGCCAAGCCCAAGGCCGAGGGCGACGACCGCACCCCGAGTGTGCGGAACGCGGATGCGTTCATCGCGTTCCTGGAGAACAAGATCGCGACCGAGCTTCTGGTGCTGGTCAACGCCGAATCCCTGCCCGACGACCCCCCAGCCGACGAACCCTCACGCGAGCCCGCAGGCACCGACCCCTCTGCCGACCACCCCACCAGCGACCCGGTAGACACCGACCCCTCTGCCGATCACGTCACCAGCGACTCCTCGCGCACCGACCCGAGCGACGGCCCTGGTCCCGGCCCGTCAGGCACCCATCCCTCAGAGGCCGACCAGTCAGACGTCAGCCCGTCGGGCGCCCATGCCTCAGGGACCGGCTACTCAGACGCCGACTCCTTGGACACGGAATCCTCAAACACGGGCTCCGGTGACGACCCTGGCCCTGAGCCTGGCTCAGGCGACGACCCCGTTTCCGGCCCTGACGCCTGCGCCGCTGCGGACTTCGGCTTCGACGCCTGTGCGACCCGCTCCGGTGCGACCTTTGCCGGCGCGGCCAGCGCCACCGGCGAGCCCAGCGCCGCCGACTCCGCCTCTGATCCGCCGCCCGAGGACGCCGACGCCCGGGGCAACGCCGAGGACCGCCCCGGCGGGGACTGCCCTGCTCCCTGCTGCCCTGCTCACGATTGCCTCGGTGAGGGCCACCCTTCCGGTGACTGCCCGGCGGGGGACTACGGGCATGCTTCTACGCCGGGTGAGGCGCCGCACGGGATGCCGGGGGTGGGCTCCGGTGCGCCGCCCGGGTCGGGAGGCCGGGCGTGGGCGGAAGGCAGCCCCCGGCTGGGAGGTAGCGCCTGGCCGGGAGGAGACGCCCGGGTGGGAGGAGACGCCCGGGTGGGACGTGAGGCTTGGCCGGGGGGAGATGCCCGGGTGGGACGCGAGGCCTGGTCAGGGGGCGCGGCTTGGGCGGGGGTGGGGGTGAACAGTCCGCCGCCGGGGGTGTGGTTGCGGGGGTTGCCGGGGTTGATCCTGGCGACCGGGCATCTGCTGCCCGTCTCCGGCGTGCACCGCCTGGCGCGTACCAGCACCCTGGTGCGGATCGTGATGGACGCCGGTGGGCAGGTGCTGGACATGGGCCGCAAGGCCCGCCTCGCGACCCCGGCGCAGCGGCGGGCGGTCTTCGCCCGGTATGCGACCTGCTGGGTGGACGGCTGCCCGCTGCCCGCGACGATGTGCCAGATCGACCACGCCGAGGACTGGTGCAGCGGCGGGCTGACCGATCTCAAGCTGCTGGGGCCGGCGTGCCAGTTCCACAACCGCGACCGCTACCGCCACCCGAACCGCTACACCCGCCGCAAGATCGGAGCCGACCGCTGGGCCTTCACCTACCGCAACCCCCACACCACCCGGAGACGCGAATGAGACACCAACGCGAATGAGACACCGAGCGGACTACTACCGGGCTCACGGCTGGGTCTGGGTGAGCAGGAAGATCGGTGTTGGACCGCCCACGTATCACACCACCCACGTATCACCACCCACGTATCACCACCCACGTATAACCGCTCACGTATATACGCGAGTCGACGCTTACGACTTCAGGTGTGGGCGGGTTCGGTGACTCCGAACCACAGCTGCAAGGCTGCCCGGAGTGCTTCGATCTCCGTGGGGTTGGGCCGGGGCGACGCAGATGCCCAGGCCACATAGCCATCCGGTCGAAGGAGCAGGGCGGTGGGTGTGGGGATGCGAGAGCGCGCCGTTACGACATCGACCTGGTCGTGCCGCAGGGCGAGGGTCTCTGCTAGCGATGCCTCTTCGGTCAGGTCGAGCAGCAGAGGGCGTGCGTTTCTGGTGAGCTCGGCCAGCCGGACCGGTCCGGTCGGGGTGTGCAGGTCCATATCCGGGGCGAACCGGCCGGTCAGCGGGTGTGCCTCGTGTTCGCCCATGTCGTAGCGGACGTCTGCGCCGGCGAGGAGGCCGGCGAGGCGCTGTACGGTGCTTTGGTCGCGGAGCAGCTCGGTGAACACCTCGCGCAGTCCGGTGACATCGCTGCCGGGGGCTATCAGAGCCGCTTGCGCCTGCGCGTTCAGCACCATGCGCTGGGCGGCCGATCGTCGCTCTGTCTCGTAGCTGTCCAGCAGCCCGGGCGGGGCGCTTCCCCGGATCTCGGCGGCGAGTTTCCAGCCGAGATTGACCGCGTCCTGCAGGCCGAGGTTGAGCCCTGGACCACCTCCCGTGGCGGCGTACACATGCGCGGCGTCACCGATCAGGAACACCCGGCCGTCGGCGAACCGTTCGGCGATGCGGGTGTTGCCGCCGGTCAGTCGGCGCAGCACGTGCGGCCCCGGGCCATCGGGCGGATCGAGCGGCACGTCGACGCCGAGCACGCGGCGGATGCTCACCCGCAGTTCCTCCAGGCTCATGGGAGCGTCGGTCGCGGGCCTGTCCCATTCAGTGGTGCTGATCAGCGGTGGGTGGCCAGGCATCGGCGCGTAGGAGAACCCGCCGTGTTCGGTGCGGTGGGGCAGGAACGGCAGAATGTCGCCGTAGCCGGGCACGTTCAGCGCGCCGGTCGCGGGATCGACCCATTCCGCCGGGACCGTAGCGTGCGCTGAGCAGACGGTCATCCGGTCGTAGGTGATGCCGGGGAACGCGATGCCGGAGAGCTTGCGCGTGGTGCTGTGAGCTCCATCCGCGCCGACGAGGTACCGGGCCCGCAATTGGCCGGCCTCGCCCAGGCTCGCGAAGTCGACGGTCACCGCGTCGTCGTCCTGCGACAGGCCGACGACCTCGTGTCCCCGGCGGATCTCCACGCCCAGTTCGATGGCGCGCTCCTCCAGGACCTGTACGAGGCGTCGCTGCGGCACCGGCAGGGCATAGACCGGGCTGTCCTGAAGCAGGCTCAGGTCCAGGCCCAACGCGCCGAACATGAAGTATCCGGAGTTCGGCTGCGGAGGTTGTGGGCTACCAGAAAGACGTTCATGCAGCCCTCGATGGTCGAGCATTTTCACGACTTGGCCGAGCAATCCGTTCGCTTTCGGTTCTTCGCTGGGCTCGATCAGCCGCTCCAGCACGACCGGCCGGGCCCCTGCCAGGCTCAGTTCGCAGGCCAGCATCAGCCCGTTCGGGCCACCACCGACGATGACGACATCTATGATCACGTGTTCTCCTCGGTTCGTACGGAAAGGGCGGGACGGGTGGTCGACGCCGCCGAAGCGCTCGCGGACCAGTCGCACGGCGGTGCCGAGGAATTCGTTGACACAAGTGCTGACGTCGCCGATCTGCTCCCGCACGCGATCTGGCCGGCTCGGCGACGCGACCCGCTCGTCGGTGCTGTCACCGGGTAGGAATCCAGAATTCATCAGACTCGGCTCGGCGCCGACGACGAACACCACCGCGGCTCCCGCCGCCTCAGCCGCTCCGCGCGTTCGGCGCAGTCCGCGAACAACGACACCATCTCCTCGGCGGTCAGTTCCAGGGGGTAGGGGGAGAACCAGACCTCCAGGCCCGGATCGGCGGCGTGCGCCGCCGCCGGCTCAATCCGTTCCGGGTCGCCGCCCAGACGCGGACCGCGGTGCAGTGCAGGTCATCGCGGATGATGCGCATCTCGCGCCCGACCACGTCCGGGCCGAAGCGTTTGCGGGAGATCGCTCCGTTCTCGACGAAGCCGGTGTCGTAGCTGATGCCCTTGCCCCTCATCGTGCTGGTTCCCTCCTGGCGGGTGAGGAGGCCAGGCTAGAGAGAAATCTGCGCGCACGCAACTTTGCGTGCGCGCATATAGACTATGCTGAGCCCGTGACGACGAGACGGACGGGGTTGCGCGAGCAGAAGAAGCAGGCCACCCGAGAGGCATTGCGCGCGGCGGCCCTGCGGCTGGCTCTTGAGCGTGGACCGGACAACGTGCGCGTCGATGACATCGCCGAGGCCGCCGGCGTTTCGCCGAGGACGTACAACAACTACTTCTCCAGCCGAGAACAGGCGATCGTCGCCGCCGTCACCAGCGAACGAGAGGCACGAGTCGCGGCGGCGGTGGCCGCCCGGCCCGGCGGCGTCGGCCTCGCCGACGCCGTCGTCGAGGCCATCGTGGATCAGTACACCGCCTCGGACGCGCCCGGCCAGGACGCGCTGCTGCTGATCACCACCCGCCCCGCGCTGCGCGACGCATTCATCGACACCACCACCGCGATCGAACATCCCCTCACCGAAGCCATCGCCGAGCGTCTCGGCGATGGCGACCCGAGCATCGCACGGGTGCTCGCGGCGAGCGTGGCCGCCGCAGTCCGCGTGGCGCTCGAGCAGTGGCTGCAGACGGCTTTCTCGTCCTCCACGGCCAGCGGGCTCGTCGTGCCGTCCGGCTCGCTGCCGGACTTCCTGCGCGCCACGCTCGCACCCCTCAGACCGGCACTCGACGCCGCAGAGCAACGAGCACTCCGCCACCGGCAACGGTGAACTCCCGCCCCACGTGAAGCGTTCTCACCTTACTTCGTAAAGGGGCGCGCTCAATAGACTGACCATGTGACAACGCCGTACCGGACGATCGGAAACGTCGTCGAGCATGAGACTGAGATCCGCCGTTCGCGCTTCATCTGTGCCCTGGCTCCGGCGGCCACGGAGGAGGCGGCACGGGAGTTCGTCGCCGAGCGCAGGAGGCTGTACGCCGACGCCAGCCACAACTGCACGGCGTACGTCATCGCAGGAGGCGGAAGCGGAGGCGGGGACGGTGGCGTGCGCCGGGCGGACGACGACGGCGAGCCGGGCGGAACGGCGGGCACGCCTATGCTGGAGATGCTCACCCGGCGTGGATTCGCGGACGTGGTGGCCGTCGTCACCCGCTACTTCGGCGGGGTGCTGCTGGGCGCCGGCGGCCTCGCCCGCGCGTACGGCGGCGCCGTGGGGGAGACCCTCGACCGGGCGGAGGTCGTCGAGATGGTTCCCGCGGCGGTTGTGACCGTGTCGGTCGGCCACGCCCAGGCCGGCAGGCTGGAAAGTGATCTGCGCGCCTCGCCGTACCCGGTGCGCGGTGTCGACTACAGCGTCGGCCACGGCGCGCGGGTGGCCTTCGAGGTCGCCGTCGCCGAGGACCGGCTGCCCGCCTTCGAGGAGTGGGTCGCGGCGGTCACCGCCGGGCGGGCCGAGACCGAGCTCGGCGAGATCGTCCACCTGGCCCGCTGAAACCCTGGCCCTGAACCCCGGCCTGCTGAAGGCCCGTGTGTCACCCCTCCAGGGCGTACTGCATGACGCGGAGCTTGGCCTGCGCCTCGGCGAGTTCCTTGGCCGGGTCAGAGCCGGCCATGATGCCGCAGCCGGCGAACAGCCGGGCGTGCCTGCCGGAGATGTACGCGCAGCGCAGGGCGATGCCCCACTCGCCGTCGCCGTGCGCGTCGATCCAGCCGACCGGGCCGGAGTAGCCGCCGCGGTCCATGCCCTCCAGTTCGCGGATGAGGCCGAGCGCGGTGCCGGTGGGCGTCCCGCCGACGGCGGCCGTGGGGTGCATGGCGGCCACCACGTCGAGCACCGACGCCCCGTCGGACAGCCGCCCGGTGACCCGGCTCGCCAGGTGCTGCACGTTGGGCAGCACGAGTAGTTCCGGCTCCTCGGGCACGTGCAGCGTCGAACACAGGGGAGCCAGGGCCTCCCGGACCGAGGCGACCGCGCAGGCGTGCTCGTGCCGGTCCTTCTTCGACGCGTACAGGGCGGCGGCGCGGGCGGCGTCGTCGGTCGGCCCCGACCCGCGCGGAGTGGTGCCGGCGAGGACCAGGGACTCCACCGCCTGGCCGGTGTGCCGGACCAGCAGTTCGGGCGTCGCGCCGACCAGGCCGTCCACGGAGAACGTGTAGCACTCGGGGTAGCTCCGGGCCAGCCGCCCGAGCAGCACGCGGATGTCGATGTCCCGGTCGGCGACGGCCGTGAGGTCGCGGGCGAGCACCACCTTGTCGAGGCCGCCGTCCCTGATGCGGCTTACCGCTCGCGCGACCCGATGCTCCCACTGGGGCGCCGTCAGCGTGCCGTCACCGTACCGGATGCGGCCGGGTTCCACCGGGGGGCGGGCCAGTTCGAACGCGTTGTCGCCGATCGTGGTGAGCCAGGCGCGGCCGTCCCGCCGGGCGAGCACCACGCGGGGGACGACCAGGACGGTCCCCGGGGCGTCGGCGTCGAAGGTGAAGGAGCCGAAGGCCACCGGCCCCGAGCCCGGCATGCCGACCTCGTCCCGGATGAGCGCCCCGGCGAAGAGCGAGGAGAGCCAGCCGCGGGCCCAGTCGAAACGGCCCGGACCCGGCGGCACCATGGCGCGTGCCGCCTCCCCCCACCCCACGAGTCCCTCGCCGTTCCTGATCCACGCGTACGGCGCGGCGCCGGGCAGGCGCGCCAGGAGATCGTCGGGGTCGCTCACCGCGACCGTGCGAACCACCAGGGGCTGGATAAGGGCGACACTCACCCGAATCACTCTACGCACGATCTGAACATGTTCGACAAGAGGCCCCCGCATGCCGCTGGAGCCCACTCTGTCAAGCCGCGATAGGAAATCGGTCACGGAAGGCCTGCCTTCCCTGAAGGCGATAGAACGCACCTCCAAGAAATCCCTACCGTTGATCTTCCGGAGGTGTTCATGCTCAAAAAGATCGCGCCTGTCCTGGCCGCGTCCGTCCTGTTCGTGCCTGCGGCCGCCCACGCCGGCACGTCACCCACCGTGATGGCCGCGCTCGGCGACTCGATCAGCGCGGGGTTCAACGCCTGCGGCTGGTACGTCGCCTGCAGGTCACGCTCCTGGTCGTCGGGCGACAACGCCGGTGTGCACAGCCACTACCTGCGCCTGCTCGCCTCGGACCATGCGATCAAGGGGCACAATCTCAACTTCGCGGTCCCCGGCTCGACCAGCGCCGCCCTGCCGGGGCAGGCCCGGCATGCCGTGCGCGAGAAGGCCGACTACGTCACCGTCCTCATCGGCGCGCAGGACGCCTGCGTCGGCTCCGAGAAGGAGATGACGCCGGTTCCGGTGTTCCGGCAGCACATCGACGAGGCCTTCGCCGTGCTCCGGCCGACCGGCGCGCGGGTCTTCGTGGCGAGCATCCCCGACATCGAGCGCCTGTGGCGCATCGGCAAGGGCAACGGGTGGGCCAGGGCCTTCTGGGCGGTCGGCCACATCTGCCAGGCGATGCTGGCCAATCCCCGGTCGACGGCGAAGAAGGACCAGGCCAGGCGCGACCGGGTGCGCGAGCGGGTGATGGACTACAACGAGCAGCTCAGGGAGGCGTGCGGCCTGTACGGCCCGGCCTGCCGTTACGACGGGGGAGCGGTCTTCTCCTACCCGTTCACGCTCAAGGAGGTCAGCGGCTGGGACTACTTCCATCCCAACGCCGACGGGCAGCGGGCCCTCGCGAAGGTCACCTATGACGCCGGCTTCTTCCGGAACACCGACGCCTGACAGCCGTCACCCTGGCGGTACGTCGCGGGAGCGGTGTGCGCGCACCTTGTGCCGGTTGCCGCACCGCTCCATCGAGCACCAGCGACGGCTGCCGGGGCGGGAGGTGTCGACGAAGAGGAGGGGGCAGCCGTCCGCGGCGCACTCGCGGACCCGGCCGGCAAAGGGCCCGGTGAACAGGTCGATCGCGTCCCGCGCGACGGCCGCCACCACCTGGCGGCCGGTGGCGGGGGAAGCCCAGGATCTCCGCCCGTCCGCGGTCATGACGGGCACCGGCGGGGCCGCCGCGGCCGCCTCGTTCACCGCGTCGACGTCGGACTGCCGTGGCGTACGGCCGTGCGCCTGGTCGGCGGCGAGCCCCCACAGGGCGGCGCGCAGGAGTTTCGCCCGGTCCAGGTCGTCCTCGGTCGTGTCCACCCGTTCCAGGCCGAGCCGGGACACGGCGGTCCAGCGGGCGAGGTCGGCCGGCTCGTGCAGCGACTCGTAGCAGGCGTAGACCCCGACGCCTCCGCTCATGAGGAACTCCAGGCAGAGCGCGCCCGGATCGAACCGGAAGGTCGCCCCGTCGCGGGCGCGTAGCGTCAGGCTCATGTAACCATTATCACTGGTTACCGCTCCGGGCTACAGCCAGCCGTTGTGGCGGGCCAGGCGGGCCGCCTCGATCCGGTTCCTGGTCCCGGTCTTGCCGATCGACGAGGACAGGTAGTTGCGCACGGTGCTCTCCGACAGGTGGAGCCGCGCGGCGATGTCGGCGATCGTCGAGCCGTCCGCCGCCGCCGCGAGGACGTCGCGTTCGCGGTCGGTCAGCGGGCTCGGGCCGGTGCTGAGCGCGGCGGCCGCGAGGGCGGGGTCGATGACCAGATCGCCCCGCAGCACCCGGCGGACGGCGTCGGCGAGCTCTTCGACCGGCCCGTCCTTGACCAGGAACCCCCGTGCCCCGGCTTCCATCGCCCGGCGCAGGTATCCCGGCCGCCCGAAGGTGGTGAGGATGAGCACGGCGCAGCCGGGCAGGCGTTCACGCAGGTCGGCGGCGGTCTCCAGGCCACTGCGGCCCGGCATCTCGATGTCGAGCAGGGCCACGTCGGGCCGGGCGCGCAGGGCGGTGTCCACCACCTCGTCGCCGCGGCCCACCTGGGCGACGACCTCGATGTCGGCCTCCAGGCCGAGGAGCAGGGCCAGCGCGCCGCGCATCATGCCCTGGTCCTCGGCCAGCAGCACCCTGATCACGCCTGCTCCTCCTTGTCGTACAGCACAGCCTTGGCGTACGGCACGGACACCCCGAGCAGGAAGCCCCCGTCCGTCGGCGTGGCGATCTCCAGGCTGCCACCCACGGCCCGCACCCGTTCGCGCAGCCCGGTCAGCCCGTTGCCGTGCCCGGGGGCCTTTCCCCGGGCCGGGCCGTCGTCGCGGATCTCCAGCAGCAGGCGGCCGTCCCCCTCGACCGGATCGATCTCACGCAGGGTGATGTCACAGGCCGCTGCGCCGCTGTGCCTGACGACGTTGGTGACGCCCTCGCGTACGGCCCAGCCGAGCAGCGCGTCGATCTCGGGGGCCGCCCGCACCGGGCAGGTGCGGACCACGGCGCCGATGCCGGCGTCGGCGAGGACGGTCCGGGCGGCGTCGAGCTCGGCCGCCAGGCCCCTGCCGCGATAGCCGGTGACCGCCGCCCGCACCTCCGCCAGCGCCTGCCGCCCGATCCGCTCGATGTCGGCGGCCTGCGTGCCGGCCGCCTCCGCGTCCACCTGCGTCAGCCGGCGTACGGCCTCGGCCTTGACGACCATCACCGAGAGGGTGTGGCCGAGCAGGTCGTGCAGGTCGCGGGAGAACCGCAGCCGTTCCTCGGTCACGGCGGTGCGCGCCAGCTCCTCCCGGGTGGCCTTGAGCTCGTCGATGGCCGCCCACAGCGCGACGATCATCGCCGGGATGAGGCCGGCGGTGAACGTGCCCCAGACCAGCGGGGCCGCGTCGGTGAGGCCGGCTCCGCCTCGTACGGCCAGCAGCAGGGCGGCGGCGCACTCCGCGAACAGCAGCAACGGCAGGATCCGGCCCCTCACGGCGATCCCGGTGGCGGTGGCCAGCATGATGACCAGGTACAGCCAGTTGTCGCCGAACCCGGTGGCCGCCGTGAGGACGACGGCCGCCAGCAGTCCCAGCGACGGCAGGGCCCGGCGCCGGTCGGCGAAGGCGTAGTGGGTGGTGAGGAGGTACAGTCCGGCCGCGGCCGCCGCCGCCGGCCACGCCAGCCAGAGTGGGTGGGACCGGCCGTGTGCGATGTCCCACACCGGTCCCGCCGTCAGGAGCACCCAGATGAACATCCCCTTCGCGTCGGGGCCGCGCTCGCCCCCGCGCAGCGGGTCGAGCCAGGTGTCGCGTTCGGTCGTCATGGGAAACGTCGGTATCGGTGTCAGGCCCGGCGCCCGGCGCGGCGGTAGCCGTACACCGCGTAGACCGCGAAGGCGAGCAGCCACGCCACAAGAGTCGCGGCCTGACGGAGGGTGGGGGCGTCGCCGAACGCGATCCGCCAGGACAGGCCCGCGTAGCTGTTCGACGGCGTCCACTCGGCGATCGCGTGCAGCCAGGAGGGGAACGTCTCGGCCGGTATCCACAGGCCGCCGACGATGGACAGGGTCAGCATGGTCGCGACGTTGGCCACCGCCGCCGTCTGGCCGGACAGGCGGTAGCCGTTGCCGAGGCCGAGCAGGGAGAACGGCACGGTCCCGGCCCACAGGAGCACGACGATCGCCAGCCACCGCTGCGGCGGGAGCGCGACGTGGTTGACCAGCACGCCGGCCAGCAGCACGGCGGCGATGCTCGGCACGACGCCGACGACCCCGGTCAGCACCTTCCCCGTGACGACCTGCGCGGGGGTCAGCGGAGTGAGGCGTAACTGACGCAGCCATCCGGTCGCGCGGTCCTCGGCGATGCCGCTGCCGTTGTTGAACGCGCCGCCGAGCGCGCCGTAGGCCGCCATGCCGACCATTGTGTAGATCGCCGCGTCGTGCCGGTCACCGGGGGCCAGGCCGAGGTTGGTGAAGATGAGGTACATGACGACCGGCATCACGACAGCGAAGATCACATAGCCGCCGTCGCGGAAGGTCCTGGTCAGTTCGAGCCGGACGTATCCCCACATCACGCGTTCTCCTTGCTTGCCGGGGCTGTGCTCGTCAGGGCGACGAAGGCGTCCTCCAGGTCGGCCGGGACGACCTCCAGGTCGCGTACGGCTCCCGCCTGGGCGAGCGCCATGACGGTGGCGTCGGAGTCGCCGCTGCGCAGGTTAGCCCGGCCGGCCCGGATCTCCATGTGGCGCACACCGGGCAGGGTGGCGAGCCAGGCGGCGTCGCCGTCGATGGTCACGCGGACGGTGGTCAGCGCCGCCGCGCGTTTGATCTCCGCACTGGTGCCGTCGGCGATCACCCGGCCGCGGCCGAGCACCACGATCCGGTCGGCCTGCTCGTCGGCCTCTTCCAGGTAGTGCGTGGAGAACAGGATGGTCTTGCCCCGGTCGGCGAGCCCGCGCAGGCCGGCCCAGAACTCCCGCCGGGCCTCGACGTCGAGGGCGGCGGTGGGCTCGTCGAGGACGACGAGGTCCGGATCGCCGCACACCGCCATGGCGAACCGCACACGCTGGCCCTGGCCGCCGGACAGCCGGTCGACCCGGCGGCCGAGCAGGTCGCCGATCCGCGCGAGGGCGACCACCTCGTCGAGGGGGAGGGGAGCGGGGTAGGTGCCGGACACGAAGGACAGCAGTTCGCGGACCGTGACCCGCTGGACCAGGCCTCCCTCCTGCGTCATCGCGCCCACGCGGCCCCGCCGTACGGCCCGCTCGGGGTCCAGGCCGAACAGCGCGGCGCGTCCGGCGTCGGGCGGGATCAGGCCGAGCAGGAGCGCGATGGCCGTCGACTTGCCGGCGCCGTTGGGGCCGAGGAGGGCCAGCGTCTGGCCGCGGGGCACGGTGAGCGTGAGCCCGTCCACGGCCCTTACCGGGCCGAAGCTCTTCGTCGCAGTGGTCAGGGACACTGCGGGATCGGGGATGTCGGTGTCCACGAGGAGAACGCTAGAAGCGCGGAGCCTGCCGCGACCAGAGCGATCGATCCGGCCTCGGGCAGGACAAAAGTCCTGAAGAAATCTACTTTGTAAAGGCGAGCTCTAGGTGCATTAAGCAAATAAGACAAATCTCCAGTCGGCGGCTGCCGGGACCCCTGCAGCCGCCGACGTCGCTGACTATATCTCGCAGTTGATCTCAGTCTCGGCGGTGCAGGTGTCGATGCCGGCGGCGCCGTTGGCGGTGTCGATGCCGCCGTTGCCTCTCAGGATGTCGTCTCCGGAGCCGCCGTTGAGAGCATCGCGGCCAGGGCCACCGGTCAGGCGGTCGACGCCACTGCCACCGAGTATCGACGATTGCAAAGAGGTCTGATTGTTCACCGAGTCATCGCCACCGATGGTGCTGGCCTCGATGAACAGGATCCCGCTACCGGTCCCGGTACAGTCGACCACGAGGGGGCCTTTCTTGACGCATCCCGCGCCGGCCGTCACCGACGCATCGGCGCCCACGCTGACCTTGCCGGCGAGGCTGGTGATGTTGATGACGTCCTTGCCGGGAGTTCCCACGATGAACACTGTGCTGCCGCTGACGTGGACGGTGATCACGTCCGCGGACGCATGGGCGGGGGAGGTGAAAGCGGCGGTGACCAGGCCGGCCACCAGGGCCGCGCCGGCGACCCGGGTGGTCAGCCAGGAGCGCGGGTGAAGCGAAACGGTCGTCATTACCGTGTCCCTTTCTCTTTCTAATTCTCTGTCTTATGCAGGCCGGGCGGGATTTCCGCTGCCGCCGCCGTTCAGGTGCGGAACAGGGGCTGCTTTGTATAGGTGACGGGGACGGAGGAGACGGGTTCGTCGAGTGCGGTGTCCGATCGGCGCCGGGCGACCGCGCGCACATACCCGAGGTGGCGTCCGCGATCGGCGTTGAGGACGTTGATTTCCGCCTCGTTGTCCGGTGCGATCGCCTGTTGCCATGCCAGCCAGTGCTTCCAGCCGTCCGTCATGGTGTCTGCGAGGTCCATGGAGGCGATGCCGCTGCGTTCCCAGTGCCGGTGCCACCAGTGGGCCGAGTGCAGACAGGCCATGCTCGGCTCCCACCAGCCCCGCAGATGCTCGGGGACCGGCCCGTCGATCTCCTGGGTCAGTCCCGCGCCGGCGATGCCGATCTGGCCGCCTGGCCGGACGAACCGGGCCAGATAGTTGAGGTACAGGTCGTCGGTGCCGTAGTAGACGAAGGAGTCGATGCTGACGACGGCATCGAAGAAGCCCGCCGCGAACGGCAGGGATCGGGCGTCGGCGTGGATCGGGAACACCGCGTGGTCGGCGCCGGCGTCGCGGATGCGGTGCAGCCGCTCGTCCGCACCGAACCACAGGTCCGTTGCCCAGACCTGGACGTCGAACTCGTGGTGCAGGAAGATCGATGACGCGCCACGGCCGCAGCCCAGGTCGAGCACCCGCATCCCGGGCTGTAACGTCATCGCCTGGGTGAGCCATTCGGTCAGCCAGAGCGAGTTCGCTCCGCCGCTGACGCTGGAGCGGATCCAGTCGGGGTGGTAGCGCGAGGTTCGCGGGAACAGCGGGGTCGCCAGGGGGTCTTGGGGCACGAGTGTCTTCTCCTCATGGTCAGGATGGATGGTTGCGCCGTGCCCACGCTGATCGCACCGCTGCGGAGCGGCTCCGCAGGTGGACGGGGCGAGCATCCGGGACGACAGGTCACCCCCGCCGCCCTCCACGCCACCCGCTCCCGGCCGTCCAGCGTGGTCGACCGGTCTCGCTTGCGGTCGTGGTCACAACGTCGGCAGGAACTCGAACAGCTGATTGCGGGCCCCGCCCTTGCAGGAGAACTGGATGATATTCACACTGTTCGCGGTACTGGCGCTCGGCACGTCGAGGCACATGTTGAAGACGTGCCGCGGATGAATGTTGTTCAGCGATGACCCGCCGTTGGTGAGCTCGAACCGCTGGTTCGGAGCGCCGGAGCAGTCGTACTGGATTACTCGCGCTCCCGGGGCCTCGCTACCGCCTTGGATGTCGAGGCACTTTCCGTCGACGTGTGTTGGGCGTATCTCGAACTCATCGCCGCTCACGCGGACCAGGCGGAATCTCTGGTTCGTGGCGCCAGTGCAGTCGTACTGAATCAGATTGGCGCTGTTGGCAGTGCTACCAGCTTGAATGTCCAGACACTTGCCGATGGCGTGGAGCGGCCTGATCTTGACGATCTGGTCGGCGGCGGCTCCGGCTGAAGCCGGCGCGGCTGCACCGGTGAAGCCGGTGATGGCCGAGATGAGGAGTGTGGTGGTGGTCGCAAACGTGCGCACGTAGGTGCCCTTGCCTTCCTTGACCGGTTGCGATGTTCGGGATGGACCCGCAGTCGACGACGAGCAGCCGGGCGTTCGGGCGCATTGCCTCGCGGATGGTCGCCAGGATGCGGCTGGCGTCGCGGCCGCCCCAGCCGTCGTGTGTTGTCGTCATGCCCTCCAGGGTCGCCGGGGCACGGCCGACTACGCGTCCGTGCCGGCTACTGATGTTCGTGGGGCGCGTACGTACGCAACTGGGTCCGGTCCGCCGCGCCGGTCTTGGCCAGAAGCCGACTGACGTGGGTTTCCACCGTGCGTACGGACAGGTGCAGCCGTGCTGCGATCTGCGGGTTACCCAGCCCTTCGGCCACCAGGGCGAGCACCTCGGCCTCCCGGGCGGTGACCCCGGCCGCGCGTAGTCGAGGCGGCACGCTCGCGCCCCTGTTGCGGCGGGACGGCGCACCGGCCTTCCGCAGGAGGTCTCGGCACTGCCGCGCCAGCGCCTCGTCGCCGTTGAGCTCGTGGCAGGCCAGGTCGGCGCGCAGTCCAGGTATGGGATCGCCCCAGCCCTCGGTCACCGCGGCAGTCCACACCGGCAGCCGCAGCAGTCGATGCCACCACGGATGCGCCTTGAGAGCCCCATCCCCGCGGGCCAGCGCCTGCGCCGCCTCCTTCGCCCTGCCATCGCGGCCCGCGGCGACGGCGTCGGCATAGAGCAGCGCACCCCGGTTGACCCGTCGGCGGCCCATCCGGGCGTGCTGGAACACCGCACGGGCCTCCTGCGGCTCGTGGCCGGTCACTTCGCGCAGCAGCAACCACAGCCCCCACCAGTGGGTGGGGGCGGCCGAGGCGTGACCGGCCAGGATCGCGGCGCCGTCATCGGCCTGCGTGGCCGCGCCCGGCAGGTCCCCGGTCACCACCGAGCAGATAGCGCGTACCAGGTCAAGACCGGCCCGCACCTCCCACGGCGCGTTCGGCCGGGCTCCGGCCCGTCGCAGCCATCGCTCCACGCCGTCGCGGTCTCCGGCACCTGCGCGGGCGGCCGCGACGAAGAGCTCGGCGACCGCCTGGACGCTCGTCAGCCGCAGCCGTGCTGACAGCTCGGCACAGCTGCGGGCCACCGGCTCACCCACGCGGGGACCATGCGCCACCAACGCCAGGTCGGCTACCAGCAAGTCGATCGACGCCAGCTGCCCCAGCAGCCCGGCGGACTCGGCGATCTCGCGGGCCTCGACCAGCGCGGGCGGGTCGGGCTGCCCACGCTGGACGGCGGCCAGGTGGAACAGGGCCGCCACGCGCAGCGGGGTCAGGCCACGCATGGCGGCCACCTGCACCGCCCGCCCGAACGCCGCGCGCGCCGCAGCGGCATCACGTTGGGCCAGGCAGCGCCCCTGCACCAGCAGCGCACCCGCCAGAGACTCGCCATCGCCGGAGCGTTCGGCCTCCCGGACCGCGTCGGCGGCGAGGGCGCCGGCGCGTTGCGGATCCCCCTCGCCGTAGGCGGCGTCGGCCCGCACGATGGCAAAACGCGGATCGTGCGGCCGGTCGGCTCGCTCGGCATACTCGATCGCCGCCGCCCGGCGTCCGCCCACCACACAGCTACGGGCCAGCTGCAGACACAACTCGACGTGCTCGTCCCCGGTCGCGGTGTCGATGACCTGTTCCCCAGTACGCAATGCCGCTTCCACCTCGCCGGCAAGTGTCAGCAGCCGGACCTGCTCGATGGCCCACGCGACGCGGATCGCACCGGCGGCCTCCACCCGGGCCAGCAGCGCCCGCGCGCTGCGTAACGCCCCTCGTGCGAGATCGTGGCGGGCCAGCCGGAGCAGGATCCGGCCGGCCCGATCATGCTCTCCCACCGCGGCCAGCAGTTCGGCGGCCCGTACGTCAGCCTCACCAACGCCACCACCGTCGAGCAGTTCCGCAGCACGCCGTGCCATCGCGGCCCGCTCCGGCGGCAGCAATCCCGCCAGCACCGCCTCCCGGGTGAGCGAGTGCCGCCAGGTCAGCTCATCGGCCTCGGTGCGCAGCAGATGCACCCGGGTGGCGGCACGCAGACCCGCCAGCAGCACCGACTCGTCCGCCTGTGCCACCGAGGCCACCACGTCCCAGCCCAGGTCAACCCCAACCACCGCCGCCACATGCAGCAACCGGCGGTGCTCCTCAGCCATGGCCGCCATCCGCTCACCGACGAGCGCCCGCAACGTCGGAGGCACTGCGATGTCGTTCAACGCCTCCCGTGGGGCGGTTGGATCCACGCCCGTCTCACGCAGTCCCGCCGTCAGCTCCTCCACCAGCAGCGGCAGCCCGTCGCAGCGCTCCACCACAAACGAGGCGGTCGCCGGCGCGAGCGGCATCCCGGCCCGATCGCGGGCCAACTCGGTCACCTGGGCCGCGTCCAGCCGGGCGGGCCGCAGCATCCGCACAGTCGGCCGTCGGCCGATCCGCTCGATCTGATCGGCGGTAGGCGGCTCCTCACGCGCCGTCCCACAGATCATGATTTGCTGGTCGACTACCTGATCGACCAGGTATTCCAGGACCGCCAGCGTGTCCGGGTCGGCCCAATGCAGGTCGTCCAGCACGAGCAGGCATCCGCGTCCGGCGCCGACCACGCGCAGCAGCCGCAGCACGCCCTCCCCCACCATCACGGCGGGATCCACCATCGTGTCGGCACTGTCGGCATAGTCGTTCGACACGAAATCGGGAATGATCCGCCCCAGCGCCGCCCGATACGGCCGCAGCTCGGCGTCCCCCGCGAGCACGGCATCCCGTAACCGCCCGACCAACGCGGTGGCCAGCGCCCGGTATGTGCCGCCCCCCGGCACCGCCCGGCCCGCCAGCACCTCCATGCCCGCCGCCGATGCCCGTGCCGACGCCTCCGCCAGCAACCGCGACTTGCCGATGCCCGCCTCGCCGACGATCATCACGGCCGCACCATGCCCAGCGGCCGAAGCCTCAATGAGCTCCTGGATCGCCGCCAGCTCCTCGGCCCGGCCCACGATTGTGGCTTCTGCGGCCGAGGACGGCCGGTGTCCGGCCTCGGGGGACGGTGAGCGTGAGCTCGTCCACGGCCCGTGCGGGGCGAAGCTTTTCGTCGCAGTGGTCAGGGACACTGCGGGGGAGGTGTCAGGGTCGGGGGTATCGGTGTCCACGCGGAAAACGGTAGAAGCGCGGGACCGTCCCGGGTAGAGCGATCGACCCGGCCTCGGGCGGGCAAATGGCCCATATGTTCGTCAACGTGCCGATGGCCGCCTGCGCGCTGGCACTGGCCTGGTGAGCCGTCGCGCCCGGCCCGCCGTGGCTCCCGGCGGTCGTCCGGACGTCCTCGGCGCCGTCCTGGCCACGGCGGGCACATCACTGCTGGTCTTCGGGATCGTCCGTGACCGCCACGGGGCGGCCTGGTTCGGCCCCGTGCCTTCGGATCGGTTAGGGGCCGGGTCGCGACAGGACTGACGACGCCGGGAGGTCCGGCTCCTCGGCCGGCCCCTGGGACGGTTCGGCGGGCCCGCCCGCGTCGAGGGCGCGCCTGCGTTCGACGAGACCGGAGAGCAGGTTCTCCCACCGGGCGCCGATGACGTCGAGGTCGTAGCGGGCGGCGGTCGCCAGCGCGTTGGCGCCCATCTCGCGGCGCAGGTCCTCGTCCTCGATGAGGGTGCAGATGGCGTCGGCCAGCGCGTGGATCTTCTGCGGCTTCACCAGCAGCCCGTCACGGCCGTGGCTGATCATCTCCTTCGGCCCGGTGGGGCAGTCGTAGCTGACGACCGGCAGACCCTTGCTCATCGCCTCCAGGATGACCATCGGCATGCCCTCGTGGCGGGAGCTCAGCACGAACATCGAGGCGTCCGCGAGGACCGCGCCGACGTTGTCGGCCGGGCCTTCGAGGAACACCCGCTCCGTCAGCCCGCGCCTGTCGATGGACGCCTGGAGCTTCTCCAGCCGGGGACCGCCGCCGTGGATCCGCAGCGTCCAGTCCGGGTGCCGCCCGGCGACGTGCGCCCACGCGCGGATGAGCAGGTCGTACCCCTTCCCCCAGGTCAGGCGGCCCACGCTGACGACGGTCTTGGCGGTGAGGGGCGAGAGGCCGCCGTCCAGGCGGGGTGTCGCGTTGGGCACCTGGGCCAGCACGGCCGGGCGCTCCCTGCGGGCCTTGTCGAAGGACCGCTCGTAGGTGCGCAGATCGGCCTGCGTGAGGGTGACGACCGCGTCGTGCCTGCTGTACCGGCGGACGATCTGCTTGCGCACCAGGGGCTGGTGTGAGGACAGGTTCCCGTGCTCCTGGGCGACGGTGATGATCTCCGGGGGTGCGAAGCGCGCGGCGATCAGGTTCAGGCCCGGCCGCGTGCCGATCAGGATGCCGCGCCGGCGGGACCGGATGTAGCGGACCAGCTTGAGGTCGGTGCGCAGAGTGAACCAGTGGTAGGCCGCCTCGTCCTTCGGCACGAGCCTGCTGGGGAAGCGGGACAGCAGGCCCTTACGGCGCGGCAGGCGGTCGTCGAGGTAGCGAACGCGTACCCCGGGCGGGACGGGGAAGGAGGGCTCCGCACGTTCCCGCACGACGCTGACGATCTCGACGTCGTGTGTGCGGGCGAGGTGTCCGGCCAGGTTGAAGACCGTGCGGACCGTGCCGCCCACGCCGTTGGCGTGCAGCAGCAGGATGCGGATCTCCTTGCCGTCGGGCGGCGGCGCCGACCTCGCGCGGCGCCGGTCGCGGGCCTCCAGGCCCCTGACCACCAGCCTGGCCCCGATTCTGCGTAGAGAAACCACAATCTCGCCCCGTCCGTGTCGGTGAAGATCCCCTTCCCTTTGACGTCACCGGCAGTTCACATGTTGCTGTGATGTGGGTCACGTCCCGCTTTACTGGCCGGAAAGCCGATATATCGTCGTCCGCTTCCTGGGCGCGTCCTCCAGGAGGGTGGGCACCTCGTGCACGGCCACCGGCTCGAACACGCCCTCCGGCAGGTAGGAGCAGGCCCGGTCGGGCACCCCGGTGAGGACCTCGCCCGCGGCCCTGGCCAGGAACGGGGCGACCCGCAGGGCCAGGGGCCTTTCGTAGAAGACGTCTCCGGCGAGCACGACCTCCTGGGGCGGCGCGCCGTCGAGCAGATCGCCGCCGAGGACCCGTACGGCGACGCCGTTGGCGGCGGCGTTGAGCCGCACGGCCGCCAGCGCGTGCGGGTCGACGTCGTTGGCCACGACCAGGGCGGCTCCGGCCAGCGCGGCGGCCACGGCGACCAGCCCGGACCCGGTGGCGAGGTCGAGCACCGTCCGGCCGCGCACGGTCTCGGGGTGATCGAGCACGTGGCGCGCGAGCGCCTGCCCGCCGGCCCAGGGGTACGCCCAGAAGGGCAGCCCTCCGGCCCGTTCCCAGATCTCGTACAGCTCGCCGTGTGTCTCGTCGTGTTCCTCACCGGCATGGGCCAGACACAGACGGATCTCCGGCACGTACGGCACGGCCGCCGGCCTGGTGTGCGCGCGGACGAACGCCTCGGCGTGCAGGTCGTGCCCCATGCCGGGCGATCGTAGCGTCATCCGGACGAAACGCCGCCGGGCCGCGGGCACCCCCGAACCCCTAAAGGCAACTCATCGTAAATCGCGGTCCTGGAAACGGCTAACGATCTTCATCGTTGGGGACAACGTCGGCACATACCTTGCGTTCTGGGAGTGTTGCGCGATGGCCTGGTCGCAGGACGAAGAGCGGATGCTGGCGATGATCGAGCGGCACCTCACGGACGAGGACCCGAAGCTGGCAGCCAGGCTCGAGTCGTTCAACCACCGTGCCGGACATCGCGCCGGCCACCGGGCCGGCCAGCGCGCGGGGCGGGGCGCCGCACGGCGCCGGCCGGGCCGCTCCACCTTGATCATCGCCGTGAGCTGGCTGCTCATCGCCACGCTGATCGCGACCCTGCTGGTCATGGCCCTGCGGCATGACGCCGCCGCGTTCCCCGTGTAGCAGGCACCGTGTAGCAGGCACCGTGTAGCAGGCACCGTGTAGCAGGCACCGTGTAGCAGGCACCGTGTAGCAGGCACCGTGTAGTCGTCCCCGTGTAGTCGTCCCCGTGTAGTCACAGGGCCTTGAGGAAGCGTGCGGCGACCGGGGCGGCCACGTCGCCGCCCATGCCGCCGGCCTCCACGACGACGGCGAAGGCCAGGTCGCCGCGGTACCCCATGAACCAGGCGTGCGAGTCGAGCTTGGGCCCGGTGCCGAACTCGGCGGTCCCCGTCTTGCCCGCCGTGCCCGAGGGCAGCCCCGCCTTGCGGGCGGTGCCCTTGGTGACCACCGCCCGCATCATCGAGCGCAGGCCCTTCACCACCCCGCCGGGCAGCTCCCGGGGAGCCTCCGCCTGCTTGCGGGAGGGCACCAGCGTGGGCGGGCGCCAGGAGCCGTCCGCGACCGCCGCGGCCACCGTCGCCATGACCAGCGGGCTCGCGGTGATCCTGCCCTGGCCGAACGACTCGGCGGCCAGTTCGGCGTCGCTGGTGGCCTTCGGCATGCTGCCGGGCGTCGCCGGGACGCCGATGCGCAGCGGCTGGTTGAACCCCAGCTCCGTCGCCAGGTCGTACAGTTTCTGGGCGCCCAGCTTCTCGGCGGCGAGCGGGGCGAAGGTGGTGTTGCACGAGTGGGCGTAGGAGTCCAGGAACGACAGCGATCCGAAGGCCTCATGGTCGGAGTTCCGGATCTTCATGCCGCCGACGACCGCCTCCTCCGGGCAGGTCACCCGGCTCGACGGGGTCAGGCCCTCGGCCAGCAGCCCGGCCGCCGTGATCGTCTTGAAGGTGGAGCCGGGGGCGTACTTGCCGTCCAGCGCGCGGTTGAACCCGCCCCTGTTGTTGACGACCGCGAGGATCTCGCCGGTGGAGGGCCGTACGGCGACCAGCGACGCGGGCTTGGGCAGGTCGCGCACCGCGTCGGCGGCGGCCCGCTGCACCTTGAGATCGAGGCTGGTCGCCAGGTCGCGGCCGGGGGAGCCCTTGACCGCGTACAGGGTCTTGCGGCCCGCGCCCACCGCCTGGATCTCGGTGGTGGGGGTCCCGGCGAGCTGCTTCTGGAAGGTCTCCTGGAGGCCGGCGCGCCCCACGGGGTCGTTCTTCTTGTACGCGCTGCCCAGCTTGCCGAGGTCGTCGTCGCCGGCCTTGTCCAGGTAGCCGACGAGCTGCTGCACCGAGCCACCCACGTCGCCGCCGTCGATGCGGTCGCCGTTGGCGTCGGTGATCGGGGCCCGCTGCGGCCACGACGTCTTCAGCGCCAGGTGGGTGGTCCCGTCGAGGGCGGGGTGGACCGCGGCCGGTGACCAGTCCACCTTCCAGTAGTGGTCCTTGACGACGAGCCTCAGCGAGCCCTGGTAGGTCCAGTCGCCGACGTCCTTGAGGCTCGCGGTGGCGGTGAACGACGCGGTGGCCCGGTCGTCCTTCGCCTGGCCCGCCCGCACATCCCGTATGGAGACCTTCTCGGCCCCCAGGTTCTTGGTCAGCTCGGCGTACGCGGCGTCGAAGCCGGGTGCGGGGGAGGCGAGCTCGGCCTTCATGGCGGTGAGGTCGCCCCGGGACCAGGCCGAGGTGAAGCGGGCCGCGGTCTCCTGTGGGGTGCCGCGCGTGTGCAGCACGTAGTAGGCCCCTCCCGCGGCGCCCCCCGCCAGCACGACGGCCGCGGCGGCCGAGATCGCGACAGTCCGTCCTCGCGGCACAGGTACCCCCAGTCACGCCCGTGTCCCGGTCGGGACCAGAGCCTAGCGGGGCCGAATCGGGATTCACACTCCCGATTCGCCGGCGCCCTTGACGCTCGCGCCGTACCGGGGCACGTACTCCTGGCCCGACAGGCGCTGGATCGCGGCCATGACCTCGTCGGTCACCCGCCGCCGGTCCCGGGCGCTGCCGGGGTCGCCGGTGAAGGTCATCGGCTCGCCGAACCGCACGCCGATGCGGCGCAGGCGCGGCACCGACGCGCCGGGCGGCAGGACCTTCTCGGTGCCCAGCATGGCCACGGGCACGACCGGCGCGCCGGTGGTGAGCGAGAGCCAGGCCACGCCGATCTTGCCGCGGTAGAGGCGGCCGTCGGGGGAGCGGGTGCCCTCGGGGTAGATGCCGAACAGTTCGCCCGCCTTCAGCACCTCCACGGCGGCGTCGAGCATGTCCTGGGCGGCGGTGACGTTCTCACGGTCGATCTCCATGGCCCCCATCGCCCGCATCCAGTCGGCCGCGAGGCGGTTGCCGGTGAAGTACTCCTTCTTGGCCACGAAGCGGACCATGCGGGGCACCAGCGCCGGCATGAAGAACGAGTCGAGCACGGACAGGTGGTTGGAGGCGAGGATCGCGGGCCCGTGCGCGGGGACGTGCTCGCGTCCCTCCATCCGCGGCCGCCACAGCAGGTGCATGACGGGAACGCTGACGGCCTTCAGGGCGGAATAGAGCACGGCCTCTCCTTCTCAGCACCACCGGACTCGGCTCGACGGACATACCCTAGGCCGCTCCGGGTGCCCTTCAGGTGTACGCCCCCTGCAACACACCCTCCCGTGTTTTGTACGGCATCGCCAACACTTCTCTGTACCTACTAGTATGTACAGCATGAGCACACCGGACCGCCTGATCGAGAGCACGCGCGAGCTGTTGTGGGAGCGCGGCTACGTCGGGACCAGCCCGCGAGCCATCCAGCAGCGCGCGGGAGCGGGCCAGGGCAGCATGTATCACCACTTCTCCGGCAAGCCGGACCTCGCGCTCGCCGCGATCGGCCGTACCGCGGGGGAGATGCGGGCCGGGGTGGAGGAGATCCTGTCCGGGCCGGGCACGGCCGCCGAGCGGGTCTCCGCCTACCTGCGGCGGGAGCGGGAGGTGCTGCGGGGCTGCCCGATCGGGAGGCTGACGCAGGACCCAGAGGTGATGGCCGACCCGATGTTGCGGGGGCCGGTGGAGGAGACCTTCGCCTGGCTGCGGGACCGGCTCGCGGCGGTGCTGGCCGAAGGACGGGAGCGCGGCGAGACCGGCGCCGGACTCGACCCCGCCGCCACCGCGTCCGCCGTCGTGGCCGTGCTGCAGGGCGGATACGTCCTGGCCCGCGCGGCGGCCTCGCCCGAGCCGTTCCACCAGGCCGTCGACGGGCTGCTCGCCCTGCTGTCCCGGTCCTGACCCTCCAGTTCCCGATCTTCCTGAGGAGCCCCGGCGTGTACGCCATGCAGTACGACATCACCCTGCCCGCCGACTACGACATGACGACCATCCGGGAACGGGTCGCGACGCGCGGGCACGCCCTCGACGACCGGGCCGGGCTCGGTCTCAAGGCCTACCTGATCCGCGAGCGGGGCGCGGCGGGGTCGCCGGTCAACCAGTACGCCCCGTTCTACCTGTGGCACGACGCCGGGCGGATGGGGGAGTTCCTGGTCGGCGGTGGCGGCTTCCAGGGGATCGTCGCCGACTTCGGGCGCCCGGCGGTGCGGCAGTGGACCGGTCTCGCCGTCGAACCCGGCCCGGCGCGGGGAACGGCGCCGCGGGCGGCCTCCCGCCTGCTCACTCCGCTGCCCGAGACCGCCGATCTGACGGCGTGTGTCGCGGAGGCTCTGGCCGGCCTGCGTGCGCTGGGCGGCTCTGCGGGCCTGCACACCGCCGCCCTGGCCCTCGATCCCGGTAGCTGGCGGCTGATGACGTTCGCGCTGTGGGAGCGGGAGGCGCCGGGCGCCCACGGCGACGCCGAGCGCTATGAGGTGCTGCACGTGTCCACGCCCGGCCTGGCGCTCCTGCCGGAGGGCCGGGCCTGGTGAGAGGCGTACGGCGAAGAGCGCGTACGGACAAGAGGCGACAACACGACGCCCCGCGAGACAGGGTCTCGCGGGGCGTCCGCGTCGAGGGCCGATGTGGCGGTCGCCTCCTCGGCGGAATGCACAACACGGCTCCAGCCGAACGGTATTCCGTGAAGGCGGTGTTTGCGGCCCGGGGGACACAAACCACATCGGCCACAACCGACTCTAGCCGACGCCGGCCCCTGCTTTCTCCCGCCCCCTATCCTCGGAAGGTGACAAGTTCGATCAAACACCCCATCAGGACCGACAGGCTGGTGCTGCGGCGCTGGCGTGAGGACGACAAGGAGCCCTTCGCGGCGCTGAACGCCGACCCGGTCGTCATGGAGCACTTCCCGGCCACGCTCACCCGCGAGGAGAGCGACGCGCTCGTCGAGCGTGCCGAGGCGGCGATCGAGGAACGCGGGTTCGGCTGGTGGGCGGTCGAGGTGGACGGCGAGTTCATCGGCTTCACGGGACTGTCGGTCCCGGGGTTCACCGCGCACTTCACGCCGTGCGTGGAGATCGGCTGGCGGCTCGCCAGATCCGCCTGGGGGCACGGGTACGCCACCGAGGCCGCGCGGGCGTCGCTGGAGTACGGGTTCGGCCCGCTCGGCCTGACCGAGGTCGTCTCGTTCACGGCGGTGCCGAACCTCCGCTCGCAGGCCGTGATGCGGCGTCTCGGCATGACCCGCGACCCCGGGGAAGACTTCGATCACCCGGTGCTCCCCGAGGGGCATCCGCTGCGCCGTCACGTGCTCTACCGCGCACGAAGACCAGCGTGCTGAGCAGGGCGAGCACCGCGATCACCGACGCGCCGGCGAACGCGGCGGAGGTGCCGCGCGCCGGTGACGCCGCCCCGCCGCCCGCCGCGGCGTGCTGATACAGGGTGACCAGCACCGCGAGGCCGAGGGACCAGCTGGTCCACTGCAGGGTCTGGAACACGCCGGCCCCGGCGCCGGCGTCCTCGCGGCGTACGCCGGACAGTGAGGTGACGCTCAGCGCGACGGTGCTGAGCCCGGCTCCGGCGCCGAGCAGCACCAGCGGGCCGAGCACGCCGGTCAGGTAGCCGGTGCCGCCGGTCAGCCGGGAGAGCCACAGCAACGCGGCGGTGACGGAGGCGATCCCGGCGGCCATCACCGGGCGGGTGCCCCACCGGATGATCAGCCGACCGGCCGGGCGGACCACGCCCATCAGCACGAGGGTCATGGGCAGGAACGAGAGACCCGACGTCAGCGGGCCGTAGCCGAAGCCCTCGCGCAGGTACCGCGTGAGGAAGTAGATCACCGCGAAGACGGTGCTCGGCACCAGCAGCGTGTTCATGTACGCTCCGGCCCTGCGCCGGTCGGCGAACAGCCGCAGTGGCATGATCGGCTGTTCGGCCCGCGCTTCGACCAGGGTGAAGCCGGCGAGCAGCAGCACCGCGGCGGCGAAGACGGCGACGGTGACCGGGTCGCCCCAGCCGGAGGTGGCGGTGCGGATCACCCCGTAGGCCAGCCCGGCCACCCCGGTGGTCGCGGTGACCGCCCCCGCGAGGTCGAACCGGCCGCGGCGCCGCTCCGTCTCGCGTACGAAGACCGGGGTGAGGGCGAGGATCGCCGCGCCGACGGGCACGTTCACGAAGAACACCCAGCGCCAGGAGCCGGCCGAGGTCAGCACGCCGCCGGCGAGCAGGCCGAGGGCGAGGCTGGCGCTGGAGGCCGCGGCGAACACGCCGAGCGCCCGGGTCCGGCGGGGTCCGTCCTCGTACGTTGACATGATCAGCGACAGCACGTTCGGAGAGGCCATCGCGCCGCCGGCGCCCTGCAGCGCACGGGCCGCGACCAGCCACCAGGATTGGGTGGCGAGACCGCCGAGCAGCGACGCCGCGGTGAACAGCAGCACGCCGGAGGCGAACATCCGGCGGCGGCCGAGCAGGTCGCCCGCGCGGCCGCCGAGCAGCAGCAATCCGCCGAACGCGAGGGTGTAGGCGTTGAACACCCAGGCCAGGCCGGTCTGCGAGAAGTGCAGCCGCGCCTGGATCTCGGGCAGGGCGATGTTGACGACGGTGGCGTCGATCCCGACCATCAACTGGCAGGCGAGCACCACGGCGAGCACGATCGCCGGCCGTCCGGTCATGTGAGCCTCTTCCGCGGAAGACGGGCAGATGCTCCAGGCGTGGCCACGTCCTGGTCAGGCACGCACTACGATATGGGCGACCCGCCCACTTTGTAAACGGGCGACCCGCCCACTTCCGGAGGCCGATGATGACCGCGGGCCATGAGAAGGGACTGCGCTCGGACGCCCGGCGCAACGTCGAGCGTCTGGTGGAGATGGCGACGCGGGTCTTCGAGGAGCAGGGGCCGGAGGCGCCGCTCAGCGAGGTCGCGCGGGCCGCGGGCGTGGGCACGGCCACGCTGTACCGGAGGTTCCCCACCAGGGAGGCGCTGCTCGCCGCGGTGTACGCCGGGCACGTCGAGGCGCTCGCCGTCCGCGCCGACGAACTCGCGGCCTCCTCCGAGGACCCGTCGGTGGCGCTGGTCGGCTGGCTGCACGAGTTCGCCCGTCTGCTCATCGAGCACCGCGGGATGAAGGGGCTGATCACGGGCCGATACGAGGGTGACGCCGAGCTGTTCCGGAGCTGCCGGCGCAGCCTGTCGCGGGCCGTCGACGCGCTGCTGCGGCCCGCGCAGGAGGCCGGCGTGATCCGTCCCGACGTCGACGCCGAGCGCACCCTGATCCTGATCAACGCCGTGGTGCTGGCCGCGGGCCAGGCCGGCGACGACCGGGACGAGACCGGCCGCCTGATCGACCTGGTGATCTCCGGCTTCCGGGTCCGGCGCTGATCGCGGACTGGTTTGCCGGTTCGGCAACAAGATTTGCGCTGTCGCCGTATGCGTCCGCACGATGAGGGGCATGACGCACGGATTCGACAAGGACTATTGGGAGCGGCACTGGCAGCGGGGGCGGGACGGAGGCCCGGGTTCCATGGGCGGCAACCCGCCGAATCCGTACCTCGCCCGTGAGATCGGCGGCCTGGGACCGGGTACGGCGCTGGACGCGGGATGCGGCGGCGGCGCCGAGGCGATCTGGCTCGCCTCCCACGGCTGGGAGGTCACCGCGGCCGACATCTCGTCCGAGGCCCTCGCCCGCGCCGCCGAGCGCGCGGCGGCGAACGGGGTGGCGAGCGGTGTGCGCGAACGCGTGCGGTGGGTCGAGGCGGACCTGGGCGTCTGGAGCCCGGACACGCGGTTCGACCTGGTCATGACCCACTACGCCCATCCGGCGATGCCGCAGCTCGAGTTCTACGACCGTATCGCCGGCTGGGTGGCTCCCGGCGGCACGCTGCTCATCGTGGGGCACCTGCACACCACCGGCTCCGGCGGGCACGGGCATCACGGGCACGGGCATCATCCGCCGGCCGAGGCGTCGGTCACCTCCGCGGCCGTCGCCGCGCGCCTGGACGGCACGGAGTGGGAGATCGTCACCGCCGAGGAGCACGTGCGTACGCTCTCGGGCGGCGGCGGCAGGGAAGTCCCCCTGTACGACGTCGTCGTGCGCGCCACCCGCCGCGGGTGACCGCGCTCAGCTCGGGGCGCCGGGGACGCGGAGCCGGTCGACGGCCTCGCGGCGGCGGCGCTCGGGCCGCCGGTCGTACCGGGCGGTGGTGGCGGGGGAGGCGTGGCCGACCAGGGCCTGGGCGGTGGCGAGGTCGACTCCGGCGTCGAGGAGTTCGCCGATGAACGTGCGCCGGAAGTCGTGCGGGGTGCGGGGCGAGGCCCCGGCGGCGGCCAGGCGCCGCGAGACGATGTCGGCGATGGCCTGGCCGGTCATGTGGGCCATGCGCAGCCGCCCGGCCTTGTTGATCGGGCAGAACAGCGGCCCGGCCGCCCGGCCGCGTACGGCGAGCCACAGGTTCAGGCGTTCGACGGCCTGCGGGGTCAGGTAGACGAGCCGCTCCTTGTCGCCCTTGCCGCGCACTCGCATGGAACGGGCGTGCGGGTCGAAATCGGCCAGCCTGAGCCCGGCGATCTCGGCGCGGCGGCAGCCACTGGAATACAGCGCCGCCAGCATGGCGCCGTCCCGGCGGCCGGCGGGGGAGTGGTCCTCGTCGCACACCTCCAGCGCGGCCGCGAGCGCCTCGGCCTCGACGTGCCGTCCCGCCGGAACGCGCGTGTGCTTGTAGGCGGGCAGGTCGGCGGCGCGCTGGTAGTCCTCGCCGCTCATCAGGCCGAGCCGCCAGGCCTCCTTGAGCACGCGCCGCAGCGCCACCAGGTGCTTGTTGACGTGGGAGGGGGACCACCCCTGCTCGCGCATCAGCGTGCGGAGGCGGACCGTGTGCTCGTAGCGCAGCAGCTCCCAGGGCTGCCCGGCCCCGGTGGCCTCGGGGTCGCCGGTGACGAGGCGGGCGATGCGGTCGAGGCAGCCCTTCATCGTGCGCCGGGACTCCGGGCTCTGCAGCGCGCCGAGATACACCTCGTACGGATCGGGTGTGGAGGGTGCGGGGACACTCCGCTCGGGAACCGCGGGGATGCTCATCGAGCCCGATCATACTATGAATCTACAATGTAAAGACTCCCGGATTTTTGTGCACCCAGCAAGCACCAGCATCAGAAACCTCACCGACAGGAGGATTGCTTCGGAAAAAACTCGTGCCACGTGTCGAGAATGTGGCGTCGGCTCCGTCCCAGGGGCATGAGTGGCCGAACGGGCCGCCGACGACGAAGGGGAAGCACGATGAAATACCTGATCCTGAAGCACTACCGCGGTGGCCCGGCTCCCGTCGTCGACTACGGGTCGATAGACCAGTGGACGCCGGAGGAGGTCGACGCGCACGTGCAGTTCATGCGCGACTTCGCCGCCCGCCTGGAGGAGACGGGCGAGTTCGTCGACGGCCAGGCGCTGTCGCCCCAGGGCGCGTTCGTGCGGTACGACGGCGAGGGGCGCCCGCCGGTGACCGACGGTCCGTTCGCCGAGACGAAGGACCTCATCGCCGGATGGATGGTCATCGACGTGGAGTCGTGGGACCGCGCGGTCCAGCTGGCCGGGGAGCTGTCCGCCGCTCCGGGGCCCCGTGGCGAGCCGATCCACGAGTGGCTCGAGGTCCGGCCGTTCCTCGCCGAGCCGCCCACGGTCACCGAGTGAACGAGTCGCTGCTGCGGGAGCTCGTGCCCGCGGTGATCGGTGTCCTCGTCCGGCGCGGAGCCGACTTCGCCTCGGCCGAGGACGCCGTGCAGGATGCCCTGATCCGGGCGCTGGCGGCCTGGCCGGACGACCCACCGCGCGATCCGAAGGCGTGGCTCGTCACGGTCGCCTGGCACAGGTTCCTCGACGCCGCGCGTGCCGAGGCGTCGCGGCGGGGGCGGGAGGTGGCCGTACAGGCCGAGCCTCCCGCCGGTCCGGCGCCCGCCACGGACGACACGCTGCGGCTCTACTTCCTGTGCGCGCACTCCACCCTGCCGCCGGCCTCGGCCGTCGCGCTGACGCTGCGCGCGGTCGGCGGCCTGACCACCCGGCAGATCGCGGCGGCGTACCTCGTCCCCGAGGCGACCATGGCGCAGCGGATCAGCCGGGCCAAGCGGAAGATCGCGGGGCTGCCGCTCGACCAGCCCGGCGATCTCGGGACGGTGCTGCGGGTGCTCTACCTCGTCTTCAACGAGGGGTACGGAGGGAGCGTCGACCTGGCGGCCGAGGCGATCCGGCTCACCCGGCAGCTCGCCGCCCTGACCGACGAGCCCGAGGTAGCGGGGCTGCTCGCGCTCATGCTGCTGCACCACGCGCGCCGTACGTCTCGGACCGGCCCGGGAGGCCGCCTGGTGCCGCTCGCCGAGCAGGACCGATCGCGCTGGGACACCGGCCTGATCGCCGAGGGGGTGACGATCCTGCAGACCGCGCTGGCCCGTGACCGGCTGGGCGAATACCAGGCGCAGGCCGCGATCGCCGCGCTGCACGCGGACGCCCGGAGCGCCTCCGAGACCGACTGGGTGCAGATCGTGGAGTGGTACGACGAACTGCTGCTCCTCACCGGCAGCCCGGTGGTGCGGCTCAACCGGGCGGTGGCGGTGGGGGAGGCGGACGGACCACAGGCCGGCCTGGCGGCGCTGGCCGGGGTGGACCCCGGCCTGCCCCGGTACGCCGCGGTGACGGCGTACCTGCACGAACGCGCCGGCGACCTCGCCCGGGCGGCGGAGCTGTACGCCGAGGCGTCCCGTGCCGCCGCCAGCGTGCCGGAGCGCGACCACCTCACCCGGGAGGCCGCGCGGGTACGGCAACTGCTGAAGGCGTGAGCGCGGCCGATGCCACTGGTGACGGCTGGTCGGAAGTCCCGTCAAGACGCCGATGGAGTTGCTAATTCGCCCTGCTATGGCCTCCTTTGCTGTTCTTGTCACGCTCCAATGCCGGGGTTTGGATCAAGGGGGTGATCTTCCGCCGTCCCTGCGCGAAGGAGTCGTGAGCATGACCCTGCTGACCTACACCCTCCTCACCGACCCGGCGCCCCTGGAGGCGTCGGTGCCGGGGGCGCCTGCCGCGTCCACGGGGACCGTCCACCTTCTCGTCACCAACACCGGGGAGCAGGCGGTCTTCTGGCGGACGATCACGGTTCAGGTGCCCGTCGGCGACGGCGCCGTCCACCTCACGCCGGACCTGGGCAAGGTCGGCAGCGAGGGAGAGTACTTCCCCCGGTCGGGCCCTTCGCAGCGACTCGCCGTCCAGACACAGGGCACCGACGCCGTCCGCGTCACCGACCAGGCCGGTGGCCGGCCCAACTTCGAACCCGGCGGCCACATGGTGCTGATGCTGAAGGACGTCCCCGTCGCGCCTGCCGCCGGCCTGGCCGTGCTCAGGGTGACCGAGAACGCGGGCAGGACCCGGACCGGGCAGGCGGCGGACAGGCACGCGGTGGTGGCGCTGGTGAAGACCGCCCCGGCGCCACGCGACCTCCGCCCGGAGAGCGAGATCGTCGAGGCCGGAACACCGGTCACGCTGAGCTGGGAGGGGTCCGCCGACTTCGCCTACGAGATCCGGTTCCCCGGCGGACACGAGCCGGTTCCCCCGGGCCCGCCCACCGGGCCTCAGGGCAGGTACGCCGTACGACTGAACACCACCCCGCAGCGGGAGACCACCTACACCCTCGTCGCCGTCTCCGGCAGCACCAGGCGGCAGCACACCCTCACCACCACCGTCCAGGTGCGCAATCCCGTCATGGACGACCTCAGAGTCACCAATGTCTGGGCCACCAACGTCTGGGCCACTTCGGTGGGAGGACCGAACAGCGGCGACGGAGTCATCACCTTCCCCCAGGGCGGACTCAACGTCATGCGCGCGAGCGGCACCGGCGAACGGGGCACGGTGACGGCCGACAAGGCCGAATTCGACGGCGTGAACACCAGGTGGGTGCAGGGCAGGAGCTCCAGTGACGGGTGGATCAGCTTCCCGCAGGGCGGCGTGAACGTCTACCGGGACGGAACGCAGACCTGGGGCACGGTGGCGGCCGACACGGCCGATCTCAACGGCGTCAACGCCAAGTGGCTGCAGGGCAGAGGCGAGCGCGACGGGTGGATCGACTTCTCCTACTACGGGATCAACGTCTTCCGGCGCGACGACGCGGGCGCCGGCAGGAGGTTGAAGCAGTGGGGCGGCGTGGGCGTCAAATGGATCGCCCACCACGACGAGTAGGAGACCAGACCGGGCCCGGTCAGGGGAGCTGGCTGCGTACCCAGTCGGGGTCGGGGTTGACGTGGGGGCGGCCGGCGACCACGACGGTGGGCACCGTCTCGTCGCCGCCGGTGGCGGCGCGGACCGCCGCCGCGCCCTCGGGGTCCTGCCAGATGTTCACCCAGTGCAGCCGCCGCGCGTCGCGGGCGAGGCGCAGCCGGAGCCGGAGGCAGTAGCGGCAGCCCGAACGCCAGTAGACGATCGGGCGGCCGTCGGCCTCGCTGCGGCGCCGCGCCTCGGCCGCGCCGATCGACCTCGGGAACACCAGGGGAGACAGCAGGGCGGCGGCGAGCAGGAACACGAGGAAATACGTCGCGGCGGCGCCGGGGGACCCCTGGGCCGTCTGCCGGAACGCCGCGGCGACTCCGCATGCCAGGAAGACGACCGGCAGTATCCATCCGCGCACCATGGCCGTCACGCTATCGGGCCGTTCTCCGGCGCCGCAAAAGTTGGTAGGTCACGCGGCGGGTCCGCGCGTGGCCGCGTGACTGGGCCCCTCCGTGCCGGGAACCTGGCGGGGACCCGAAGACGGGTGCCGAGGACGGAGGGGTGAACGAGGCGATGGCGACCACCGCAGGCGGGACCCGCGCCGATCCGGAACCGGCCGATCTCCGGCTGCCGGGCATCGTGCTGGGTGTGGGACTGGGCGGGTTCGTCGACGGAATCCTGCTGCACCAGATCCTGCAGTGGCATCACATGCTGAGCGGCACCGACAGCGATCACATCGGAGTGCGGTACTACGATCCCCGCACCGTCTCCGGGCTGGAGATGAACACGGTGTGGGACGGCCTGTTCCACACCGTGTGCTGGCTGGCGGTCCTGATCGGGCTGGCGCTCCTGTACTCCCGGGTCACCCGGAACCGCCGCCGGGTGTGGGGTTCGCGGGTGCTGTGGGGCTGGATCCTGGCCGGGTGGGGTCTGTTCAACCTCGTCGAGGGCGTCGTGGACCATCACCTCCTGGCCATCCATCACGTGCGCGGCGGCCCGCATCAGTTGTGGTGGGACATCGGCTTCCTCGTCCTGGGGGCGCTGCTGGTCGCCGGGGGTTACCTGTTGGCCCGGAGCGGGCGGTCCTTCGAGCCCGAAAGCCGGACGTGACGGACCCTGTGACGGAACACGGCGCTCACTTCGCCGGCGCGCTGCCGGTCCTGGCCGTGCTCGGGTGCGCGATCGGATACCTGCGCCTGGCGCGGCTGGCCCGCCGCCGCAATCCGGCGCGCGGCTGGAGCCGGTGGCGTACGGCGGGGTTCGTCGCCGGGCTCGTCCTGCTGGGCGTCGCGCTGGTGCCGCCCGTCGCGTCCCTGGCCCACGCGGACTTCCGCGGTCACATGCTCCAGCACCTGCTCGTCGGCATGTACGCGCCGCTCGCGCTGGTGCTCGGCGCGCCGGTCACCCTGATGCTGCGCACCCTGCCCGCAGGCGGCGGGCGGTGGCTGACCGCCGTGCTGCGCAGCCGTCCCGTCCGGGTGGTGACCCACCCGGTGGTCGCCCTGCTGCTGTCCACCGGCGGCCTCGTGGTGCTCTACTTCACCCCGCTCTACAACGCGGCGTCGGCGTCGGCTGCGGGGCGCTGGCTGCTGCACGGGCATTTCCTGCTGTCGGGCTGCCTGTTCGCCTATGTGATCGCCGGGCCCGATCCCGCCCCGGACCGGCCCGGGGTCCGTACCCGCCTGGTGTACCTCGGCTGCGCCGTCGCCGTGCACGCCGTCGTCGCCCAGTTGATGTACGGCGGCTTCCGGGTGGACGTGCACGCCCCGATCCCCGAGGTCCGGGGTGGCGCGGAGATCATGTACTACGGCGGCGACATCGCGGAGCTGCTCCTCGCGGCGGCTCTGGTCGCCGCCTGGCGTCCCGCGCCCCGCACGGGTGCGGGGCGCGGGACGGTCGTCAGGCGGTACGAGCGGCGATCTTGGTGAGGAGTGGCTGCACCAGGCGGGCGGCCAGGGGGCCGAAGGCCGCGAGGATGAGGACGTACGCGGCGGCCAGGGCGCCCAGGTCGGGGTGGGCCCCGGCGGCCACGGCCAGTCCGGCGATGACGATGTTGAACTCGCCGCGGGGGATGAGCGCGATGCCGGCGCGTACCCGTCCGGCGCGGGCGATGCCCGCGCGGCGGGCCGCGTAGATTCCGGTCATCAGTTTGGTGATCATCGTGACCAGGGCGAGGCCGGCCGCGAGCCCGGCGGCGGGCAGGATCTTGGTCGGGTCGGTCTGCAGGCCGAAGAAGACGAAGAACACCGCGGCGAACAGGTCGCGCAGGGGAGCGAGCAGCGCGTGGGCGTCCTCGGCGAGCTCGCCGGACAGGGCGATGCCGACCAGGAAGGCGCCGACCGCGGCGGAGACCTGCAGCTGCTGGGCCAGCCCGGCCACCAGCAGTGCGAGCCCGACCACCTTGAGCACGAGCACCTCGGAGTTGGGGCTGGCGACGAACGCCTCGATGTAGCGGCCGAAGCGGAGCGCGACCAGCAGCACCACGCTGACCGCGGCCAGTGCGATGGCCACGGTGACCGCCCCGGCGACGAGGGTCAGGCCGGCCAGCATGGCGGTCAGGACCGGCAGGTAGACCGCCATCGTGAGGTCTTCGAACACCAGCAGCGACAGCACGACCGGGGTCTCGCGGTTACCGATCCAGCCCAGGTCGGAGAGGACCTTGGCGGTGATTCCGGAGGAGGTGGCGTAGGTGACGCCCGCCATGGCGACCGCGGCGACGGGTCCCCAGCCGAGCAGCAGCGCCAGGATGACGCCGGGGGCGGCGTTGAGCAGGAGGTCGACGAGACCGGCGCGGGCGTTGCCCTTGAGGCTGGTCACCAGTTCGTCGGCGTTGTATTCCAGGCCGAGGGTGAGCAGAAGGAGGATGACGCCTAATTCGGCGCCGGTGGCGATGAAGTCCTCACTGGTGCCCAGAGGGAGGATGCCGCCGGTGCCGAAGGCCAGGCCCGCGAGGAGATAGAGAGGGATGGGGGAGATGCCGACGCGCAGCGCCAGTGCTCCGAGAATGCCGAGTCCGAGGACGACGGCGCCGAATTCCAGGAAAAGTATTGCGGTGTTGTGCACGCGCTGCCCTCAGCCGCTGGCGAAGATGTCGGCGACTGCGGTGGTGCTCTCCTCGCCGCCCACCACGACCACGATGTCGTCCCCGGTCAGGACGAAGTCGGGTGCGGGGCTGGCGAAGACGCGTCCGGCGCGGACCACGGCGACGATGGAGGCGCCGGTGCGGGTGCGCACCTGCGCGTCGCCCATGGGACGGCCGTCGTAGCGGGAGCCGGGGGTGATCAGCACCTGGAGGCTGACCAGGCCCTCGACCTCCCGGTGCATCGCGTTGAGGCGCTGGACGATGCGGGGGGCGCCGAGGAGTTCGACGAGCGCGTCGGCTTCCTCGTCGTTGAGTTTGACCGTCTCACAGGCTCTGTCGGGATCGTCGGGGTCGTAGATGACGAGGTCCCGCCGTCCCGTGCGGTGCGAGACGACTCCGATGCGCCGGCCCGAGCGGGTGGTGAACTCGTGTCGCAATCCGATCCCCGGCAACACCGTCTGCTCGACTTCCACGGCGCCGCTCCTCCGTTCGTAACATGTCATTACTTGTCCGGAGAACCTACCAATAAGACGCGGTCGTCCCGCCGCTGGTGTCGCTCGGCGGCGGGACGACTACGCTCGCGCGTCAGGCGGCCATGTCGTCGGCGAGCCAGATCGGCCGCCAGTTCGACTGCTCGTGGTAGCGGCGCAGCTCGGCGAGTCCGGACAGCCATCCGGTCCAGGCGCCGTACGGCGGGTTGGCGGTGTCGAAGCCGCTCTGGACGAACGTCAGGCGGGTGGCGCCGCCGGTGTCCTCCAACTCCCAGGTGACGACGCCCATCGGTCCCCAGTCGACCGAGATCGTGCTGTCGGGAACCAGGTCGATGATCTTGGCGGGCTGGGGGTTGGCGTCGAGGCCGCCCATCGCGAAGCGGCCGCCGACGTACGGCTCGATGCCGATGGGGTAGCCGAACCACTCGGTGGCCTTGTCGGAGTCGATCAGCGAGTCGTACACCGTGGACACGGGCGCGGCGATGTCCAGGTGACCGCGGAAGTCGGTGGTGGTGTAGTCGGGCTGGGGGCCGATCTCCCTCCCCTGGACGTGGTCGGCGAGGTTCGACAGCGCGAGCGACCAGAACACCTGCAGCACCCCGCGGATGCTCGCCCCGGTGATGGCGTCCTGGAAGTCGAAGTGGGTCTGCGACAGGGTCAGGATGGTCGATCCGGCGTCCTCCTCCGCCAGGGTGATCTCCGTGGTGGTCTCCTCGCCGTCGAGCAGCCAGGCGAAACGCAGGGTGTGGTCGTCGGCGTGCAGCAGGCGCTGGTGCGGCGCGTCGCCCTCGGGAGTGCGGCGGCCCCAGAACTCGTACCGTTCGGGCAGGTCCACCTCGGCGTGCTCGGCCAGCCACACCCGCATCGCCGCGGGGTCGGTCAGCGCGTGGCGCACCTCCTTGATCGGGGCTTCCAGGCGGACACGGATGGTCATCGGCTCACTCACTGTCGTCTCCCTTGGGGTAGCAGGCCACGGCGAGTTTGAAGGCGTCGCCCTCGGCGCCGCCGTAGCGGGTGAACAGGTCCTGAAGTGCGGACCGCAGGTCGTTGAGGAACTCCTGACGGCGTTCGGGGGGCACGCGTATCTCCCCGGAGACGCCGATGGACGGCAGTTCCGGCGCCGTCCGGTCGAGGGCGGCGACATCGGCCTGCACCTGTTCCATCAGGTCGAGCAGGTAACCCAGGCTGAGCTCGTCCTGCCGCCGGCGCAGCCCGCCGATCCTGCCGACGAGGCCGGGGGACAGCCAGTAGGACCTGGCGCTCGCCCGGTAGATGCCCTCGGTGATGCCGCGCACCCGCCGCTCGGAGACCTGCTGCACCAGGCCGGCCTCCACCAGGCGTTTGACGTGGTAGTACACGCGCTGCGGGGTCTGGCCGAGCACCGCCGCCACCTCGGTGCAGGTGCGCGGCTCGGCCAGTTGCCGCAGCACCTCGATGCGCTGCGGCTTGAGCAGGGCCTCGGCCTGCTCGATCTGCTCCAGGTACAGGACGTCTCTCATCGCAAAAACAATCTTGTACGTAAAAATTGTATTTGTCAATGGGATACGCCTACGGCCTGCCGGGCGTCCCGGCAGGCCGGCGTACGGGTGAGGACGGGCGGGTCAGGAGGCGGGCGGGACGCCGATGACGGAGGTGCCGATGACGAGGTGGCGGGCGGGATCGCAGCCGAGGAGCTCTTCGACCACCTGGTCCCGAAGGGCCGCGGTGAAGGTGATGTGCAGACCGGCCGCGGTGGCCAGCAGGTAGACGGTCTGGCTGAGGTGGCCGACGTCCATCATCAGCGCCCGGTAGACCCGGGGGAAGCTGTACTTCCACTGGTTGCGGGCGATGACACTGGTGTAGAAGATGAGCGCTCCGGCGCCGGCGACCCAGTCCTGGCCGCCGACGGCGGCCACGAGCCGCTCGTCGTCGAGACGGCGGCCGAGGAACTCGAGGGTGTGGTCGGCGGCGGCGTAGTGGTAGGCGCCCGGATCGAGGCCCTGGACGTTGCGCGCGTAGAGGTAGACCTCGGTCGGGTGGCGGGCGCCGCCGGAGGGGCTGGTCTTGAACACCCGCTGCCAGGAGTCGGTCACCACCCCGTTCGGGTCGAGGTCGACACCCGCCTGGGTCAGCGGGCCGTCGGCCCGCGGCAGAGGTCCCGCGGCGGTCTTGAGCAGGGCCGCGACGGTCTCCAGCGGCAGCGCGGAGGGGCCGAAGTAGCGGCGGCTGCGACGCCGGTGGAGCACGTCCAACAGGTCGCGATGGCGCCAGACGCCGGGGCCGGCGTCCGGCAGCGCGAGGCGGGTGGTGCCGGGCAGGGACCAGAACGCCGGAGGCGGCGGGTCGGTCAGAACCTTGGCTTCGAGTTCCTCGTTGTCCTGTTCGGCGGTGCGCATGGCGGTGCCGGCGTGGGAGCGGGTGGAGAAGTGGTAGGCGCGCGCCAGCCGCCCCCACGGCTGCCAGGCCTCTTCTATGGCCTGTTCGCGCTGGTGGCGGGGCCCGTTCTCCGCGATCAGGATGTCGTGCCCGGCCAGGACGGTGGCGACCTGGTGCCAGTGGGCGGCCTCGCCGGGATCGCCGCCCAGCTCTCTCACCGAGCCCAGGTCGCGGAATCCGGTGAACCACCGCAGCACGCGCTCGACGCCGTCGGCGAGGGCGAACTGGCGGTGGTCGAGATAGTCGTCCCAGACCAGTTGGCCGGCGTCCCACAGCAGGGCGCCGCAGCCGGACACGCGTACGTTCACGATTCGGTCGCTCACTTCTCGTTCGCGGGCGGCGCCAGGGACGCGCAGGCGGCCGCCCGGCCGCGGCGTGCCGCCGCCAGATGAGGGTGGTCCGGCGCCGCCCGCCGCAGCAGCTCCACGGCCCGGCCGTAGCAGGCGTGGGCCTCGCCGGGCTGGTGGCGGGCGCGGTACAGGGCGCCGAGGTTGATCAGGGTGATGGCGGATTCCGGATGGCCCGGCCCCAGGACCGCGTCCTTGACGGCCAGGGCGCGGAGGTAGTGGGCCAGGGCCTCGTCCAGGTCACCGCGGCGATGCCTCAGGGCGGCGAGGTTGTGCAGCGCGGCGGCGACATCGTGGTGCTCCGGGCCGTAGGCGGCCTCAAAGACGGCGAGGGCACGCCGGAGCAGCGCCTCGGCCTCGTCCGGGCGTCCGCGGCCCTCCACGAGCGCGGCCCAGGCGGCGAGGTCCGCGGCTACCCTCGGATGACGCTCACCGAGGAGCCGGGCGCGGAGTTCCGCCGCCCGGCGAGCCCACGGCTCACCGGCCTCGTGGTCACCACGGGCGTGGGCGAGCCCGCCCAGGTTGTGGCAGACGGTGGCCACGTCCTCGTGCTCACCGCCGCGGGCCGCCTCCAGGATCGTCAAGGCCCGCCCGTAGAGGGCCTCTGCCTGCTGGAACCGGCCGGTGTACTTGCCCAGTACACCCCATTCGTTGCACACCTTGGCCACTTCCACCGACTCCGGGCCGAAGACCCGCTCCGCGGCGGGAAGAGTGAGAGCGAACAGCAGCCCCGCCCTGCGGTAGCCGCCGCACATACGCCACACACTCGCCAGCTCGCACTGGGCGTGGATCCGCAGCGCGTTCTGGCCCTGGCGCCGGGCCTGGCCGACGGCGGCCCGGAACGCCCGCTCCGCCTCGTCGAAGGCTCTTCCGGCGTAACGCTCCCGTGCGTGCGCCAGCAACTCGGCCGCCCCGGCGGGACGGGACTCATCGCTCACATGGCCTCCCGTACGACGTCACGACCGACGGCGGCGTCCGCCTCCCGGGGCTCACCGGCTCCGGGAGGCCGACGCGGCTCACGCCTCGATCAGAACCTCGTTGTGGTTGAGGTTCAGGAAGGACTCCGGCTGGGTGTAGGCGTCCTCGTGGGCCTCGAACACCGCGACCTCGTTGTGGTTGTGGTTCAGGGCACCTTCCGGCGCGCTGTAGTCGTCCTCGTGGATCTCGAACACCGAGGTCTCGTTGTGGTTGGGGTTCAACGCGGCCTCCGGCTGGGCGTAGTCGTCCTGGTGGACCTCGAACACTTCGGACATCTTCTGCGACATCTGGGGCACTCCTTACGGGGACTCCTGTAACCACCGGCCGGAAACCGGCCTCGTACAGGCGGGGTGACCACGCACCACCATTGCTCTGGCTCCGACTCCGGAATCATCGCAGCGGCAGAATCTCGCATTAGGTCCAGTGAGGGCGGGATCACGGGCGACACTGGTTCATCGCGCGACCCTGCCGGGCGCCGGTCCCGAACGGGAGCGCCCGCCGCTCCACCGGGAGGGGTCAGGCCGCGAACGCGGCGCTGATCGCGTGGCTGTCCTCATGCATGCGGTAACCGACGATCCTGCCGTCGGCGACGGTGAAGTGCAGGGCGAACTCGTTCAGGAACGACCTGCCCGTGGACAGCACGCAGAAGCGGCTGCGTCCGGTCACCACCGCGTGCCCGTCCTCGACGATCGTGGCGTCGATCGTGAACTCCTGGGCAGGCGTGAGCGCGGTGCCGAGCACGGCGAAGAACTCGGCGATCTGCTCCCTGCCGGAGCGGGCCCCGGTCCAGGGCACGTTGGGCGCGCCCGGGACGAGGAAGTCCACCCGGTCGGCGAAAAGATCGAGCAGGCCGGTCAGGTCACCGGCGGCGAACCGGGCGAAGAAGGCGTCGACGACCTCGCGGGTGGTCTGGGGTGTGGCGGTCATGCCGTGATTCCCATCTGTCGTGCGTGTGTGGAGCGAAGCCGGCCGGCGAAATCTCCAACTGATCGGTTGGAGTATGGCACGGGCACGGTCGTGATTCCAACTGTGCGGTTGGAATTCTGTAGGCTGCTCCCATGGCATGGGACACCACCAGGACGAGGCGGCTGCTGCTGGAGGCGGCGGTGGAGGAGTTCGCCGAGCACGGGCCGCAGGGCGCGCGGGTGGACCGCGTCGCCGTACGCGCGGGGGTGAACAAGGAGCGGATCTACCAGTACTTCGGCGGCAAGCGCCAGCTGTTCACCGCCGTCCTTGAGGCCGAGCTCGCCAAGGTGGCCGCCGCCGTGCCGCTGACCGGCGCGCACCTGGCCGACCTGGGCGAGTACGCCGGGCGGGTCTTCGACTACCACTGCGCCCACCCGCACTTCCTGCGCCTACTCACCTGGGAAGGGCTGGAACGCGGCCGCGCCGAGGTGGCCGCCGAGGACGAGCGTGCCGCGCACTACGCTGGCAAGGTCGCCGCCTTCGCCGCCGCTCAGGAAGAGGGGCTGATCACCGGAGAGTCCGACCCGGCGCATCTGGTCTACGCGGTGTACGCGCTGGCGACCTGGTGGTTCACAGCCCCGCAAGTGGTGCGCATGATCACGGCCGGCGTCGGCGGGGACGGCCCCGAAGCGCGCCGCGCCGGGCTGGTCCGATTGGTCCGGCGCCTGACCACCCCCGACGATCGCACGGGAGGACACCGGAGCCATGCCTGAGCCTCTGACAGGCCGCGCGGCCCCCACCGGACACAAGGAGATCAAGCACGTGCCCGACACGCACGACCACGCCCGCTCCGGCGGCGACCGGCTCGCCCTGCGGGCCGACTGCGCGAGCTGCTTCGGGCTGTGCTGCGTCGCCCTGCCCTTCGCCGCCTCGGCGGACTTCGCGATCAGCAAGGACGCCGGGCGGCCGTGCCCCAATCTCCAGTCCGACTTCCGCTGCGGCATCCACTCCCGGCTGCGCGACAGCGGCTTCCCCGGCTGCACCGTGTTCGACTGCTTCGGCGCGGGGCAGAAAGTCTCCCAGGTCACCTTCGGGCGCAGCTGGCGCGACGAGCCGGACACCGCGGCGCGGATGTTCGAGGTCTTCCCGGTAATGCGGCACCTGCACGAACTGCTGTGGTACCTGCACGAGGCACTCTCCCTGCCCGCGGCCCGCCCGATCCACTCCGAGGTACGCGGCGCGATCGACGAGACCGAGCGCCTCACCATGGGTACTCCCGGCGAGCTGCTCGACGTGGACGTCGCCGCCCACCGGGAGAAGGTCAACGTACTGCTGCTGCGGACGAGCGAGCTCGCCCGGGCCGGCGCCGGGGGCCGCGCGCCCGACCACAGGGGGGCCGACCTCATCGGCGCCCGGCTCAGGAAGGCCGACCTGCGCGGCGCCAACCTGCGGGGGGCGTACCTGATCGGCGCGGATCTGACCGGAGCCGACCTGCGGGGCGCCGATCTGATCGGCGCGGACCTGCGGGGCGCCGGCCTCGGCGGCGCCGACCTGACCGGGTGCCTCTTCCTCACCCAGGCCCAGCTCAACGCCGCCAGGGGCGACGCCGCGACCGTGCTGCCACCCTCGCTGACCCGCCCGGCGCACTGGCCCGAGCACTGGCAGGCGGAGGCCGCGCCGACGGCGGGCCGGGCGCCCGCCCGGCGGCCCCGCTCCCGCGAACGGCGCAGGTAGGGACCGCGCCCGCGTCCTGCCGCTCAGCCGGCCGGTACGGGCAGGGTCCCGATGACGGCGCTGGCGTCCAGCTCGTCGTCGCAGGTCAGGCGGGTGACGAGCCCGGCGCGGGCGACTGCTTCGGCGGTCTTGCCCGCCTGGCTCTCGCTCGTCTCCACCAGAAGGCTCCCGCCCGGCGCCAGCCATCCGGACGCCCCGGCGACGACCCGCCGTACGACGTCGAGCCCGTCGGCGCCGCCGTCGAGTGCGACCTTCGGCTCGTGTTCGCGCGCCTCGGGCGGGAGCAGGCCGATGGCCCGGGTGGGCACGTACGGCGGACTGGCGACGACGACGTCCACCCGGCCCCGCAGGGCGGCCGGCAGCGGCGCGTACAGGTCGCCTTCGTACACCCGGCCGCCCACCTCGGCGAGGTTGCGGCGGGCGCAGCGCACGGCGGCGGGATCGACGTCCACGGCGTGCACCTCGATCGGCCCCGCGGCGGCGGCGGCCAGCGCCGCGCCCAGCGCCCCCGTGCCGCAGCACAGGTCGACGACGACGGCCCCCGGGCGGGTGAGGGCGGCGGCCTGGCGGACGAGGAACCCGGTGCGCGGCCGGGGCACGAAGACCCCGGGCTCGACGGCCAGCCGCAGGCCGCAGAACTCGGCCCAGCCGAGGACGTGTTCGAGCGGCAGCCCGTCGGCACGCCGCCGCACCATGGCGTCGAGCTCGGCCGGCGTACGCGCGGCGGCGACCAGCAGACGGGCCTCGTCCTCGGCGAACACGCAACCGGCGGCGCGCAGCCGGGTCACGATCGCGGGCGGAGCGGGGGAGGGAGCAGGGGAGCGGGATGACAGTGACATGGGGAGCCTTCCGGGAATGCCGAGGGCGCTCCCGCGGTCGCCTCGCTCTAGGGGACCGTATGCACGGGGAGAAGGGAGCACCCGACCTGTTCAGCGGTAATGGGGCTCACCTCCTCGCGTCGTCGCCGCCGTGGACGGCACATTATCAGAGCACGCTCTCCCATCGCCCGGGGCGCTCGTCGGTGGAGACGCTGCCGGGTTGATCACCTGCTTCCCCGCGCCCTAGGATCGCCGCCATGACGTTCACGTCCTTCTTCCACCTCCGCTAGCCGCCGTCGGCGAAGCGAGGCACGACCCGTCGCCGACGAGGCGGGGCGGCGCGGTGCCGTCCCGGGCCGACGCGGGAGAAGAAGGATCACCATGCGCGTTCGCGCTGTCACTCTCACCGCTCCGCGTCCCAGCGCTCCCGCCGTCCCGTGACGGCGGCGAGCCTGGTGGCGCGGTGCGTCCACGGGCTGGAGCCGACGCTCGCCGCCGAGATTCTGCGGCGCGGCCTCGGCGTCATCACGCACATCGGGCATCGCGAGGTGCGGTTCCGCGCCTCGCGCCTGCCCGCCCTGGGCCTGCGCACGGCGGACGACGTGTTCCTGCTGGCGGCGCAGGGCCCGGACGTCGGCGCGTCCCGGCAGGGCGCCGCCGCGCTCGCGGGGCTCGCCGGCGCGGCCGACCTCGCCGCGCTGGCGCGGCTGCGCCGTGACCACGGCGGCCCCCGCGGGCTCACCGGCGTCGAGGTGTCGGCGTCGTTCCTGGGCAGGCGCACCTTCACCAGGTACGACGTGGAGGACGCGGTGGGCCGCGTCCTGGCCGGCCGGCTGGGGGTCGGCTACCACTCGCGGCGCGGCGCGGGCGCGCCGCCGCCGGGCCACAGCGGCTGGCGGGTCACGCTGGACGGCGAGCGGGCCACGCTCCTGCTGCGGATCGCCGCGCGTCCCCTGCACCGGCGGGAGTACAAGCGGCAGTCGGTCCCGGGGACCCTGCACCCCCCGCTGGCCGCCGCCATGGTGGCGATGGCCGGCGTCGAGCCCGGCGACACGGTGCTCGATCCCTGCTGCGGCGCCGGGACGCTGCTGATCGAGGCGGCGGGGCAGTGTCCGGACGCCCGCCTGTACGGGTTCGACCTGGCCAGGCGAGCGGTGACGGCGGCCCGGGAGAACGCGGCCGGGCTGCCCGTCGCCGTCGGCCGCGCCGACGCCGGACGGCTGCCGGTGCGGGACGGCGTCGCCCACCGTGTGCTGGCCAACCCGCCCTGGGGCGGTCAGGTCCCTCCCGGCGGCCTGCTCGCCGCGTCCCCCGCACGGTGGTGGGCGGAGGTGCGCCGGGTGCTCACACCCGGCGGGACCGCCGTGGTCCTGCTTCCCGGCGTCGGCGACCTGCCCCTCGCCCTCCGTCAGGGCCTCACGCCCGTGCACCTCCAGCGCGTGCGGATCGCCGGGGCCGAGTCGTTCCTCGTCCGGTTGACGGCGCCCAGTCCCGCCCGCGGGGCACGGTGAGGGCGCGGTGAGACGGCCTACGCGTCCCCCGCCTCCGCGGCCGGCTGTGCCGTGGGGCGCGGGGCCGGCCCGGCGGGCAGCAGCGACGCCGGTAACAGGCCGAGGACGACGAGCCCCGCCATGACCGGCAGGGTGGACCCCAGGGTGGACCCTGTGGCGGGGGCCTCCACGGCCGTCACCCCGGCGGCCACGGCGATGCCCAGGCTCGGGCCGATGTTCATCACGGTCTGCTTGAGCCCGCCGACGACTCCGGCGTACCGGGCCGGGGCGTCGCCGACGACGGTCCCGGTCGCGGTGACCATGACGGCCGCGAACCCGGCGCCGACCAGGGCGAAGGCCGCGCCGGTGGCCGTCCACGAGCCGTCCGGGCCGAGCCGGGCCACGCACGCGACGCCGAGGGCCGCGAGCGCCGTCCCGGCGACCGCCGTACGGCGCGGGCCGTGCCGGCGCACGGCGGCGGCTGCCACGGGCGCGCCGAGGACCATGACCACCGTCACCGGAAGCAGCCGCACACCCGCCGCGAGCGGGCCGAGCCCGTGCCCCTGCTGCAGCACGAAGGTGACGGCGAACAACGCGCCGAACACGCCGCTGGTGACGGCCAGCAGGAGCAGCATCGACGCCGTCACCGGCAGGGACCGGGCCACCGCGGCCGGCACGATCGGGTGCGCGGCCCGGCGTTCGTGTGCCGCGAACACGGCCGACAGGCCCGCGACGGCGAGAAACCCGAGCAGCGTCGGCCCGGCGGTCCACCCGTGCCCGGGCACGCCGGCCAGCGTGTGGACTCCGAGCGCCAGCACGACCGTGAGCAGGGCCGCGCCCGTGAGGTCGAGCCGCGTCCGTACGGAGCCTTGGGGGCGGGGTGTGCGCACGGCGATGGTGAGCGCGGCGATCAGGACGGCGATCGGGACCTGGAGCACGAAGACGGTGCGCCAGCCCAGCTCCGCGACGACGACCCCGCCCACGACCGGCCCGGCGGCGCCGGCCACGCCGATGGCGCCGGTGCGGACGGCGATCGCCGTCCCGAGCCGGTCCGCCGGGTAGGCGAGCCTCAGCAACGCGAGGGTCGCCGGCTGGAGCAGCGCGCCGAACACGCCCTGGAGGACCCGCAGGCCGATCACCCAGCCGATCGCGGGCGCGAGCGCGATGCCGGCCGAGGCGGCCGCGAAGCCGAGCACGCCGGCGAACAGCATGCGCCGATGGCCGTAGCGGTCGCCGAGCCGTCCTGCGACGACGAGGAGCGCGGCCACCGCGACCATGTAACCGGTGCTGGTCCACTGGACCTGCGTGAGGCTCGCGGCGAGGTCGCGCTGCAGGCTGGGCTGCGCCACGACCAGGACGGTGCCGTCCAGGGCGACGACCATCGCACCCGCCGCGCTCACCGTCAGCGCCAGGCGGGGTCGCGGGGCTCCGGTCACGGGACCGCGGGCCCGAGGTGGGCGTCCAGCACCTCGGCGACCAGCCGGTCGAGGCGTTCGCCGTCCGGCACGGCGCCGTGGGCGTCGAGGACGAGTCGCAGGCTGCCCCACGTCCACAGCTGCGCGAGCCCGTGCAGGGCGGACCAGAAGGCGGCCGCCGTCACCGCGGGCTCCTCCGGCGGGCTCGCCGCGCTCCGGCACTCGGCGACCAGCGCGACCAGGCGCTCGAACAGCGGCAGCGTGGACTCCCGCAACCTCGGCCCGTCCGACCCGTGCCTGTCGCTGTCGAGCAGTTCGTGGCGGAACATCAGCTCGAACATGCCGCGGCACTCCAGCGCGTACGCGACGTACTCCCGCGCGAACACTCCCAGCAGGTCGCGCGGGGAGGTCAGTCCCGCCATGGCGGCGGAGAACCGCGCTTCGAGGTCGGCGAAGCCCCGGCGGGCGATGGCCGACAGCAGCGAGTGGTGGGTGGGGAAGTACCGGCGCGGCGCGCCGTGCGACACCCCCGCCCGGCGGGCGATCTCCCGCAGGCCCACCGCGGCGGCTCCCTCGGTCATCACGAGGTGGACCCCGACCTCCACGAGCCGCTCCCGCAGGGAGCTCTCAGTCTTCATAGACAGTGTCTACCAGCCCCGAGTAGACACTGTCTATCCGCAAGCGGAGATCGCGACGTGTCGGTCACATCGCGTAGACCTCGATCACCCTGCCGTCCGGATCGGTCACGACGTGCCGGCCGGGCTTCAGCGGCGGCTCGCAGGCGGCGCCGTCGACACCGATACCGAGCCGTACGGCGCCGGTCCTGCGCTCGGAAGTGGCCGGGTAGAGCTCGAAGACCTGGCCGTCGGGCAGGACGGCGGCGTAATGCTCCGGGCCGTCCCCGTGTCGCTCCCGTGTGAAGCCGATGCCGAGTGCACCGTAGAAGGTGCGGCACTCCTCCATCCGGTCGGTGTAGAGGACCAGCAGGGTGAAGCGAGCAGTAGTGGCCGGCATGGGGATCCTTGTCTGCGCGGGTTGCTCCGTTGGAGTCGTCAGTCCTTGATCAGGAGGCCCTGGAAGGTGACGTCGCCCTCGTTGCCGTCCGATCGGTAGGCGAGCCCTTCGCCGGCCTGGGTCAGGGTGATCCTGCCCGGGGCGCACCTGTCCAGCCGGAAGACGAGTGCTGTGCCGGAGCTGCGTGTCAACGTCAGGACTCCCCGGCACGAGCTGTCGGTGTCCTTCCAGCTTCCGGTGCGCCCGCCCGGCTCCAGCACGATCTGGACGTCGGCCTCGCTGGTTCCCACGAGCTCGTCGGGCACGAGATGGCCTCCCCAGGTGCCGGCGAACGCGGCCGGAACCGTCCCGCCGGGGGTGGTCGACGGGACGGGAGCGGCCTTCGGAGTCGCTGCGGCGTCCCCCTCGGCGTCGTCGGTCGCCGCGGTGTCGTCCGTTGCCACGGCGTCGTCCGTTGCCACGGTGTCGTCCGTTGCCACGGCGTCGTCCTGGGCCGCGCCGTCCTCCGCGACGGTTTCCCCTGGCCTGGAGCCGGCGGGCGGTGCCGGTGACTCGGCGGTGTGCGACGAGGTGCCGGCCGGGCCGGTGGACAGCAGGCGCGGCCCCAGCAGGGCGGCGGTGACCGACAGCGCGGCCACGGCGGCCACCGCCCCGGCGACGATCCCGGTACGGGAAGCCGGACCCGAGGGCGGGACAGCCGGGAGAGTCGCGGTCGTCCCGCCCTGCCGCACCGGCCTGGTGGCCGCCGCGGCCGCGCCCGCCCGAAGCGGGTCGGGGGTGGCCCCGACGAGCTCCAGCAGCAGGTCGCGGGAGGCCGGTCGGCGGGCGGGGTCCTTGGCGAGGCAGCGTTCGACCACTCCGCGCAGCGGCCGGGGCAGTGCCGCGACGTCGGGCTCGGCGGTCAGGATCCGGTGCATGACGGCGGGGACGCCGGCGGCGCCGAAGGCCGGGCGGCCCGTGGCGGCGAAGACGATCGTGGCTCCCCAGGCGAACACGTCGGAGGCGGGCGTGGCCGGGTTTCCGGCGATCTGCTCGGGAGCCAGGTAGGCCGGGGTGCCGACCGGGCCCGCCGTGATCGTGTCGCTCTCGCCGTGCCTGGCGATGCCGAAGTCCACCACCCGGGGGCCGTCCGGCCCCAGCAGCACGTTGGCCGGCTTGAAGTCCCGGTGCACGATCCCGGCCGCGTGAACGGCCGCCAGCGCCGTGGCCGTGCCGACCGCGAGGCGTTCCAGCTCGCCGCCCAGCAGCGGACCGCCGGAATCCACCCGGTGCTGCAGTGACGGCCCGTCGATGAACTCGCTCACCACGTACGGCATCCGCCCGTCGACCATCGCGGTCAGCACCCGGGCCGTGCAGAAGGGCGCGACTCCGCGAATCGCGTCGAGCTCGCGGACCAGCCGCTCCTTCACCGAAGAGTCGAGCCCCGACTTGAGCACCTTCACCGCGACCGGTTCGCCACGGGGCGACCGGCCGAGGAACACCACCCCCTGCCCGCCCTCGCCGAGCCGTCCGCTCAGTGTGAACTCACCCAGTACGCGCGGGTCGTCGGGCTCCAGGGGGGTGACCATGGCACCGGACCCTAGCGACGCGGGGGCCCGGTGCGGAACGGCTATGGGCGATAACCCGGAGGCTGTCGCTCACAGAGGGAGTGTCGCGGTGAGCAGCTCGGCGGCCTTGCGGACATCGGCGTCCAGCGGGCGGTCGGGATCGACCGCGGGGATCGCCTCGACCAGGGTGTCGAGGAGCGCCGCGCAGCCCGGGGCCGTGGGGTGGCGGGCGCCGACGTGCGCCGCCTGCCGCAGCCCCACCGCCAGCGACCCGCAGAGCAGCCGCAGCAGGTCGGCCATGTCGTAGGCGCGAAGGGCGGCCTGGGTGCCGAACGGCACCACGTCCTGGTTGTGCAGGTTGGTCGGCAGGCTCTGCATGCTCGCCGGCACGGCGGCGCGGCGGATCTCGGCGACGAAGGCGGTCGTGGCGAGCTGCACCCCCTGCATCCCGTGCTGACGGCCGGGTCCGGCGGCGAGCATCGGGGGCAGGCCGCCGTTGCGGGCCGGGTCGACGAGGAGGTCGAGCTGCCGCTCGGCGAGGTTGCCGAGCTGGGCGGTGACCGTCGCCAGGACATCGGCGGCGAACGCGGCCGGCTGCCCGAAGAAGTTGCCGCCGTGCACGACCAGGTCGTCGTCGGGAAAGAACAGCGGGTTGTCGCTGACGCTGGACAGGTCGGCCGCGACGACGCCGTCGACGTAACGCAGGGCGTCCTCGGCGGCGCCCAGCAGTTGCGGGGAGCAGCGGATGCTGTACGGCTCCTGCAGCGCCCGTGTGCCGGCCGGGAGGATCCCGGCGAGGGTCTTGCGCATGCCGTCGGCGACGTCGATCGCGCCGGGATGGCCGTAGGCGTCGAGCAGGCGCGGGTGGAGGAAGCCCGGGTCACAGCCGAGCAGATCGACCAGCAGACAGGTGAGCGCCTGCAGCGCGCGGTGCGAGGACCGGACGCTGTCCAGGGCCAGGGCGGTCGCGGCCGTGGTGAGAGAGGTCCCGTTGACGAGCGCGAGGGCGTCCCGGCCGTCGAGTGCCAACGGGGTCAGCCCGGCCTGGCGCAGCGCCTCGGCCGCGGGCATCCGCGAGCCGCCGAGATAGGCCTGTCCCCGTCCGCGCAGCGCCTGGGTGGCATAGGCGAGCGGGATCAGGTCCCCGCTCGCGCCGACCGAGCCGTAGCGTGGGATCGCCGGGACGAACGTCGTCGTGAACATCGCGGCGAGCCCGTCGACCACGTGTGCCGAAACCCCGGACGCCCCTTGGGCGAGCGACCACGCGCGCACGAGGAGCGCGGCCCGGCTCACGTCGTGGGGCAGATCCGGCCCCTGCCCGGCGCCGAGGTGGGCCAGGGTGTTGTCACACTGGTCCGCTTCCTCCTCCCGGCCGGCGAACCCGACCAGGGCGCCGAAGCCGGTGGTCGCGCCGTAGACCGGACGTTCTTCCTCCCGCACGTCGCGGAGGAAGTCACGGCCGCGTTCGACGCGGTCGCGGACGGCCGCGCCGACCACGACGGACACCGGTGTCGCGGCGCGGTGCAGGTCGGCTGAGCGCAGTGGAAGGCTGAGGTCGATGGTGTCTTCGACGGCGGGCATGCCCGGACCGTAGACAGCCGATTCTCAGAATCCTATGAGAATTCGCCCGTAGCTTCCGGCTCATGGCGCATGACTACCTGATCATCGGGGCCGGACCGGCCGGGCTGCAGCTGGCCGCACTGCTCGAACACGGCGGTCACGACTATGTCGTCCTGGAACGCGGAGCAGGGCCGGGCACCTTCTTCACCCGGTTCCCGCGGCACCGCCAGCTGATCTCCATCAACAAGGTGCACACGGGGTACCAGGACCCGGAGCTGCGGCTGCGGATGGACTGGAACTCGCTGCTGAGCGACGATCCCGAGCTGCTGTTCACCCGCTACAGCGAGGAGTACTTCCCGCAGGCCGACGATCTCGTGCGCTACCTGTCCGACTACGCGGCGGCGACCGGCGTCAAGGTGCACTACGACGTCGACGTCGTCCGGATCGGCCGGGACGACGAGGGGTTCACCGCCACCGATCGCAGCGGACGTTCATGGCGGGGACGGCGGCTGGTCGTGGCCACGGGGGTCTCCCAGCTGCACGTCCCGCCGATCCCGGGCGTCGAGCACGCCGAACGCTACGACACGTTCGAGACCGACCCGGCGTCCTTCGCCGACCAGCGGGTCCTGGTGATCGGCAAGGGCAACTCGGGGTTCGAGACCGCCGACGCGCTCATGGCCAAGGCCGCGGTCATCCACGTCGCCGGGCCGCACTCGGTCAGGATGGCCTGGCAGTCGCACTACGTCGGGCACCTGCGCGCGGTGAACAACAACTTCCTCGACAGCTACCAGCTGAAGTCCCAGAACACGGTCCTCGACGGCACGGTGGAGAGCATCGAACGCCGCGCCGACGGCGGCTACCGGGTGCTGTTCCGCTACGCCCGCACCGTGGAGGCGCTGCGCGAGCTGTTCTACGACCGGGTGGTCGTGTGCACCGGTTTCCGCTTCGACGCCTCGGTGTTCGACGACGGCTGCCGGCCCGCGCTGGTCATCAACGACCGTTTCCCCGAGCAGACGCCGGCGTACGAGTCCGTCAACGTGCCTGATCTGTACTTCGCCGGCACGATCACCCAGCAACGCGACTTCAAGAAGGGCACCAGCGGGTTCATCCACGGTTTCCGGTACGGGGTGCGCGCGCTCTACCGGATCCTGACCACCCGGTACCACGGCGCGACCTGGCCGGCCGAGCGGATCGAGCCCACCCCGGACGCGATCAGCGACGCGATCATCGCCCGGGTCGACCGCTCGTCGGCGCTCTGGCAGCAGTTCGGCGTGCTCGGCGACGTCGTCACCGTGACCGGAGGCACCGCGCTGTACCAGGAGGAGGTCCCGGTGGCGTACGTGGCCGACGGCGGCCTCGGCGGCGCCCGGCACACGTTCGTCGTCACGCTGGAGTACGGCCAGGGCCACGACGCCGTCGACCCGTTCGACATCTCGATCCCGAGGGTCGTCGAGAACGACGCCGTCAACGCCCACGACGCGAGCTACCTGCACCCCGTGGTGCGGCACTACCGGGACGGCGCGCCGGCCGGCGTCCACCACCTCGCGGAGAACCTGGAGAACCAGTGGAACCTGCCGGAGGTGCACCAGCAGCCCCTGGCCGTCTTCGTCAAGGAGTGCCTTGCCGACGCCGGCTGAGCCGTACCCGCGTGCCGTTCTGAACCTCCTGGAGGCGGCCGGGGACCGGCCCGTCTTCGAGCACGGCGCCCGTGCCGTCACCGGCGCACAGATGCTCGGCCTCGTCCGGCGGATCGCGGCCGGGCTGCGCGCCGCGGCCGTCGGGCCGGGGGACGGCCTCGCCATGATGCTCGGCGTCACCCCGGAGGCGTTCGCCGCGACGATCGCCGCCTACGTCGTGGGAGCCCGGGCCGTCGGCGTGCGGCCCGGACTGCCCGACGGCCAGTTGCGCCACGTGCTCCACCAGGACATCACCGCGGTCGTGACCGACGCGGCCACCGGACCGGAGCACGCACCGCGCACGCTGACCGTCTCCGAGCTGCTGGCCGCGTCCGGCGAGGACGGCCCGCTGCGCCTGTCCGGCCGGCCGGAGGACGTCGCCCGGCTCGTCTACACCAGCGGCAGCACCGGCACGCCCAAGGCCTGCGCACAGACCTACGCCGCCATGAACGCCGCGTGGACGGCCCGCCCGGAGGCGTGGCCGCCGGCGATCCGCGAACTGGCCTCCCGGCTGCGGCGCTACCTGGTGTTCGGGTCGCTGGGCAGCCAGGTGATGATGGAGTACGGCGTGCTCACGCTCGCCGCGGGCGGCACCATGGTCGTCGCCGACCCGCCCGCGTTCCCCGACGCGATCACCAGGTACCGGGCGACCGCCAGCGTCATCACCGTGCCTCGCCTGTACAAACTCGTCGCCGCCCAGCGCACCGCCCCGGCCGACCTGAGCAGTCTCCGGGCGCTCATGGTGTCCGGGTCGCCGCTGGACGCGTCCCGGCTCCGCGAGGCACTGGACGTGCTCGGCCCGGTCGTGTTCCAGGGTTACGGGCAGACCGAGACCGGCACGATCTCCATGGCCACGCCGCGGGACGTCCCCCCGTCGGTCGGGTTCCCGCCGGACGTCGTCGACGTCGAGGTCCGGGACGCGGACGGCCGGCCCGTCCCGCCGGGCGTCGACGGCGAGCTGTACGTCCGTACCCCCGCGCAGGCCATCGGCTACTGGGCCGAGCCGGCGGAGACCGCGGAGGTGTTCGTGGACGGGTGGGTGCGCACCCGGGACCTGGGCCACTTCGACGAGGACGGACGACTGTACCTGACCGGGCGGACACGGGACGTCGTCATCGTCAACGCGAACCTCTACTACGCAGGCCCGATCGAGCGGGTCCTGGCCGCCGCCCCCGACATCGCTGAGGCGTACGTGGTCGGCGCCCCGGACGAGGACACCGGCGAGGCGGTGCACGCGTTCGTGGTACCGGTGGCGGACCGGATCCCCGACCTCGGCTCGCTGCGGGCGCTGGTCGGTGAGCGGCTCGGCGAGGCATGCGTTCCGGCGACCATCACCATTCTCGACGAGGTGCCGACGGCGCCGAACGGCAAACCGGACAAGCGCCTTCTGACGACCGCGATACCCCGAGGCCGACCGGCGTCCGGGAGGTTCTCCTGAAAAAGCGGTGGCGCGGGGTCAGGGCTGCGTTTGGGTAGGGGCCTGCCGATGGTGGCGCGCCCCTCGGTGCGGTGATGTGGGTGCGATCAGTTGGTTACGCGCGCGCTCGGGCGCGTCGCAAGGGTGGTGATGAAGGTGGCGATCTCGTCGGGATTCTCTTCGGCCATGAAGTGCCCTGATGCGGTCGGCTGGTAGGTAAGGTCCGGCGCCCAGGCCCGCCACAGCGATGCGGCGTCGAAGCCAAGCTGGGAGCCCCAGTCCTGTGAGATGACGCCCACCGGCATCGCGAGCTGCTCGCCACGCTCACGGTCGGCTCGATCCATCTCCAGATCGATGCTCGCGGTGGCACGGTAGTCAGCCACGATGGAGTCGATCGCGGCGACCGAGCTGTCGATGTAGTAGGCGCGCTCCTCATGGGTGAAAGTCGTGCCGCTGGCGTCCCATGCGTCCAGGAAGGAGCCGAAGAACTCCGGAGCGACCGCGCGGATCATCTTCTCGGGAAGCCCGATGGGCTGAGCCATCAGGTACAGGTGCCAGGCGACCTTGGCGTCTACTCCCTGCAGAACGGCCCACGTGTCGAGGGTGGGCAGGACGTCGAGGATCCCCAGGTAGTCCACGACGGCGGGGTGGTCCAAGCCTGCGCGGACGGCGACCAGTGCACCGCGGTCGTGCCCGACGAGCCCGAAACGGTCCACGCCGAGGGCGGACGCGACCGTTACAATGTCCTGTGCCATCGTGCGCTTGGAGTACGTGGAGGGGTCACTCCCGTCCGGCTTGTCGCTGTCGCCGTATCCGCGCAGGTCAGGGATGATAACCGTGTGGTCGTCGGCGAGTCTCGCCGCGACGTGGCGCCACATGTAGTGGGTCTGCGGGAACCCATGCAGGAGGACCACGGCCGGCCCGCTCCCGCCGACCGCGACGTTGAGGTTGACGCCGTTGGTGCCGGGGATGGCCTGGTAGTCGAAGCCGTTGATCGTCAGGCGGCTGGTCATGCGTTCTCCTTCGCGTCAGGCGCGGCGGTCTCATGGGCGGTGGGGGCCGGGTGGCCGGAGAAGATCCCGGCGGGCAGGGGGGCCCGCCCGGACGATGCCTTCAGGGCTGGGATGACGATGGTGTCGACGAGTGCGGACAGGTACTCCTCGTCGACTGCGAGGTCGTTGACCCGTCGCAGCAGGAGGGCGGCACCGACCACCTCCTCGAATGCGAAAGGGTCCGCGCCGTCGGGCAGCTCGCCGCGCGCGATCGCGGCGTCGATGACCTGTCGCGGCAACCGGGCTCCTGTCGGGCCGATGGCGTTCTCGATGGCCTCGCACAGGTCCGGGTCCTCCAGGCCCGCCTGCAAGAGCAGCATCGCGGTCTGACTGTCCGCGGCGCGCATGGTCTGGTCCAGGCGCCGACACAGGCTCAACACATCCCCGCGCAGGCTGCCCGTGGCGATCGGCTCGCCGGCCCCGCGCCGTGCGGGCCCAGCCTTGACCGCAGCGATCACCATCTCCCGCTTGGACCCCCACCGTCGATACAGGCTCGCCTTGGATGTCTGGCACCGCCGGGCGACCTCCTCGAAGGACACCCCCTCGTAACCGGACTCCGCCAGCACCTCCAGCACGACAGCAGTGATCCGCTGATCCAGAGCCGCATCACGGGGACGGCCGCGCGCCGCCCCGTCAACACTATTTCGATACGTCACGGACCGTATCGTAATACATAGGGCTGAACCCCATCAACCAACGTCTCCGGTCAGTACAGCCAGGCCGGCCGCGTCGTCGCCGGTCGCGGTCCTCCCCCGTGAGGGCTGTGACCGGACGTGGCCACCCCATGCGGCGGCGGGCGCTCACCCGGCTCGGTCATCGGAAATTTCTGCAGTGCTACCGGTATCCCGGTATGCGGCAGCCTGAAGTCCCTCACCGGGACACCAGGCTGCCCGATACCATGCGCCGGTGCGCCGCGGTCACGCGCCGACGTAGTCGGCGAGGTGCTCGCCGGTGAGGGTGGAGCGGGCGGCCACGAGGTCGGCGGGGACGCCCTCGAAGACGATCCGGCCGCCGTCGTGACCGGCGCCGGGCCCGAGGTCGATGATCCAGTCGGCGTGCGCCATGACCGCCGGGTGGTGCTCGATGACGACGACCGACTTGCCGGAGTCGACGAGCCGGTCGAGCAGGCCCAGCAGCTGCTCGACGTCGGCGAGGTGGAGGCCGGTGGTGGGCTCGTCGAGGACGTAGACGCCGCCGTCGTCGGCCATGTGGGTGGCCAGCTTGAGCCGCTGCCGCTCGCCGCCCGACAGGGTGGTGAGCGGCTGGCCGAGGCTGAGGTAGCCGAGCCCGACGTCGGCGAGCCGGCGGAGGATGCGGTGGGCGGCCGGGGTGCGGGCCGGACCGGCGCCGAAGAACTCCTCGGCCTCGGTCACCGGCATCGCGAGCACCTCGCTGATGTCCTTGCCGCCGAGGGTGTAGCCGAGCACCGCGGCCTGGAAGCGCTTGCCCTCGCACTCCTCGCAGGTGGTCGCGACACCGGCCATCATCGCGAGGTCGACGTAGATGACGCCGGCGCCGTTGCAGGCCGGGCAGGCGCCCTCGGAGTTGGCGCTGAACAGCGCCGGCTTCACGCCGTTTGCCTTCGCGAACGCCTTACGGATCGGGTCGAGCAGCCCGGTGTACGTCGCGGGGTTGCTGCGCCGCGAGCCGCGGATCGCGCCCTGGTCGACCGACACCACGCCCGCGCCGGCGGGGATCGACCCGCGGACGAGGGAGCTCTTGCCGGAGCCGGCGACGCCGGTGACGACGACGAGCACCCCGAGCGGGATGTCGACGTCGACGTCGCGCAGGTTGTGGGTGCTAGCGCCGCGGATCTCCAGGCTGCCGGAGGGCGTCCGCACGGTCTCCTTGAGCCGGGTCCGGTCGTCGAGATGGCGGCCGGTAACGGTGCCGGCGCTCCGCAGCCCCTTGACGTCGCCCTCGTAGCAGACGGTGCCGCCCGCCGTTCCCGCGCCGGGGCCGAGGTCGACGACGTGGTCGGCGATCGCGATGGTCTGCGGCTTGTGCTCCACGACGAGCACCGTGTTCCCCTTGTCGCGCAGCCGCAGGAGCAGGTCGTTCATGCGCTGGATGTCGTGGGGGTGCAGGCCGGTGGTGGGCTCGTCGAAGACGTAGGTGACGTCGGTGAGCGAGGAACCGAGATGACGGATCATCTTGACGCGCTGGGCCTCGCCGCCCGACAGCGTGCCCGAGGGCCGGTCGAGCGAGAGATAACCCAGGCCGATCTCCGTGAACGAGTCGAGGGTCTGCTGCAGCGTGGCCAGAAGCGGCGCGACCGACGGCTCGTCCAGGCCGCGCACCCACTCGGCCAGGTCGCTGATCTGCATCGCGCAGGCGTCGGCGATGCTGACATCGCCGATCTTCGACGACCGGGCGGCCTCGCTGAGCCGCGTGCCGCCGCAGTCGGGGCAGGTGGTGAACGTCACCGCCCGCTCCACGAACGCCCGGACGTGCGGCTGCAGCGCCTCCTTGTCCTTGGACAGCATCGACTTCTGGATGCGCGGGATCAGGCCCTCGTAGGTGAGGTTGATGTTGTCGACCTTGATCTTGGTCGGCTCCTTGTGGAGCAGATCGTTCAGTTCGGTCTTGGTGAAGTCGCGGATCGGCTTGTCGGGGTCGAAGAAGCCGGAGCCGCTGAAGATGCGGCCGTACCAGCCGTCGACGCTGTAGCCGGGGATCGTGAGCGCGCCCTCGTTCAGTGACTTGGAGTCGTCGTACAGCTGGGACAGGTCGATGTCGGAGACCCGGCCCATGCCCTCGCAGCGGGGGCACATGCCGCCGGTGACGTTGAAGCTGCGGCGCTCCTTCACGGTCTGCCCGGCCCGCTCCATGGTGACCGCGCCCGCTCCGCTGATCGAGGCGACGTTGAAGGAGAACGCCTGGGGCGAGCCGATGTACGGCTTGCCGAGCCGGCTGAACAGGATGCGCAGCATCGCGTTGGCGTCGGTGACGGTGCCGACCGTGGAGCGGGGGTTGGCGCCCATCCGCTGCTGGTCCACGATGATCGCGGTGGTCAGGCCGTCGAGCACGTCCACCTCGGGCCGTGCCAGCGCCGGCATGAAGCCCTGCACGAACGCGCTGTAGGTCTCGTTGATCAGGCGCTGCGACTCCGCGGCGATCGTGCCGAACACCAGCGAGCTCTTGCCCGAGCCGGAGACGCCGGTGAAGACGGTCAGCCGGCGCTTGGGGATCTCGACGCTGACGTCCTTGAGGTTGTTCTCCCGCGCACCGTGCACGCGGATCAGATCATGGCTGTCGGCCGCGTGCGGCGGGGTGTCCTGGCTCGGGGGCAAGCTCATCGTGTCTCTGTCTCCATGTGCGTACGCGGGGCCGTACCGGCGAACTGCGGTCGCGGCAACGGTCCCCCTGTCTACCCGATCGGCGGCTCCGGCGCGGCGGCGTGGCCCGGGCCGGGCCGGCCGCGCGTCAGCCGACCTGGTTGATGCGGATCAGGTTGCCCGAAGGGTCGCGGAAGGCGCAGTCGCGCACCCCGTACGGCTGGTCGGTCGGTTCCTGGACGACCTCGGCGTCGCCGGCCTGCAGCCTGTCGAAGGTGCCGTCGAGGTCGTCGGTGGCCAGGGTGAGTATCCCGTAGGTGCCCTTCGCCATCATCTCGGCGATGACGCGGCGTTCCTCCTCGGTGATGCCGGGGTCGGCGGCCGGTGGGTGGAGGACGATGGACGTGCCGGGCTGCCCGGCGGGGCCGACCGTGATCCAGCGCATGCCGCCGTACCCGACGTCGTTCCGGACCTCGAAGCCGAGGGTGTCGCGGTAGAAGACGAGCGAGGCCTCGGGGTCGTCGTGCGGGAGGAAGGTCGCGTGAATGGTGAGGTTCATACAGGTCAGGCTAGTTTCGGCGCGGTGGTCCGCGCTTCTCGATTCCTGACCGGCCGGGTCACCTGTTTCGCGACGCACGACGGCATCCCCGCCGTCGCGCCCGCCGCGGCGCGGCGGTAGGCGCTCGGCGGCATGCCGACCAGTTCGGTGAAGCGGGTGCTGAAGGTGCCCAGCGACGAGCAGCCGACCGCGAAGCAGACCTCGGTGACGCCGAGGTCGCCGCGGCGCAGCAACGCCATGGCCCGCTCGATACGGCGGGTCATCAGATAGCCGTACGGCGACTCTCCGTAGGCGAGCCGGAACTGGCGGCTCAGGTGCCCGGCGGACATGTTCACGCCACGGGCGAGCGCCTCGACGTCGAGCGGCTGGGCGTACTCCCGGTCGATCCGGTCCCGGACGCGGCGCAGCCGCGCGAGGTCGGCGCGGCGCTGTGCGGAGACGGGTGTGCTGGTCACAGGGGCATCGTACGCCGCGACGCCCTCTCGGCGGCCCATGCCCCCGGCCGCCGGGACGGCTTGACTCCGGGACGCGGCGACGCGGACGATACATCAAACACGTTTGATGTAAACGACCCCAAGGGGGTGCGGTGGCCTCCCAGCCACGAACCGGGCCGTACGGGCAGGACCACGGCGGCCTCGCGCGCCGGCTGGGCACGGCGGACGCGGTGGTCATCGGGCTGGGGTCGATGATCGGGGCGGGCGTGTTCGCCGCGTTCGGTCCCGCCGCGCGGGCCGCGGGCACGGGCCTGCTGATCGGGCTGGTGATCGCCGCGGTGATCGCGTACTGCAACGCGGTCGCCTCCGCCCAACTGGCCGCGATCCACCCGGTCTCCGGCGGCACCTACGTCTACGGCCGCGAACGCCTCGGCCACTGGTGGGGGTTCACGGCCGGGTGGGGCTTCGTCGTCGGCAAGACGGCGTCGTGCGCCGCCATGGCGCTCACCTTCGCCTCCTACGCGGTGCCCGGCCCCTGGTGGGCGCAGCGGGCCGTCGCCGTCGCGGCCGTGCTGGGGCTGGCCGCGCTGAACTACCACGGCGTCACCAGGACCGTCCTGCTCACCCGGGTGCTCGTCACCGCCACCCTGACCGCCCTGGCCGTCGTGCTGACGGGGATCGTCCTGAGTGGCGGCGCCGCGCCGGACAGCCTGGGCGACTGGCGGGGCACCGGCGGTGCGTACGGCGTCCTCCAGGCCGCGGGGCTGCTGTTCTTCGCCTTCGCCGGATACGCCCGCGTGGCCACCATGGGCGAGGAGGTCCGCGACCCGGGCCGCACCATTCCCCGCGCGATCCCGATCGCCCTGTTCGTCACCGTGGCCGTCTACCTGGTGGTCGGGGTCGCGGCGCTGCTGGCCGCCGGGCCGTCCCGGCTCGCCGCCTCGTCCGCGCCGCTGACCACCGCGGTCGAGGCGGCGGGCGCCGGCGGCCTGGCCCCGGTGGTGCGGGCGGGCGCGACGCCGGCGGCGCTGGGCGCGCTGCTCGCCCTGATGGCCGGGATCGGCCGCACCGGCCTGGCCATGGCCCGCCACCGCGACCTGCCGGGCTGGCTGGCGGCCGTCCACCCCCGCTACCGGGTGCCGCACCACGCCGAGATCGCCCTGGCCGCCGTCGTCTGCGTCCTGGTCGCCACCGCCGACCTGCGCGGGGTCATCGGCTTCTCCTCCTTCGGCGTCCTCGTCTACTATGCCGTCGCGAACGCCTCGGCGTTCACCCAGCCCGCGTCCGAGCGCCGCTGGCCGCGCGCGCTCAACCTGCTCGGCGTCGCCGGCTGCCTGACCCTGGTCGCCACCCTGCCCTGGCCGTCCGTGCTCGCCGGGCTGGTCATGTTCGCCGCCGGTCTGGCCGGCCGATGGCTGGCCCTGCGCCGCCGCGCCCGAAGGGCGGGCCCGTGAGGGCCCTCCTGCGAACGGCCCGGTGTCAGCGGCTTCACCGATCAGAAATCCTCCACCACGTCGTCAGTTCTGGTAACCCCTCGCCACCCGCGGAAGGATTGACGACCATGACCGACGCCAGACCGCCAGGCGACGACAAGGCCGCGTTCATCGCGGCGGCCCGCTCGAACGACGCGGCACAGTTCGCGCTCATCACGGAGCACTACCGGCGTGAGCTGCAGGTGCACTGCTACCGGATGCTCGCGCACTACGAGGACGCCCAGGACATGACGCAGGAGACGTTCCTGCGGGTGTGGAACAAGCGGGAGTCGTTCAAGGGCGACGCCGCGCTGCGGACCTGGCTGCACCGGATCGCGACGAACGCCTGCCTCGACTTCCTGGAGAAGCGCGACGACCGTACACCCGTGCCTGCCGAGCTGCCGGGCGCGGGCTCCGAAGTGCGCTACCTGCAGCCCTACCCGGACCGAATGCTCCCGGAGGACCCGCAGGAATCGGTGGTGGTGCGGGAGACGATCGAGCTGGCGTTCATCGTCGCCGTCCAGCACCTGCCGCCACGGCAGCGGGCGGTGTTCATCCTGCGCGACGTCCTCGGCTGGCCGGCGTCGAAGACCGCCGGCGCCCTCGAACTGACCGTCGCATCGGTGACCAGCGCGCTGCAGCGGGCGCGCGTGACGATGCGCGAGCAGCTGCCCGACCGCCGCCTCGACTGGCGGCGCCCTGCCGCGCACGAGCTGTCGGATGACGAGCGCGGCGTGGTGAAGTCGTACATCGAGGCCCATGAGCGCAACGACCTCGACGGGCTGACGGCCCTGCTGCGCGACGACCTGCGCTTCACGATGCTGCCCGACCCGGGCACCGTGACCGTCACGGCCAAGGAGGCGGTGGACGGCTGGGTCTCCAACGGGCTCTTCCAGCGCGGCTACGACGACTGGCGCTGCACCGCCACCACGGTCAACCGCATGCCTGCCGCCGCGCTGTACCTCCGCACCCCCGGCGACCCGGAACACCGTCTGTTCACCATCGCGGTCCTGCACATCGTCGACGGCAGGATCGCCGAACTCACCGGATTCGACGCCACCGACAAACCATGGCTGGGCCTGCCCGCGACGCTGTGATCAGACACGTCACCATCGTCGACGAGTCCGGCGCACGGGCCGCCGTCACCGAAGTCACCGGGGGATGAGCACCCCGACCAGCTGAACACCGACGTGGCAACGCGAACACCACCGCCCCGCCGGCGTCGCCGGCGGGGCGTCTTCATGCCCCGGGGGACATCGTCACGATCAACGAGGCGGTGAGCACGCCAGGAAGGATCTCGACCTGGCCCTGCGAGCCGAGCGTCTGGCCCGTGCTCATCGCCTCGTCTCGTATCGGGTCAGCACCACGCCGCCGGGGAATGTCCGCGTCTCGACCAGATTCAGGTTCACCCAGCTGTCCAGCGCGGTGAAGAACGGCGTGCCGCCGCCCACCAGGACCGGTACGGTGACCAGCGCGTACTCGTCGATCAGCCCGGCCCGCATGGCCGCCCCGGCGAGCGTCGCGCCGCCGATGTCCATCGGGCCGCCGTCCTCGGCCCTGAGCCGGGCGATCTCGGCGACCGCGTCGCCGGTGACCAGGCGGGTGTTCCAGTCGACCTTGTCGATCGTCGATGAGAACACCACCTTCGGCATGTCCCGCCAGAGCCGCGCGAACTCGATCTCCGCCGGGGTGGCGTCGGGCTGCTGGTCGCCGGTCGGCCAGTGGGAACTCATCGTCTCCCACAGCTTGCGCCCGTACAGCGACAGATCGCTCGCCCGCATCTGCTCGTACCACCACTGGAACAGCTCGTCGCTCGGCGACGAGTCCGGTCCCTCCCCTCCACCCCAGCCGATGTCGTCGCCGGTCGCGGCGATGTAGCCGTCCAGGGTCACGTTCATGCCGAAGATCAGTTTCCGCATCGTGCCAGCCTCCCGTGAGTCGATCTCACACCTACAGACGGGCCCGGCCCGGAAAACTCATCGGTGCGGGATCCGCGTCCGCAGGTGGTCCTCGCCTTCTGGACTCAGCACGCGTACTCGGCGGGTTCGAGCAGCACCGACCGGATACACCGCCGCGTGTAGCCGTCGTGTACCCCGCCGGCCGGGGCCGTTCCTAGCGTGGTGACGACCCGCCCGCCCGACCGGGGATGAGGACGCCCTGACGGCCGGGGCGGCGGCCGTCCTGCTGCCGGCGATGGGCGAGGTCGCCCATCTCTTCACGAACAGGCCCTCACGGAGGTAGTCCCCATGCCGTTCCTCAGCGCGCTCGTCCTCGGCGTCGGCGTCCTGTGCCTGATCGACCTGGTGCTGACGGTCGGGGTGATCCGCAGGCTGCGTACGCACGAGGAGATGCTCGCGGCGCGGCCGGGGGTGTCCCCGCCGATCGTGCTCCCGCCTGGAGCGACGATCGGCGCCTTCTCCGCCGTGAGCACCGACGGCGTGCTCGTCTCCGCCGAGACGCTGACCGAGCCGGCCCTCGTCGGCGTCTTCTCACCCGACTGCCCCGCCTGCGGGGACCGCCTGCCGCAGTTCGCCGAACGCGCGCGGTCCTTCCCCGGAGGGCGCGGCAGCGTGCTGGCCGTGCTCGTCGGGACGGAGGAGGAGGTGGCGGCCCAGCGGCGGGCGCTGGAGCCCGTCGCCCTGGTGCTGGTCGAGGAGTACGGCACCGGCGTGACGAAGGCGCTGCGGGTCCAGGGCTTCCCGTCGCTCGCCCTGCTCGACGAGCACGGCAGGGTTCTCGCCAGCGGGAGCACGCTGGCCGACCTCGACGTGCTTCCCGCATCCGCGTGACGGCGCCGGCGCGGGCGGTGGTCGCCGCCGCCGGCCTGGCCTGGCGGGCGAGCAGGGGCCTGACCCTTGCCTTCGCCGCCCTCACCGCGGTCATGGCCGCCCTGCCGGTGACGATCGCCTGGTGCACCAAGCTGGTCCTCAACGAGATCGGCGGCGGCCACCCCCGGCCCGGGGTGACGGCGGCGCTGGGCGCCGCGCTCGCCGGGTGCGGGCTGCTGGCCGCGCTCGGGCCGCAGGTCGTCCAGTACGTCAGGGACGAGAGCGGGCGCAGGGTCGGCCTCGTCGCCCAGGACCGCCTCTTCCAGGCCGTCGAGCGGTTCACCGGCCTGGCCAGGTTCGAGGACCCCGCCTTCCTCGACCGGATCCGGATGGCCCAGCAGTACGGCGGGGCGACCCCCGGCATGCTGGTCTCCGCCGCGCTGGGCGCGGCCAGGACGGTCCTGACCGGCGCCGCCTTCCTCGTCTCCCTCGTGACGATCAACCCGTGGACGGCGGTTCTCGTGATCGCGGCGGCCGCGCCGTCCCTGGCCGCGGAGCTGTGGCTGTCGCGACGGCGCGCCGCCATGCTGTGGGGCATCGGCCCGGCCGAGCGCCGCGAGTTCTTCTTCGGACAGCTCCTCGTCGACGTCCGGGCCGCCAAGGAGCTCAGGCTCTTCGGCGTCGGGGGGCACCTGCGCGGGCTGCTGCACGCCCAGCGGCGGGCCGCGAACGCCGAGCGGAGCCGTACCGACCGGCGGGAGCTGCGCGTCCAGGCCGCCACCGGGACCATCGCCGCGCTGGCGGCCGGAGGCGGCCTGCTGTGGGTTCTGCTCGACGCGGTGAACGGCACGGGCGGGGCCGGCGACGTGGCGCTTTTCGTCGCCGCCGTCGCCGGGGTGCAGGCGGCGGTCGGCGGCCTCGTCCTCGAACTGGTCTCGGCGCATCAGCAGGTGCTGCTGTTCGGCCACTATCTCGCCGTCCTCGACGCCGGGCCGGACCTCCCGGTCCCGGACCATCCCCGGCGGGCGGGGCCGCCGCGCCGCGGGATCGAACTGCGCGACGTGTGGTTCCGCTACTCGCCCGGCCACCCCTGGGCCCTGCGCGGCGTCAGCCTGACCATCCCGTACGGCGCCTCGGTGGCGCTCGTCGGCAGGAACGGCGCGGGCAAGAGCACGATGGTCAAGCTCCTGTGCCGGATGTACGACCCCGAACGCGGCGCTGTCCTGTGGGACGGCGTGGACCTCAGGGAGATCGACCCGGCGGAGCTGCGCGCCCGCATCGGGGCGGTGTTCCAGGACTACATGGAGTACGACATGACCGCGGCCGAGAACATCGGCCTGGGCGATCTCGCCGCGATGGGTGACCGGGGAAGGATCGAGGCGGCGGCGCGGCGGGCGGGCGCGCACGGCACCGTGAGCGGCCTGCCCCGGGGGTACGACACCATACTGTCGCGCATCTTCGCCGATCCCGCCGATCCAGCCGATCCAGCCGGCTCCGCCGAGGACGGCGGGGCGGTGGGCGTCCACCTGTCGGGCGGGCAGTGGCAGCGGCTCGCCCTGGCCCGCGCCTACCTGCGGGGTGAGCGGGATCTGCTGATCCTGGACGAGCCCAGCTCGGGGCTCGACGCGGAGGCGGAGCACGAGATCCACCAGGGACTGCGGGAGCACCGCCGGGGCCGCACCAGCGTGCTGATCAGCCATCGGCTCGGCGCCGTACGCGACGCGGACCGCATCGTGGTCCTCGACGGCGGTCAGGTCGCCGAGCGGGGCACACACGCCACGCTGCTGGCGCACGGCGGGATCTACGCCCAGCTGTTCGCCCTGCAGGCGGAGGGATACCGGCAGCGGGACGACCCGGACGCCGACACCCCGGGCCGGCGGCTCTCGGAGGCGAGATGACACCGGTCCCGCTCGTCCTGTCCGCGGCGGCGTTCGCGGCCGTGCTCGCAGCCGGGGCGGTGCTGGCGCTCAGACGGACCCTGCGCGTCGTCGAGGTCCACGGGGAGAGCATGCGGCCCGGCCTGCGGCCCGGCGACCGGGTCCTCGTACGGAACCTGCGGCCCGGCCGGGCCGGCCCGCGCGTCCGGCGGGGGGACGTGGTCGTCATCGCCCGCGTGGGCCCGGGGAAGGGCGTCACGCTCGACGGCGGCACGAATTCGGTGATCAAACGGGCCGCAGCCGTGGCGGGGGACCCGATCCCTCCGGGGTTGGAGGCCCTGCGCGAGACACCGGGAGAGGCGTGTGTGCCGCCGGGGCGGCTGCTCGTCCTCGGCGACAACCCGGCGCGGAGCACCGACTCCCGGCAGTGGGGCCTCCTCCCCGAGAGCAGGATCACGGGTGTCGTGCTCCGGCGGCTGAACGCGTGAGTCGCGTGCCGGTCGTACAAGCGCGCGTGTATCGGAGTGGTATCTCGGTGATCGAGGCCGCTCCTAACGTCGGTGGACAAGAGGTCCTTTCGCAAGGAGGAGACGAGATGACGCGGACGATTCAGCGGCTGGCCGACCGGATGGTCGCCCGGCTGGTCCCGGCCACCCGCGCCGAGGCGATCAACTGCTGGTACGAGTACTCGGGGACCTGCGTCCGCAGGTACTGCTGCACCGGATCGGAGATTCCCGGCGGCCGTTCCTGCACCCCCTGGCAGTACACCTGCTGACCGAACGCATCTGACCGAGCGCATCCGGACGACCACGGTGGAGCGCCCCTCGAATGCGGGGGCGGGGGCGCCCCGCCGCCGTTGTCACGTGGTCGGGGCGATCTCCCTGGCGTACAGGCGGGTGAGGCCGTTCATCCGGTAGTGGCCGGGGGCCAGCGGCTCCATCAGGCGGAGATCGGCCAGCCTGCCGAGCGCCGCCGACGCCGTACGCCGATCGCTCCCGAGGAGCCCGGCCGCGGCCGCCGGCCCGCAGTCGGCCAGGCCGCGCTCGCCGAGGCGGTGGAACAGGGCCAGCGCTCCGTCGCCGGCCGTCCCCCCGGACCGCCGCAGGGCCTGGTAGTCGAGGTCGATGGCGGCCCGCACGGAAAGGTCGCCGCAGGTCAGCAGGTCGAGCCGGTGCTCCTCGCCCGCCAGCATGTCGGCGAACGCCTCCGGTGTCCACTCCCTCCTGGCGGCGAGGCGCTTGCCCGCGATCTCCAGCGCGAGCGGCAGGTTGTCGCAGAGCCGGGCCACCCTTCCCGCCTGCGCGCGGTCGACCCGGTCCCGCCCGCACAGCCGGGTCAGCAGGTCGTACGCCGCGTCGTCGGCCAGGGGGGCGAGCGGCAGGTGCTCGACGTCGTCGAGCGCCGCGAGCATCCTCCTGCTGGTGACGACGAACCGGCAGTCCGGGCAGCCGGCGAGCAGGGGGCGCACCTGCTCCTCTCCGGTCACGTTGTCGAGGAGGACCAGTGCGCGCCTCGCGGCGGTGGCGGTCCTGAGCTGGTGCAGCGCGTCATCGAGGTCCGCGGCGATCTCGTCGTCGGCCAGGCCCAGCCGTCCCAGCAGCCGCGCCAGCGTCTCGTAAGGGCCGGGCCGGGGGAGGGAGCGCAGATCGACGTGGTGCACGCCGCCCGGGAAGCCGGGCGCCGCCGTGCGGACGGCGTGCCGGGCCAGGGCCGACTTGCCGACCCCCGCCGGGCCGTGTACGGCGACGGGCCGCGGAGGGCCTGCGCCGATCGCGGCCACGACCTCCTTGAGCTCCCGCTCCCGGCCCACCAGGCGTCCCGGCGCCGGGACCGTCGCCGTGATCGCCGCCGTGACCGCCGCCGTGGCGGGTGCCTGCGGATCGGCGCGGAGCGCGGGGTCGCGGTTGAGTATGCCCCGGTGCAGCCCGGCCAGTTCGGGACCGGGCTCGACGCCCAGTTCCTCCGCCAGGAACGCCCGGGCCTGCCCGTAGGCGGCGAGCGCGGCGGCGGCGTCGCCGGTGCGGTACAACGCGAGCATGAGGGCGCCCCACAGCCGTTCCCTGGTGGGATGGGCGGCCACTGTCTCCCGCAGCTCCGCCACCGCGTCGGCGTGCTCGCCCAGCATGAGGCGGGCTTCGGCCAGCGCCTCCAGGGCGAGGCAGCGCTGCTCGGTGAGGGCGTCCAGGCGCGGGCCGAGCGCCGCCGAACGGGGCACGTCCTCGGCGGGGGCGCCCCGCCACCGCGTGAGGGCCGTGGACAGCTGCCGCAGCGCCGCGTCCGGCCGGCCCGCGGACAGCGACCGCCTGCCCTGCCGCAGGGCGTCGGCGAACTCGGTCACGTCCAGCTCGCCGTCCCGCACGGCGAGGACGTAGCCGGGCTGGCGCGCCGTCAACCGGTCGCCGTCGCCGATCGTGCCGCGCAGGCGGTTGACGTACGTGCGGACGTTGGCGACCGCGAAGCGGGGCGGCTCGGCGTCCCACACGGCCGTGACGAGCCGGTCGATCGACACGACCCGGTTGGGTTCCAGCAGCAGCGCGGTCAGCAGGGCCCGCTGTTTGGGCGTGCCGAGCGGGACCGGCCTGCCGTTTCGGTGCAGCTCAACCGGGCCGAGCAACCCGAAGCGGAGGTTCACCCCGCCCTCCCGCGGCCGGATGGGGTGCACGTGCGGGTCGAACGGCGTGCTCGGTGCACGAGGAGACCTCCCGTGGCGTTTCGCGAGGAATGGGTGAGGAGAACCTCAACAAGATCACCGCCCTGGCCTGCCGCTCACAAGGGCCGCGGGTGTACGGAACAGTTCCGGACAACGATCCGGACAGCACGCTCGGGCGGCGCCGGGCGCGGTGGATCACCCATTGACTCGGACCGTTCCAAGGGCCAGCATCGGGGGCGTCGCCGCCGCCGTCGTCCGCCCGTCCCCGCGTACGGGGATCACCAGGAGGAAATCATGTCGATCATGTCGAGCGAGTCTTCGGCAGATGCGGCGTTACCCAAGAGCTGGAAGGCGTTCGTCGCGCTGCCCGACGACACCACGGCCAGGGCGGTCGCCCAGGAGCTGGAGAAGGACCCCAGCCCGGACAACGCGCTCGCGTCCGTGAGGCTCATCGCCGAGACGCTGGCCCAGCGTTCGGCGCAGGAGCGCAGCACGATGTCCGAGTTCATCGTCAGGCGGCTCACCGGCGACCTCGCCCGGGGCTTCCTGAAGGCGACCGCCGCGGTCCGGCTCGCCCACCCGGCGCTGGAGAAGCCGAAGGAGAAGCCCACGCCGCAGCACGCCGACGTGCGCCACAGCCTCGACCTCCTGAAGCCGGAGACACCCAAGACCCTCACCGAGAAACTCGCCGAGAAGACCTCGAAGACCCCCGAGGAGATCTCGAAGACCCTCCACCTGGAGATGCTCGACGCGCTCGACCTGGCCGCGGGGGGCAAGGGCAAGGACAAGGTCACCGTCGACCTGGTCGAGCTCGCCCAGCGTGTCGAGGACGAGAGCGACGCCTCGTCGATGGGACACCTCCGGGCGGTGGCGAGGCTCGTCGACTCCATCAGCGGCAAGGCGGCGTACTCGAAGGAGCGCCGTGGCGAGCTCGAAGACATCACGAAGGGGACGACGCAGCAGCACCTCGTCGAGCAGATCGGGTTCCGCGCGGCGAAGAGCCAGCGCAGCTCGCTCACGGGCCTGTCCACCCAGAACGAGCTCGCGGCCAGCTACTGGCGCACGAACTTCCGCGACACCCTGGACGAGTTCCTGAAGAAGCTGCGGGGAAGCGGGGAGTCGGGCAAGGGCGGCGCCCTCGACGAACTCGTCCAGAAGCTCACGAAGGTCGGGAAGTCGGGCAGTGACGTCCTGGTCAACAGCCCCCGCGTGCTCAACAAGCTGCAGATCGTGCTCGGCCCCGAGGTGCTGGAGAATCTCACGATCACACCGCTCGTCGGAAGGACGGGCGTCAGCGTGCTGAGCGGCACCGGCGCGTACACCAAGATCGAGTGGGACAAGATCCTGTACGAGCTCGGCGCGACGCCGTCGGCCTACCAGCTCTACGAGCTCATGGACACGGGAAAGACCCCGCCCACGTCCAACTTCGAGGTCGACACGCGGGCCGATCTCGTCAGGCTCATCACCTCCAGCCGGTTCTCCCGGCTGCAGGAGATCGCGCGGGGGAAGAGCGAGATCGCGCCGGTTTGCGCGATGGTCGAGCACCTCGTGCTGGGCCTCACCGACGCGCTCGGCCCGAAGCGCTTCGACGCGCTGACCGCCAACGCCCTCGGCTCGCTGAGCCGGCTCATCGACATCGTCGTGGAGAACGAGGCGAACCCCACGGTGGCGATGCGCGCGGCCGACCTGATGATGGACGAGATCGCCATCGTCGTCGCCGTGGCCCAGTACTACACGGGCACCGACTACCGGACGACGATGCGGGACATCCTGCTGGAGCGGGCCAAGGACTTCGCGAAGGCGGCCGGGGACATCCAGATCGACAGCTACCTCATGACGAGCGGCATGGACGCGCTCGCGACCGCGCTGTACATCGCGCTGTCGTGGCGGGACCACGAGGAGGTCTCGCGGTCCACCGAGGCGATCGACTACTACGAGACCGCGTTCCTGCTCGGCAAGCTCAAGAAGGGCGAGAAGGCGACCCCGCACAAGGACGTCCTGGTGGCGGCGCTGAACCCGAGCACGCCCGCCTTCGCGCCGTCGCCGGCCAAGCTCGTGGACGACGTGCGGCGAAGCCTGGAGACGCACAAGAAGGGCGACGCGCCGTTCGCGCTGATCATCGACACCACCATCGAGATCGCGCCCGAGACGGCCGGCAAGACCCAGATCGACATCCTGCTCGACGGCCTGAAGGACGCCGTCGCCGCCGGCAAGCTGGAGATCTTCCTGTGCAAGAGCTTCCAGAAGTACGCCTCGATGGGCACCGGCAAGGTGGCCGCCGGCAATCTCACGATGCTGTCGGCGAAGGGAAACTCCGGGTCCGCGTACGCGCGGGCCGAGGCGCTGCTGCAGGACATCGACCTCGATCTCGTCCGGCACGACGAGGGGCAGCTCGTGGTGCACATGCTCAAACACGGGCACCGCGACGAGCTGGCGCTGGTGCGCAGCGCCGCCAGGAACGCCAAGTTCGTGGACGAGTTCTGCTGGCCGATCGACAGTGGGGACCTCACCCAGGGAACCACGTACGTTGACGGCATCCCCCTGATCCTGCGCACGACTCCCACCGGCGACGTCGACAAGCTGTTCAACAAGCTCCAGATCGACAGGCGCGACAGCTTCTCCTTCCTGCGGACCTCCTACGTCGGCGAGATCCCGAGCGCCGGCGGCGTCGAGGGCAAGTACGTGCGCATCAACACCGGCCACGAGTCGAAGGCGACGATGGTCGAGTACTTCTACGCGTTCGGCCACCTGGCGCGCAGCACGCCCCCCGGCGCGAAGAAGCCGGGCGGCACGAAGGTCGATCTCGGCGCGCTCACGATCGACGTGGTGAAGGAGCATCTGGAGGTGCTGGGCGGTGTCAGGAACGACCAGGACCCCGGCATCGCGGAGTACCGGGACAACATCGTGGCGTCCTACTGCGCCTTCGCCCTGCAGAACGTCCCGGGGAAGGGCGCCGTAATGCCGCTGCTCCTCGAGTTCTTCGTGCGTCCCGTTAGCCGCGTGACGATCGAGACCCAGCGGTATCTCGCCGACGCACTGCTCACCTTCAAGGCGAAGGACCTCGGCACCAACCCCGTCGCCCTCGCGTCGTTGTGCCGCGCGGCGGTGGTCCTGCCCGCCTCGCGGATCAAGTCCCTCACCCCGGTCCTCAGGCTCGACACGATCGGCGAGTCTGAGGAGGCGAAGCAGCTCCGCGCGATCGTGACCCGGAAGAACAAGGTCTGAGCAGGGCCCGAGCAAGGCCTGAGCAGGGCCCTTCCGGCGACCTGAGAGGCCGTCGCGATCCGGGCGCCACGAACAGACCGCAGTGGCGCCCGGACACGAAGCGTCCGCACCGGAGACCGGCTGCCCAGGTCGTGTCCGGCCTGCGATCGCTGATCATCTAAGAACCAGTCACGCCTTCCTCCCGGAGAGATCCGGGGATCGTGAACCTTCTTGGCTTCTCGCCCGACTGTGCAAGATGACGGGAGGACGAGATGACCGATGAGCTGCTGGTTACTCGCGCTCAGCTGGGCGAGCGCGCGGCGCTGGCCCAGCTGGTGGCTCGATGGCGGATGCCGGTATGGACGTACGTACGGCGCATGCTGGATGCCGAGCGGGCCGACGACGTGGCGCAGGAGGTCTGGCTGGCCGTGGTCCGCGGCCTGCCCCGCCTCAGGGAGCCGGGCCGGTTCGCGCCGTGGCTGTTCACGATCGCCCGGCGGTCGGTCACCGACCGGCTGCGCGGCGAGTACGCCCTGGTCGAGGAAACGTCCGCATTCGGCGACCTGGTGGGCGAAGCGGGCGCCGAAGACCCGGCTGAGGCCCTGGTGGATCGCGCAGCGCTGGTGAGCGTACTGGCAGATCTGCCGCTGCTGGAGCGGGAGATTCTCGTCCTGTTCTACCTGGAGGACCTGCCGGTGGAGGAATGCGCGGACATCTGCCAGATCCCGGCCGGAACGGTGAAGTCCCGGCTCAGCCGGGCCCGTCGTCTGCTGCGTGGGCACCTGAAGGAGAAGGGATACAGGCCATGACCGAAGAGCCACGCCTGTCGGCGCAGGACATGATCGACCGGCTGTCGCCGGTGCTGTCGCTGAGAACCCGGATCCGGGCGGTGGCGGCACTGCTGGCCGGCGTCACCGGCGCGGTGTTCATGGGCACCTTGTGGTGGACGGAGCCCGGCCCGCTGCCCGGCCGCACACATCTGGCGTTCGCGTTGCTCACCGTGTTCTGCCTGGCCTGGGCCGCCTACGGCGGATGGCTGCTGACACGCCGGATTCCGTTGTTCGCCACCGACCAGGTGATCGCCGCCTGGATCGGCCTGGTCGCCTCGCTGGCCACCACGGCGGTCGTGACCGTTGTGGCCGTGCAGCGCGGCGCCGGCGTGGGACTTCCGTCGGCAGCCGGGGGCGTGTTCGTCGCGGTCGCCCTGGCGCTGGTGGTGCGCGCACAGGCCCGGCGGGCGGCGCTGCTGCGCCGCAAGCACGAGCTGACCGGCAGGGAGGAGCGGTGATGGCCCACAACCCGAAATTCATCCGCCGCCGGCTCGGCACGATAGCCCTCCTCGTGGTGACGGTACTCATCGCCGCGATGTTGCTGGCCGGTGTGATCACGTTGCTGGCCTGACTCGCCGCCGGATCGCGAGTTGCGCCCGCGCCGGTGTAACCACTATAACCAGTTACATGGTATTGAGCTGGAAGCTGGTCGTCGACAGTGTGAACGCGCCCGTGCTCGCGGACTTCTGGGCCGCGGCGCTGGGCTACGAGGTGGAGGATCCCAGCGTGCTCGTCGGGCGGCTGCTGGCCGCCGGCCACCTCCCGGAGGAGGCGGTCGCCGAGCACGACGGCCGCACGATCTTCCGCGGTTACGCCGCGATCCGCCACCCCGACGATCCCTTCGACGCAACCAGCGGCGTCGGCCTCGGGCGGCGCCTGCTCTTCCAGGACGTGCCCGAGGGGAAGACCGGCAAGAACCGCCTGCACATCGACGTGCACGGTGAGCCCGGTGGTCTCGACGCCCTGGTGGCGCGCCTGGAAGGCCTCGGCGCGACCCGCGTCCGCGAGGTGGACAAGGGACCCGCCGGTCACTGGTGGATCATGCTCGACCCGGAGGGCAACGAGTTCTGCGCCACGTAGGCCGCGCCTGCCCGCCGCCTGCTTAGTCGAACAGCGACAGGTCCACGGAGTCGGCCAAGGCCTGGTAGCCCGCGTCGCTGCCGTGCACATGGTCGCCGCAGTGGAAGTCCGCACGGATACGGCCGGGGTGGTCCGGATCACGCCAGACGGCGTCGAAGTCCAGCACGGCGTCGAAGGCGCCGCCGGTCCGGATCCAGTCGTTGACCGTCCGGCGTGCGCTCTCGCCCTCCGGTGTGAAGACCTCCGCGCCCTCGTAGGGCGCGATGGTGGTGGCGTAGACCCGCACGCCGCGTTCGCGCGCCCTGGCGATCAGCCAGCGGTAACCCGCGATGACGTCGTCCGTCGTCACCGGCGCGCCGGGGAACATCTTCAGGAAACCGGCCAGGGGTCCGTCGTCCCGGGGGGCGAAGGAGATGGCGATGTCGTTGGCGCCGACGGAGAGCACCACGTAGCCGAGGCCGGGCGTCGCCAGCACGTCACGGTCGAAGCGGGCCAGTGTGGCGGCGCCGATGCCGTCGTTGAGCATCCGGTTTCCGCTGATGCCCTGGTTGGAGACGTAGCCGGCGGCCACGCCCCCCTCGATGAGCCGCACGGCCAGTAGCTCCGGCCAGCTGTGGTTGGTGTCCGGTGTCGAACCGGCGCCGTCGGTGCGGGAGTCGCCCACCACGACGATGGTCTTGGCCGGGCCGTCAGGGAACAGCTCGACGGCGGAGATCAGCGCCCGCACCGGCAGAACCTCGGCGTTCTCCGGCAGCGTGAGGGCGGCGACGGCGTCGCCCGGGATCGTCCAGCCGGTCTCCAGGGCGGGGTCGTGGCAGGTGCAGGTCTCCACACGCCCCGGCAGATGGAGGCTGATGGACAGCTTGGCCAGGGCGGGCAGGGAGATGTCGACCGGATCGCTGAGGACCGGCGCGCCCGCAGGGACGGTGACGCGCGGCGCGCCGGAGAAGGTCAGCACGCGCTCGCTGCCCGGCCGAACCCCGCCGCCGGGCGCCGCAAGGCCCACCCGCGCCGCGCCGATGTCGAGGGGCGCGGTCCCGAACTCGTTGGTGAAGCGGACGCGCACCCGGCTCCCGCCGCCGCTGATGCGCACCACCTGGCGCAGGGTCACGTCCGCGAGGGGCAGGTGGCCATCCAGCGAGCCGAGCCCGTCGTGTGCCGCCTGGGGCGAGGCGCCCCAGCTCCTGACCCAGCTGCCGGCGTTGGTCGTCTCGGTCATGTGTCGTCTCCGTTGTTCGTCGGGATCCCAAGACTGAGGCGGGTCACTGACACGGGGCGAATATGGCGCTGACACGCGCCGGCATCGAGCTGACGTCACGCTGACACGGCTGTCCTTCTTTTGGCGTCTCGCGGGGGAGCGCACGAAGATTGAGGAATGGACGGAGTTGCGAGGCTTCGCATAACACTGCTCGGCGCGTTCCAGGTGTCTCGTGGTGACGCCGTCCTGCCCGTTCCCGGCGCGCGGTTGCGCGGCCTGCTCGTCCGGCTGGCGCTCGCCGGAGGCCGCGGGGTCGAGCCGGGCGTGCTGGTCGACGCGATCTGGGCCGAGGAGCCGCCGTCCGGCCCCGGCCCCGCCCTGCAGACTCTCGTCTCCCGGCTGCGCCGCGCCCTCAGCCCGACCGGCGCTGCCCGTGACGTGGTGATTCAGGGCGCGGGCGGTTACCGGCTGGCGGTGGACGCGGCCGACGTGGACGCGCTGCGCTTCGAGCAGCTCACCGCCGCCGGTCGGGAGAGGCTGCGGGCAGGTGACCCGGAGGCGGCGATCGCCGCGCTCGCCGAGGCCCTGGCGTTGTGGGGCGATCACCCAGGTGCCGAACCCGCGGTCGTCGCCGCGGTCGCGCCCACCGTCGCGACACGGCTGGCACAGGTGTCGATCGAGGCGGTCGCCGACCTCGCCGACGCCGAGTTGTCGCTGGGGCGGGCCGACGTGGCCGCCGCGCGGCTGACCAGGCTGCTGGCCGAGCACACAGTCCACGAGCACACGGTCCACGAGCGGGCGGCCGCGCTGCTGATGGACGCGCTCGCCGCTCAGGGGCGTCAGGCCGAGGCGCTGGCCGTCTACGAGCGGGTCCGCCGGGACCTGGCCGACGTACTCGGCGCCGACCCGGGCACCGCCCTGCGGGAACGCCATCTGCGCCTGCTGCGCCCCAGCCAGGGGGTCTCGGAGCCCGGCCGGATCCGGCCGGCCGCCCTGCCCGAGCCGCTGACCAGCTTCGTCGGCCGCGACGACGACCTCACGCGTATCCGGGGCCTGCTCACCACCGGGCGCCTGGTCACCGTCCTCGGCCCCGGTGGCGTGGGGAAGACCCGGCTCGCTCTGGAGGCCGCCCGCCGCCACCGCCACGAGTACCGCGACGGCACCTGGCTCATCGACCTCGCGTCCGTCACCGAGCCGGCGGAGCTCGCCGCGGCCGTGCTCGCCGGGATCGGGTCGCGGGGCGGCGCGATGCTCGCCGACCGCAAGCGGGTGGAGGGAGACGAGCTGGACGTCCTCGCCGGCGAGCTCGGCGGCCGGGAGATCCTGCTGCTGGCCGACAACTGCGAGCACCTGATCGGCGCCGTGGCCCACCTGGTCGCGGCGCTGCTGCCCCGCTGCCCCGGGCTGCGCGTGCTCGCCACCAGCCGGGAACCGCTCGCGGTCGACGGCGAGGCGCTCGTGCCGCTGGCCCCGCTCGCGCTGCCCGGCCCGGACGACGGCGTCGAAGCGGCCCGAAGCGCGGCCTCGGTGCGCCTGTTCACCGAGCGGGCCGCCGCCGTGCGGCCCCGTTTCGACGTCGACGAGATCACGCTGCCCGACATAGTGCGCGTGGTGCACGGTCTGGACGGCATGCCGCTGGCCCTCGAACTGGCCGCCGCCCGGCTGCGGACGCTGTCACTGCCCGACCTGGCCGACGGGCTCTCCGACCGGTTCCGGCTGCTCATCACCGGCAGCCGTACCGCACCACCCCGCCACCGCACCCTGCGCGCGGTCATCGCCTGGAGCTGGGAGCTGCTCGACGAGCACGAACGCACCGTGGCGGAACGGATCTCCGTCCTGCCCGGCGGCGTCACGCTCGCCTCCGCCACCGCCGTCTGCTCCGGCACCACCGTGCCCACCGGGGAGATGCCCGAACTGCTCGCCGCCCTCGTCGACCGGTCGCTGCTGCAGCTCGCGCCCGGCGCCGGGCGCTACCGGATGCTCGAGACCATCCGCGAGTACGGCGCCGACCGCCTGGCCGGCACCGGCGACCTCGGCACGGCCCGCGGCCTGGCCGCCGCCCACTTCACCGAGCTGATGGCCCGCCACGACTCCCGGCTGCGCGGGCCCGGCCAGCTGACCGCCATGCGGGCCATCGGCGCAGAGTACGACAATGCGCTCGCCGCGCTGCGCCACCTGTGCGCCGCCGGCGACTCTCCCGGCGCGACCACCCTCGCCCTGACCCTGATCTGGTACTGGCAGATGTCCGGCCGCCACTCCGACGCCGCCTACTGGCTGGACGAGGTCCTGGCGGTGCCCGGCGGCGGGCCGGCGCCCGAGCGCGACTGCGCCCGAGCCGTCCACCTGCTCAACCGGGCGGACATCCTGTCGGGGATCACCGCCCGGGAGGCCGCCGACGACCGGGCGGAGATGCGCGAGCTGGCAGAACGGCTGCTCGCGCATCCGGAGCTGCCGAGCCACTACCGCGTGTTCGGCCCGATCCTGCTCTTCCTGCGGGAGGAGCAGGCCGCGCTAACGATCTTCCAGCGTCTGGCGGACGGCGACGACGTGTGGCTGTCCGGGCTGGCCCACATGTTCCTGGCCGAGATCGCCGAGAACGCGGGCGCGCTCGACCGGACGCGTGTCCACGTGACGGCCGCCCTGGCCCGCTTCCGGCAGGCCGGTGACCGGTGGGGCCAGGCCGCCACCTTGCCGATGCGCGCTTGGCTGCGGCGATACGACGACCTCGACGGCGCGCTGGCCGACCTGCGCGAGGCCCGGGTGCTGGCGGGCGAGTTCGGCTCGCTCAGCCTCGGCGACCAGCTCTACAGCGACCTGCGCTGGATCGACATGCACATCCGGCGCGGCGACACCGACCGGGCGATGGCGTTGATCGGCTCCGCCCGCGAGCGTGCGCTGCACGCGTCGTCGGCGGAGATGCTGGTCCTGGTCGACGCGCGGGAGGCGGACGTGCGGGTGCGGCTCGGCGACCTGTCCGGGGCGGCCGACCTGCTCGACGACGCCGAGCGGCGCCTGCTCGACGATTCCGCGTTCCCCTCCGGCCACGCCCGGACGCTGGCCGGCAGCGCGCGGGCCGCGCTCTGCCTCGCGCTCGGCGACCTGTCCGGCGTGGAGAAGGCGCTGCGGGAGGCGTACGCGGCCGCGCTGGCGACCCGGGAACTGCCGATCCTGTCGCTGGTGACGGTGAACGCGGCCGCCCTCGCCGGGACGCGCGGGCGGCACCACGAGTCGGCCGTACTGCTCGGGGCCGCCGCCCGGCTGCGGGGAGCGCACGACCACACCGATCCGCAGGTCCGTGAGCTCAGCCGCCGGAGCCGGGCCACGCTGGGCGGGGAGGAGTTCGCGGCGGCCTACGCGAAAGGCTGGGAGCTGGACGCGAACTCGGCGTCACTTCATGTACGGCGCACGCTCACACCAGGGCCCGCTTGAGGAAGACGACCCCGTCGATCGTGTCGAGCCGGGCCGGGTCGAGCGGGAAGTAGCGGAAATCCTCCGAGACGCGCGGGGTGGGTTCGGTGACGGCCTGGGCCAGGCGGCGGGCGTCGACCAGGGCGCGGTCCCACGGGAGCGTGGACAGGACGCCCTCGACGGTGTCCGGGGGCGGGGTGTCGTCACCGGTCGTGCCGAGGGCCGAGGCGAGAAAGGCGTACCGGTCGCCGAGGTGCGCTCCGGTGATCGCTCCGGCGCTCCACCACTCCAGCGTCTGGTCGCCGAACGGCATGACGCTCTTGTTCCGCTGCAGGTGGAGGTTGTGGCCGAAGACCAGGGCCGGGCCGTGCCCGGCGACGGCCCGCAGGTTCGCGGCCATCATCGCGTCCCGCTGGGCCGACAGCCGGGTCCACCGAGCCGGGGACGCGTCGGCCATCCAGTGGTGGTAGCGGAGCAGGCCGACGGCCGTGCGCCCGTACAGTGCCGCCCGCTCCCTGTCCTCCGCGCTCAGCCGCGGAACCTGCGTGGCGAGCAACGCCACCAGGTCGTCGGCGATCAGCCGCAGCCGCCGGGCCTCGGTGGACCGGCCGATCGACCGGGCCGGATCCCTGGCCGTGGCCTCGTCCGACCACCGGTCGTCCGGGCCGAGAAGCTCGTCCAGGGTTTCGGGGGTGCAGGGGAGCGGGCCGTCGAGGAGGCCGTGGAGGGCGGTGAGCGCCTGGCGCGGGCTCGCCGCCCAGTACTCGAGCGGGCCGTCGAACCCGAAGAACCGGAGCCTCTCGTCGTGCTCCTCGTTGTAGGCGCGCATCCAGCGGACGAGCTCGCGGTTGGCCGGTGCCGCGCCGAAGCCGTGGCTGAAGCCGCGTTCCATGACCTCGTCGAGACTGCCCGCGCCCGTCCTGACGTAGTCGTCCACCACCAGGCCCATGAGACAGTCGCTCTCGATGGCGAACGACCGGTAGCCCTCGTGCTCGACCAGATGCCGGAAGACCTCGTTGCGCACCTCGCCCAGCTCGTCCACGAAATGCCTGGCCTCGCCGAGCCCGAGCAGCAGGGGTTCCGCCGGCAGCGACCGGAGGAACGCCGAGACGCCCGCGCCGTCGAGCGGCCGGGCCGTGTCCTTGATATCCATGCCTTCGACGGTATCGTTGAACTCTCGGTGTAAACTTTTCCCGATCGCACCCCGCTCTCTTCATGATGGACCTTCAATCGGTGATGTATCCATGAGGCCGGTGGACCTGGCGCGTGAGCACGGCCTGTCCACCCAGGCGATCAGGAACTACGAGGACGCCGGCATCCTGCCCGCCGCCGGACGCACCGCCTCCGGCTACCGCGTCTACACGACGCTGCACGCGCAGGCGCTGCGCGCGTTCCTCGCCCTCGTGCCCGGGCACGGTCACCAGACGGCCACGTCGATCATGCAGGCGGTCAACCGGGGCGCCACCGAGGACGCGCTGCGGATCGTCGACGAGAGCCACGCCCGGCTCCTCGACGACCGCCGCACCCTGGAGGCCGTCGAGGCCGCGCTCCGCGACCTCGCGCCCGTGCCGCAGGAGCGCGGCGACACGTTCATCGGCCCGCTGGCGCGCAGGCTCGGCCTCCGCCCGGCCACCCTGCGCAAATGGGAGAACGCCGGGCTGGTCCGGCCGCGCCGCGACCCGGGGACGGGCTACCGGGTCTACGGCGCCGACGACGTACGGGACGCCCGGCTGGCCCACCAGCTCCGGCGGGGTGGCTACCTGCTGGAGCAGATCGCCCCGCTGATCGCCCAGGTCCGCTCCGCCGGGGGCGTCGCCCCGCTGGAGTCGGCCCTGCGGGACTGGCAGGCCCGGCTGTCGGCCCGGGGCCGCGCCATGCTCAGGGGCGCCGCGGGCCTGGACGCCTACCTCCGCACCCGCGAATCCTGAACGGGGTCACCCGGCTCACCTGGCCGTGTAGCCGCCGTCGGCGACCAGAACGCTGCCCGTCATGAACGAGGAGTCGGCCGAGAGCACGAACTCGACGACCGATGCGATCTCGGCGGGCTCCGCCAGCCGGCCGAGTGGAATGTTCGCCGCCGAGTCCGCGAGCGTCCTGCCGAGGGGACCGCTCCGACTCGGCGCATGAGGCCGCCCTCTTCGACATCAACGCCCGCTACGCCGACGTGCTGCCCATCGAGGAGGTCGTCGACCACATCAGGCGGCGCCCGCGGGCGGCCGCCACCGTCACGACTGACGGCTGAACATCAGCAACCGGTCGAAGATCCGGACCTGGTCGCTGCGGGAGAAGTCGGTGACCTCGTCGATCAGGCGGGTGAGGTGACGGGCCATCGCCTCCGCCGCCGCCGCCGGATCCCGGCGGCGGATCGCGGAGACGATCTCCGCGTGCTCGGGCACCGACTGGCTCACGGTGCCGTGACCTCCGGTGATCACGTCGAGCACCTTCTCCAGCGGGAGGAGCGACTCGTTGAGCACCGCGCCCGCCAGCGCCCCCAGCAGGTCGCTGCCCGCGATGCGGGCGATCGTCCGGTGGAAGTTCATGCCGATCTGGCGGGCGTGTTCGTCGTCGTCCAGGCTCATCTCGTGACGGCGCAGGATCTCCTCGAGCCCCGCGACGTCGTCGTCGGTCGCCTTGGCCGCCGCCCGGCCGGCGATCTCCCGCTCGACGCCCCGCCTGGCGTGCAGCAGGTCGAGAAGCTGCTCCACCGTGCGGATGTCGAAGGCCCGGGTGAACTCCTTCTCGTGGCGCTGCCGCGCGGACATCGCCTCGGCGCAGCGCCGCCCGTGCTCGGTCAGCGTGCGGCCCTTGCGCCCCGACGGCATGGTGAGGCCGAAGTCGTCCAGGCGCTTGAAGATCCGTGAGACGGTCGCCTCGCTGATCTCCAGCCCGCTCTCGCGCAGCTGGCGGCCCGCGAGCCGGGCGCCCACGGGACCGTCGGCCCGCCACACGATGCCGAGCAGCCGCTCCTCTTCGGGGTTCAGCTCAGGAGCGGCGCCGTTCACCGCGGGGACGTCGGAAGCCGATGGTCGCGCTCGCCTCGCCACTTTGCGAGCCTCCCCATCCTCGAAGGACCCCACTACGAAGCGCCCATGATATCGGTCCGCCCAGCACCCGGAACGCCGTTGATCAGAGCGGGTTGTCGTGGGCGATGAGGGCGAGCTGGACGCGGTTGTCCAGGGTGGTCTTGGCGAGGATGCGGGAGACGTAGCTCTTGACCGTGCCGACGCTCATGTGGAGCTCGGCCGCGATGTCCGCGTTGGACATGCCCCGGCCGACCGCGGCGGCGACCTCGCGCTCCCGGCCACTGAGCCTGGACAGGAGCCTGCGCGCGTCGTCGCGGCGGCGGTCCTCCGCCTCCGGCGCCAGGTGGGCGATCAGGCGCCGGGTCACGTCGGGGGACAGGATCGGCTCGCCCGCCGCGACCCGCAGGACCGCGTCCACGATGCCCTCCGGCGGGGTGTCCTTGAGCAGGAACCCGCCGGCCCCGGCGCGCAGCGCGCCGAAGACGTGCTCGTCGGCGTCGAAGGTGGTCAGGATGATGACGTGGGGAGGGCTGGGCCGCCGCCGCAGCAGGCGGGTGGCGTCGATCCCGTCCAGGCCGGGCATCCGGATGTCCATGAGCACCACATCGGGCGCGTGCGCGTCGACCGCGGCCGCGACGTCGGCGCCGTCGGCCACGCCGCCCACCACGACGAGCTCGTCGGCGCCCCTGAGCATCAGCGTCAGGCCCGCCCTGACGAGCGGGTCGTCGTCCACGACCAGCACGCGGATGGCGCTCACACCGGCCATGGTAGCCAGACCGCCAGCCGGAACTCGCCTTCCTCCACACCGGCCCGCTCCACCCGGCCGCCCGCCAGCTCGGCCCGCTCTCGCATCCCGGCCAGGCCGGCGCCCTCACCCGCGGGGGAGCCGGGCACGAGAACGGAGCCGGGGACGGACGTCGTGACGGGGTTGCGCACCTCGATGGTCAGCCCCCGGCCGGGACCTCCGTCGAGGCGTACGGTCACCGGCCGGCCCGGGGCGTGTCTGCGGGCGTTGGTGAGGCCCTCCTGGACGATCCGGTAGGCGGCCCGCGCCGTCGCGCCCGGCAGGTCGGGCAGGCGCAGGCCGCCGTCGTGCATCTCGACCCGCACGCCCGCCCGCCGTACCTCCTCCACCAGCGCCGGCAGGTCGAGGACGGCCAGGACGGGCGCCTCGCGCAGGACCGAGATGACCTGGCGCAGTTCCTGCAGCGCCTGGTGCGCGCTGGAGCGCATCACCGCGGCCGCCTCGACCACCTCTGCGGGGTCGGCCCGCGCGTTGAACTCCAGCGCCCCGGCGTGCAGCGCCAGCAGCGACAGCCGGTGCGCCAGCACGTCGTGCATCTCGCGGGCGATGGCCAGACGCTCGGTGTGGCGGGCCTGCTCGACGCGCCGCCGCTGCTCCTCCCCGGCCCCGCGGAGCCGCTCCTCCAGTGACAGCACCAGCTGACGGCGGGCCCGCGCCAGCATCCCCCACCCGGTCAGCGCCACCCCGAACAGCACCGCGACCAGCGCCCACACCGCGTACGGCGCCAGCCCCGGCGGCCGCAGCCAGAACCGGGCCAGCGTCGCCGCCACCCACGCGGCGCCCATCCCGATCGCGACGGCCGAACGCCGGTACAGGGCGGTCATCAGCGTGGCGATGCCCGCCGCGACCGACGCCGAGGCCGCGGGCACCGCCAGCGCCACGGCGACCAGCGCCGTGGTGGCCGGCCACCGGCGCGACAGCCACAGCGCCCCGCACGCCACCGCACCGCCGGCCGTGTCGGCGATCAGGTGCCATCCGGAAGCCGCGCCGAGCTCGCCTCGCACGACGACCGCCGCCGCGGCCAGCGCGCAGGCTACGCTCCCCGCCCGGATCGCCCGGTCCCGCCGGGTCCGCGAGGGGCCGGGCCGTACGTCTGCCGTCACGGACGCCCAGCGTAGTGACGGCGGGCCGGGCGGCGGCAGCAACCGAAGTGACGCCGGGTTGTCACCTGGGTTGCCACGGACGGGACCCGGGACGGCAGACGCGGGCCGTGCTCGCGGCACACGCTGGCCGCATGACGGCGAACAAGACGCGCGGCCGGCTGGCCGCACTGCTCCTCGCGGTGATCACACCGCTCGTGGCCGAGTTCACCCTCGGCAACCCGCCGCTGCGCATGGCCTGGCTCCTGCTGCTGTGGATCCCGATCTACGGCGCGGGCGTCGTCCTGGTGCGCGAACTCGTACGCCGGGCCGGGACGGGCTGGACCGGGGTGCTGCTGCTCGGCGCCGCGTACGGCATCGTCGAGGAGGGCCTGGCGCTGCAGGCGCTGAGCAGCCCCACGATGTACGGCGCGGCCGGGTGGGCGCCGCGAATCCTGGGCCTGAACAGCGCCTACGCCGAGCTGCAGATCCCCTACCACGCGGTCTTCAGCGCCGCGATCCCGATCCTCCTGACCGACCTGATCGTCCCGTCCCTGCGCGACCGGCCCTACCTGGGCAGACTCGGCACGTGGGTGGCCGGGGCGGTCTTCGTCCTCGGCGCGCTGCTGCTGCGGGTGACGGTCGTGACCTCCATCGACCCCGGATACCAGGCGCCGCCGGCGATCCTCGCGGGCTGCGCCGTCGCCGTGGCCCTGCTGGTGGTGGCCGGGCTGCGGCTGAGGCCCCGGCCTGGCGCGCCCTCGATCAGGCCGCCCGCCCCCGCGGTGGCGGGAATGGCCGGCGCGGTGGCCGTCTTCGGATTCCTGGCTCTGCTGTTCCCCTTCGACGGCGCGACCCGGCCCGCCTTCACGCACGGCGGGTGGGTGGTCGTGCCCATGTCGGCCGCCGCCGTCGTGGCGGTGGCCGCCGCGTGGTCACTGCGCCGGTGGACAGCCGGCGACCGGTGGACCGACCGGCACGGTCTCGCCCTGGCCTCCGGCGCACTGGTCGCCCACACCGCCTTCGGCCTGGTCTCCAACACCGACACGGCGGCCGACCGGGCCGGCCTCGCGGCCGTCGGCGTGGTCATGGCGGGCCTGCTGGCCGTACTGAGCCGCCAGGTCGCCAGCCTTCCCGGCGCCGGATGAGGCCCCGGTGGAGCATCTGCTTGCCGGGGACGGCGGGCGTCACTTCTCGTCCGCGCCGGGTTTCGCGCTGATCGATTCCTGGTAGACGTCGGCGTAGGTAGGGGAGTCCTTGACCAGGTCGTCGCAGAACGCGGCGACGTCGGTGCCGATGAGTTCCACGACTCCCTTGCCTGCGGCGACGCCCTCCTCGAAGAAGTCGACGATCCCGGGGAGCAGGGGCCCGTCAGGCAGGTCGATCGGTCCGACCTTGAACAGGTACTTCTGCATCTCCTTGTAGACGATCTGGTAGTCCGGCGGGAGAGCCTTGACCCGCGCCACGTGCGCCCGCCACTGTTTCTTGCCCTCGACGATGTCGTGGATGCTCACGTCAGCCTCCCAGCCGGCTCAGTTTCCTCGCGACGTTCCTGTTCAACTGCTCGCGCCACCGGTCGCGATAGGTTCGCGCCCCTTCGCCACCGGCAAGCGCGGTGCAGAAGCCGCGGACGTCCTCGCCGAGCACGTCATGGGCGCTCTGCCCGTCCGCCGCCGCTACTTCGAGCAGCCCCAGGGCGGCGTCGAGGATCGGCATCAGGTTGCGGCCGGTGAAGTCCCCGTAGGGGAGGAGGTGGGCGATGATCTGTCCCCACGCCGCCCGGTAGTCGTCCGGCAGGGCCTCGGCCCGGGCTTCGAACGCCTTCCATTCCCTGGTGAGATCGCTGCCTGTGACTTTCTCCCAGAAGTTCATGTCCCGCCCTTCTTGAGCCTGTCGATGCGTGATGAGAGGTACTGCCATTTCGCCCAGAACTTCGTGAGTTCCTCGCGTCCGGCGTCGTTGAGGGCGTAGAACTTGCGCGGCGGACCGACCCCGGACGGTCGTTTCGTCACCTGGACGAGCCCGTTCCTCTCCAGCCGCAGCAGGATGGTGTACACCGTCCCCTCGATGACGTCGGTGAAGCCGAGTTCGTTCAGCTGACGGGTGATGGCGTACCCGTAGGTTTCCTCGCTGCCGATGATCTGGAGCACGCACCCTTCGAGGGTGCCCTTCAACATCTCCGTCAGGTCGTCCATCACAGGTGCTCCTCAGCCCTTTCGGTACTACGTGCCACCGAGTACCACTATACGGTATCACCGAGTAGTTCCGCCCTGCCTCCGCATCCCTGAATGCACCGATCCGTGGAGCCGCTCCACCGCGTGGGCGAACGACCGCTTCCACCGCCAGCTCGGGAGATCGGGCGATCCGCGTGAGCTGTACTTCATCGCCGGCGTCGCGGTGGTGGCCGGCACGGCACAGTCGGCCGGCCCGGACACCGGCTCCTGGGCCGGCCGCCTCGAGTACCTGGGGATCCTGGTGGTCAACATCGCGCCGATGTGCCTGCTGGCCTGGATGGGCGAGATCGGCGCGCGGTACTACGACTCCCGTGAGGCGGCGCTGCGCGAGGCCCGGGAGGCCAACGCGCGGCTGGCCGCGGCGCTGGCGGAGAACGCGGCGCTGCAGGAACGGCTGGTCGAGCAGGCCCGTGCGGCCGGCGTCCTCGACGAGCGGGCCCGGATGGCTCGGGAGATCCACGACACGCTGGCCCAGGGCCTGACCGGCATCGTCACCCAGTTGCAGGCGGCCGAGCACGCGGCCGACGACCCGGCCGCGTGGCGGCGGCACCACGCCGCGGCGACCGCGCTGGCCCGGGAGAGCCTGACCGAGGCGCGGCGCTCGGTGAACGAGTTGCGCCCGGAGCCGCTGGAGACCGGCCGCCTGGCCGACGCCATCACCGAGGTGGCGGCCGCGTGGTCGGCCCGCCACAGCATCCCGGCCCAGGTCATCGTCACCGGCGAAACCCGCACGATGCGCCCGGAGGCCGAGGTCGTCCTGCTACGGGTCGCCCAGGAGGCGTTGGCCAACGTCGCCAAGCACGCCGGCACCGCCACCCGCGTCGGTCTCACCCTCTCCTACATGGGGCATGACGAGCATCGGAACGAAAAGTCCCGTTAGCGGACGTCCCAGCTAACTATTTGATCTTCCGCTCGTCCGGGGCGCGTTGGCTGCCCTACTTTCGGCGTCTATGCCAGTTGAGTTCTTGAGTGACAGCGAGGCCGCCGCGTACGGCCGGTACTCGGGCGCTCCGTCGCAGGCGGAGCTGGAGCGGTTCTTCTTCCTCGATGACGCAGATCGAACGCTGATCGCCGAGCGGCGCGGTGCACACGCCCGTCTCGGCTTCGCCCTCCAACTGACCACGGCCCGGTTCGTCGGGCGCTTCTTGACCGATCCGCTGGACGTGCCTCACGAGGTGCTGGAGTATCTCGGCGAGCAGCTCGGGATCGAGGACATCTCGCAGATCAAGCGGTACACCGAGCGGCGCAACACACCATTCGAGCACCAGGACGTCATCCGCGAGGCGTACAAGCTGAAGGACTTCTCCCCGGCGGAGGCCGAATTCACCGCATGGGTGGACTCGCGGGCCTGGAACACCGGCGACGGCAAGAAGACAATCTTCTACGACGTCTGCCGGAATGCCCGGTTCGCATGATCCGGCAGCCGAGCGTGCCGTGCCGTTCCGCTTCCAAGGAAGTGGAACGGGATCTCTGCCAGGTTCCGCGTTCTGTCCGAGCACCTCGATAAGTGCGTGTCGCTGAACCAGATGATCAGTTGAGACGCCGACGGGCGAGGTAACGGTGTGTAGGGGCGGAACCTTGACAAGAGATGGACCAACTCCGCACCCCGGCCCCGTCATGTTCGTCAAGCAGGCGATCGAAGATCCGCTTCGCCGTGTGTCGCTGCTTCCGCGGCGCGTCGAGGTCCGAGCGCAGCCAGTCGTCGATCACCACTCGGTACGCGTCAAGCCGTGAGCCGCGTTTGGGCGGTTGCTTTCTCTCCTTCGGCCATGCAGATTCCAGCGCCGCTGTCACGGTTCGGAAGCCGACGCCGTGCTTGCGCTGCAGCGCGCGGTTGGACATCCCAGATCGGGCATCCCGTCGGATCGCCGCGTACAGGTCGACCCGGGAACGCGGCTGCGTCATCGGTGGCACTCCTGACGTGAGCACGCCGTGGGCACGACTTTCGGCACCGGGCCACCGCCCGGGAACGGTGACCGCATGCGACCACAGCCCGGAATCACTGGCCCTACCGAGGTGCCTGGTCATGTGCTGCGCAGGGGTTCGGTGGGCGGTACTGAGGCGGCCCGGAGTGCGGGGTACGACCGACGACGGAGCCGATGAGCCGCGAGTAGGCCAGGTCGAGTCCCACTGAAGCCCAGGTCAGTACGACGGCCCGGCCTTGCGTGGTGACGAAGACGTTGGTGACGAGCACGCCCTGGATCAGGCCTGTGATGCCGCCGACGACATCAAACCTCGACACCACCTGTCCGCCCCGTGTCCCTGGCGCGACGATGATCTGCTTGCGCGGTGCCTAATTGGTCTTCCCGCAACACCTCGCGGGCCCCTCAGTGTTCGCTGCTGAAGAACCGTAGCAACAGCCGGCCGACGGTCTGTGGGTCGACGACGTGATCCGGCCCCTCGAGGGTCTCCCGTTGAGCGTGGGGTAGGAGGTCTGCAAGCTCGTCGGCTGCGCGGTCGAAGAAGTCCGAGGGCAGGCCTGCCATGTAGGGGGCCGTGATCGGTCCTCCGGTGGTGACCAGGACCGGTTGGGTGACCGTTGCCAGTCGATCGGCTGGCAATTGGTAGCGGTTGAGGAAGAGGCTGTCGTGGACCAGCGTGGGCGCGAGGGCGACCGAATCCGCCCAATGCGCCGTCTGCTTGCCTGCCGCTTTCCTGGCCGCGATGTTGTCGTCGGAGGCGCCGGTCATGCGCATGAACAGTTCGAGAACCTCCTCGTCTCGCCCGGCGTCGAAGGCGCGTCGGGTGTCCGCGATGTACTCCTCGAATCGCGGGCGTATGTCGTCTCCGACCGCATAGGGCACCTCCCAGACGGCGATCGTGTCGATGGCTGACCCGGCCGCGGCGGCTTCCAGCGCCAGCGCGCCACCAGAGGACGCCCCGAACAGGTGTGCCGAGCCGCCCGCCTCCGCGATCAACGCATCCAGGTCTTCGATCTCCCGCTCCACGGCGTAGGGCTCGGTGAAGCCGCTCGCGCCGCGTCCCCGACGGGCATAGTTGTAAACCGTGAAGTGCTCGGCGAGAGCAGGTACCAAGGGAGCGTTCTCGGCTCCGTCGTCCTGTGCGCCGCCTACCAGGACGACAGCCGGGCCGCTTCCCTTCCGGTCGTAGGCGATGGTGGTGCCATCGTTTGATGTCACGCGAAAGGCCATCTCGTTCATCTCACATCTCCGTTCGAGAGGTTTGTCTCAGCGCCTGAGCAGCGTGCCGACGACGGCCTCGGTGCGCGACCACCGCGCCCTTGCGATCACGGCCGCCACGACGAGAAGGGCGAGCGGCAGCCAAGGGCTCTGCTCGAGCACGAACTGATCGGTGATGACAGCACCGGTCAGCAATGCCGCCAACCCGAGACTGGCCAGGCCCGCCAGAGCCGGAATCAGAAGTCCAACCCCTCCCGCGACCTCCAGCGCTCCGACCAGGTACCGGAGCCACTGGCCAGCCCCGATGTCGGCGAACATGTCCACCATGACCGGGTCGCCGGCGAGCTTCGAGATTCCGCCGCCGGCGATTATCGCCGCCAGCACGACTTGCAGAATCCAGACCCCGATGCTGGTCGCCCGCCCGGGCGTGTGCGCAACGGTTTCCGACTTGGGGATGGTGCTCATGCGTCTCTCCTTGTCGTGTCCGGGCCTGGTACCGGTGATGGCGTTGGCCGAGTGGGCCGGGTTGTCGGAGTTGATGTCGACCAAGTGCTCGCGGTAGCGGCATCTACTCCTTGTTGCGGTAGAGGACCATGGTGATGGGACCGAAGACCGCGACGAGAAGTACGGACGAGACGAGCACCCAGCCGATTTCCCCGGCGGGCACCGAGCCGTCCATCAGGCCGCGTACCACGGTCGCCAGGTGGGTGATCGGGTTGACCTCGACGACCGCCTGCATCCACCCGGGCATCGTCTTCGGGTCCACGAAGATGTTGCTCACGAACGTCAGCGGGAACATCACCATCATGCTGACCCCCGCCACCGAGTTCGGCGTGCGCAGGATCAGGCTGAGCATCGTCCACAGCCACGACAGGCAGAACGAGAACACCAGCAGCAGCACCACCGAGAGCACCACGCCGACGGCGCCGCCCTCCGGCCGGAACCCTAGGACCAGGCCGAGCGTGATCACGATCGCCGACCCGATCGAGTAGCGCATCACATCGCCGAGCAGGGCGCCGACCAGCGGCGACGGTCGCCACACCGGAAGTGACCTGAACCTGTCGAACACCCCCTTCTGGATGTCGGTGTTCAGCGTAATGCCGGTGTTCATGGTGATCATGACGTTCGCCTGCACCAGGATGCCGGGCAGCAGGAACTGTAGGTACGCCTGTGTCGACCCGGCGAGCGCGCCGCCGAACAGGTAGGTGAACATCAGCGTGAACATGATCGGGAACAGGGTCACGTCGACGAGCTGCTCGGGCACGTGTTTGATCTTCAGCAGCGCCCGCCAGCCGAATGTCAACGAGGTGAGCACCGGGCCGGGGCGAGACGGCCGCTCACCGGCCAACAGCACACTGCGCAGCGCGTCCTCGGTGACCGGCGCCGACGCCTGCTCCGCGGTCGTGGCATTCATGCGGCATCCTCCTCGGGTGTCTCCTCGGCGGCGTGTCCGGTCAGGGTGAGGAACACCTCGTCCAGGCTCGGCTGACCGAGCGCGAACTCGGTGACGTCGATGCCGCTGCGGGACAGCTCGGCCAGGGCGCGGGCGACCCGCTCGGGGTCGGAGATCCGCGCGGACAGCGCGGCCGGGTCGGCGGACGGCTCGGCCGGCACCTCGAGGACGCTGGCGAGGACCCGTTCGGCCTCGGCCCGCTGCTCGGGCGCACGTAGCCGTACGTGCAGCGAGCCGGCGCCGACCGATGCCTTGAGCTCGCCGCTCGAGCCCTCGGCGATCACCTTCCCGTGGTCGATCACCGCTATCCGGTCGGCCAGCTGGTCGGCCTCGTCGAGGTACTGCGTGGTCAGCAACACGGTGGCGCCCTCGGCGACCATGCCCCTGACGATTTCCCAGACCTGGTTCCTGCTGCGCGGGTCGAGCCCGGTCGTGGGCTCGTCGAGGAAGATCAGTTCGGGGGTGACGACCAGGCTCGCCGCGATGTCGATGCGCCGGCGCATCCCGCCGGAGTACTTCTTCACCTGCCGGTCGGCCGCCTCGGCAAGACCTAACGCGTCGAGCAGGTCGGTCGCCCGCTGCCTGCCTCGGCGGCGTGAGTAGCCGAGCAGCCTGGCGAGCAGCAGCAGGTTCTCCACCCCGGTGAGGTCCTCGTCGACCGACGCGAACTGCCCGGTGAGGCCCACCCTGCTCCGCACCGCCTGGGCGTCACGCACGACGTCGTAGCCGAGCACTTGCGCCTCTCCGGCGTCGGGGCGCAGGAGCGTGGCCAGCATGCGGATCGTGGTGGTCTTGCCCGCCCCGTTCGGACCGAGCACGCCGTACACGCCCCCGGCGCTCACGGCCAGGTCCACACCGGCGACCGCGTGGGTCGTGCCGAAGCTCTTCTTCAACCCTCTCGTCTCGATCGCGAACTTTCCCATGGGTTCGATTCCTTGTCTCGGTGTTGCGAACGGATTGGTAGAGGCTAGTCAAGTTTGACTACTTGGCCAGAGTGCACGAGGAGGAAACGTCTAGTCAAGTTTGATTAGAAGCGCATCTTGAGGTGACCGGGGACCGTTCGCCACGAACCCGGATCATCGGCCATGGTGTAGGCGCCCTCAGACAGTCGTTTGCTCAGGCTCTTCGCCCACTCCAGTTCGGTGCGTGCGTGTCCCGCCCACAGTTCGGCCTGATCGCGGACGTGTTCGGGGGCGTCCCGATTGGGGTGCTCCCGCCACTTGGCCTGCTCTACGAGCTCCGCTTCCAGGCGCGCGACCCGCTCGTTAACCTGCGCGATGGCATCTGTCCTGGTCAGCATGGGCAACATGGCGATGGACGCGTTGAGCATGTCCGCGTCGTGGGTGCGCCGCAGACCGTCGCGGACCAGTTCGACCATCTCGTCACGTCCCCGAGCTGTCGCGCGGTACAGAACGCGCTCCGGCCCAGAGTTGCCCGGCTCGGCGTGTTCGGTGAGGAGGCCATCAGCCGCCGCCTTCTTCAGCGCGTGATAAATCGAGCCGGGCTTGATCTTGGCCCAACTCTCCGCACCCCAGCTCTGCAGTTCGGACCGCACCTGGTAGCCATGCGCGCCGCCGGAGAGGTGCACGATACCGAGTACCAGGAGCTTCGTCGCCGACACGCGCCCACCTCCGCTCAACCCTCTCGTCTCGATCGCGAACTTTCCCATGGGTTCGATTCCTTGTCTCGGTGTTGCGAACGGATTGGTAGAGGCTAGTCAAGCTTGACTACTTGGCCAGAGTACACGAGGAGGAAACGTCTAGTCAAGTTTGATTAGAAGCGCATCTTGAGGTGACCGGGGACCGTTCGCCACGAACCCGGATCATCGGCCATGGTGTAGGCGCCCTCAGACAGTCGTTTGCTCAGGCTCTTCGCCCACTCGAGCGTGATGGAGCCACGCCGTGCTCGACGACGCCCGTACCGCAGGCATGTCGGAGTGGGAGCTGTACGCGCTGCACACGCTGGGTGGCCGACCCCATCATCCTGGGCCACGACGGACGATGGTCGGCCTTCGCACCCGCCTCGTACACCAACGGCCAGCACCGGCCCAGGCGATGCTCGAGGCCGGAGTACACCGCACCATCACCCTCGACTGGCGCTAACCCTGACCGCTGCCTACTGCTCGGTAGCCAGGGTGGGTGTGCAGCCGTGTGCATAGCGGTGCACGCACCTGCGGCACAACACTGTGACGGGGATCACTATCACGTCTTGTTGCGGTACGTTGCGCCTGCTCAGCCCCTCAGCAAACTCCGCACCTGCCCCAAGCTGGGATGTTGCGTATGTACAAGGGAGTTGGCAAAGGTGATCCGCCGGGCTATGGTCCACAACGCGGTTGTAGCAACCGCGCACAATACGAAAAGGCTCTGCCCGGGCTGCAACCAAGACAGAGCCTGTTTTCGCTACCGCGAGCTCAGGTAGGCGGCCGCCTACTTGGGCTCGCTGTCGTTAAGCCACTCCATGACGGAGAGGCCCACTCGCACCGCGAGCGGTCCCCATACGGGCAAGGTGCGACGTGCCGAGGCGAACCATCGGCGGCTGACTGCTGCAGCGAGTCGAGCACGCTCCCGGGTCCCCCTCCAGCGAGCCGCGACCCGCTCAAGGACCAGTGACGAGTGCCTCCGAAGGGCAGCCATCTCTCACTTCCCACCGGGCCCGGTTGGGGATTGGTCGGGATCGACCAAGGTCCCGGTCGGCCGATCCCCCGGGGGTGACAGGCCGTACGGCGAAGAGCTGGCCGCACTCAGGCGACAGGCACGGAACGTAGTACCGACACCGGGGCCAGGCCAACCGTGATCATTGCCCGAGAGCAACGGATTGGCCTGGCCCGATCGCAGGTCGCCGCAACGTGCCTGATCATCCCCCTGGTGGCCGTCTGGCTGTGATCCTCATCACATCGGCCGCCAAGTTGGGTTATCTCCGCCTCCCGATTCGGCCTGTGCCACGGATGTGACAGTGGAGCACCTTGCGGCGCGTGTAGCCCAGAGTCGTGGATCTGGCTCTTGAAAATGTTCCTTCTCAAGAGCAACACCGACCCCCGGAGGTACACCCCGTGACCGCGCTCGCCCCCCGCCCGACCGGCCCGCTCGCCCCCGCCGCCGGGCACGGCGAGGCGGACCTGTCGCTCAGCGCCGCCGCCCGCGCCGCCATCGAGGCCGGCGTCCCCGCATCGACCCGCCGGGCCTACGCCCGCGACTGGTCGGCGTTCACCGCCTGGTGCTCGGCCACGGGCCGCAGCCCGCTGCCGGCGACCGCGCAGACCGTCACCGAGTACGTCACCCACCTGACCGCCGCGCCCTCGGCGCGCACCGGCCGGTCGCTGGCCCCGCCGTCCATCGAGCGGGCGCTGGCCGCGATCCGCACCATGCACCAGGCCGCCGACGTCGACCCGCCGCAGACCAAGGCCGCCCGCAAGGTGCTGTCCGGCTACCGCGAGCGCCTGGCCCTGGCGAAGGACCCGGCCGCGCGGCCGCGCCGGGCCGACGCCGCGGTCCCCGACGCGCTGCGCGCCATGCTCGCCACCCTCGACCGCTCGACATTGGCCGGCAAGCGCGACGCCGCGCTGCTGCTGCTGGGCTACGCCTGCGCCGCCCGCGTCAGCGAGCTGGCCGCGCTCGACATCGCCGACGTCGCCGAGACCCCCGACGGGCTGCTGGTCACCTCTACCGGCGCAAGATCAAAACCTTCACCGAGGCGGCCGTGCCCTACGGCCGGGTGCCGGCCACCTGCCCGGTGCGCGCGGTGCGCGACCTGGTGGCCGCGCTCGCCGCGGCCGGTCGCACCGCCGGGCCGCTGCTGGTCCGCATCGACGAGGGGGGCCGCGTCGCCGTCCCGATGACCCGGGCCGGGCGCCCGATCGGCGACCCGCACGGCCGGATGACCGCCGAGGCCATCGCCGACGTCGTCACCCGCATCGCCGCGGCCGCCGAACTCGACGGACGGTGGACCGGCCACTCGCTGCGCCGCGGGTTCGCCACCGCCGCCCGCCGCGCCGGCGCCCAGCTCGAACGCATCGGCCGCCACGGCGGATGGGCCGACGGCTCGGCCGCCCTACTCGGCTACCTCGAAGAAGGCGACCGCTGGACCGACAACCCCGTCACCGGGCTATAGAAGCCCGCCCGCGTGCGTAACCACGTCGTGCATAGGCAAGCATCTGAGCACCTCCGGCATCTCGCGACCGTGTTTCGCAGGCGGCATTCAGAACTGCGTCGCGGAGTCAGTGCGAGCCATGTCCCGTATCTGATCCGGTGTCCGACCCCGCACCTCCCGCAGGTCCGCGCCGCGCAGGTCCGCGCCGAGCAGGTACGCGTCGCCCAGGTCCGTGCCGCGCAGGTCCGCACCGCGCAGATCCGCACCGCCCAGGTCCGCGCGGTTCAGGTCCGCGCCGCGCAGGTCCGCGCCGCGCAGGTTCGCCCTGCTGCCCAGGTACGAGCGGTTCAGGTCCGCGTCGCCCAGGTCCGCGCTGCGCAGGTCCGCGCCGCCCAGGTTCGCGTAGTTTAGGTTCGCGTCGCTCAGATCCGCATCGCCCAGGTCCGCATCGCCCAGGTTCGCGCTGCGCAGGTCCGCGCCGCGCAGGTTCGCGCCGTTCAGGTTCGCGCCGTTCAGGTTCACGTGCATCAGCTGCCTGCCGCTCAGGTCAGCGCCCCGGATGCGGATGTGTGAGAGATCGAGCTCAGTGAAGCTGTGCTCGAGGTTGGTGTTGCGGCGGCCGATGATGGTGAGGACGGCTTGGATGTCGGTGGCGGGTGTTGCGGGCATGGCGGCTTTGGGTTTGGGGTCGTGTTCGCGGATGAACGCGGTCAGGACGTCGTAGATGGTCTGGTGGTCGCGGGGGGAGTCCTGGGCCAGGCGCTCCAAGGCGTAGATGCCGCCGAGGCGGACGTCCAGGCTGGTGCGGGAGCCGAGTTGTTCGACGGCTTTGGTGTAGCGGTCGGTGATTTGTCCTTGTTCGGTGGTGCGCTGGGCTTGGCGGGAGGCGTCCAGGCTCTGGGCGGTGTACCAGAGGCCTTGGGCGGTGAACACCACGCCGCCGATGACGACCAGTCCGGTGGCGGCCTGGATCAGGGTGTGCCGGGCGGCGTTGATGGCCTCGACGCGTTCGGTGGCGGTCATCTGCCGGCGTTCGGCCGGGGTAAGTGGCTGGTGTTCGCCGGCCAGGCGGCGGGCGGCAGGCCCGATCAAGACAGCGATGCCCAGGCTGGACACCGCAGCGATCGCGATGCCGGCCAAGGTCCAGCGAGCCCAGTCAGCAACATCCAGGGACACCGCCGCCCACACCACGGCCCCGATCACGGCCACAGCGGCGACAAGCCATATCAACCGGGGTAATCGCCGCCGGCCGCCGGTCGGTGGCGCGGCGGGGCTGGGTGCGATCGCGGTCCGAGTGGCGCGGCGGGCTCTGGCCGCTGCCGCCGAGGTGATGACCGTGCGGGCAGATGGCGACGGAGATCGACTCTTCATGCCTCAATTGCACCGTCATTTCCAGGGCGAGGCGCGGCAGAACCGGGACACCCATGGACCAGGACACGCCTCACGCGCGTGCACAAGGGTTCGTGCGTGCGAACGCAGACCCGCCCGTGCGCCCGCACGACGTCCTGGCGAAACTGCCGTAACGCCCCCCGTGAACGCCGAGATCGACAGAAGACGGCCCGTCCCGGGCCGGGCAGATGCCAGCATCGACACCATGAACTGGTGGCGACGCAAGCCCTCCCGGCCCACCGACAGCGACCCCGACCTCGCCGACATCCGCCGCGACCTGGTGTGGAAGTTCGGCGAGGACATCGCTTACGCGATCTGGCTGACCGGCAAGGATCAGACGCCGGCCCGCACCCCGACCTGGGACACGCTGGTTTCGTCCGCGTTGATGTCAGTGGTGGTGACGCGAACTCGCGACCTCAATGTGGGAGCCCGGCTTTCCCGGGGCTGTACCCCGGGGCCTTGCCGGCCGGAGCGGCGATCGGGCAGGACCGCCGCCCCGATATCGCCGGCAGTTCAGACGATCCTGATCCCCTGGATGCGGACCCCACCGGGATGGTTCGGCCAGGTGAACACGGTCCACTTCGGGATCGGCTGAGCCGGCTGCCACCTTCCGTCCCCGTACCACTGGACGCGGTTGTTACCGGTCGAGATCCGGGTGACCCACCAGACATCCTGGACGTACATATCCGTTCCGCCGTTGGCGTAGCAGTAGTCGGCTGACGAGCCGCCGGTTGCGTGGATTGTGGCGCGCACGAGGTCGGTCCGGTCGCCGCACGGGACCTCATTGATCGCGTACGCCGCCGTCGGGAGGGCGACGGCAAGTGAGGCCGTCACCGCGACGGACGCCAGAGCGGCCAGGGCCGCGCGTTTGGTGATGCGTTTCATGGACTTCTCCTTTGCAGTGAGATTCATGCGGTGGAACTGGAGCCGGACTATCCGCAGGCGTGACCAGGAGATCTCTGGCCGCCTGCCGGGGTGGCTGTCTCGCTTCCGATGCGAACATCACGGCTCACGACCGGCTGCGATGCCACAGGGCGTCAGATCTGCCTCAGACGGGCTGGCCGACCGGCCGGATGGTCAGGGTGTTGAGGTCGACGTCGGCCGGCTGGTCGAGGGCGAAGCAGATGGCCTTGGCGACGGGCTTGGGGGACAGGGCGAAGGGCGGGACGCCGCCTTGCCAGAAGGCGGTGTCGGTCATGCCGGGGTTGACGAGGGTGACGCCGATGCCGCGGCTGGTGGCGTACATGCGCAGGTTCTCGGCCATGCCGGTGACGGCCCATTTGGTGGCGGAGTAGAGGTTGGCGGGGCTGTTCTTCAGGCCGGCGACGCTGCCGATGAGCACCAGCCGCCCGCCCGTGGTCTCGAGGTGGGGGAGGGCGGCGTTGGCCAGCAGGGCGGGGCCGAGGACGTTGGTGAGGACCATGGGCGCCCACAGGTCCGGGTCGCCGTCGGCGATGGTGCGCGGGTGGTCGGCGGGGATGAAGCCGGCGTTGGCCACTGCGGCGTGCAGGGCGCCGAAGTGTGCCACGGTGCGGGTCACGGCGGCGTGGGTGGCCGGCCAGTCGGCGGCGTCGGCGATGATGCCGAGCAGGCGGTCGGGGTGGCCGGTCTCGTTGAGGAAGGACTTGAGTTTGGTCTCGTCTCGGCCGGTGACGGCCACGCGGTGGCCGCGGTCGAGGAGCAGTCGTGCGGTGTGGGCGCCGATGCCGCTGGTCGCGCCGGTGATCAGTACGGTCTTGCCGGTCATGGTCATACTCCCGGGTGCTGGAGGTCCTGGCATCACAGGGCTTCGACGGTGATGGGCGGGCCGATCACCGCTACAAGAGCTGGTCGGACAGGGTCCATCTCCGTGTCGCAGGTCGCGTTCGATTCGCTGATCCCAGGAAACCCGCCCGGCCGGGCGCGAAGCAGAGCGCGTTTATAGAGGGGATAAGTTCAACCCCCTTACCGTCGGCGCCTGCGCGAACCCTGCGGTTACCGTGGGGGCATGGAGGACCGGCCCGACCACCGTGCCCAGATCCGGGATTTCCTCGCCACCCGGCGCGCGAAGCTGGCCCCGGAGCGGGTCGGGCTGCCCACCAGCGGCCGGCGCCGGGTCCCCGGGCTGCGCCGCGAGGAGGTCGCGGTGCTGGCCGGTGTGAGTACCGAGTGGTACACCCGGCTGGAGAAGGGCCACATCAGCGGCGTATCGGAAGAGGTGCTCGACGCGGTCGCCCAGGCCCTTCGCCTGGACCAGGACGAACGCACCTACTTGTTCGACCTGGCCCAGGCCGCCCGGCCCGCCCGCCGCGCACCTTCGCGCCGCAAGGACGTCCAGGTCCCGCCGCGCGTCCAGTGGCTGCTGGACTCCATGACGATGTCGGCGGCGTTCGTACGCAACGGCCGCCAGGACCTCGTCGCCCACAACGCGCTGGCCCGGGCCCTGCTCGCGCCGGTCTTCGACAGCCCTGCCACCACACCGAACGGCCGCGCCAACCTCGCCCGCTACGTCTTCCTCGACCCGGGCTCCCAGCGGTTCTTCGTCGACTGGGACGCGGCCACCGCCGTCAGCGCCGCGCTGCTGCGCGCCGAGGCCGGACGCGAGCCCCACGACCGGGCGCTACGCGACCTCGTCGGCGAGCTGTCCACGCTCAGCACCGCGTTCCGCAGCCAGTGGGCCGCCCACGACGTGCGCATCCGCCACGCTGGCAGCAAGCGGCTGCGGCACCCGCAGGTCGGCGACCTGGAGGTGACCTACCAGTCCCTCGACCTGCCCATCTCCAGCCGGACCGTGTACGACCTCACCATCTACACCGCCGAACCAGGCAGCACCTCCGAAGAGCGGCTCAAGCTCCTGACCAGCCTGGCAGCCACCCAGCCGGCACACCCCACCAGCCAGCCGCGTTGAAGCGCCGACCTGCTCACGGCCTGCAGCTCGGGCACCTATAGCTACGGCGAGCCGCCGCCCTGACCGGGCCCCGCGGACAGGCATTGAACGAACATCACCACGACCTGAACATGCGTTCACCCCAGCATGCCAGCATGCCAGCCAACGTGCCTTTACGTGCCTGGCAAGATGACATCTTCCTGCCCTGCGAAAAGATGCGAACAACCCCAGATAGCCACGGCGACGCCTGTCAGCATCGAAGTCCAGGTGTGCTATGAGAAACGATCTCCCAGGGGGCGGCACGACGAGAGCGTGATCCCCGCCGTGCCAAGCCGATGGCGAGCGGGGGCGCAATCGGTCGATTGCGCCCACTTGGGCGGATCCAATCAAGCCGCCGTCCGCCACCTGCGAAAACGGCCGGTCGATCCAATGGAATCCGATCCAGACTTTCGCCTCCCCTTTCCGCCCCCTTAAAGTGGCCGCAGAAACCCGTCGGCTCCCACAAGGCCGACCTTCGGCAAGGGGACACGATGGCCCTGGTCGAGCAGACCGACTGGAACAGCACGGCGATCCCCTTCACCAGCAACCACTCAGCGGATGCCGGGCGTGGCTGACCTGGTCTATCTGCGGCACTCCACCGACAAGCAGACCGACGCCCGCCAGCGGCACGCCCTCACCGCCCTGCTGACCGCAGGCGCCCCGGTCTACGAAGACCCCGCCACCTCCAGCCGGCAGCTCTCCCTCGACCGCGCGGGCTTCACCACACTGCTGCATGCGGCCGCAGTCGGCGACACCATCCGTATCGCCGACGCCGCCCGCCTGTTCCGCTCCGTCGCCGACATCCTCGCCCTGCGCCCCGTACTCATCCGCCGCGGCCTCCACCTGCGCGTCGAATCCGGACTGTTGTCCGGCATCGACCTGGCCAGCGACGACCCTGGCACGAAAATGATGGTCTCGGTCCTGGAGGCCGTGCTGGAGTTCCAGCGCGACATGATCGGCGAGAACACCCGCCAGGGCGTCGCCGCCGCCAAGGCCGCCGGCAAGACCCTCGGCCGCCCCGCCGCCCTCGACCAGGACAAGGCGGCCGCCATCGTCGAGGAGTACCGCCAGGGTGCCGCCGTTCAAGGCCCTGGCCCGGCGGCACCAGGTCACCCCCAAGACCATCCGCCGTGTCCTGGATGCCGCCGACGCCCGCAACATGCCCGACCAACTCGACGCGCCGCCGACCGACACCGGCGAGCGGCATCGCGTGCCCGCGCTGGGCCTGGACGCGACCCTTGATCTGCCGGGACTGCTCGCCGATCACCTGCGTACGGCTGGTGATGAAACCGTCCGCCAGGCCCTCGCCTCCGGGCAGACCATCCGCCGCGGCCACGGCTACTCAGTCCGCATCACGGCCCCGCTCGCACTCCACCGCGCCGCGCTGGAGCAGAGCGCTGCCCTCGCCAATGCTGGCCCAACCGAGCGCAAGGCGCACCGCGTGTACGCCGCCCGTGTCACAGCCGTTCAGGCCACCCGCCTGCATCCGTCATGACGTGCGAAAACCCTTCGGCGAGACGCATTTGAACGGAAAGTCACGGCAAGCCGCTTAACGCTGCTCCGTTAACGGGACTTTTCGTTCGGATGCTCGTCATGCCCCTACATGGACCGGCAGGTGGCCCTCGACGTACGCGATGACGGCTGCGGCTTCGACCCGGCCTCCCGGATCGAGCGCGACGGGGGCTTCGGATTGGTGGCGATGCGGCAGCGGATCGAGGCGTTGTCGGGCACGTTGCAGATCGAATCGGAGGTGGGGGATGGGACCGGGATCTCGGCCTGCCTGCCCGCCAAGGCGGCGGAGGTGCGTTCGTGAGTGACCCGATCAAGCTGCTCGTCGCCGACGACCACCCGGTGGTACAGGACGGGTTGAGCAGCATGTTCGCCCGCGACCCCGAGTTCACCGTGGTCGGCGAGGCGGCGGACGGGGCCGAGGCGGTCCGGCTGGCCGAGACGCTCGAGCCGGACGTGATCCTGATGGACCTGCGGATGGCCGGCATGGACGGCGTCACCGCGATCGGCGAGCTGACCCGGCGCGGTGTGTCGGCCCGGGTGCTGGTGCTGACCACCTACGACACGGACAGCCACGTGCTGCCCGCGATCGAGGCCGGTGCCACCGGCTACCTGCTCAAGGACGCGCCGCGGGACGAGCTGCTGCGCGCCGTACGCTCGGCCGCCCGGCTGTTCATCACCGAGGCCACGGTCAAGACGCACCTGCTCAACGTCTATGCGAAGCTCGACGTCAACGATCGTGCGGCCGCGGTCGCGGAGGGTTACAACCGCGGCCTGCTCGGTGCTACCGAGCCTCCGTGAACGTCGTGCCATCGGAACGACGGCATGAACCGGCTCGGGGGTCGGGCAGACCGTCGGTGCCGCTACGCGCTGACCACCGAGGCCGGCAAGCCCGCCGCACTAGGCTGATGCCAGTGATCAAGCTGGTGGAGTGGACGAGGTTGGAGCCCTGGCGGGTCGCTCGTGCTCGGACCGACCGCGGTGAGACAGTGATCGTCAAGTGGATGGGACCTCATGCCGACGGCAGGCGTGCCGAGGCGTGGCGGTTGTGCACGGAAGTAGCCGCACTGCGGTTTCTGGCGGAGGACCTCCGCGTCGATCTGGCACCACGCGTGCTGGCGGCGGACATCTCTGCGGGACGCGTCATTCTGCAGGATCTCGCGCCACGGGTCGCACTGGACGGACTGTTGCGCAGCGATGGCATCGCCGCGCATGCCGTACGCCTGGAGGCCTTCGCTCGTGCCCGTGGCGAACTCGGCGCGTTGACCGCCGGACAGGCGGGGCTGTACTACCGGCGGCGAGCGGACCTGGGACAGGTCGATCCGGAGACCGACCGGCTTGGGCATGTGGCCCGGCTGCGCGAAGAGGGTCTGTCGCAGGCCGAGGCCCTGGGAGTCACGATCAGCGGGGCGGTGGAACGCGAGTTCGCCCGCGCACTGTCGGAACTGGCCGATCCCGGGCCCTTTCTGGTGCTGAGCAACGGCGATCCGGAAACCAACAACGTTCTGGTCCGCCCGGATGGGCCGACCGATGCACGCCTGATCGACTTCGAGTTCGCCGGATTCACCCATGCGCTGCACGATGCCGTCTGCCTGCATGTGCCAGGTCCGGCCTGGATGTGGGTGAGCATGCCCGCACAGCCCGGCGGCTCGGCGCCGCTGCCGCAGGTCGCCGAGACCTATCGGCGGGCTCTGGCGACCGGGGTGCCGCAGGCCGAGGATGATCGGCTCTACGGTGTCGCCCTGGCGGCGGCATGCGTGGCATTCGCGCTGACCCGTCTCCGGCGTCTGCCGGCACTGGACGGGCGGCCGGCGGGGGAGGACAGCCGCGCCCAACTCGTGACGACCTTGGAAGCCGCCGCCGACACCGCTCGGGCGCACCATGCCCTGCCGCAGCTGACGGGCCTGTGCCGGCGCCTGGCCGAGGCGCTGCGTTCTCGCTGGCCCGACGCGGATGTGGACATCGCTGCTCTGGCTCCCTACACGCCGCGACGCCGCTGATGGCCTCGGCCACGAACGTGGACAGACCGCGCACAGGTGCTCAGCTGACGGCGCCCCAGGTGAGGGATAGGCCGGTGGCGGCGCGTTCGGTACGGATCTCCATCATGCTGCCGAGGATGGTGGCGTGGTCGGACACCACGGGCGTGGCGTCGAGCGTGTAGGTGATCCGGGTGCTGACGAGCACCGGGCTGCCCTGCGGCTCGTGGAGGTGGCGGGCGGCGGCGGGGTCGAGCAGACCCGGCCGGACCACCTCGGACGCCCGGGCGACCGCGACCCCCGCGTCGGCGAGGGCCGTGTAGAGGGAGACGGCGGTGAAGTCCCGGTCGCGGATCTGGTCGGCGACCGGCCGGCGGACCCAGGACACCTGGTGCACCGCGGGACGCCCCGCGAACTCGCGGACCCGCTCCAGCCGCAGGGCGGTGTCACCGGGCCGCAGCCGCAGCTCGGAGGCGATCTGGGCGGGGGCCCGGCGCACGGCCCGCCCGGTCACCACGGTCCGCACGTCGTGGCCCTGCTTACGCAGGTCGTCGGCGAGGCTGCGGAGCGAGTCGAGCTGGTACGCCAGATGCGGCGGGGCGACGAACGTGCCCCTGCCGGGCCGCTGCACGATCAGCCGCTCGTCGCTGAGCTCCCGCAACGCCTGGCGCAGCGTCATGAGGGTCACCCCGTAGGAGGCGCTCAGCTCCCGTTGCGGCGGCAGGGCCTCACCGGGGGCGTAGTGTCCCGACCGGATCTTCGCGGCGAGGTCGGCGGCGATGACGCGGTATCTCGCCTCGTGCCCGGCGTCGGGGGTCCCGTCGGGGGTCATCGTGGTCGGTCACACTCCTGGTCGAGGGCCTGCCGCAGGGGCGCGAGGAAGTCCCGCAGGTCGTCCGGCCCGGCCCCGTCGAGCACCCGCCGCATGACCGCGGCGCCGACCACCACGCCGTCGGCGTGCCGGCGGGCTTCGCGGGCCTGGTCCGGGGTGGAAATGCCAAATCCTAGCAAGACCGGCCGGTCGGTGACGCGCCTGATCCGCCCGGTGAGCTCCGCCGCCGAGGCGGCGAGGGCGGCCCGCTCACCGGTGGTGCCCATCAGCGACACCGCGTAGACGAATCCGCGGCTTCGGCGCGAGATCTCCGCCAGTCGCGGCTGCGGCGTCGCCGGCGACGCCAGCAGGACCAGTTCGATCCCGGCGGCGGCGGCCACGTCCGTCAGCTCGTCCGCCTCGTGCACCGGCAGGTCGGGCACGATCAGGCCGCCGACGCCGGCCCTGCGCAACGCGTCGCAGAACGCCTCGGGGCCGTCGTGCAGCACCAGGTTGTAGTAGGTGCTGGCGACCAGCGGCACGCCCGGGTCCGGCAGACCGGACAGGTCGGCGAGGATCCGGCGGGTGCTCGCCCCCCGGGCCAGTGCCGTGTCGCTCGCCCGCTGGATGGTGACGCCGTCCAGCGTCGGATCGGAGAAGGGCAGGCCGACCTCGATCGCATCCGCCCCGGCGTCGGCGAACGCCCGCAGGTACTCCGTCCAGCCGGGCGTGATCCCCCCGGTGACGTACGGCATGAGCAGGCCGCGGCCGGTGTCCCGGCGGGCCCGCAGGTGGCGTTCGACCGCGCCCGTGGCCAGGGTGGGGTCCGTCCTGTGGTTCGTCACAGCAGCTCCTTCAGGGTGGAGACGTCCTTGTCACCGCGGCCGGACAACGTCATCAGCACCGTCGATCCCGCGGGCAGATCGCCGTCGCCGGCCGCGCGGATCACCCAGGCGAGGGCGTGCGCCGATTCGAGCGCCGGGACGATGCCCTCGGTGCGCGCCAGCCGCACCGCCGCGCCGACCGCCTCGTCGTCGGTCACGGTGACGTAGCGGGCCCGGCCCAGGTCGCGCAGGTGGGCGTGCTCCGGGCCGACTCCCGGGTAGTCGAGCCCGGCGGCGATGGAGTGCGGCTGGGTGATCTGCCCGTCGTCGTCCTGCAGGAACAGCGAGCGGCAGCCGTGCAGGACGCCGAGCCGGCCGCGGGCCGCCCCGGCGCCGCCCTCCGCCTCGACACCGACCAGGCGCGCCGGAGTGTCGGCGAACCCGGCGAACGTGCCGGCCGCGTTGGAGCCGCCGCCGACGCACGCGACCACGTAGTCGGGGACGCCGGTCCGCAGCTCGGCGGCGCACTGCCCGCGGGCCTCGTCACCGATGACCCGCTGCAGCTCCCTGACCATCCAGGGGTACGGATCCGGCCCGACGACCGAGCCGATGCAGTAGTGGGAGTCCCCGGTCGCGCCCACCCAGTGCCGCATGGCCTCGCTGGTCGCGTCCTTGAGGGTACGGCTGCCGGTGGTCACCGGGACCACCTCGGCGCCCAGCATGCGCATCCGGAAGACGTTCAGCGCCTGCCGCTCGATGTCGCGCTCACCCATGAACACCGTGGCCTCCAGCCCGAGCAGCGCGGCGGCGGTCGCGGTGGCCACCCCGTGCTGGCCCGCTCCCGTCTCGGCGATCAGCCTGCGCCGTCCCATCCGGGCGGCCAGCAGGGCCTGGCCCAGCACGTTGTTGATCTTGTGGGATCCGGTGTGGGTGAGATCCTCGCGCTTGAGGTACAGCCGCACCCCCAGCGCCTCCGACAGCCGGCCGGCCGGGGTGAGCGGGGTCGGCCGCCCGGCGTGCACGGCGAGAAGCCGCGCCAGGGCGCCGCGGAATCCCGGATCCGCCCAGGCCTCCCGGAACGCCTCGGCCACCTCGCGGCACGCCTCCACCAGGGACTCCGGCGCGTACCGTCCGCCGTACTCGCCGAACCGGCCCCGCGCCCGGGGCTCGCCCATCGTCCCGTCCGGCGGGACCGGCTCCCGCCACAGCGACACGTCTCGCATGCCACGCTCCTGTCGTTCTATAACTCCTCAGTGAGTTCTATAACAGTGAGTGTGGCATGGGGCAGCACGGGCGCGCTACCGCGGTTCTGTTCTCGTACGGCTGCGGCAGTCGGCGTGCGGCACTGAGCGGCGGCCCGGGCCGCCGCGTCTCCAGGCCGGTCGTCGCCGGTCGTCTCACGAGTGGGTGGGGAGCCTGGGGTGGAGCCGAAGGAGGTCCGCAGGTCAGCCGCCGGACGCGGACTCCTCTTCCGCCGCCTCCTGGAAGCTGACGACGGCGCCGCCGTACGTCCTCGCCCATTCCGTCAGGACCGCGATGGGCTCGACGAGGGTCAGGCCGAGGTCGGTGAGGCTGTACTCGACCCTCGGGGGCGCTTCGGCGTAGGAGTGGCGCTCGACCAGGCCGTAACCCTGCAGCCTGCGCAGTGTCTGGGTGAGCACCTTGCGCGAGATGCCGCCGATGAGATCGACGAGTTCACCGTGCCGGCACGGCCTGCGACTCAGCGCGAACAGGACGACGACCGCCCACTTGTCGGTGATGATCTCGATGGCCAGCCGAGCGGGGCAGTCGGCGAAGAAGACGCTTCCTGCTGAGTCGCGCATGAGCCGAAGGTTACCAATAGGTACCTCACGGCTCATTAGCGTCCTTTTTCATGAGTACGCCACACACGAAAACCTTCGTTCTCGTCCACGGCGCCTGGCACAGCGGGCGCGTCTGGGACCGGGTCGTCCCCTTGCTGACGCGGGCCGGGCATCGGGTGTTCGCCCCCTCGCTCACCGGCCACGGCGAGAAGGAGCACCTGCTCGGTCCCGGCGTCGGCCTCGACACCCATGTCGCCGACATCGTCGCCGTCCTCGTCGAGGAAGAACTCACCGGCGTGATACTGGTCGGGCACAGCTACGCCGGGATGGTCATATCCGCCGTGGCCGACCAGGTCCCGGACCGGATCGCGGGGCTGGTCTACCTCGACGCGATGGTCCCGGCCGACGGCGAGACCGTGCTCGACGTCATGCCCCTGACCCAGCACCTGATCGACGCGGCCGCCGCCTCCGACGCGCCCTGGCGCATCCCGCCCATGCCGGAGGGGCCGGCGCCCATGGGCCTGTTCGGGGTGACCGATCCGGCGGACACGGCGTGGCTGCGCACAATGCTCGGCGACGAGTCGGTCCGCTGCTTCCAGCAGCCCGTCCGGCTGCGCAACCCGGCCATGGACGCGATTCCCCGGACGCACATCCACTGCGTCAGCGACGCGCCGAAGGGCGTCACCCGCCGTCCCGTGCCCCCCGTACAGCCCAACGGCACTCCGTCGCGGGTGTGGGAGTTGCGAAGCGGCCATGACTGCATGGTCACCGTGCCGGGCGAGCTCGCCGAGTTGTTGCTGAACACGACCCTGGTCGTCGGTCGCGATCGATCGTTCAGCTGACGCCGACGGTCTGCCGTTCGGGTTCGACGACGGCGACGACGCGCTCTTCCGTCCGGGAGTAGGGCCGGCCGATGTACTTCGCCGAGATCTGGTCGATGATCTCCCAGGCCGCGTCGCCTTCGAGCCATCGGACGACCCGGCCGCGGACGATGACGGGCTCGAACGGGTTGTCGGCGGGCGTCAGGGAGAGCGCCACCCGGGGGTCTCGGCGCAGGTTGCGGGCCTTGCGCGAGTGCGGGCCGGTCAGGAAGACGATGTGGTCGCCGTGGGTGCCGGCCCAGAGGGGGACGCTGTGGGGCGAGCCGTCCGGCAGGACGGTGGCGAGGTGGGCCAGCGAGGTGCCGTCGAAGGCGCGGCGTACGTCGGGGTTGAGCATCTTCTACTCCCTGCGGGGTTGTCGGTGCGTGATACGGCATGGCCGGCGGCTTTCGCGCGTCCTCGATGCCGGTGCTGATCGGTTCCTTGAAGAGACTCCATGACCGTAACACGTGGAGTTCCTTTAGGGAACCCAAAAGCGCGCACACTGCGGCCAGTTGATGCACGACGGCGATGTCGACCCACTGCCGGGCCTGGGCGCCGCCCGACCGAGGCGGTGTGTTCGCTACGGGCGGGTCGAGACGATTTCGAGCAGGTTGACGAGCTGATCGAGCTGGTCCGGGTCCAGGCGGCCGGTCCTGGGCGCCAGGGCGCGCCGGACTTCGTCGTGCACTCGCTCGACCAGTTCGAGCCCGGCCGGGGTCATGTAGACATCGACGACCCGGCCGTCATCGGGGTTCTTGCCGCGCATCAGCAGCCCCCTGCGCTGGGCTCGGTCGATGAGGCCGGACATCGTGGACTTGTCCAGGCCGAGGTAGGCGGCCAGTTCGGTGACGCGGGCGCGACGATCGCGGAGGATGCCGAGCACCCGCAGCTGGGTGAGCGACAGGTCGTTCTCGCCGCCGACGCGGGTCAGCACGCCTGCCACCTCGAAGGTGGTCCGGACGAGGGCGTCCAGGGCATCGTCGGCGGCGGTCATGCCGTCATGGTAGCTCCGGCATGGTTGGCAATCCCAACCAGCCGGAGCCGGCCCGCGCGGACGGCGAGCGGCTCCACCTGGTTCACGCCATCCCGTTGACATGGTTTGTATTGCCAACCATTATGGCCATTGGTTGGTAATACAAACGACTTTCAGGGAGACCACCATGCACGCCGCCGTCATCCAGGCCGCCGACGCCCCGCCGGTCTACCGCGACCACCCCGACCCGGCCGAGCGCCACGGCGACGAGATGGTCGTCGAGGTCCTCGCCGCCGGCCTGCACCATCTGACCAGGGCGAAGGCGAACGGTTCGCACTACTCCAGCAAGGGCGTGCACCCGCTCGTCCCCGGCGTCGACGGCGTGGTACGCGACACGGAGGGCAACCTGCGCTACGTGGTCCTGGACGACACGGCTCTGGGGACGTTCGCCGACCGCACCCTCATCGACCCCCGTCGCAGCGTGATCCTGCCCGACGGCATCGACCCCGTACGGATCGCCGCCGCGATGAATCCGGCCATGTCGTCCTGGATCGCGCTGCGGCGGCGCGTCGAGTTCCACGCCGGTCAGCGCGTCCTCGTCCTCGGCGCCACCGGCAACGCCGGACGGATGGCGGTCCAGATCGCCAAGCTGTTCGGCGCCGCCCAGGTCGTCGCCGCCGGCCGCGACACCACCCGTCTGAGGGCGCTGACCGCGCTCGGCGCCGACGAGACGATCACCTACGACCAGATCGGCCGCGCGGCCGACGTCGACGTGGTCATCGACTACGTGTGGGGCGAACCCGCCGCCGGCGCGATGATTCCGATGCTCACCGCCCGCGCCGACCGCACCGCCCCGCTGGCCTGGATCCAGATCGGGTCCGTCGCCGGCCAGACCGCGCCGATCCCCTCCGTGGCGCTGCGCTCCGCCCGCCTGCAGGTCGTCGGCAGCGGCATCGGCTCGGTCCCCGCCCGGGACATCCTCGCCGAACTGCCGGAGCTGGCCTCGGCCGTGGCCGCGGGCGCGATCGACGTACGGGCCCGCGCCGTGCCCCTCGCCCAGGTCGCGCAGGCGTGGACCGCCGAGACCGACGACCGCATCGTTCTCGTCCCGTAGCCGCCACGCCCGAGATCGCTCTCCGGCCGGTCCTGTCCGGCCCGGTACGGCCTATGCGGAGGCGTTGGCGTAGCGGCGGGCCAGGTGGGCGAAGGCGTCCTTGAGCTCGGCCGGGCCGACGACCTCGATGTCGGCGTCGAACCTGCCGACGGCGGCGGCCAGCCCGGTCCACGACCACGAGCCCAGGACGAGCCGGCAGCGGTCCAGGCCGAGCTCCTCGACGACCCCGTCGCGGACATAGGGGGACACCTCGGCCGCGGCCACGCCGAGGATCACCTCGCCGCGGCAGGGCCAGTCGCCGGAGCCGTCGGAGCCTCGGAACCTGGCGGACAGGAAGGCGGCCACCGTTCCTCCGGGCAGCTCACGCGGTGTGAAGCGGGGCCCGGCCGGGATGCGCAGGGTGATCCGGTCGGCGCGGAAGGTGCGCCACTCCTCCCGGTCGAGGTCCCAGGCGACGAGGTACCAGCGCCCGCCCCACGTCACGAGGTGGTGGGGCTCCGCCCGCCGCGGCGCAGGCCCCGGCGCGTAGTCGAAGCGCAGCACCTCACGACTGTGGACGGCGGCGCTGATGGCCATGATCACCTCGGTGCCGACCTGTGGGGCCGGGCTCGCCGCGGCGCGCCCGACCGCGGTGACCTGGAGTGCGTCGATCCGGTGGCGCAGCCGTGCGGGCATGACCTGCCGTACGGTGTTCAGCGCCCGGGCCGAGGCCTCCTCGATGCCGGCGCCGCTGGTGACGGCGGTCTGGAGCGCGATGGCCAGGGCGACGGCCTGCTCGTCGTCGAACAGCAGCGGGGGCAGCTCCGTGCCGGCGTCCAGCCGGTACCCGCCGTCGGGTCCCTTGAAGGTCGTGATGGGGTAGCCGAGCTCGCGCAGCCGGTCGATGTCACGGCGCACGGTACGCGGGCTGACCTCCAGCCGCTCGGCCAGCAGCGCTCCCGGCCAGTCCCGGCGCGTCTGGAGCAGTGAGAGCAACGCCAGCAGTCGCGCTGAGGTCTTCGGCATGGATTCAGTGTGCCGTAGGTAGTGGCCACATCCTGACCGCTACCCCTGCGACGGTTACCCCACATCAGGCGCTGCACAGCGTCGAGAACCGATAGGAGCGGCATGTCTGTCAAGTCCGTCACTCATCTGAACTTCCGGGGCGACGCCCGCGCGGCGCTGGAGTTCTACCAGTCCGTCTTCGGCGGTCATCTCGCCGTCGTCACCTACAAGGACGCCGGGAACGTGCAGGACCCGGCCGAGGCGGACCAGGTGATGTGGGGCCAGGTGGTCGCCGGCAACGGCTTCCACGTGATGGCCTACGACGTGCCCTCGCGGCAGCCGTGGGACCGGGGCGAGAACTCGTTCTTCCTCTCCCTCCGCGGCGAGACCACCGAGGAGATCACCGCGTACTGGGAGAAGCTCTCCGACGGGGCCGTCATCGCGCAGCCCCTGGAACCCGCGCAGTGGGCTCCGCTCTACGGCATGCTGACCGACCGTTTCGGTGTCGTCTGGGTCGTGGACGTCGCGAGCGAATACACCGGCTGAGCAGCGGGGCGCGACCCGGTGACGTGCTAGGCACCCGCGCACTCGACCGCGCCGGCCTGCCGGGCCCACCACGACCTCATGCTGCGCCGGTTCGGAAACACCGCCGCGAGCTCGCCGGGGTGAACCTCGACGAGTTCGCGGCGGCGGACCGGGCGGTCATGGCCGACGGCGAGCCGCGCTCGATGAGCGAGCTCGCGAGGGCGCCGGCCGCACCGGCCCGCACCAGGCACGATCAGCCGGTGGGCTTGCCGAACCAACGGGAGAGGTGGTCGTCCAGGTCCCGCTGGTCGTCGCCGATCCAGGCGACGTGGCCGTCGGGGCGTAGCAGGACACAGGGAACATCCAGTGCCGCGGTGGGATCCGCGAGGTGGTCGACCCGGTCCGACCAGCCGCCGGCGGTCAGGCGTTCGGTGCGGTCCAGCAGCAGGCCGCGGCCGCGATGCAGCAGACCGTAGAGGTGGCCCTGTTTCACGTCGATGTCGCGCAGGCGGCGGCCGAGCAGGTCGGGGCCTTCGCCGAAGTCGTAGCGGATGCCGACAGCGGTGATCTTCTCGATCAGGTGGCGGTTCACCTCGTCGAAGTCCATCAGTTCGGTGAGCAGCCTGCGCACGGCCTGTGCGCCCGGTTCGGTGGACAGCAGTTCCATCTGGGCGCGGGTGTTGTCCAGCACCTCTTGGGCGACCGGATGACGTTCGGCCTGGTAGGTGTCCAGCAGTGTGTCCGGCGCCCAGCCGCGGATCTGTGCGGCCAGTTTCCAGCCGAGGTTGAACGCGTCCTGAACGCCCAGGTTGAGGCCCTGTCCGCCGATGGGCGGGTGGATGTGTGCCGCGTCCCCGGCCAGCAGCACCCGCCCGACCCGGTAGCGCTCGGCCAGCCGCGTGGCATCCCCGAAGCGGGACATCCAGCGCGGGGAGTGCACCCCGAAATCGGTTCCGGCGACGGCGCGCAACTGCTGCTGGAACTCCTCCAGGGTGGGCGGCTTCGCCCGGTCGCCGACTTCCGCGGCCGCGACGACGATGCTGTAGACCCCTTCGCCGAAGGGCCGGAGCCAGAATCGCTGCTGGGTCTCGCGGAGTTCGGCCGCCTTGGCGGCGATCTCCTCCCGCGACGCGCCCACGAGCATCTCGCCCATCAGCGTGTCGTTGCGTGAGGGCTCGCCGGGGAAGCCGACGCCGAGCAGTTTCCGCACCGTGCTGCGCGCGCCGTCACAGCCGATGAGGTAGCGCGAACGCAGCTGTCGCCCGTCGGTCAGCTCGACGGTCACACCCTCGTCGTCCTGCTCGAAACCGGTGACCGCGCAACCGCGCCGGACCTGCGCACCCAGCTCGATCGCGTGTTCTTCGAGCAGTTGTACGATGACCGGCTGCGGGATGCCCAGCAGATAGGCGTACGCGGAGTCCAGGCCCTGGGGCACGGGTTTGGGGATGGCCGCGAAGAAACCGGCCGCCGGACGCTGTCTTCCATGCGGGAGAACGCGCTCGAGCAGTCCGCGCATGGCCATCAGTTCGAGGCTGCGAATATGCAGACCGACTATGCGGATGAACGACGCGGGCTCGGTCTCCTTCTCCAGGACGAGAACTCGTACGTTGTGCAGCCGCAGTTCGGCGGCCAGCATCGCACCGGTCGGACCGCACCCGGCGATGATCACATCGAACATGAACGGCGCGCGGTCGCGCTCGGCCACATCGTCCGACGACGGCTCGGAGGCGAACGGAAAGTCCATAGGTGTTGCCTTTCGGGAGTGCCTTGTTGGCGAGGCGCTCCCGGCGACACCTACGTCGATCGCCCGGCCGTGACGGGAAGGGGGAGCACCCACGTCGATACAGCGTTCATGGGTCTCACCTCCTCGGGCGGTGTCACGGTCGACCGCAAGCTACAAGCCCGAGCATCATCCCGTCCAATCCTTTTCCGAGCCGGAACGGCTGTGCGGAGCATCCGTGATCAGGGGCCTGACCGCGTCAGGCCCGCGGCTTCAGGCTCCCGCCGGTCCGCTGTAGTCGGTGACGGCGTAAACCTCCAGGAGCCTCTCGACTCCGCGGAGGAAGGTTTCGCTGATCAGTACGGGGTCGAACAGACAGCCGGCGGCCATGGCGCCGTCGCGCATCATCACGAAGTGGCGGGCGGCGGGCTCGGCGCCGGTCTCCTGGATCTTGGCCAGCAGTTCCGTGACGGTCTCCAGGAACCATTGGCGGTGGGCGAGCACGGCCCTGTGGACCGGGGACTCGGGGTCGGGATACTCGGCGGCGGCGTTGAGGAAGGCGCATCCCCGGAAGCCGGGGGACTGGATGCCCTGGACGATGGACTCGCTGAGGGCCCGGATGGTGCCGGCGGCCGGTAGTCCGGCGGCTACGGCCTCGTCCGCCTGGCCCCGGATGGCTCGGTCGACCTCGTTCAGATAGGCGAGGACGAGGTCTTCCTTGCCGGGGAAGTGCCGGTAGAGGGTGGCCCGCGTCACCTGCGCTTCGGCCACGATGCGATCGATGCCGACGGCGTGGATGCCCTCCGCGTAGAAGAGCCGGGTGGCCGTGCTGAGCAGCCGGGACCGCGCTTCGGACGGCCGGCCTTCGGATTGGCGGGACATATCGCCATCCTAGTGGGTAGAACGTTCGGTCTTGACAGCCTGCGTCGCCGATTGCCATGCTGGGCCGCGATAGAACGTTCGGTCTACCAGGCGGGGCACTCGCCGGTCGCCCCTGATCGGAAAGGCCGGACGCGTCGAACCGCTCTCCTCGTCGCTCATCCGCTGGAAGGATCACCATGAGCACCATCGCCGCTTCGCCGGGTATCTCCGGGACCGCGTCCGCACTGCGGCGGCTGTACTTCGTCCGGTTCGCGTTCGCCGTCGTCTGGGCCCTCGCGATGTTCACGACCGCCTCGAACCTGGGTCCGCTCGCGGTCACCCTGCTCGTGCTCTACCCGCTGTTCGACGTGGCCGCCGCCGTCGTCGACGCCCGTGCGTCGCGCAGCACCGGATCACCTGCCCTGCTGTACGTGAACATCGCCGTCAGCCTGGTCACCGCCATCGGCGTGGCCATCGCCTGCGCGTCCGGTATCCCGGCGGTGCTGCGCGTATGGGGCGCATGGGCGGTCGTGGCCGGGCTGGTCCAGCTGCTCGTGGGTGTCACTCGCCGCAGGATGAACGGCCAGTGGCCGATGATCATCAGTGGCGGCATCTCCGTACTCGCCGGTGCGTCCTTCATCGTCGGTGCCTCCTCGGCCGGCCCGACGCTGATCAACGCGGCCGGCTACGCCATCCCCGGCGGCGTCTTCTTCCTCATCTCGGCCCTCCGTCTCGGCCGCGCCGCGAAGGGAGACTGAAGCCGTGGCGGGCCGGGTGGCCCGCCACGGCGACATTCCCTAGTCTCCGGCCATCACGACGAACGCGAATCCGCTGCTCGTCGTACGGCGCAGCGGAGTGTCGCACTTGATCCGGCGCAGCACCTCGTTTCTGCTGAGGCCGAGCCCCTGCGCGATGAGCCGGTCCGGGCGCACCGGCACCGGGTCCTCGAAGACGACCTCCACCTGGACCGGCCACGCCTCCTCGAGCCATGCCGCCGGGGTGTCCAGCCGCCAGGCCCCCGTCCAGTCCAGGGTGAAGCGGTTGCGCCGGGCGAGCAGCGGATCCAACAGCCTGGACGCCACCAGTTCCGGATCGTTGACGCGGTAGCCGTGGAGTTCGGCCGGATCGAGGGATCTCACCGGCACCCGCTCGTGCACGGTGAGCTTGCTCGTCCGATCGCAGGACACGCAGCGGACCAGCAGCCACACGTCCAGCAGCTTGCCGTTGGCGTTGACGCGGAACCTGCCCTCGCCGGTGGTGGCCGACTCCGACGGGCAGCCCACGCACCGCACCGACAGCAGAGGCAGCCTGGTCCGGCGGACGACCCAGGGCAGCACGATATGAGGTTGTGAAGACATGATCTCTCTAGACCTGACACGAGGCCGATTACGCGCGGCCTCAGACGCCGTGCGACCGGGCGCGCGAGGGCAGCCCGGCGAGACCGACGGGAGCGTCGGCTACGGGTGAGCGGAAGAAGGTGTCAGGTCTGAAGAGCAGGCGGGGTCACGCGGTTCTGTCCTCTGTCCTCACTGCTACGGGCCGCAGGCAACCTACGGGAACACGGAAGGACGGCTCAACCGGTTTTCCGCCTCAGCCCGGGGCGAGGACGCAGAACTCGTTGCCCTCCGGGTCGGCCAGAACCGTCCACGGGACGTCTCCCTGGCCCACATCCGCGGGCGTCGCGCCGAGATCCTGCAGGCGCGCGACCAACTCCGCCTGATGGGCCACAGAGGTGGTGGCGAGATCCAGGTGCACCCGGTACCGCACGGTCTCGGGATCCGGGACGGTGACGACGTCGACGCAGACGGCGGTCGGGTCCGGCCAGGCGAAGCCCACCGGTTCGACGTTGGTCACGCCGGGCCCCTCGCTGGAGACCCCCAGCCGAGCGCCTCCGCCCAGAACCGGCCGAGGGCCGAGTCGTCCCGAGCCTTGAAGTTCACCTGAACAAGTCGCAGAGCCATGCCGCCCAACCCCACGCGCGGGCGGATCGGCGGGAACAACCGGCAAGTCGGCCAGGGTTCGGGTTCGTGAGCGTCGTCCGGGCACCGGCCGGCGGCTCCGGGCGGAGAGGAGCGCGAAGACCCCGCGGTGTCACTCGGTGAGATAGCGCTGGACCGTGGGACTCAGCCAGGCGATGAGCTCTTCCTCCGTTGCCGCCACCATCGGGGGAAATTTCAGGATGTAGCGGGACAGGGCCAGGCCCAGTAGTTGCGAGGCGACCAGGGAAGCCCGCAGGGGAGCGCGCTCCGGATCGCCGGTCAGGCCGATCACGAGCGGCATGACCTGGCCGCCGAAGATCGTCCGCATGCGCTCGGCGGCGGCCTCGTTCGTCACGCCGGTGCGGAGCAGGACCTGCAGCCCTTCGTCGGCCTCCCACTTACGCAGGAAGTGCCGGACCAGGCCGGCGCCGGCCTGGTCCGGTGCCAGCTCGGGCAGTTCCAGGTCGAATTCGGCCGCGGCGGCGAACAGCTTCTCCTTGGTGCCGAAGTAGCGCATCACCATGGCCGGGTCGATCCGCGCGTCGGCGGCGATGGCCCTGATGGTGGCCTTGTCGTAGCCGTCGGCGGCGAAGCGTTCGCGGGCCGCGGCCAGGATCACGGCCTTGGTCTCGGCGGAGGATCTCCTCATGTCAACAATTGTAGGCCAACGGCCGTTGACATTCCACTCGCGGCGGGCTTACGTTCATGCCAACAACCGTTGACCAAGGAGGCGCGATGAACGCCGAAGTGCTCGTCGTCGGAGCCGGACCCGCCGGGCTCACCGCCGCGATCGTCCTGGCCCAGCACGGCCGGCAGGTCATGATCGTGGACGCGCTGGGGGAGGGCGCCAACACCTCCCGCGCCGCCGTCGTGCATCCCCGCACCCTGGAAGTCCTGGAGCCGTACGGCGTGGCGGACCGGCTGGCCGCGCACGGCGTCCACACTCCGGTCTTCGCCATCCGGGACCGCGACAAGATGCTGGTGCCGGTGCCCTTCGGCGGCCTGCCCACCGCCTACCCCTACGCCTTGATGATCTCCCAGGCCGACACCGAGGCCCACCTGCTGGCCCGCCTGCACGAACTCGGCGGCAAGGTGATCAGGCCCGCCCGGGTGAGCACCGTCGAGCAGGACGCCGACGGCGTCACCGCCACCCTGGACGACGGGCGGCGGATCCGCGCCGCCTACCTGATCGGCGCCGACGGCCTGAACAGCACGGTCCGCCAGAGCGCCGGGATCGGCTTCACCGGCGGCACCTACGCCGAGTCGTTCGTCCTGGCCGACGTCCGCCTGTCGGGCGGCGTGCCGCAGAACGAGGTCATCCTGTACTTCTCGCCCGCCGGACTGGTCGTCGTCGCCCCGCTGCCCGGCGGCCTGCACCGCATCGTCGCCACCGTGGACGAGGCCCCCAAGGAACCCGGCATCCCCTTCGTGCAGCACCTGCTCGACACCCGTGGCCCCGAGGCCGAGCCCGCGCGGGTGCGGGAGCTGATCTGGAGCTCGCGCTTCCGCGTCCACCACCGCGTCGCCGACACCTACCGGCGGGGCCGCCTGCTCCTGGCCGGCGATGCCGCCCACGTGCACTCGCCCGCCGGCGGCCAGGGCATGAACCTGGGCGTCGACGACGCCGTACACCTGGGCGAGACGCTGGCACGGGTGCTCAAGGGCGAACCGGACAGCCTGCTCGACTCCTATGCCGCCACCCGCCGCCCGCAGGCCGAGCAGGTGATCGCCCTCGCCGGGCGGCTCACCAGGCTGGCCACCGCCGCCGACGGCCGCCGCGTGTTACGCAACCTCGTCCTCGCCCTGGCCGGCCGCGTCCCCGCCGTCCGTACCCGGCTGGCCTGGCAGTTGTCCGGTCTGAACAGACGGGAAGCCGCGTGAACCCCCGCCCTGCCTCCGTGTGACAGAGGAGCGGACCACGACGCGGCCTTCACCTCGCACCGATGATCGCCGGATCCGGGCAGGGGCGGAGCCGCCAGAAGATAACGATGGGCGCGGCCGCGTAGGGGAGTGCCCGGACAGGATCGCCGTGACCAAGCACGACGACCGCAAGGCCCGCATCCGCGCGCGCACGGCCGCCACCCGGTGAGCCGTACAACGTGGCCGCCCGCGCGCTGCGCAGCGAGGCCGACCCGTCGATCCCGCCCCGCCAGCCGGTCGTAGCCCGCGTGATCGAGGCTGGCCAGGTGCTGGTGGCGGGACTTGGCCTGCAGTTCGGGGGCGGTGCGGCCGGTGCCGGCAAGGTAGGTCAGCGCCTAGTGGCGCAACTGATGCAGCGTCCAGCCGTCGCCGTGCGGGTCGAGCTCGGCGGAGGCGGTCTTGAACAGGTACTCGGCGCGCGGGTAGGACAGGCGGCCGCGTCCGGTGACGGGGCAGACGTCGGCGGCCGCAGGCGCGTGGCGGCCGGAGGCAGGAGCGCGCCGGTCGGCCAGGAACACCGGCCCGATGGTGCGGCTGGAGAGCAGGCGGGGCAGCAAGCGGGCGGTGGCGGTGGCCCAGTGCACGTACTCGATCGCGAGCCCTTGGAGACCACGCGGGCGCGGCGGAACTCGGGGTCGAGGTCTTCGACGTTGAGGGACAAGATCTCTTCGGCGGGAACGGCTCCTGTGGCGGCTCCTCTACGAAACGGCGGCCCGGACCCCGGATTGACATGGCTAGATATTTCAGTCATGTTTGAAATAGCTAGCCAACAAGTATGGAGCAAGCCATGGAACACGTGACCTTCAACAGCCTCGGCACCCGCTGTGCGGGCGATCTCTACCTGCCCGAGACGAGCGACCCGGTCCCCGGGCTGGTGCTCGGGCACAGCGGGGTGATGGTCAAAGAGGCGCTGGCGTTCTTCGCGCCGTACTTCGTCAAGGCCGGCTTCGCGGTGCTGGCCATCGACTACCGCACGGTCGGCTCCAGCGCAGGCGAGCCGCGCGGCCTGGACTACCCGGAGCGGCAGGTGGAGGACTTCCGCAGCGCCGTGTCCTACCTGCAGACCCGTCCCGAAGTGCAGCCGGAGCGGATCGGGGTGTGGGGGGTGAGCATCGGCGGCTCGGTGGCGGCTCAGGCCGCCGTGCTCGATCGGCGCATCAAGTGCGTCGTCGTGCAGAGCCCCAGCGTGTGGAACGGATGGCGGTACATGGAACGCCTCCTGGGCCGTGCCGGTGTCCACACGCTGCGCGACCAACTGCAGCAGGACTGGCAGCGGCGCTACGAAGGCGGGCAGAGCGCTCGCGTGCCGCACCTGACGCTGGAGGGCGACAGCGTGAAGGACACCCCGGACATGTCGACCCGCCTGTTTCCCACCTACCGCAACGAGAAGACCCTCGACTCAGCCGAGCACCTGCTCACCTTCGCACCGGAGAACCTCATCCACCGGCTCGCGCCGACGCCACTGCTGATGATCGCCAACGGCGGCTGGGACCCGTACCACATGCTCGAGGAGGCGCAACGTGCCTTCGCCAAGGCGGGCGAGCCCAAGCGGCTCGCGGTGCTGCCCTACGACGTGCTCGGCCTCTACACCGGCCCAGGCCTGGAGGAGGCGACGGCACTCGCGATCGACTGGTTCGACCTCTACCTGCGCAGGACCCGGCTCGCGGACATCACCCCGACACCCACCTACAGGTCGGTGGCCGCGATGACACAGTGAACCGGCACACGATCAACAACGGAGGATGCGACGATGAGCACTGAGGACCAGCAGGACCGGCTGCTCCGCTGGGTGGAACGGGTGGCGGCCTTCTGCGTCGAGGAGTGGGGGCTGCCGCCCATCACCGGACGCATCCTCGGCTGGCTCATGATCTGCGACCCGGCCGAGCAGTCCGCCGGTCAGATCGCGGAGGTCATCCAGGCCAGCCGGGCCTCGCTCACCTCGAACATGCGGTTTCTCACGGCCATCGGACTGGTCAAGAAGGTGAGAAGGCCCGGGGATCGCGTCTCCTACTACCGCATCGAAGACGACGCGTGGCAGAAGGTCATCCAGCGCAAGCTCGAAAGCCTGAGCGCGTTCGGCGAGATCGCCGACGAAGGGCTCGACATCGCGGGCGGTGACGGGCACCGCACCGAGCGCATCAAGGCCGCCCACGACTCCCTGACGTGGCTGCAGAACCTCGCGGCCCGCCATCCGCTACGCCGTTAAGGAATCCCCATGCATCGCCGGCAACCCAAACTCGGGCTGATCCAGGAAACGCTGCTGCTCACTCTCCACGCCAGAGCCCTGGACGCCGGGCAACCCAGCCCGATCCTCGGCGATACGCTCTCCGCCGACCTGGCCGGCACCATCGATTACGACTTCGGCAAGCTGAAGGTAAAGCCCAACCTCGTCCTCACCACGGCACTGCGCGCCAAGAAGCTCGACGGCGTCGTCCGCGCCTACATCGCTGCTCATCCCGGATGCGTGGTGCTCGACCTGGGCTGCGGCCTGGACACCAGGATGTTCCGCTGTGATCCCCCGCCCGGCGTCGACTGGTACGACATCGACTTCCTGGAAGTGGTGCACCTGCGGGCCGAATGTCTGCCCGGCCGCTCCCACCTGGTCGGAGCCGACCTCACCAGCTCCGACTGGCTCACAGCCATCCCCGGCGACCGGCCTGCGATGATCGTCGCCGAGGGGCTGCTCCCCTTCATGCCCGGCGACTCCTTCCAGGCGATGACCCGCGCGCTGGCCGGCCATTTCCCTTCGGGCGAGCTCGCGCTCAACGGCTACACCCGCTTCGCCGCCTGGGCCATGAAGTACCACCCGACCATCAAGGCACTCGGCATCAAAGCCGCCCAGGGCTTCGACGACCCACACGAACCAGAGTCCTGGGACGCCGGCCTCGAACTGATCGAGGAGCAGATCCTCACCCGCGCACCGGAAACAGCCCGGTTCCCGCAGCCCCTACGCGCGCTGACCCGTCTCACCGCCCGCAGCACGACCTTGTCGCGGCAAGGGGCCCGCATTCTCCGCTACCGGTTCCAGTCGACCGCGTCGTCGCCGAACAGCCAGTCAATGTGCACGTAGCGGGTGTTCTCATCCGGCCGATACCCGTCCCGGCAGAGCACCGTCTGGATTCCTGTCGAATGACGAGCGGGGCTGAAGCAGTCGATTGCGCTCAGGTCAGTAGCGGCCCGCACTCACTTCCGCTCCGAGGACCTTACGACGCGAGCTGTGACGCCGGGTGTACGGCGATCGTGCGCAGTCTCCTGGTAGCGGGCGAGGGCGACATAAAGTCACGCTCGCCGCTGGGGCGGGCCGCGACGATCTCCTCCGGGCTGGCGACGGGCCGCACTCACTGGAGGCGGCGCCGGATCCGCCAGGAGGGCCGCCGGAAAGATAGCTTGCGAGAATTACCCATCTCCCAAGTTATCCGGGCGCGGACGCCACGCAACGGATCGAGGCTTTCTGTTTTCTGTTTCCAGAAATTCAGAAAATCGCTAGGCTACCCGTCGTGACGATCTCCGTGACCACCGCGTGCAAGCACTGCGGGGCGCCCATCGACCAGCCCGTACGGCGGGGCAGGCCGCGGGAGTACTGCCCGGACGGCGACTGCCAGGCGGCGGCCAAGCGGGAGCGGGAGCTGCGCCGCGCGACCCCGGGCCTGGAGGGCGCGCTGGCGCGGGTGGAGGACCTGTACGAGCGGATGGAGAAGGGCCTCGCCGCGGCGATCGACCCGCTGGCGCGGGTGCTGGAGCAGGAGCTGAGCCCGGCGGGGGTGGAGGCCAAGCTGAGCGCGGTCCAGGCGGAGGCGCACACCAGCGTCGCCATCGCCCGGGCCGAGCGGGAGCAGGCCCTGGAGCAGGTGCGGCTCGCCCGGGAGGCCGCCGAGGAGGCGCGGCGGGACGCGGAGGAGGCCCGCCGCCGGATGGACGAGGCCTACACGGAGCGGGACACCGCCTTCGCCGACGCGGAGACCGCCCGCGAGCAGGCCCTGGCCGCGCTGCGCGAGGCGGCCGCCACCGAACGGCGGATCAGGCAGGAGGCCGACCAGGCCGGCCGGCGGGCCGAGGCCGCCGAGGCCGCTCGCGAGCAGGCCGTACGCGAGCTCGCCGACCGGGTGGACAAGGCCACGGCCGAGGTGCGGCAGGTGCGGGAACGGGCGGCGCGGGCCGGTGCGGAACGCGACCAGGCGCAGGCCGAGGCGCGGGAGGCGCGGGCGGAGGCCGAGCTGGCCCGCCGCGCGCACCGGGAGTCGGAGCAGGCGAGCGCCGCCGCGCTGGCCCGGGCCCAGTCGGCCGAGGCCGAGCGTGACCGCGCGGTGGCGCGGGCGGAGGCCGAGCGCGACCGGGCCGTCGCCCAGGCCCAGGACGAACGCGACCGGGCGCTGTCACGGGCGCAGGCCGCCGAGTCGGCCCGCGAGGAGGTGGTCGCGGAGGCCGCCCGCCTGCGCGCCGAGGCGGCGCAGGCCGAGGCGCGTGCCAGGGCCGCGGGTGCGGAGGCGGAGCGCGCCGCGGGGGAGTCCCGGTCGGCGGCGGCCGAGCGGGATCGAATCCAGGCCGAGCTGTCGCTGGAGCTGTCACTGGAACGGGCGCGGCTGTCGGACCTGCGTTCGCAGCTCGACGTGGCCAGGTCCGAGGCCGCCCAGCTGCGTGAGCGGGCGGTCGCCGCGGAGCTGCGGGCCGCGGGGGAGGCCCCGCCGCCGGACCGGTGACGTACGGCGATCAGGTCCGGGCGCGCCGGATCGGCTCCTCGGCCGAAGCCGACGGACGGCCCGGGCGGGCACGCGTGACACGAGCTTCGTCCCAGACCGGCTCGCCGCTCTCGTAGACGGTTCCGTCGGCGCCGAAGACGAGGAAGCGGTCGAAGTCGGCGGCGAACCAGCGGTCATGGGTGACGGCCAGCACGGTGCCGGCGAAGGACCCAAGGCCCTGTTGCAGGGCCTCGGCGCTGGCCAGATCGAGGTTGTCGGTCGGCTCGTCGAGCAGCAGCAGCGTCGCTCCCGACAGTTCCAGCAGCAGGATCTGCAGCCGGGCCTGCTGACCGCCGGACAGGGTCTCGAACCGCTGATTGGCCGCCGGCGCGAGTTCGTAGCGGGCCAGCGCGGCCATGGCTTCGTTCAGCGTGAGGGCATGCCCGGCCGTGACCAGCCCGGCGGGGGTACGGCCGTGCAGGTCGGGCCTGGCGTGGGTCTGCACGAAGTGGCCGGGTACGACCCGGGCGCCCAGCTGTACGGAGCCGCTGTGGCGCACCGAGGGAACCCCGCCGTCGGCCGACTCGGCCAGCAATCGCAGGAAATGAGATTTGCCCGAACCGTTCGACCCGAGGACGCCCACGCGCTCGCCGTACCAGATCTCGACGTCGAACGGCCGCATCAGTCCGGTGAGTTCCAGGGATTCGCAGACGACGGCGCGTTTGCCGGTCCGGCCGCCGCGCAGCCGCATCCGCACGTTCTGCCGCCTGGGCGGGCGCTCGGGCGGGCCCGCCTCCTCGAACCGTGACAGCCGGGTACGGGCGGCCCGGTAGGCGGAGGAGAGGGCGTCGTTGTTGGCCGCCGTCTGCCGGAGGGTCTGCACCAGGCGCCTGAGTCTGGTGTGCTCCTCATCCCAGCGGCGGCGCCGTTCCTCCAGCCGGTCGATGCGGTTCCGGCGGCCCTCGGCGTAGGTGGCGAAGCCCGCGCCGTGGACCCAGACGCCGCGCGACTCCACGGTCACGATGCGGTCTGTCGCGTTGGCCAGCAACTGCCGGTCGTGGGAGACCAGCAGCACGGTCTTGGATGTGCCGCGCAGCTGGTCTTCCAGCCATACCTTGGCGGGCACGTCGAGGTAGTTGTCCGGCTCGTCCAGAAGCAGGACCTGATCGGGTCCGCGCAGCAGCGCCTCCAGGACGACGCGCTTCTGCTCGCCGCCCGACAGGGTGCCTACCGGGCGTTCCCGGACCTCGTCGTAGGGCAGACCCAGGGCCGCTGTCGCACAGGTGTCCCACACCACCTCCATGTCGTAGCCGCCCGCGTCGGCGTAGTCGCTGATCGCCTGTGCGTAGGCCAGTTGCGTCGTCTCGTCGCCGCGTTCCACCATCGCCGACTCCGCCCGTCGCACCGCCGCCGCGGTGACGCGGACCCGGTCGGGGGCCACTGATAGCAGCAGATCGTGCAGGGTCCGGTCGTCGCGGACGCTGCCGATGAACTGCCGCATCACCCCCAGCCCACCCGAGCAGGCCACCCGGCCGTCGTCCGGTCGCAGGTCTCCGGCGATCAGCCGCAGCAGAGTGGTCTTTCCCGCACCGTTCGGTCCCACCAGCCCGGCCCTGACGCCAGCGCCGATGCGGAACGACACCTCGTGAAGAAGCAGTCGCCCGTCCGGCAGGACGTAGGTGAGCCGGTCCACCTCGACATGTCCCGCCACCGTGTTCCTCCCTGCCGGGCGACTCCCTCTGGGACGACGTTCGAGTACCGGATCATTGATCCGGTCCTCGACCACGATACTAGACTGGCCCGCGCAAGGACGAGGAGGGACGTGTTGGGAACGAAGCACTCGGGTTCGCCAGGGGACGTGTGGCTGCGACCGCCTGCACGGGCGGCGCGCGAAGCTCCGCCGCTGAGCCGCGACCGGATCGTGGCCGAGGCCATAGCCCTCCTGGATGAGGAAGGCGCCGACCGGCTGACCATGCGACGGCTCGCCGAGCGCCTCGGGACCGGCTCCACGACGTTGTACTGGCACGTCAAGACCAAGAACGACGTCCTCGACCTCGCCCTCGACGCGATCTTCGCAGCGGTCGAGATCCCGCGCGCGGACGGCCAGGACTGGCGTGCCGGCATCACCGCGCTGATCAGCGGGTGGCGTGCCGTCCTGCTGGAACATCCCTGGTCGGCGGCGCTGCTCGGCCGTCCGATGCTCGGCCCCAACGTGCTCGCCCGCAGCGAGTTCCTGTACGCCACCCTCCTGGGCGCCGGGGTGACCGGGCCGCACCTGACCGCCGCCGCGTACGGCCTGTCCAACTACGTCATCGGTTCCGCACTCATGCAGGCGACCTGGACGGCCGGGGGAGAGCAGGCCACGCGAGCCGCCGCTCAGGATCGCTTCCGCGCCGACCGTGAGCGGTACCCCGTCCTCGCCACCCATGGCCCTCTCGCCGCGGACAGCGATTGGGACTCCAGCTTCGCCCTCGGCCTCACCTGGCTCCTTGACGGTATCCACGCCACCGTCGGTGCCTCCATGCCGGCGTGCGCCACCGACGAGGCATCTGTCAGCGCCGCACGCCACGCCCGTCGTGGCCGCGGGTCTTCCGGAGAGTAGTGAGGGAGCCGCCCACGGGGAGTATGTGCCGACCCGGTGGGCGCACACAGACGCGGTCCAGGTGGTTGGCGATCGGGCGGAAAGGGGTTTGTCCGCACCTTTCCACTCTCAACCTATAGCGCACCGGGGGGCTTGCCACAAGACCCCGGTCGTGCCGCACAATCGTCGGCCGAGGCCGGGCCTGCGCCCACGGGGGACGCCGGCGCACCACCGGACCGGATCGGAGCTGATGCCGTGAACCCCTTGACCACCAGCGCGTTCGATCTTCCCGAGCACCTGTCCCACAAGACCGGCCCGGAGCTGATCGCCGAGGACGAGCGGCACTTCGCGGCCATCGCGGAGAGCCTGCATCAGTCGGTTGCCGAGCTGTCCGGCCGTCTCGACGCCGAGCTCAGGGCGCCCGGCGGCGAGGGCCGCGAGGCGCTGGACCGCGACCTGGAGATCCACCGGCTGACCGCCCGCCTGCGTACGCTGCGCCGCTTTGGCCTGGACCTGTGCCTGGGGCGCATGGTCGGCGCGGACGGTTCCGAGCCCGTGTACGTCGGGCGGCTCGGCCTCACCGACAGCGCGGGCCGCCGGCTGCTGCTCGACTGGCGCTCCCCGGCGGCCGAGCCGTTCTTCGGCGCCACCCACGCCAACCCCATGGGCCTGGCGAGCCGCCGCCGGTACCGCTGGTCCGGGGGCCGCGTCAGCGACTACTGGGACGAGGTGTTCACCCCGGACGGGCTGGAGGGGAACGCCGCGCTGGACGACCAGTCCGCGTTCATCGCCAGCCTGGGCGGCAGCCGGTCGTCGCGGATGCGGGACGTGCTCGGCACCATCCAGGCCGACCAGGACGCCGTGATCCGCGCGGGATCCCGCGGCGCTCTCGTCGTCGACGGCGGTCCCGGCACGGGCAAGACCGTCGTCGCCCTGCACCGCGCGGCCTACCTGCTGTACGCCGATCCCCGCCTGGGTCGGCGCCGGGGCGGCGTGCTGTTCGTCGGCCCGCACCAGCCCTACCTCGCCTACGTCTCCGACGTCCTGCCCAGCCTCGGGGAGGACGGCGTACGGACCTGCACCCTGCGGGACCTGGTCACCGAGGGAGCCTCGGCCGGGACCGAGACCGACCCCGAGGTTGCCCGCCTGAAGTCGTCCGCCCGCCTGGTGGAGGCGATCGAGCCGGCCGTCAGGTTCTACGAGAACCCGCCGGCCACGGGGATGACGGTCACGACCCCCTGGTCGGAGGTGTGGCTGAGCCCCGACGACTGGGCCGAGGCGTTCGAGGCGGCCGAACCCGGCACCCCGCACAACGACGCGCGCGACCTCATCTGGGAGGAGCTGCTCACGATCCTGGTGGACCGGCACGACGGCGACGCCCCGCCCGACCTGGTCCGCCGGTCGCTGCTGCGCGACAGGGAGCTGCTCACGGTCTTCAACCGGGCCTGGCCCCTGATCGAGGCGGCCGACCTCGTCGGAGACCTGTGGTCGGTGCCCGCCTACCTGCGGATGTGCGCCCCCTGGCTGAGCGTGGAGGAGATCCGCGTCCTGCAGCGCGCGGACGCGCAGGCCTGGACGGTGTCCGACCTGCCGCTCCTCGACGCGGCGCGGCAGCGGCTCGGCGACCCGGAGGCGTCCCGCCGCAGGCGCCGGAACGAGGCCGCCGTCGCCGCCCAGCGCGAGCACATGACCCGGGTCGTCGAGGACCTGATCGAGGCCGACGACTCCGAGATGCTCGTGATGTCGATGCTCCGCGGGCAGGACATGCGCGACGCCCTGGTCGACGAGGCCGGGCTGGCCACCGGTGATCCGGACCAGCTCGCCGGCCCGTTCGCGCACGTCGTCGTGGACGAGGCTCAGGAACTGACCGACGCGGAGTGGCGGATGCTGCTGCGGCGCTGCCCGTCCCGGAGCTTCACCGTCGTCGGGGACCGCGCCCAGGCGAGGCACGGGTTCACCGAGTCGTGGCGGGAACGGCTGGAACGGATCGGGTTCGACCGGATCACCCTGGCCTCCCTGAGCATCAACTACCGGACGCCGGAGGAGGTCATGGCGGAGGCCGAGCCGGTCATCCGGGCCGTGCTCCCCGACGCGAACGTGCCGGTCTCGATCCGCAGTGGCGGCGTCCCCGTCGTGTACGGCCCGGTGTCGGAACTGGGCACGGTGCTCGGCACGTGGCTCGCCGAGCACGCCGAGGGGATCGCCTGCGTCATCGGCGACCCCACGTTCGAGGAGACGCCACGCGTCCGGTCACTTACCCCGGAGCTGTCGAAGGGGCTGGAGTTCGACCTGGTCGTGCTCGTCGACCCCGACGCGTTCGGCGACGGCGTCGAAGGAGCGGTCGACCGCTACGTCGCGATGACCCGGGCGACCCGGCAGCTCGTCATCCTCACCAGCCCCTGATTGGCCCCGGTCTCCTATCTCTGACCCACGGTGCAAAGTAGCTCCGGTGTCTGGCCGGGCCCCGTTGCTTGGCGCCCTCTCGCTTCGTTACGCCGAATGAGGAGACGGCGGAGGGGTGGGAGCGTTCAAGCGCCGGGAGTGGTCGCCCGAGGATTTGGCGAAGTACGACTTGGCGTCCCGCTCGGCGAAAGGTCACCGTACGCAGATCCGGGAGGCGCTCGGCTTCCGCCCCGCGACCCGGGCTGATGAGGAGCGGCTGACCGCCTGGCTGGCGGCGGAGGTCTGCCCGGTGGAGCTCGTGGAGGAGCGGCTGCGTGCGGCGGTACTGGTGCAGTGCCGTAGTGACCGCATCGAGCCGCCGGGACGGATCGAGCGGATGGTGGCCGCGGCGCGGGCGCGAGCCGACCGGCAGTTCTGTGCCCAGACCGTCGCGCGACCCCGTGGCCCAAGGCGTAGAGGGGTGAGGCGGCGACCACCGACGTCAAAGGATGCTCGCGGAAGCGACCCTCCTGCACAGCCTCGTTTCCTCGAACATGCCCATCCCGCAAGAACGGCGCCACCGTGGAGAAGGTCGACGCCGAGAGCGTCCAGTGCGGCATCTTCTACACCCTCAACGGCTGCCGAAATCGACGCCCGAAGAAGCCCAGGTCAGACGAGATGGCGGACATCCTGACCGCAACGGCCCCGCCAGCAAGGGAAGTTCGATTACCTGCCGCGCAGGCTCGACAACGGCCCCACTGTGCCCGCGCCAGCGTTACCACACTCCCGGCCCCGCTCCACGACATCGTGAAGGTGTTGCAGAAGACCTGCCGTTTGCAACAACTTATGAAACGCGATCGCCGCAGGTCGCTCAGCGCGAGGCGGGGTGTTTCACAGGCGACCATCTATGAAACAGGCACGCTGTAGCCGCTGGCCGAGGCGGTCTGGCTGTTGTGGTCGGGTAGCCGGAGGCCATTGCTGACCCCCGGCCCCGTGGTTCAGCCGCCGAGGCCGCCGTAGATGTGTACTTCGAGGCGCTGCGGCAAGTCGAGGGCCGACGGCTTCGCCGCGGCAACTCAGCCGTTGCCGTCGCGCAGGGAATGGATCATGCTTCGCAGTATTCGGAGCGTGTCCGCCTGTTCTGCCTCGGTCAGTCCGGCCAGCATCCTGTCCTCGACGGAGCGGACTGCTTTGCTCGCCTCCTCCAGGCTCTCCCCACCGAGAGGCGTGAGTCGCGCGGGAAGGGCCTTCCCGACCGGCGCCTCCGCCGGCCTGGTCACGTAGCCGTCCCGCTCCAGGGCCCGGAGCAGCACGTTCATCGACTGCCGCGTCACGAAGGCGCCCCGTGCGAGCTCGGAGTTCGACAAGCCCGGCCGTTGCGCGAGCAGCTCAAGACACGAGTAGTGCGTGATCGTCATCCCGAGCGGCCGCAGCACCTCCTCCATGGCTACGCGCAGGGCACTCGACGCCTCCTTCAGCAGGTAGCCCAGTGATTTGTCGAGGTCGATGCGGTCCCCGTTTGGACTCATGTCAGCATTCTGACACACTGGTTCGTGTCAGTAGGCTGACACAAACCTAAGGAGTACGCCATGCCGGCCACCGGCCCCGATTTCATCTCCCTCCAGGTACGCGACCTCGACGCCTCGCAGGCGTTCTACGAGCAGTACCTCGGCCTCGTCCGCTCGCAGGCCGGCCCTCCGCACGCGGTCGTCTTCGAGACCAAACCGATCGCGTTCGCGCTCCGCGACCTCATCCCCGGCACCGACCTCGACTCGGTGACCCAGCCCGGCATCGGTGTCGCGCTCTGGCTCCACGCCACCGACGTCCAGGCCATCCACGATGCGCTCGCCGGCGACGGCCACACCGTCGTCTCCGCGCCGATCGACGGCCCCTTCGGCCGCACGTTCACGTTCGCCGACCCCGACGGCTACCAGGTCACGCTCCATGACCGCGCCTGAGCCGTCCCTCCTGGTCTTCGGGGCCACTGGCTCGCTTGGCCGCCACGTCCTGAATGCGCTGCTCGACCGAGGGCTCGCTCCCGAGTCGATTACCGCGGTCGGCCGGAACCGGCCGCGCCTTAGCGAGCTCGCGTCCGCGGGGTTCAACACCGCCGCCGTTGACTTGTCCGACGCGGTCGGCGTCGCCGACGTGGTCGCCCGGCACACCGATGTCGTGCTGATCTCCGGCAGCGACCCGAATCGCTGCGCTCAGCACATCTCTGTCATCGCGGCTGCCAAGGGCGCGGATGTCCGGCACGTCTACTACACCAGCGGCGTTCGGGCTGACGACGACCGATTCCAGATCAACGCCGACCATAAGGCGACAGAGGATGCGCTGATTGCCTCCGGGCTGACGTACACGATCCTCCGCAATACCTGGTACATCGAGAACTACATCCCGGCGCTCGCGGCTTGCCGCCACACCGGAGTCCTGGCCGCGGCGACCGGCGACGCCGTGGTGGCGGCAGCCAGCCGGTTGGACCTTGCCGAGGCATTGGCCGTCGTCGCCACCACTGAGGGGCACGACAACGTCAGCTACGGCCTCTCCGGCGACACGGACTTCAGCTACGCGGACATCGCGGAAGCGATGTCCGTCGTCCTGGAGCGAGACGTCATCTATCAGCCGGTCGCTCCGGACGAGCTGCGGGCGCTGCTTGCCGGCTCTGGGATGAGCGAGGAGTTGGCAAGCTTCTTGGTGAATCTCGACGAGACCATCGCCGCGGGGGCGTTCGCTCGTGTCGGCGACGATCTGTCCCGGCTCCTCGGCCGACCGACAACCGGGCTCGTCGCCGGACTGAGGGCGCCATGAGGGGCAGGGCCGGCGCGGGCGGGCCGTAGCCGAGGCCGGCGCCACCCCCGCCGCAGATCGGCGCTGCTGGATCAACACAGTCAGCCTCGATCACGTTGAGGCGGCCATCCAGGGAGGCATCACGCAGGCGGACCATGGAGCCAATACTCGTCTCCAGCAGCCACGCCGAGGCGATGAGATGAGATGAGATGATCTTCCACTCCTCGCGTACGGCTCCGTGGGCCCCGCCCACGATCGCAGCGCGCGGCCGGCCTCACGGGAGTGCGCGTTACGCAATGCTGTACGGCCGCGCGCGAAGTCCTTCATCGTCGCTCCGTGCTTGATTAGTCGGCGGCATCCGCCGCGGTGCGGGGGCGGGGCACCGTGAGCCCCAGGTCGAGGCGCTTGTCCATATCCAGGCGGAAGGTCCCGTACGGGTTGACGTTCGACCAGAACAAGGCGGTCAGGCCGCGCCGGTCCTCGTCCGTCAGCTTCTTCGCCCACGTAGGTTCGGCGAGGATCTGCTGCACGAGCAGCGTGTTGACGTGCACGAGCGCGGACTGCAGCAGGTGCAGCGCGAGCATCGAGGTCTCGGCGTGCTCCTTGTCCGGGCCGGTCAGGGCGCCGTCCTTGCCGTAGTGGAGCACGGTGTTCGCGCTGTTCCAGTTCTCCACGACCTGCAGCCCGCCGTGGATCTCGCGGCGCAGCTCCGGGCTGGCGAGGTAGTCGCAGGCGAAGATCGTGCGCACGGCGCGGCCGAGCTCTTCGAGCGCGGCGTACGTGGGGTGCTTGGGTCCGCCGCGGGTGAAGCGCCGCAGCACCTGCTCGGCCTCCGCGGTCCCCAGCCGGAGCGCGGTGGCGTACTTCACCAGCTGGTCGTACTGCTGCTCGATCAGCTCCCAGCGGATCGGGCGGGTCAGCGAGCCACCGAGCCCCGGCCAGCCGAGCGGGGTGTCGTCCGGGCGGTACAGGCGGATGCTGCCGATGTTCTTCAGCCGGGGCAGCAGCCGGAAGTTCAGCAACTCGGTGAACGCGAACCCGACGACGGAGGCGCCGTGGGTGTCGACGTACTGGGACTCGATCTCGGCGTCCGTGCAGTGCCGCAGCAGGCCCTCGATCATCGCCGCGACCTCGGACGACGAACAGCTCTTGAGCTGGGAGTAGATGCAGACGTTCTTCTTCTCGACGTGCCAGTAGATCATCACGCCGTTGCCGCCGTAGCGGGCGTGGTACTCGGTCATGAAGTTGGACGACCAGGACCCGAACTTCTTCGAGTCCGACGCGCACGCCGTGCCCTTCCCCCACCAGGACGTGTCACGGGCGGCGAAGGTGGCGTTCACCAGTTTCGTCACCGCGGCGCGCAGGTTGTCGACGGTGATGAAGTGCCGGCGCACGTGCCGCAGCGCGACCTCGGTCTCGCCGTGCTCGCCGGTCGCCACGATCGCCCGGATGCCCATGTTCGTGCCCAGCGCGAACAGCGCCAGCAGCAGCCGGCGCTGCAGGGTGGGCCGGTCGATGCGCTCGTACGCGGCGATGGAGGAGAACTCGTCGGTAAAGCCGGACAGGAAGTCGGCGTTCTTCAGCATGTCCAGCAGATCGAGGACGCCCCAGCGGCGTACGACCTCCTCCTTGAGCGCCTGCAGTCCGGTCGGCTCGGCCAGCGGCTCCAGCTTCGGGACGGTGATCCACGGCTCGCCCTTGCGGGTGGTGACCTTCACCCCGCCCGCGGAGCCATCCGCCAAGGCGGCACTCAGCCGGTCCAGGCCGGCGGTCATCCGCTGCTTCAGCCCGGCGATGAATTCCTTGGGGTCCTCGGGCTGACGGATCGCGGCGTAGTGCACCGCGCGGGCGGCCTCGAAGTCGCCGGGCAGATCGTCCTCCGGTTTACACCACCGCTGTGCGCCCTTGACGTAGATCTCCCGGCGGCGGATCGCATCCCGCAGCGCCACCAGCACGCACAGCTCGTACGGGATCCGCTCGATCCGCCCGCGGTCGTCCACCACGGCCTCGCGCCAGTCCTTGCGCACCACGCCATCCATCGGTACCACCGCGTCCTCGCGGTAGTAGCGCACCTTGCCGTCCACGCCGGCGTAGGACTGCAGCAGCGCGAGGGCGTCCATCACCGGCCGGTAGGCGGTGTTGTTGCACTTGAAGCCCAGCGTCTTCAGTAGCGGCAGCAGCATCTGCCGGTAGTAGCTGCTGTAGGAGGACCGCAGCGTGGTGCGGACCTTGGCCTTGAACGCCTTCTCGTTCACCTTCGCCTCCGCGACCAGGTCCCGCAGCGTCTTCTCCCCGACCACCGGGAACAAGGCCCTGCGTACGATCTCGTCCGGCTTGCCGATGGCGGCGTCCGCGAGCTTGAAGATGATGCCTTCCTTGCCGCGGACCTTCCGCAGCTCGTCCGTCAGCTGCCGCTCCACCCGCCGCTCCGCACGAGCGTTGATCTTGTGGACCAGGGCGATGAGCAGTTCCACGAGCGCGTCGGTGATCTCCGCCTGCCGCGATGCGCACAGCGTGGCCAGCAACGTCGTCCGCACGTCCTCGCCCCCGTCGCGGAAGTCCGAGGGGTACATCTTGATCGCCCGTGCCCGCCAGGCCGCAACCAGCTTCTCCGAGCAGTCCGCGAACAGGCCCGCCGGCAGCTTGAGCCCCCGTACGGCGGTCAGCTTGGTGATCTCCGTCAGCAGCGAGTCCAGCCCCACCGCCCCCGGGTCGCGCTTCAGCGCGGCCAGCAACGCGGTTCCGTCCTCGTTTCCCTCCGCCACCAGCTTCAGCAGCCGGCCGGCGCACTGCTCGCCCAGTCGCGCGACGGTCTGGGCACAGAACTGCCGGTCGGCTCGCGCCCGCGCCGCGGCCACCATCCGCTCGATCCGTCCCGGCGGCTCGATGCGGTCACTACGGCACTGCACCAGTACCGCCGCACGCAGCCGCTCCTCCACGAGCTCCACCGGGCAGACCTCCGCCGCCAGCCAGGCGGTCAGCCGCTCCTCATCAGCCCGGGTCGCGGGGCGGAAGCCGAGCGCCTCCCGGATCTGCGTACGGTGACCTTTCGCCGAGCGGGACGCCAAGTCGTACTTCGCCAAGTCCTCCGCCGGCACCTTGACCACGTCGGCCACGTAGTCGACCGCGGCCTGCGGGAACTCCTCGATGAGCTGGGGGAAGCGGCCCTCAAGCTCGAAGAACTTCAGCATCAACGCGAAGCCCAGCCGGGTCGGACCCGACTTGTTCGCCATCAGGTCCCAGTCGCTGCCCACCAAGGTCCAGCACGCCACCACATCCTCGGGCGACCACTCCCGGCGCATGAACGCTCCCATCCCTCCGCCGTCTCCTCATTCGGCGTAACGAAGCGAGAGGGCGCCAAGCAACGGGGCCCGGCCAGACACCGGAGCTACTTTGCACCGTGGGTCAGAGATAGGGGACCGGGGCCTGATTCAGCGGCCGCCGGGTGCCCCGCTTCGGTGTACGGCGATCGTGCACAGTCTCCTGGTGGCACGGGTGAGGGCGACGTACAGGTCACGCTCCCCGCTGGGACGGGCCGCGACGATCTCCTCTGGGCCGACGACGACGATCGCGTCGAACTCCAGGCCGCGGGCCTCGGAAGCCGGCACGAGACGCGCCCACTGTGCGACACCCGCGGACGCCATCTCCTCGACCCGGTCATCCGCACAGATCACGGCCAGCAGTTCGCCCGGGTGTGCCGCGGCCTGCGCCCGGAGTTCCTCAACCAACGTGGTAGCGAGTGCGTTCGGATCTGCGGCGAGGTTGCGGGGAGGCTCGCCGTGGCGGATAGACCGGCTCGGCGTCTGGCCGGGGGCGATCCGGGCGAGCAGGCCGTGGGTCGTCGCCAGGATCTCCTGGGTCGTGCGGTAACCGATGGTCAGGGTGTGCAGGGCGAACCGGCTGCCCAGGTGCGGGCCCAGCGCCTGGGACCAGTCGCCCGCGGCGGTCGCGGGGCCCGCCTGGGCGAAGTCGCCCACCAGCGTCATCGACCTGGCCGGGCACCGGCGCATCACCATCCGCCACTGCATCGCGGTCAGCTCCTGGGCCTCGTCGACCACGACGTGCCCGAACGTTCGCTCCGGCGGCCCGTCCACCAGGGCCGCCGCCTCATCCAGCAGCGGTGCGTCGGCATCGGTCCACGGGGCATCGGGGGAACGCGCCAGCCGGGAGTGTTCGTCACCGGAGAGCGACGGCAGATGCCTCGCCATCGTGCGAGCGTCCGCCAGCAGCGCCCGTACGACCGCTTCGGGTGCCAGCCGCGGCCAGAGGGACTCCACCGCACGGTCGACGCCGGCGTCGCCCGCGAGGTCCGCGCGGACGGCATCCGCGTCGAACACCTCGGCCGGATCCGCGGCCGGCGCGTCGTCGAAGCCGAGAGCCCGCAGATCCGCCGCGGCCGTGGCGTCGAGATCCATGCCCGTGCTCTCGGCGACCTCGGCGTCGATGAGTTCGAGGGCCTCGACGGCTCCGCGCTCCAGGGCGTCCGTGACCAAGTCGATCAGGTGTTCCTTGAACACCTCCCGCGCGCGGTTGTGCGCCAGGCCGCTCGCCACCGCGGCCTGCCGTGCCGCCGCGACGTCCACGCTCGTCAGGCGGACCCACTCCTGCCCCGCACGCACCGCGAACCCGCCGCCCGGTGCCTGCCGGGAGCGCACCAGGTCCGCGAGCGCCCCGGCCAGCGCCGAACCCCCCTTGAGGCGCGCGACGTCGAACGGCTCCGTGGCGGCGGGCACCACCCCGGCCAGCTCCGCGCAGGTCGCCAGGAGCACGTCGTTCTCACCGAGCGAGGGCAGCACCCGGGAGACGTAGTCGAGGAACCGCGCGTTCGGCCCGAGCACCAGCACCCCGCGTGCGGCGGCACCGGGGAACGCGTACAGCACGTACGCCGCCCGGTGCAGCGCGACGACGGTCTTGCCCGTGCCGGGGCCGCCCTGCACCACCGTCACGCCCCGGTGCGGGGACCGGACGATCTCGTCCTGCTCCGCCTGCAGCGTCGCCACGGCGGCCCGCATCCGCCCCGTCCGCCGCGCCTCGAGTGCCTCCGTCAACGGACCGTCGCCGACGACGTCGCCGACCGCGGGCGCGGATCCGTCCAGTAGCTCGTCGCTCACCGCACGGACCGTACGGCCCTCGACCCGCAGATGACGGCGCCGCCGCAGGCCCATCGGGTGGACGGCCGTCGCCGCGTAGAAGGGCCGCGCGGCCTCCGCTCGCCAGTCGACGAGCAGCGGCAGCTCCCGATCGCCGGTGTGCAGGCCGAGCCGTCCGATGTGCAGGACGGTTCCGTCCGCGCCGTCGATCCGGCCGAACGCCAGCCCCTCCTCGGCCCCCTCCAGCCGGCGAAGCCGGCGCGCCAGACGCTCCGCTTCGACATCGCGCGCGTACGCCTCACCCGCGCTACCGGCTGATGACCTCAACACGTCCGCCAGCCTGGCACGTGCATCCGCCAGCTGCTCGTCGAGCAGCCTGTACATGGGGGCCACGTGGGCCTGCTCCACCTCGACCTGTCCTGCGGCATCCTCGTCGAACTGCGGCAACAGCAGCGCTCCTCTCGACTCGGCCCTCCACTATGCGGCCCGATTCCCGCGAAAGTAAGGCTTGACTTACTTATCCGAGCCGATCGCCCACCACTGCTCGCGATTTTCGCGCCGCCACCCCTTGTCCCGGCCACGGTTCCGTGCCTATTATCAACACATCGGTTGATAAAGAGGTTGGTTGATAAAGATGTCGATTGACGAGGCGGAGGATCGCCTGGACCGGGCGTTCGCCGCACTGGGCGACCCCGTCCGGCGCGCGCTGATCGCCCGGCTGTCACGGGGCGAGGCGACCGTGAACGAGCTCGCGGAGCCGTTCCCGATCACCAAGCAGGCCGTGTCGCGGCACATCCAGGTGCTGGAGGCGGCCGGGCTGATCACGCGGAGCCGTGACGGCCAGCGCCGTCCGTGCCGTCTGAACCCGGCGGCGCTGGAGGAGCTGACGAGCTGGATCGACACCTACCGGCTGACCCGCGAGGGGCAGTTCCGGCGCCTCGACGACGTACTCGGCGAGATAAGGGAGCAGGAACCATGATCGAGAACCCGACCACCATCACGGCCCAGCCCGGCAGCCCGTTCATCGAGGTCGTCCGCGAGTTCGACGCGCCGCCCGCGCGGCTCTTCCGCGCGTACACCGACCCCGAGCTGGTCACCCGCTGGCTCGGCCCGCGTGACATCGAGATGCGCCTCATCGAGTACGACGCGCGCCCGGGCGGGGCGTACCGCTACGTGCACCGCGACATCGAGGGCAACGAGCACGTCTTCCGCGGCGTCTTCCACACCGTCACCCCCGGCGAGCGGATCGTCCAGACCTTCGAGCACGAGGGCACGCCCGATGTCGTCAGCCTCGACTCGGCGACGTTCGAGGACCTCGGGGGACGCACCCGGCTGTGGACCCGGTCCGTGTTCCCGACCGTCGAGGCCCGTGACGCCATGATCGCCAGCGGGATGGAGCGCGGCATCCGCGACGCGATGGACCGCCTCGGCGAGCTGGCTCACGACCCGGCCGAGGGCCGCCCGGAGGCGAGCCGGGTCGTCGTGGACATCTCGATGTCGCTGGACGGGTACGTCAGCGCGCCGGGCGTCGACCTCGAACACGGCCTGGGGGTGGGCGGCGAACCGCTGCACGCCTGGGTGACGGACGACCGTACGCCGCGAGACGCGGAGATCCTCCACAAGTCCTTCACCGACACCGGCGCGGTCATCATGGGCCGGCGCACCTTCGACATCGTCGACGGGCCGAAGGGATGGAACGACGAGGTGGGCTACGGCCACGACCAGGACCAGATCGCCGCCCCGCCCGTCTTCGTCGTCACCCACTCGCGACCCGAGAAGGTGCGGCTGGGCGAACGGTTCCGCTTCGTCACCGACGGCCTCGACAGTGCCGTGGAGAAGGCGCGTGCCGCCGCCGGCGGCAAGGACGTCGTGATAATGGGTGGCGGCACGATCGCGGACGCGTTCCTGCGCGCCGGCCTGGTGGACGTCCTCCGGATCCACCTCGCCCCGATCATCCTCGGCGGCGGCACGTCGCTGTTCCCCGAGGGCATGCCCGAGTCCCTGCGCCTGGAGCCGCTCGAGTCCGTGTCCACCCCGGCCGCCGAGCACCTGACCTACCGTGTGGTCAAGTGAGGACAGGCGGATGACTCGGCGGGTCAGCTGTGCGGTGCAGGCAGGGCCGGGGCCATCCATGTCACACAGGTCACCGAGCGTACGGGGCGCGAGGCGAGCCCACAGCGCCGCGGGCACAGAACCGCCGCCGCTGGTGTAGGCGGGCAGATCGGGCAGGTCGTGGATGTCGAGGTGGCGGACCTGCTCGGGCGGTGTGGCCTCCAGGAGGGCGCCGATCGGATCGTGCCAGCCGGAGACCCGCCGCCGCACCTGCTCCAGTTCGTCGTCGGAGCGGACACCGGGCCGGTCGGCGGCGGCGCCCAGAGCCCACTACACCCGGCCCGGCGCGACGGGGTGAATGAGGAAGTACCTGCCGCGGCCCAGGGTCATGCTGCCGCCCGCCGCGATGGAGGTCTCGGCCAGGGCGCGCATCGCGTTGGGCGACTGCGACAGGCCGGACCCCACCTCCCCGAAAGCGTGCACGCGCACATCCACCCGCCAGCCGATGCGGCGTAGGGCGACGGCGGCGGCCAGACCGCCGATGCCGCCCCCGATCACGATCGCGTGGCCGGTCACCGGTCCTCCCTGTCCAGCGGCGGAGCCTGTTCGAACACCTTGGCCATCCACGCGAAGGTGGCGTGCGCCTGACGGACGCGTGCGGCCCGTTCGTCGTCGGGGCCGACCAGGTCAAGGCCCTGGCGGGTGATGTCGAGGAACGAGGCGATCCCCCCCACCTGCTGCCGCACCACCGCCTGCCAGGCGTCGTCGGCCATCCGGTAGTACATGGTGCGATCGCCCGGCCGGGTCCTCTGCGACAAGACGCCAAACCGGGAGTGATCATGTCTCGCCCCCACGCCTGTCAAGGTACGTCGAGTGCCTTGACGATCCGCTAATCTTCCCACCGGACCCACAGGTAAGGTACGCGCGGTTGTGAAGCGGGAAGGCTCGCGGTGAACGACTCGGTCAGGCCTCCGGGGTCGGGGCGGACGCGACGCCGCGGCGCCTCCCTGGAGGAGGCGATCCTGCGCGCCGCGGTGGACGAGATGCTCGAATCCGGGTACGCCGGACTGACCATGGACAAGGTCGCCACCCGCGCCGGCACCAACAAGAACGCCATCTACCGCCGCTGGCCCAACCGTCTCGCGCTCGGCATCGCCGCCTACCGGCAACTGGCCACGGCGGTGCAACCGCCCGACACCGGCGACCTGCGCGGCGACGTCCTGGAGATGCTGCGCCTGGCCAACCGCCACTGGAGCTCCCCCCTCGGCGCGATCCTGCGCGAGCTGATGTCGGCCGCCGGCGGCGCGCAGGAGTTCCTCACACAGTTGCCGGAGCAGTCCGGCGACGCCGCGGCCGCCGCCTGGCTGACCATCCTGGGGCGGGCGGTCGCGCGCGGCGAGGCGTCGCCCGAGGCGCTCCATCCCCGCGTCGCCACGACGGCCGTCGTCCTGCTGCGCAACGAGTTCGTCGTACGCGGGGCGCCCACCGCGCCCGACGATGTCCTCGTCGAGATCGTCGACGAGGTGTACCTGCCGTTGGTGCGAGGCCGCGGCACCGCTCACCATGGTGGAGACAGCTGACAGGCGGGGACCGGGTCCCACGAGTCCCTACCGCCATGCGGTGGAACCGTCGGCGCTCAGGCGTTCTCTGATGAGAGGGCGGCGTCGGCTGCCTGATCAGGGACAGCGATGCGCGAACGCGGCCGGAGGCCCGATCTTCTGTCGCCGTTCGCGGTGGGCTTGTTCGCGTACCCGCTCATGTCAACGGCGCACCCGATAGCGCAGGTGAAGCACCCGGTTGCCCTGGATCACCACGTCAGGGTCCTCCAACAGGTGCTGCGCGTGGACCGACCCGAAGTAGCGCTTGCCGGACCCGAACACGACAGGCACGACGTCCATGCGCACCTCGTCGACCAGGCCCGCGGCGAGCACCTGGCCGCCGACGTCGCCGGCGGCGACCTCGACCATGCGGTCACCCGCGAGCTCCTGCGCCTTGGCCACGGCCGCCTCGACGCCGTCGACGAAGTGAAACGGCGCCTCGGGGTCCCAGCCCTCGGGCATCGGCCGGTGCGACACGACGACCACGTGGTCGATGCCACCCGGCGGCTTGCCGCCCCAGCCGTCCGTCAGGTCGAAGACGTGGCGGCCGACGATCGTGACTCCGATCTGGTCCCAGTACGCCCGGGTGTAGTCGTAGGACGTCTGCGACACCTTCAGCTCGCCGCTCTCGTCCAACGGGACGTCACCGCGGCGCCCCGAGATTGACGATGAGCAACGCCGCCGGCATCGGCGGCAGCGTCAGCCGGGCGTACGGCGGCGCACCCTCCAGGTAGTAAAGGTCGTCGATCAGCCCGTCCAGCGGCGGTCGCGGCACTCTGGACACGTACTCCACACCGACGGTCTCGCCGACCCCCCGCCGGGATGGTCCGGCCGTGCTGCCGCCGGAAACGGGCGAGCGTCCGGCGTTGCGCGGCCGGCAGGTCGGTGCGCCATGAAATGCGAGTTCATCGACACCGTCCCGATCGGCGGAGACGTGGGAACCCGGGATCTCGTCAGGAGGTGAGTTCGGCGGGGTAGACCGGGTAGCCGTACCCGGCGACCTGCCAGGTGGGGCGGGTGCGGGCCTCGACGGCTCCGTTGCCGGTGTTGCCCTCGACGGTGCGGATCGTGCCGTTGCCGTTGTCCCTGACGACGAAGCCGACGTGCTGGATGTCGTCGATCTTCTTGCTGCCGCTCCAGCTGAAGAACACCACGGCCCCGGGCTTGGGCGTACGGCCCCAGCGGCCGTGGTCGGCGAACCAGCGGGCGTGCTCCACGGTGTAGGCGTCGGAACCCATGACCGGCTGGATGCCGAGCTGCTGGCCGACCCAGGAGACGAACATGTCGCACCAGGGGGCGTTCTCGTACTCTTCCAGCGCCCCGCCGTCCCGCGCGAGGGTCTCGCGGGCGCGCGGGCTGGTCATGTACCACTCCTGGAACTTGGTCCCGCCGCCGTCGGCGTCCTCGCTGATGCCGACCTGGCTCGCGGCCAGCTTGATGACGTCCTGGGGGCCGACCTTGGGCAGCCGGGCGGCGATCTCGGTCAGGGACGGCGCGGCCACGGCGGCCGGGCCCTTGCCGGCCGCCGGGTTGTCCGCCGCCTGCGCGGCGGGCGGGGCGATCGCCACGGCAGAGGCGAGGACTCCGCCGGCGAGGGCCGTGCGCAGACAGGTCGTGAGGGCGTGCATGATGGGCGAACTCCCTTTGCTTCCATGCTGCCGACCGGGTTAGCTGACGGGTTCGGGCTGGAAGTCGCCCTACGGCAGGTATGCCGATTCACCCCAGGAAGAGGTTGGGTCCCCGGCTCCGCTCGCGCGGATTAGGCAGCCGAACGGCAGGCCGAGATCGGCCGGCCGCGTCGGTGTGAGGTGGGCTTTCTTGACCACTGAGATGAGCAAGTGGGCCCCGAGTTGCCCAAAACGTAATAGACACGTCCAAACCAGTCAAGTGATGACAAGTCGGGTTTTGCCTGGTGAGACGCCGGGGCGGCGAGAGCAAAGGGCGGGTTCGCCCGCCCCACCGGGGTTGCCGCGTTCCCCTTCTTCTCCTCTGCTCACACCTCGGTTCGCTCACAGCGAACGCGCCTCGCTGACCTGGGGTGTGGCCGATCCTCGTACCGGTGATACGGCTGAGCGCCTGGGGGTGAAGTGCAACGCGGCCCCGTGACCTTCGAGGTGCGCGGTGGCATCGATCGACCGCACCAGTCGGGAGTTGCCGGCTACACCACGCCGGACCGGATGGCCGCCAAGATCCGCGCCGAGCTTGTCCTGGCCGCGGTGCGCGAGGCTGCCGGACCAAGGCCCGGCGAACACGAGCCCGACGCCGAGAAGGGCACCGGCATCGCGACGCTGAGCGTCGCACGAGGCGGGGGCGGCGCACCACGGCGACACAACCACCTGCCGTTGTGCGAGCAGTACTACAAGTCGCGCCGGGCAGTGCTGTTCACGCCGGTGTACGCCGCCGCCCCCGCGCGGGGACGAGGCGGCGCGGCGCCGCCGGCTCGGAGATGACCATCGTCTTCATGGCGTCACCCCGGGCGGTGCGGTCAATCGCAGGACGGGTACGGCCATGGGCCGTTCAGGTAGTTGAACATGGCGTTCCAGCTGTAGTACCAGTTCTCCGTGTTGGACTGGCACGCAATGAAGTTGTAACCGAAACTGCCCGAGTCGTCGTCGGGGTAATTGGTGAAGAGCGTGCTGTGGAAGACCAGAAACCATTTCGCCCTGTTGCCGTTGTGTGCCCAGCACAGGGCTTTCAGGGTCTGGTCGCCCATGATGCCGGCCTCCTCCAGGTGTTGGAGAGCCGGCCATATCTCAGTCAGATCCCTGGGACGGTCCCAGCCGGAGATGGGCAGAAAATCTCCGCTGTTCGGTTCGAGGACGGCGACCCGGTTTCCCGCGGTGAGCCAGTAGTAGCCGTTGCCGTCGGTCGTGGCGCAGGAGATTCCGTTGGCCCAGTGGTCTTTCTCTTCTTGACCGAAGTCTCCGCGGTCGATCCGGCCGAGCCCCGCCCAAATCTCCGTCAGTCTCGACGGCGACCAGGTGAGAGAGTTTCCGTAGCCGTTCGTTCTCGCGCAGTATGGGCCGTTGAACAGCCACCACATTCCGGTGCGGGGGACGAAGGTGCACGTGTCCAGCCCGCTGTCGAACTCCGCATGGCCCTTGAGGCAGGGCCATCCGTAGGTACTCCTGAAGTCCCGAGGGTTGACGTGCATGGAGTTCCCGTCGTACTCCGTGGAGAAGTAGATCGACGACACCGAGGACTCGTCCGGATTCGAATTGGTGGCGGTGAAGGCCCAACGCTTGTTGTAGAGGTTGATTGAGTTGACAGTCCACCACCGCAGGCCGTTCACGGTGGCCGGAGGGTCCCATCCTCCCGGGGGGACGTAGCCCTCGTCCGGCTCTGGCATCACGGTAGGATCGGGGATGTATCCCACCAATTTGACCCTTCCGTCCGGCACGCCGTTCGACACCACCTTGATCGACTCCGCCTCGGCGTCGATATAGATACTTATCGCCTCGAAGAGCGGCGCGAGTTCTTCGATTGCCTCCATGGACGCGTTCAGAAGCTGATCGAAGAGCTTCTCCATGCCGTCGATCCAGATGACCGCCTGTTTGCTCAAGTGAATGGTGTAGCGAAGGCCGTCCAATTCGGTGTAGACGTCCCCGCTGATGTCGGCCTTCTCGGTGTCGGCCCTCCGAGGACGCGTGCGGTGCACCAGCGTTCCATCGACAGGTTGATTGGGAAGCGGCATGGCGTCTCCTCAGGACCGTCACGGACGTGCGCTCGGCAGCGCGCGAGATACGACAAATCACACAGCTGTCATTACATCGAGTTTATGAGCGGTGATGCGCCTGTACAAGAGTTCTACGACAGGCGGCCGAGCCTCCGCAAAATCCCACCGGGCGTCCCACACTACGACCTCGATGTTTCCGCTGCCCAGAGATATGCGCTGGATTTCCGGCGGATACCGCACCGACCCGAGGCCCGAAATGACGCCTCCGGAATCTCCTTACCGGCCTGATATGCGTCCGCCAAACGGACATCGTCACAGACCCGGCCCATCCCGCGATCCTCATGTGCCCCAATAGTTCTCGCCGAAAGAACAACGTTGAGCGGCGACGGCCCAGCTCATAGGGGAAATCACGTCGCGCGGGACGCCTTCTCATGTGGCGCGGTATCTGCGTGACGGTCACGGGTGAGGGGTGCTGTACCGCCTACGACACCGGTTCGTGCCTGTGACGTATCGGCCGCTGGCGTGTGACACGTTTCGCTCGCACTCCGGTCGCCCCTACCTGGGCAGACGTACGGTGACCACCAGGCCGCCCTCCGGGCGGGCGCGGGCGTCGGCCGTGCCGCCGTGCGCGACCGCGATGGCGCGGACGATGGACAGCCCGAGCCCGGCGCCGCGGGCGGACCGGATCCGGTCGCCGCCGTGCCGCCGGAACGGCTCGAACAGGTCACCGACCTCGTACGGCGGCACCGGCGGCCCGGTGTTCTCCACGGTCAGGCACGCCCCGGCGTCGTCCTCACGCAGGCGGACCCAGACCTCCCCGTCCCGCACGTTGTACTTGACGGCGTTCTCCAGCAGGTTGACCAGGCAGCGTTCCAGGAAGAGCGGATCGCCGTGCGCGACCGCCGGATACAGGTCCTCGTGGACGGTGACCTTCCCGCGGCGCGGCTGCGGGCCGATCTGCTCCATCGCCGTACGGACGACCTCCCGTAGGTCCACCGGCCTGCGGGTGGTGATCTCCTGCTCCGACTGCGCCAGCATGAGCAGCCCGTCGATCAGCCGCTCGTACCGGGCGGTGGCGCCCAGCAGGGCCCGCGCCAGCGCCTTGAGGTCCTCCGACGCCGCGGGCTCCTCCAGCGACACCTCCAGCACCGTACGGTTGACCGCCAGCGGGGTGCGCAGCTCGTGGGAGGCGTTGGCGATGAAGCGGCGCTGGGCGTCGAAGACCCGGTGCAGCCGGTCGAGCATCGCGTCGAAGGTGTCGGCCAGCCGCTTGACCTCGTCCTGCGGGCCGCGCAGGGCGATCCGCTCGTGCAGCGTGCTCTCCGACAGCCGCTGCGCGGTCTCGGTCACCCGGTCGAGGGGGCGCAGCGCGCGGTCGGCCACCAGGTAGCCCAGCACCACCGCGACCACCCCGACGAGGATCATCACGATCAGCGACGACCGGAGCACCTCGTCCAGCACGTCGGCCGCGCCCTGCTCGACGTCGGTGCGTATGCGCCGCGCGACCACGTCCGTGCCGAGCACGCCGCCGGGCAGGGTGTCACCTGGCAGAGTGTCACTGGGCAGGGTGGAGCCGGGCAGGGCGGAGCCGGACACCGCGGGGGTGGGGCGCGCGCCGCCGGTCACCTTGTCCACCGCCACGACGAACCGCTGGTTGAGCGCCCGGGCGGTCAGCAGGTGGGTGAACCACAGCAGCACCGAGCCCGCGACGAAGAACAGCCCGCCGTACAGCAGAGTGAGCCGCGTCCGCAGCCCCAGCCTGCGCCACACCAGCAGACGCCGGGTCACAGGCGGTACCCCCGGCCCGGGACGTTCTCGATCACCGGGGGGTCGCCCAGCTTCCTGCGCAGCGAGGTGAGGGTGACGCGCAACACGCCCGTCCCGGCGCCGGCGTGCTCGTCCCACACGCTCGCGCGCAGCCGCGCCGAGCTGACCAGTCCGCCGCCGGCGCGCATCAGCTCGCGCAGCACGTCGAACTCGCGGCGGCCCAGCGCCACCTGCCGTCCGTCCCGGATCACCGTACGGCGGGCCGGGTCGAGCCGGATCCCGGCCCGCTCCAGCACCGGCGGCGCGGCCCGGGGCGAGCGCCTGGCCAGTGCCCGGACCCGCGCCACCAGCTCGGCGAACGCGAACGGCTTGACCAGGTAGTCGTCGGCGCCCAGGGCCAGACCGCCGACCCGGTCCCGCACGCGCCCCGCCGCGGTCAGCATGAGGATCCGGCTCGCGCCGCTCGCGGCGGCCAGCTCCCGGCACACCTCGTCCCCGTGCACGTCGGGCAGGTCGCGGTCGAGCACCACCACGTCGTAGTCCACGTAGGCGGTCAGCTCCAGCGCCTCCCGGCCGTCGTAGGCCACGTCCACCGCGATCGCGTGCAGCCGCAGCCCCCGGGCGACGGCGTCGGCCAGTTGTTCCTCGTCCTCGACCACCAGCACCCGCATCCTCGCCTCCCGCTCGGCACCGACAGTGACGCACGCGGTGTTAGGCGCGGATAAGCGAAGCCTCCCGGACGCCCGGCGGGCTCCTCCTTATCCGTGTTTAGCACCGGCTGCGCTGGAGTTGGGCCCCGTCCCGGGCGAAGGCCCCGGGGGAGGAGGAACGACCATGCGCTCACGACCCGTACGGGCGGGGCTGTGCCTGGCCCTGGCGACGACTCTGGTGACGGCGGCCGGCTGCGGCGACGCCCCGGACGGCGACGGAATCGCCGCCGCCGGCGGCGGCGCCGCGACCGGGACCACGGCCGCGCCGTCCGCCTCGGCGAGCACGGACCTGCGCGAGGCCCAGCTGAAGTTCGCCCAGTGCATGCGCGAACACGGCGTCGACATGCCCGATCCCGACGCCCAGGGCCGTGTCCAGATCCGCGCCCGGAAGGGGGAGGAGGCGACGACCCGCGAGGCCATGCGAGCCTGCGAGCACTTCATGAAGAACGCCGTCGGCGACCGGGCGGGCGCCGACGACCCCCGGGAACGCGACCGGATGCTCAAGTTCGCCCAGTGCATGCGCGAACACGGCATCGACATGGCCGACCCCAAGCCCGGCGAAGGACTCCTCGTCAAGGTCAAGCCGGGCCAGGAGAAGACGATGGAGGCGGCGCAGAAGGCGTGCGAGGAGTTCGCGCCGGGGGAGCGGCCGTGACGCGCCGCGCCCTGGTGCTCGCCGGGGCGGGCGTCCTGGCGCTGGCCGCAGCGGGAACGGCCGTCGCCGTGGCGGGCGGCGGCCCGTTCGGAGGGCCGGGTGGAGGAGCCGGCGCGGGCGGGCCCTCCACGCCGGCCGTCCCCGCCACCACCCCGATCACCCGGCAGGACCTGGTGGACACCAAGACGGTTGAGGGATCGCTCACCTACTCCGGGGAGCGGCGGATCGTCACCGACGCCCGGGGCGTCGTGACCTGGGTGCCCGCCGAGGGAGCGGTCGTCCGCCGGGGGCGCCCGCTGCTGCGGGTCGCCCGCCGCCCGGTCGTGCTGATGTACGGCACGCTGCCGCTCTACCGGACGCTCCGGCAGGGCGTCGCCGACGGGCCGGACGTCGAGCAGCTCGAACGCAACCTCAAGGTCCTCGGCTACGGCGGCGACCTGACGGTGGACGACCACTTCAGCTACGCCACCTACCTCGCCGTCAGGCAGTGGCAGGACGACGCCGGGCTGCCGCGGACCGGGCAGGTGGACGCCACCCAGGTGGTGTTCCTGCCCGCCGCCGCCCGGGTGACCGACGCCAGGGCCGAGGTCGGCGCCAGGACCACCCCAGGGCAACCGGCCCTGGTCGTTTCGGGCCTGCGCCGCGTCGTCCACGTCGACCTGTCCACGAGCGATCAGGCGCTGGTGCGGAAGGGCGCCAGAGTCACCGTGGAGCTGCCCGGCGGTGAACGCGTCAGGGGCAGGGTGACCTCGGTCGGCACGGTCGCCAAGGCGGCCTCGCAGGGCGAGGGACAGGACGAGGACAGCACCGTCGATGTGGACATCACACTGGCCAAGACCCCCAGAACCCGGCTCGACAGGGCGCCCGTGCAGGTGGAGCTGGTCAGCGAACGCCGCCGCGACGTGCTGGCCGTGCCGGTGGAGGCGCTGCTCGCGCTGCGCGAGGGCGGCTTCGGTGTGGAGGTGGCCGAGGGCGCCGCGACCCGGATCGTGCCGGTGGAGACCGGCGCCTTCGGCGGCGGCATGGTCGAGATCACCGGCGCCGGGCTCGCCGAGGGCATGAAGGTCGGGGTGCCCGCCCCGTGAACCGGCCACCGAACGAGCTCACCCGCACCGGCGGGCCGTACGTCGTGGAACTGCGCGAGGTGACCCGGACCTACGGCGGCGTGCGGGCGCTGCGCGGGGTGGACCTGCTCGTCGAGCGGGGCGAGCTGGTGGCCGTCGCCGGGCCGTCCGGGTCGGGGAAGTCGACCATGCTCCACCTGATCGGCACGCTCGACCGGCCCACCACCGGCACCGTGCGGATCGCCGGGCACGACGTGCCGGGGCTGTCGGACCGCGAGCTGTCCGCGCTGCGCGCCCGCCACCTGGGATTCGTCTTCCAGCAGTTCCACCTCGCCCCCGGGGTCGCCGCGCTGGACAACGTCGCCGACGGGCTCCTCTACACGGGCGTCCCACCGCGCGCCCGGCGCGAGAAGGCCGCCGCGGCGCTGGAACGCGTGGGCCTCGGCCACCGCCTCGGCCACCGGCCCCACCAACTGTCGGGCGGCGAGCAGCAACGCGTGGCGGTGGCCCGCGCGGTGGCGGGCGACCCGCCGCTGCTGCTCGCCGACGAACCGACGGGCAACCTCGACTCGGCGGCCGGGACCGAGGTGCTGGCCGTCCTACGGGACCTGCACGCCTCCGGCACCACGATCCTGGTCATCACCCACGACGCGGAGATCGCGGCGTGGTGCCCGCGCCAGGTGCGCGTCCGCGACGGGCGGATCGCCGGCGACGACGGCCCGGGAACAGGCCGTCGCCCGCCCGGGCCCGTCCCCGCGACCACGAAGGGAGCAGCACGATGACCGGCGAGACGACCGGCGGGCGGCTCGTCCCCGCCCGGCTCGGGCCCTCCGACGTCCTGCGGACCGGTATGGCCGGGCTGCGCACCCGCCCCGCCCGGGTGATCCTGTCCGCGCTCGGCATCGCCATCGGCATCGCGACCATGATCGCCGTGCTGGGCGTCTCGGCCTCCTCCCGGGAGGAGCTGCTGCGCCGCCTCGACCGGCTCGGCACCAACCTGCTGACCGTCTCGCCGGGCCGCACGCTGTTCGGCGAGCAGGCGAAGCTGCCGGAGGAGGCGCTGCGCATGGTCCGGCGCATCGGACCGGTCCGCACGGCGTCGGCGACCGGGGTGGTCGACACGACGATCCGGCGCACCAACCACATCCCCGAGGCGGTGACCGGCGGCATCGCCGTCCAGGCCGCCACGTCCGGCCTGCTCGCCACCCTGGAGGGCCGGGTGACCGCGGGCACCTGGCTGAACGCCGCCACCGAGACGCGGCCCGCCGTCGTGCTGGGCGCCAGGGCCGCCGAGCGGCTCGGCGTCACCCGGACCGGCGTACGGGTCTGGATGGGCGAACGGTGGTTCACCGTCGTCGGCATCCTCGGCCCGATGCCGCTCGCCCCCGAGATCGAACGCTCGGCGCTGGTCGGCTTCCCCGCCGCCGCCGACTACCTGGGCTTCGACGGCCACCCGACGACGATCTACGAACGGTCGGCCGAGGAGTCGGTGGAGGCCGTACGGGCCGTGCTGCCGCGCACGGTCAACCCGGAGAACCCGGAGGAGGTGACGGTGAGCAGGCCCTCGGACGCGCTCGCCGCCCGGGCGGCCGCCGCGAGCGCCTTCACCGGCCTGCTGCTGGGCCTCGGCGCGGTGGCCCTGCTCGTCGGCGGGGTCGGCGTCGCCAACACCATGGTGATCTCGGTGCTGGAGCGGCGCAGGGAGATCGGCCTGCGCCGCTCGCTCGGCGCCACCCGCGGGCAGGTGCGCCTGCAGTTCCTCACCGAGTCGCTGCTGCTGTCGGCCCTCGGCGGGCTGGCGGGCACGGTGCTCGGCGGCCTGGCGACCATCGCCTACGCGCTGGCCCGGGGCTGGCCGCCGGTGGTGCCGCCCTGGGCGTTCGCAGGGGCGGCCGGCGCCGCACTGGTCATCGGCACGATCGCCGGTCTCTACCCGGCGATGCGCGCCGCCCGGCTGCCGCCGACGGCCGCGCTGTCGGCCACCTGATGACCGGCCACCTGACCGGGCGGGGTCACCGCCAGCCGTCGGGGTCGACCCCGCCCGGCACCGGGGCCGCCGGGTCGTACGGCTCACGGGTGAAGACGAAGGTGTTGAGGTCGAGATGCGTGACGCCGCCGGGGGAGCGGACCACCCGCAGGGTCTCCCCGGCGTAGTAGCCGTCGAGCCCGACCCAGGTGCCGTCCGCGTTGGGCGCGAACCGGGACGCCCGGCCCCGCCCGTTGACCGGGCCGAGCGACAGGCCCCGCCGCGGCAGGACCCGCAGCACGTACGGCGCGGGCCCCCAGTACCACGGCCCGGTCAGCTCCAGCAGGTCCTCGTCCACCGGCGACGACCGCCACTCGGCGGGCAGCGGCGGCTCGTGCTCGGCCAGGATGTCCAGCAGCGCGGTGTCGAGGGGGCGCACACCGGAGGTGGTGTTGGCCATCCACAGCACCGCCACGCCGTCGGCGGGGTCGGCCCACACCGTGGCGAGGAAGCCGGGCATCGACCCGGTGTGCCCGGCCAGCCGCCGCGGCCCGCCGGGCCCGGTGTGCCGGGCGAGCTGCAAGCCCAGGCCGTAGCCGCGGGCCCAGGCGTCGCCGTCCTCCACCGTGGCCGGCTCGCGCATCTCCGCCAGCGTGGCCGGGCGCAGCACCTCGCCGGTGTCACCGGCGAGGAACGCCGCCCAGCGGGCCAGGTCGGCGGGGGTGGACCACATCTGCCCGGCGGGGGCCATGGCGCCGTGGTCGTTCTCCGGCTCGGGCAGCAGCACGTCGGCCCACGGGTGCACGGCGTACCCGGTCGCGTGCGGCGGCCTCGGCCGGGGGGTGGTGTCGCGCATGCCGAGCGGCAGCAGGATCTCCTCACGCACCACCTGCTCCCATGGCGCCGACCGCTTGCGCGCGACCAGCTCGCCGAGCAGGGCGTACCCGAGGTTGGAGTAGTGGTAGCGGCGGCCGGGCCGGTGCCGCGCGGTCTCCGGGCCGAGCGCGGCGAGCAGGTCGGCCGCCGGCGTCCCCGGCGTGCGCTCCCACCACTGGCCGGGCGACTCGGCCGTCAGCCCTCCGGTGTGCGACAGCAGTTGCGCGACCGTCACGTCGCCCAGCGGGGTGCCCGGCACGTGCTTGCCGAGGGGGTCCAGCAGGTCGAGCCGGCCCTCGTCGCGCAGCCGCATGACGGCGGTCGCGACGAACGTCTTGGTGATGGAGCCGATGCGGTACTGGGTGTCCGGAGTGGGCGGCTCGTCGCCGACCCGGCCGCGCGCCCCGAACCAGGCGACCACGCCGCCCCGCACGATGGCCGCCACCAGCGACGGCACCCGTGACTCCGCCTGCTCGGCCGCCAGCTTCGCCAGCAGCGCGCGGGCCGTCCCCTCCGAAACCATGCCCCACCCCTCCCGCTCCGTGATCGGCACCAGGCTAGCGCTCCGCCGCCCGCACGGCCTCCGCATCGGCGCAGGCCACCGGCCGGAAACCGGGCCTCCGCGAGCGGTCCATCTCGCGCCACTCGGGGCGCAGCCCGGCCAGGTTGGTGGTCAGGAAGTACGCGACGCCGCCGGCCACCAGCGCCGGGGCGAGACCGAAGGCGGCCACCGCCGCCCCGGCGACCAGCCCGCCGAGGGGGATGCCCGCCCACGCCAGCGCGTCGCCCAGCCCGTTGACCCGGCCCAGCAGGGTGCGCGGCACCCGCTCGAAGGCGATCGCGCCCAGGATCGGGTTGAGGAAGCCGGACCCGAAGCCGCCCACGGCGAACACTGCGACCACCGCCCACATCGGCGCGTCGGCGGCGAGGACGAGAAACCGCGGCGCCCCGACCAGCAGGAACCCGGTGAAGAACACCGCGCGGCGCGGCAGCCGGTGCGCGGCGCCCGCCGCGAGCAGGCTCCCCGCGATCGCCGCGGCGCCCAGCACGCCGTTGCTCAGGCCGATGGCGGCCGGACCGTTGCCGGACCGGTCGGCCCATACGGGCAGGAGCACCGTGTTCAGCGCCGCGTCGAGCAGGTTGGTGATGCCCACCATGACGATGACGGCCAGCAGCAGCGGTTCGCCGCGCAGGAAGACGAAGCCCTCGCCGAGGCGCCGCCAGTAACCCGGCTCCGCGCCGGACGACGCCTCCACCGGCGGACGTTCCGGGCTCTCGGGCGGGGCCGGCCGTCCCATGCCGCGCGGCAGCGCCAGCGCGACGAGCAGCGCGGCGAGCGCGAAACATGCCGCGTTGACGACGAGACCGGTCAGGGGGCCCAGCAGCGCCACCAGGATCCCGCCGGTCGGCAGGCCGAGGGTCGACGACAGCCGCTCGGTCACCCCCGACAGTCCCGTGGCCCGCTCCAGCGGCACCCGGCCGCGCTCGGCCGCCTCCGGCACCATCACGTGCTTGGCGAGGTCGCCGGGGCCGCGCGCCGCGCCGACCACCGCGACCACGGCCAGCAGCAGCGGGAAGGACAGCAGGCCGAGGGCGTGCAGCAGGGGTACGGCGCCGACGGCGGCCGCGCTGACCAGGTCGGTGATCGAGGAGATCCTTCGCGGACCGGCCCGGTCCACCAGCGGCCCGGCCAGTGCCTTGACCACCACGTAGGGGGTCATCTCGCAGAACGCCACCAGGCCCGTCTGGGTGGCGCTGCCCGTGGTGACGAGCACGAACCACGGCAGCGCGACGGTCGAGACCCGGGTGCCGGTGAGCGCCACCGCCGTGGCCGCGAGCAGCCCGGTCAGCGCCCGCGCCCCCCGCTCCCGGGAGGACCCGCCCGCGTCGGCCACAGGTCCGGTCGTGGGTCCGCTCGCCGCGGCCGTCATGACGGGCCCGTCCCCGCCGTGCCCCCGCCGCCGTCCGGATCACCGTCCGGATCGCCGGCTGGGTCCGCGCCGGGGACGGGGGCGTCCAGTTCGGGCAGGATGTAGGTGATCAGCCCCACCCGCTCGGCGCCCTCCGGTGCGACGGCCGCCTCCTCGGGGACGTCACGGCGGTATCGGGCGAGGACGTCGTGCAGTTCGTCCCGAAGCCGCACGGTCTCCTCGGGGGTGAGCCGCAGCGCCCAGTCGCTCATGTCTGCGGCGTTCCGCCACGGCCGGGGCATCGTCTGGAACTCGTTCACCGCCCGCTGCACGCGCAGGGTGTGAACGGCGGCGACCGACTGCAGGTAGGCCAGCGCGACCTCGGGTTCCCGCTCGACCAGGTCGATGCCCTCGAAATACGTCGACCGGTGGATCGAGCGCCACCAGCGCTCGCGCGCGTTGCCGCGTCCGGTGTCCTCCTCGACGAAGCCCGCGGCGGCCAGTTGCCGCAGATGGTAGCTCGCGGTGCCGGAGTTGACGCCCAGCCGCTCGGCGAGCCGGGTGGCGGTCGACGGACCGTGCTTGCGCAGCAGGCCGACAAGCTGCACGCGTACGGGATGCGCCAGGGCACGCAGGCCCTTGGCATCCAGGACGATCACATCGGGGTTGCCCGGGGTGTAGGGCGAGGACGGTGAGTCGGACATGCCTTCACCCTAAACCGCAAAGAGTTCTTCGCAAAGAATCCTTCGCGAAGAACTGTCCGCGATTGGGAAGGCGCGCACGGGCGAGGGCGTGGGGGAGAATGCCACGCATGACCACCGCGGGTCCCGAAGGCAGGCCGCCCGGCGTCCAGCTCGACGCCGTGCTGGAGCGGATCACCTATGCCAACGAGGAGACCGGGTACACGATCGCCAGGGTCGCCACCGAGCGGTCGGGCACCGAGCTGCTGACGGTGGTCGGGCCGCTGCTCGGGGCGCAGGTGGGCGAGTCGCTGCGGCTCACCGGCCGCTGGGGCTCCCACCCCAAGTACGGCAGGCAGTTCGAGGTCTGGTCGTACACCACGGTGCTCCCGGCGACCATCCAGGGCATCCAGCGCTACCTGGGCTCGGGCCTGATCAAGGGCATCGGCCCGAAGATGGCCGAGCGGATCGTGGACCACTTCGGCACCGACACGCTGCGGGTGATCGAGGAGGAGCCCAAGCGGCTGGTCGAGGTGCCCGGGCTCGGCCCCAAGCGCACCAAGATGATCGCCGCCGCCTGGGAGGAACAGAAGATCATCAAAGAGGTGATGATCTTCTTGCAGGGCGTCGGGGTGTCCACCTCCATCGCGGTGCGCATCTTCAAGCAGTACGGCGAGGACTCCATCGAGGTGGTCCGCAAGGAGCCCTACCGGCTCGCCGACGACGTGTGGGGCATCGGGTTCAAGACGGCTGACACGATCGCCCAGGCCGTCGGCATCCCCCACGACAGCCCCGAGCGGGTCAAGGCCGGGCTGCGTTACACGTTGTCGCAGGGCGCCGACGACGGCCACTGCTTCCTGCCCGCACCCAACCTCGTCGCCGACGCCGTGAAGATCCTGGAGGTGCCGGCCGCCCTGGCCGGCGCCTGCCTGGAGGAACTGGTCGCCGAGGAGGGGGTGGTCCGCGAGGAGATCCCGGCGCGAGGCAACGGCGAGGCGGGCGAGGACGGCGACGTCACCGTCCCGGCGGTCTACCTCGTGCCCTTCCACCGGGCCGAGCTGTCGCTGGCCGGCACGCTGCGCGGCCTGCTGGCCTCGTCCCACGACCGGCTCAAGGCGTTCGCGGACGTCGACTGGCCCGCCGCCCTCGACTGGCTGCGCGGCCGCACCGGCGCCGACCTCGCCCCCGAGCAGGCCCAGGCCGTACGGCTCGCGCTGACCGAGAAGGTCGCGGTGCTGACCGGCGGCCCCGGCTGCGGCAAGAGCTTCACCGTCCGCTCGGTGGTGACCCTCGCACGGGCCAAACGCGCCAAGGTCATCCTCGCCGCCCCGACGGGGCGGGCGGCCAAGCGGCTCGCGGAGCTGACCGGGCACGAGGCCACCACCGTGCACCGGCTGCTCCAGTTGCGGCCCGGCGGGGACGCCACCTTCGACCGCGACAACCCCCTCGACGCCGACCTGGTCGTGGTGGACGAGGCGTCGATGCTCGACCTGCTGCTGGCCAACAAGCTTGCCAAGGCGGTCGCCCCGGGCGCGCACCTGCTGTTCGTCGGCGACGTCGACCAGCTTCCCTCCGTCGGCGCCGGCGAGGTGCTGCGCGACCTGCTCGCCGCCCCGGACGTCCCCCGGGTGCGGCTGACGCAGATCTTCCGCCAGGCGCAGGAGTCCGGCGTGGTCGTCAACGCCCACCGCGTCAACACCGGCCAGCACCCTCTCGTGCGGGAGTTCCCCGACTTCTTCCTGTTCCCCTGCGAGGAGCCCGAGGAGATCGCCGCGCTGACCGTGGACGTGGTCGCCCGCCGCATCCCGCGGAAGTTCGGGCTCAACCCCCGCAGGGACGTGCAGGTCCTGGCGCCGATGCACCGCGGCGCGGCCGGCGCGGGCGCGCTCAACATCGCTCTGCAGGAGGCGCTGACCCCCGCCCGGGAGGGTATGCCCGAGCGCCGGTACGGCGGGCGCGTCTTCCGCGTCGGCGACAAGGTCACCCAGCTGCGCAACAACTACGACAAGGGCGCGGCTGGGGTGTTCAACGGCACCGTCGGCGTGGTCACCGCCATCACCCCCGAGGAGAGCAAGCTGACCGTGCTCACCGACGAGGACGAGAGCGTCGACTACTCCTTCGACGAACTGGACGAGCTCGCGCACGCCTACGCGGTCAGCATCCACCGTTCCCAGGGCAGCGAGTATCCCGCCGTGGTAATCCCGCTGGCCACCAGCGCCTGGATGATGCTGCAGCGCAACCTGCTCTACACCGCCATCACCCGGGCCAAGAAGCTCGTGGTCGTCGTGGGGTCGCGGCGGGCGCTCGGCCAGGCCGTCCGCACGCGGGGGGCGGGCCGCCGGCACACGGGGCTCACGCACCGCCTCCGCGTGCCGTGACCCGCCCCCGGTTCTGTCAGTACTTCGAGGTGTAGGTCACGAACGACGGCTGGTCGACCTGGGTGGTGCCCTTGTAGCAGACCACGTCACGCACGTAGACGTCGGCGCCGGAGGTCGTCCACAGCGTGAGCAGGTTGCAGTATTCCGGCCCTGGACCGTACGCCGTCACCTGCACGTTGTTGGGCGGCGACCCGACCCTGGGGAAGTACACCAGGCGCATGCCGGTCCCGGCCGTCCGCACCGTGTTGACCCCGCTCTGGGAGTTGTAGTTGATCCCGGTGGGGACCGGCGCGTACGGCCCGGGGTTGGCCGGGACGTTGTCGAAGGTGTAGGCGAACAGCTTCGGCGGCGCGAAGGCCCCGGTGATCGCCCGCTCACGCTGGTAGGTGAGGGTCCAGCCGGTGTTGTACGGCTTGTCGGCCACGTCGTGGCACAGCACCTGGATCTTCTGCCCCGACGCCGCCCAGCTCCAGGCGCCCACCTTGCACCGCGCCGGTTTGCTCGAGTCGACCGCGGTGACCTGGATGTTCCCCGCCTGCACGGCGGAGCCGAGCCCGGGCAGCCAGACGGTCCAGTCGCCGGTCGTGTTGGGGAAGACGGCGTTCACGCCGAGCGAGGAGTTGTAGTCGGAGGCGATGGACGCGCCGTCCCAGTAGACGTAGCCGTACGCCTGCGTCGCCGAGGCCAGCGCCCCGCTGCTGCCGGCGAAGACGATCGAGAAGCGCGCCCAGACGGGGACTCCGCCGAACCGGTAGCACCGCACCGCCACGATCTCGTCGGAGCCGGCCTGCCCCCACTTCTCGATCTGGCACCACTCGGCCGACTGCGAGACCGCGGTCACGTGCGCGATCCCGCCCTTCGGGATGCCGATCTTCGGGAACCGCACGAAGTACTCGCCGGTGCCGCCGGGCGTGACGCTGACCGTCGGCCCGGGCGCCCAACTGCCCGCCTGGTAGGCCAGGTTCGGCACCCCGGAGGTGACGTCGACGTAGGCGAACCCCCATACGTCGGGAACCGCCGCGTTCGCGGCCCCCGCGCCGGTGGCGGCGCCCGCGGTGACCATCGCGCACATAAGAAGTAATCGAGTGACAACGTTACGTAACAGGCGCATGCCGTCCTCCATCGCGGTGGTGCCCAGTGGGCGTGCGAGATGTCGACGCCGGGCGGCCCCGGCGCGTCGTGCCCTGCTTCGGGTGGAGCGGTGATCGGGGGTGAAGCGGCCATCACGGTGAAGGCGGAAGGTTCACTTTCACCTTTCCGCTTTGTGATAACCCGTGCGGCGATCTTTGAAAAGGCCCAATCCACCTGCCGGAAGACGGCCCGGCGGGCGCCGTTCGCCCTCTGGCCGAAAGGGCACGCCCGCGGCGCGTGTTCGGGCGGCGCCGAATTCCCCCGAGGCCTGATCGCCGGGCCCGACCCGGCGGCCGACGGCGGCAGGGTGAACGAGGGGCGGCGCGGGCCCTGCGGGCCGGACACGCCTGACTGAACACTTGATCAGTCTTGACCTGCACCTTACCGTTTACAGAGGTGAGACCAGCGAAGAGCGACCGAAATGTGACCTCAGGGCCAGAGAAAATGCCAACATAAGAGGCAACCCCGAATAAGGTCTGATGGTGCCCTTCGCGCTCATGGGGGAGTAGTTGTGCTGAGCACTGCACGTCGTTCGATGGCGCCGATCGCCGGTGTCGCCGTGGTCCTGACCGCGACCCTGTCGGCATGCTCCGGTGGCTCGGGCGGACCGGGCTCGACCGGAGGCGGAGGGTCCGGGGGGTCCGGAGGATCCGGGAACAGCGCACCCGCCGTTCCGGCTCCCACGATCAAGATCAGCCCCGCCACGGGCAGTGCCGGTGTGCGCCCCGACAAGACCGTGGTCGTCACGGCCACGGGCGGCCAGTTGCAGGAGGTCACCGTGAGGGCGGGTGGCACGACGGTCGAGGGCGAGTTCGACCCCACCCACACCAAGTGGACGTCCAAGCAGCCGCTCAAGCCCTCCAGCAAGTACACCGTCTCGGCCACCGCCGGCGGCGAGGGCGGCCCCGCCAACGCGTCCAGCAGCTTCTCCACCCTCAAGCCCAAGTTCCCCCTGCAGATCGCCGACGTCACCCCCGGCGTCAAGGGGGAGACCGTCGGGGTCGGCATGCCGATCATGGTGAGGTTCAACCGGGCCGTGCAGGACAAGGCCGCCGTCGAGCAGGCGCTCGAAGTGGAGGCCCAGAAGCCGGTCAAGGGCGCCTGGCGGTGGATCGACGACACGTACGCGATCTACCGGCCGGCCAAGTACTGGCCCGCCCACCAGAAGGTGAAGTTCACCGCGCACCTCACCGGGGTGAAGGCCGGACGCGACACCTACGGCGTGAAGGACCAGTCGACGACCATCAAGATCGGCGCCGCCTGGGTCAGCACGGTCAACACCAAGACTCACATGATGGTGGTCCGGCGCGACGGCAAGGTCGTGCAGTCCATGAAGATCAGCGCGGGCAAGGCGACCACGCGCGAGTACACCACCACCAGCGGTGTCCACCTGACCATGGAACGCGGCAACCCGGTCACCATGATCTCCCCGGGGAAGAAGGAGGGCGACCCCGGCTACTACAAGGAGATCGTGAACCACGCGGTGCGCATCTCGAACAGCGGCGAGTACGTCCACAGCGCGCCGTGGTCGGTCGGCTCGCAGGGCCGCGCCAACGTCAGCCACGGCTGCGTCAACGCCAGCCCCTCGCAGGCCAAGTGGTTCTACGACAACTTCCACCGCGGCGACGTCGTGAAGATCGTCGGCACGAACCGGGCGCTGGAGTGGAACAACGGCTGGGGCTTCTGGCAGATGCCGTTCGGCAAGTGGAGGCAGGGCAGCGCCCTGGAGTCCTGACCCCCGGAGGGTCGCTCCTAGGTGATGCCCCACTTCATGAGAACGAAGGCGCCCACGATCTTCAGCGCGACGAGCACCATGATCACGCAGAAGACGATCAGCGCGGGACGGTGCTCGAAGTGCTTGCCCTCCTTGAGAGGGGGACGCTTGGCGACGCGCTCGGCGATGCGCTCTTCCAGGGGTTTGCGGTGGAACATGCCTCCAGGCTATCGCCCCCTGTCTCCGCCCCACCAGCCGGGCGCGGCCGCCTCGCTCCCCAAACTTCCCTGAGGTCACCAGTGGTAGGGTAGTTTAGGGAATCACGGGGAGAGGGGTGCCACGATGCCACGGCAGCCGTACTCGGTCGAGCAGGTGGCCGAACTGCTGGGCCTGCACGTCAAGACCGTGCGCACCTACGTGCGCGACGGGCGCCTCAAAGCGGTGCGCATCGGCAAGCAGTACCGCATCGCCCCCGAGGACCTCGACGCCTTCCTGGGACACCCCGTGACGGCTCCGGCCACCGGGACGACCGGCCGGAGGCGCCACGCCGAGGCGTCCAGCATCGTGCAGGTAGACGCGATCACCCCCGACGCCGCGATGACCGTGGGCAACACGCTGATCGCCGCCGTCAACGGGCGCGCCCCCGGCGGGCGGCCCCTGCGCGTCGAGACGATCTACGACGAGGAGCGGGCGAGCCTGAAGATCATCATCGTGGGCGGCGTGGCCGACACCGCGGAGCTGCTGCGGTTCGTCACCACGCTGACCGAGGAGACCACGCCGGCCGAAGGCCCCGCGTGAACGCCGGCCGGTAGCCCGGGTCAGCCGGCGAGGCCGAGCCCCGCCGCGCGGGCCAGGGGGGTGGCGGCGCCCGGGACGAGCGGCTCGGTCAGCATGAACGGCATCTGGGACATGAACCGCGGCCGGGTGCCGTGGTGGGGCTGCGCGGCGTGCACCAGGTAGGGGTGGCACACGTAAGCGTCTCCCGGCAGCCCGGTGGCCAGGGCCACGGGCCGGTGGGCGCTCGCCTCGTCGATCAGCGGCGCGGCGGCGAAGAAGTCCAGCCCCCTCTCCCCGTGCGGTTCGAGCACGCGGGCGGTGTCGAGATGGGAGCCGACCCTGATGCGGGTCGGCGCGTCGTCGGGGCCGACCTCCGAGAACAGCATCAGCACGAGCAGCGTGCGGGACCTGGCGGTGACGGTTCCCCACGCGCCGCCGGGCCCGGGGTCGTTCTGGTCGATGTGCCAGCCGGTGTCCCCGGCGTCGGAGGGATGGGGGAAACGGATCGGCGTGTTGCCGATGGTTCCGCGAGGCTCCCAGCCGCCCTTCCCGGCGAGCAGGTCGAGCGCCTCGGCCAGCGCGGGACCGCGCACCGCCTCCCCGAACGGGCCGCGTCCCATCGGGTCGGGGGCCGCCCACACCACCGGCTGCGTCCAGTCGCCGGGCCGGTCGGGCGACAGCCCGACCTGCTGCCACAGCGCTTCCCTGATCCGGTCGCCGGTCTCCCGGGGGAAGGCCTCCTCCAGCTTGAGGAAGCCCTCGGCGACGAAACGATCGGCGTCGGTGTTGGTGACCATGCCGTGGACGGTAGCGATCACGGCCGTACGCGTCGATCGATTTTCCGCCACCCGCTTTCGCCACCCCCCGCTTCGGGCGTCGTCTGCTGCCGCCGTCAGCCGGGGCGCCGTCTCCGGCCGGTCAGGCCGACTCGGCGCTGAGGGCCCGCGCCACCGGGCGCCGGGCCGCCATGCGTGCCGGCAGGGCGGTCAAGGCCGCCGTCACCAGCAGGGTCACGAGTGCGGCGGCGAGCATCCAGGAGACGGGCGGCATGATCACGTTCCGGGCGCCGAAGACCCCGCAGACTCCGATGCCCAGGGGAACGCCGGCCAGGGCGCCGGGCAGGGCGGGCAGGACCTGGGCGGCCGACAGTCCCGCGGAGATCTGCCCGGGGGTGGCGCCGAGCGTGCGGGCGACGGCCATGCTCGCCCGGGTCTCCATGGCCGTGGTCCAGGTGAGCGTGAGGGTGTTCACGACGGCGAGAGCGATAAGCAGGACGACGACGGCGAGCATCAGCCGGCGGTCGAGCTCGCCCCGCAGGTTGGGCAGGGCGGAGGAGCCGTTCAGGCCGTAGCCCCTCTCCGCCTGGGAGTCGAGGGTCAGCAGGGCGACGATCGCGATCACCGTGGTGGCGGTGGACCAGGCCTGCAGCACGGCGCGGCCCGGCCGGCGGGCGGTCAGCCGCAGCCCGAGCAGCAGCGGGGTGGGCAGCAGCGCGGACAGCGCGGTGAGCAGTGGCCGGTGACGGGGCTGGTGCGCGGCGGCGGCCAGCGCCGTGACGGTCGCCGTACGCACGGCCCGCAGCGTGGGACGCAGCGTGGACAGCACCGCCACCGCCACGGCGAGGACGGTCGCCGTGGCGACGGCGGCGCCGCCGGGCCCGGCCGCGTCGCCGATCCGGCTGGCGGTGGGGCCGGCGATGCCGGGCACGGTCAGCCGGGCGATCACCAGCCCCAGCGCGTCGCCGATCAGCGCCAGCGCCAGGTGCTCGGTGAGCAGGACGGCGGCGATCAGGCCCGGGGTCGCGCCGACGGCCTTGAGCAGCCCGGCCCGGCGGGTCTGTTCAACCGCTCGTCCCGCGGCCAGCGCCGCCGCCCCGGTGACGGCCAGGAGGCCGAGCAGCCAGCTCCCGACGACCAGGATCGGCTGGCTGTTGCTGAGGATGACCGCGTCCTGCCTCGCGATGAACTGCCAGGTGTGCAGGTTCATCCTGGCGGTGGAGTCGTGGTGGGCTTCCTCGAAGGTCTCGGCGAAGGCCTCGGTGGCGGCGGGGTCGCGCAGCTTGAGGTCGATGGCCGTGGTCACCGGCAGATCCCGGCCCGCGAGGGTCCGGGCGTCCGACCGGGTGAGCCAGACCAGGCCGCTGGAGTCGCTGGGGCCGCCGTACGGGCCGATCTGCGCCGCCCAGGGGTAGATGGAGGTGGCCGCCGTCACCGCGATCCCGACGACGGGGTACGACCGGCCGGCGATGGTGACGTGGTCGCCGACGCCGATGCCCAGCGCGGTGGCGAAGCCCCGTTCGACGACCGCGCCGCCGGGCCGTACCCAGCGGCCCGAGGTCACCAGCGGCCGGTTGACCGTGCCGGGCGTCTCGGCGAAGCCCTGCACCACCACGCCGGACGACACCGGGGCCGGCCCCGCGGGAGACCTGTCCGAACCGCGCGTGGTGAGGTCGGCGTAGACGATGCGGTAGGGGCCGTGGTGGGCGATCACCTCAGGATCGTCCGCCAGGGAGGCCAGGGCCGAGGTCACGGCGGGGCCCGTGTCGCCGGAGAGCGCCACCACGTCCGGCCCGGCGGTGGCCGCGCGGGTCTGCTCGTACAGCGCCTCGCTCGCGCCGCGCAGGGACAGGCCCAGCGCCATCGTGGCGGTGGCCACGGCCACCGCGAGCAGCAGCATCGCGGCCTGGGCCCGGTGCCGGCGGACGTCGGCGAGGACGAGGCGGACGACGAGCACGAGGGAGCCCACGCCGGTCAGCCCTCCCACTCGATCAGGCCGTCGAGCCCGCGCGGGGAGGAGCCCGCCAGCCGGGTGTCGTCGACGAACATGCCGTCGCGCATCGACACCAGCCGGTCCGCGGTGGCCGCGACCCGTTCGTCGTGGGTGACGATCACAAGGGTCTGCCCCGCCGTACGCAGGTCCTCGAAGATCCTCAGCACGTCGAGCGTCGCCGCGGTGTCGAGGTTGCCGGTCGGTTCGTCGGCCAACACGATCGGCGGCTCGTTGGCGAGCGCGCGGGCGATGGCGACCCGCTGACGCTGCCCGCCCGACAGCCGCGACGGCAGATGCCGGGCCCGCGCGGCGAGCCCGACCCGTTCCAGCAGGAGGCTCGCGCGGCGCCTGGCCTCGCGCCGCGAGCGCCCGGCCAGCAGCACGGGCAGTTCCACGTTCTCGGCGGCCGTCAGCTCCTCCACGAGGTGGAAGGCCTGGAAGACGAATCCCACCGACCTGCGTCGCAGCCGGGCCAGAGCCCGCTCGCTCAGGGTGTCGACGCGCCGGCCGGCCAGCCACACCTCCCCGCGGGTGGGCCGCTCCAGCCCGCCCAGCAGGTGCAGCAGGGTGGACTTCCCGCAGCCGCTGGGTCCCATCACCGCCAGCGTCTGCCCCCGGGGCACCTCCAGGTCGACCTCGTCCACCGCGCGGACCCTGCCCTGCCCCTGTCCGTGCACCTTCACCAGGCCGCGGATCTCCGCCACCGGACCCGCCACCGGATCGGGCACACCCGGCACGTTCATCCGCCCTCGACTTCGTCGTCCTCGTCACCGGCCGTCGCGTCGCCGCCCATGGCCCAGGCCCGCTCGCAGGCCGCCAGCCAGCGCAGGTCCGCCTGCAGCCGCAGCATGACCCCCTCCAGCAGGACGGCGGCAGCCGATCTCTCCGGCTCGGCCAGGGCCGCCCGCTGCGCCTCGCGCAGGCGGCGCAGCAGCTCACGCCGCTGCGCCGCCACCAGTTCGACGGGGTCGGCGAGCCGGGCCGCGGCCGCCGCGACGAGCTTGAGGTGGAACTCGGCAAGGTCCGGCTTCGGCCGGCCGACCTCGGCCAGCCACGCGGCCACCCGCCGCTGTCCGGCCGGCGTCAGCGCGTAGACCTTGCGGTCCGCCCGGTCGGGCAGGCCGTCGCTCCGCTCGCAGACCACGAGCCCCGCTTTTTCCAGCCGGGCCAGCGTCACGTAGATCTGGCCGTGGTTCATCGACTCGCCCAACGGACCGAGGGCCCGCCGCAGCCGGGCGCGCAGGTGATACCCGTACGACGGCTCCTTGGCGAGCATCGCCAGCACCGCGTCCTGCATCCTGCCCCACACCCCCTACGGCTAACGGTTAGCCGATAGATAGCGGTTAGCCGTAGGAAGTGTCAAAACAACCGCTCCCGCACCGCGGGCCGAAGTAGTGCTCGCCGGGAATCGGGCGGATGTCCCTGACCAGCGTGCCCGCAGGTGGGGAGGGGCGGCGGGGCCGAAGAAGTGGACCTCGAAGCGGACCTGTCGCAGCGCGATCAGTGACCTTGTTCCCGGCCGAGGAAGCACGACAGGAGTCGCCTGAAGTCGTGCGGGTGCTCGATCGCCGGCACGTGCCCGCATCGGCCGAACACGTGCAGGCGGACATCGGCCAGGTGTTCGAGCAGGGGCAGGGCCGCCGTCCCGAGCGGGGTGACTCGGTCCTGGGCGCCGTGGACGAGCAGCACGGGCGCGCGGATCCCTGCCAGCGTCGGCGCCGAGAGGGTGAGGTCGTCGGCCCAACGTGCCCTGGGTGGAGGGAACAACGACGCGTACGCGGCCGCCCCCGCTTCCATCGCGGCCGCACGGGCGGCGACGGCCGACTCGGTCACGAGCGCCTGGTCGAAGACGAGGCGACTCAACATGTCCCGTGCCCCGGGCGGGCCGGCGGGGGCGGCCCAGAGCGCGTCGAGGTCGGCGGACAGCGGCGCCCCGGGGGCGCCCATCGTCGAGACCGCCACGACACGGGTGACCTGCTGGGGACGGGCGGCCGCCAACGCCAGCGCCACGGCACCGCCCATGGAGTGGCCCACCACGGCGTAGCGCTCGGCACCGAGAGCGTCCATCAGGCCCGCGGCCTGCTCCGTCCACAGCCGGAGCCCGCCCCTGGAGCCCGCCGGGATCGGCGTACGGCCGAACCCCGCCTGGTCGGGAGCCACCAGGTGCAAGGACGTGGCCAGCGCCTCTGCCGTCGCCGCCCAGGCTCCGGATCCGGTCGTACCGGGTCCGGAGCCGTGCAGCATCAGCACCGCGGGCCCGGTGCCGCTCTCCAGGACGTGGACGGGTGAGCCGTCGACTGTGACGGTCCTAAGTGCCGTCACCGAGACACGTCCGGTGTGCTCATGCCGATGCGGAGTTGACGGACTTCGAGAAGACCTCCATCATCACCCGGCCGAACTGCGGCATGTCGGGCCAGCCGCGGCAGGAGACGAGGTTTCCGTCCACGACGTCGGGAGCGTCGATGACCGTCGCGCCCGCGTTCTCCATGTCACCGGTGATGGGGGGGAAGCACGCCGTCTTCCGGCCCTTCAGCAGCCCGTACACCGCCGGCACCTGCGCACCGTGGCACACCAGCGCGATCGGGAGGTTGCGGGCGAAGAAGTGCTCGGTGATGCGCCTGACGTCGGCGTCGACCCGGATCCACTCGGGGGCGCGTCCCCCAGGGATGATGAGGGCGTCGTAGCGCTCGACGTCGACCTCGGCCCAGGGCACGTCGACCGGCAGCTTCCGGCCGTTCTTCTCCACGTAGGCGTCGGAGTTCGGGTCGAACTCGTGGATGACCAGCTGAACGTCACGCAGCGTCCGTGACGAGACGTCGACGTCCCAGCCGCCCTCCTGCACGCGATAGTAGGGATACATGGTGTCGAGCTCCTCGGCGGCATCGCCGGTAAGGAGCAGTGCTCTAGGCACCTGCTTCTCCTCGCATCTGAGGCGGGTGAGGAGATCAGATCCGATCCGATCTGATCCGGAGTCAGCATTCCCTGGCCAAGCCCGCCCGTCAAGCCTTTACCGCCATTCCGTCCGAACCCTTGACTTCGTCGAACAACCGCCGGAACCGCTCGCCGGACAGCAGGATGTGCCGGCGCATGGCGTAGGCGGCGGCGTCGGGGTCACGCGCGGCGATCGCGGCCAGAACCTCTTCGTGCTCGGCCATGGCCAGGTGAGTGACCTGGGTGTCGTGGAGAAGCCGGAACAGGTGCACGTGCGTGTGCAGGCGAGCGAGCGCCTCGCGGATGACCTGGTTCTCCGCGCTCAGGGCGACGAGATCGTGAAAAGCGGCGTCGCGCAGCCCGAAGGCGCCATAGGCCATGAGCCCGTCGCCACCCCCTTCCAGCTCCGCCATCTCCTCCAGCATTCGTCGCAGGCCGGCCACCTGCTTGGAGGATGCGCGCTCGGCGGATCTGCGCGCCGCCGCCGGCTCGAGGAGAAGGCGGACCTCAAGCATGTCCTCGAATCGCTGACGGGTGATCTGGGGGGGAATGCGATAGCCGGCGTGGGGCACACGCACGACCAGGCCCTCGGCCTCCATGCGGTTCAGAGCGTCTCGGATCGGCGTCTGCGAGACCCCCAGCTCTCGCGCCAGGACGTCGATCGTGACGCGGGAGCCAGGCTCGATCCGTAGCGACATCAGCTGTCCGAGCAGCGTGTCGTACACCTCGTCGGCAAGCCGGCCGCGAGATCTTCGCGGCGGCGTTCCGCCCGTCATGGCCCCACGGCGCCGCGCGGTCATCACTTCGTCGTCCATCGTGACGTGAGGCCTTTCTTACGTTTTCGGAAACCTGTTGAATTCGGTCGCAACGCTGCGGGATGTTGACGCCCCCACTCGGATCGTATAGGAAAGGTGGCGGATGCCAGCCATCCTTCACCCTCACGAAATCCCCCCGTCATCGCTCCGCTTCGATCAGTTGGAGCTCCAATGAGCATGTTCGACGTCCTGCTCGGTTCGCCCCCAGGCCGATAAGGACCAGAGGACTTCTCGACTGCTTGAAGCCCCATTACGTCGCGGCGTACCCGTGACGCCGGTCTGCGGGTCAGCCCTGCGACAGCCGGCAACACGCCTGAACACCCCCCAGCAACTGCTCGGCGAACCACGCAGCAGGGCTCCAGAACCTCCCCACCCAGAAAGCAGGCAAGAAGATGCGGTATCCAAGGCGAATAGGACGACTGTCCGTGCCCGGTCGAACGGCGCGGCTGGCGACGGCGGCCATGTTGGTGGTCACGACCATGGCGGCCTGCGGCGGCGGCGAGGACGACGGCGCGAACGCGAGCGCCCCCAAGGCGCCGGCGACCATCCCGGAGCTCACCAAGGACCCGCTGACGCTCAGCTTCATCTGGTTCGACTGGCCCCCCGCCCACGCGCTGGAGGACTTCGCGAACGCGGAGTACACCAAGGAGCGGTCGAACGTGACCATCAAGGTCAAGACCGTGCCGAACGCGAACTGGCACGACGCGATGTTCACCCAGTTCGCCGCGCGCAAGACCGACTTCGACATCCCGATCCTGGACTCGCAGCACATCGGCGAGGCCGTGACGAACGGCAACATCCTCGACATCACCGACTTCGTCAAGAAGAACATCGATGTCAAGGCCTACAACCCGTACCTCCTGGCGGCCTACGGCCAGTACCCCCAGGCGGAGACCGGGAAGCGCGACGAGAACGCCAGCCTGTACGGACTGCCGCTGCTCGGCGACACCTGGACGATGATCTACCGCAAGGACCTGATCGGCGACAAGCCGCCGCAGACCTGGGACGAGATGATCTCGGTCGCCGAGAAGTGCCAGGCGGACAACCCCGGCGTCAGCGGGCTGGCTTTCCACCAGGCCAACGGCTCCGACGCCGCGGCCGTGACCTACAACACGGTCAACGGCGTCTACGGCGGCAACCTCTGGGACGCCAAGTCGCGCAAGATCGACGGCGTCGTCAACGACGCCGCGGGCCAGGAGGCGATGGACGTCCTGGTCAACAAGATGAAGCCGCTGACCGCCAAGGGCTCCGGCAACTGGTTCATCGACGAGGTGAACGCGGCGGTCGCCCAGGGCAAGGCATGCATCGCGTTCAACTGGATCGCCGCGAGCGGCGGCCTGCTCGACCCGAAGCAGTCGACGCTCGGCACCACGCGGGAGCAGATTCTCGACAAGCTGGGTTTCGCCCCCCTGCCGAGCCAGAAGACGAACCTGGTGCCTCTCGGCGGCATGGGGATGCACGTGTCGGCCTACTCCCCGAAGGCGAACCAGGCCGAGGCCCTGAACTTCATGAAGTGGTTCGAGCGGGCTGACATCCAGAAGAAGTGGGCCGCCGCCGGTGGCGTGCCGTCGCGTACGGACGCCCTGGAGTCGCCCGAGTTCCTCAACGCCGGGCCGTTCAACAAGGTGTACACCGACTCGGTTTCGCGGATGCGGGACATGTGGAATGTGCCCGAGTACGCGCGCCTCATCGACATCGAGAACACCAACGTGAACGCGGCTCTCAACGGCGCGAAGAAGCCCAAGGACGCGCTCGACGACATCGCCAAGGAGCAGCAGGCCGTGCTCGACTCCAGCGGCCGCAAGGGCGGCGGCGGACTGTGAGTGAGTCCGCTCCTCTGACGATCGACCAGCCCGGGCAGGCGGCGTCCGCGACGCCGCCTGCACCGGGCAGGTCCCGCCGCCTGAGCGACCGCTGGCTCGCCGGGGCCTTCATCTCCCCCGCGTTGCTGCTGTTGCTCGCAATGTCGGTGTTCCCATTGCTGTGGGCGTTGTACCTGTCTTTCACCGACTACTCGGCCACCCGCGGGGGGCCCGCCCATTTCGTCTGGTTCGAGAACTACACCGCCATCCTGACGTCGGCGCAGGTCCACCTGAGGGCCTTCACGACGTTGATCTACGTGGTCGGCGCGGTCGCCCTGCAGACCACGCTCGGTTTCACCATCGCCTACCTGATCTCACGGCGCACGCACGGGCGGGGACTGCTGACCACTCTGTTCCTGGTTCCGATGATGCTGTCACCGGTCGTGGTCGGGCTGTTCTGGCGATTCATGCTCGACGCGCAGTTCGGCGTGATCAACAGCATGCTCGGCTCGCTCGGCCTGGGGCAGGTGGAGTGGCTCACCCAGCAGGGAACGGCACTGCTTTCCCTGATCGTGGTCGACACCTGGCAATGGACGCCGTTCATCATGCTCATCGCACTTGCGGGCCTTACCGCGGTCCCCAAGTACCTGTACGAGGCCGCCTCGATCGACCGGGCGTCCGAGTGGTTCCGGTTCCGCACCATCACTCTTCCGCTGGTGTGGCCGCTGCTCCTCATCGCCGTCTTGTTCAGGGCCATCGAAGCCTTCCGGCTGTTCGACCTCGTCTACATCCTCACCAGCGGAGGTCCGGGGGTTTCCACCGAGACGTTGTCGTTCCACGTCTACAAGGTCGCGTTCCTGGGCTTCAACACCGGAACCGCCTCGGCGTACGGGATCCTCATGGTCCTCATCGTCCTCGTCCTCACGCAGCTCTACCTGCGCTACTTGAACAAGCTCAAGGAGGACTGATGGCCGTCTCCGTTGACGAGGCCGTGTCCGCCGGTCCTGGCCGGGATCACACGCCCCCCACGCGGCGCCGTAGCGGCCGGGGCCGCGCCGTGCTGGAGGTCGCGCTGCTGACCGTGCTGGCCGTCGTGATGCTCTTTCCGGTGCTGTGGATGATCGAGACGTCCATCAAGGAGAACCGGGACGTCTACGCCATCCCGGCCAAGTTCTTCGACTTCAAGGTCACACTGGACCATTTCAAGGACGTGTTCGCCGGCTCCGGCGGCGGTCGCTCGGCCTTGTCCGTCTCGTTCCTCAACTCCGTCGTGGTCGCCGGGGTCTCCACGGCGCTGGCCACCGTGCTGGGGGTCCCGGCGGCCTGGGCCTACTCACGCTTCTCCGTGAAGGCCAAGAAGGACCAACTGTTCTTCATCCTGTCCACCCGCTTCATGCCGCCCGTGGTGGTCGTGATCCCGATCTTCCTCATGTACCGCCAGCTCGGGCTCATCGACAACAAGCTCGGCCTGATCCTCATCTACACCGCGTTCAACGTCCCGTTCACGATCTGGATGATGAAGGGGTTCGTCGACGAGGTGCCCGCAGAGTACGAGGATGCCGCCATGCTCGACGGCTACACCCGCCTGCAGGCGTTCTGGAAATTCACCCTTCCCCTGCTCCTGCCCGGCATCGCCGCGACGGCGGTCTTCGCCCTCATCTTCTCGTGGAACGAGTTCGTGTTCGCCATCTTCCTCACCTCCAGCGACAGCGTGCGGACGGCCCCACCCGCCATCGCCGGCCTCATCGGTGGAACCACTGTGGACTGGGGTCTCGTGGCCGCCGCCTCCGTGGTCTTCGCCCTACCGGTGCTCGTGTTCGCCTACCTGGTGCGCAAGCACCTCGTCGCCGGTGTGACGCTCGGGGCGGTGCGACGCTGATGGCGGGCATCGAGGTGACCACCCTGCACAAGCGCTACCCGGACGGGACGGTCGCGGTAGAGCACGTGGACCTGTCCATCGGCGACGGCGAGCTGTTCGTGATGCTCGGCCCTTCGGGTTGCGGCAAGACGACCACGCTGCGGGCCATAGCCGGCCTGGAGAGGCAGACGTCGGGCGACATCCGCATCGGCGACACGCTGGTCAACGACCTGCCGCCCGCCGAGCGCGACATCGCCATGGTGTTCCAGTTCTACGCTCTCTACCCGCATCTGAGAACCCGCGACAACCTGGCGTTCCCACTTCGGGCCGAGGGACTGCCCAAGGCGGAGGTGCAGGAGCGGGTCGACGAGGCCGCCCGGCTGATGCGGCTCGGTCCGCTCCTGGACCGGCGACCACACCGGCTGTCCGGCGGGGAGCAGCAGCGCGTCGCGCTTGCTCGCGCCCTGGTGCGACGACCGCGCGCGTTCCTCATGGACGAACCCCTCACCAATCTGGACGCGGAGCTGAGGGCGGACATGCGCACGGAGATCAAGCACCTGCAGGGGGAACTGGGGACGACGATGGTCTACGTCACCCACGACCAGGTCGAGGCGATGTCGCTCGGTCACAGAATCGCCATCCTCAACAAGGGCCGCGTCGAGCAGATCGGCACGCCGCTGGAGGTCTACGACCGTCCGGCGAGTCTCTTCTGCGCCGCGTTCATCGGCTCCCCGCCGATGAACCTGATCGAGGTGGAGGTGGCCGACGGGAAGCTGCGCAGTCAGGGCGGACTGGTCCTCACGCCACCGCCAGGCCTGCCGCGCGACCGTCGCCTGGTGGCAGGCGTCCGTCCGGAGGCGCTGGAAGTCACAGAACCAGGGGCGGAAGGTTCGGTCCCGGCCCGCGTGGTCTCGGCGGAGTGGCTGGGCGACGAAATCATCTACGTGGTCGACCACGGCGGCCAGCGCGACGTACGAGTTCGGATGGCACCGACTGTCCGTTTCGCTGCTGACGCACCGGTCGGGCTGCGGCACACCGGCGGGCCCCCGCCGGTCTACGACGTGGACACGGAAGAGCTGGTGGCCTGATGGGAACCGTGGCAGTACACGGGCTGCGCAAGTCCTTCGGCAAAGTCCAGGCCCTGGACGGGGTGACGCTGGACGTGCCGGACGGCTCGTTCTTCGTCGTGCTGGGGCCCTCCGGGGCAGGCAAGACGACGACCCTGCGAGCGATCGCCGGCCTTGAGAAGCTTGACGCCGGGTCGGTGCACCTGGACGGGCGGGACGCGACCGGTGACACCCCGGCCGCACGCGACCTGGCCATGGTCTTCCAGAGCTACGCCCTCTACCCGCGACGCACGGCGTACGAGAACATCGCTTCGCCGCTGCGGGCCCGCCGTTGTTCTTCGAGCGAGATCGCCGCTGCCGTCGAGCAGATGTCGAGCCTGCTGCACATCGAACGTCTGCTGCAGCGTCGTCCCGCGCAGATGTCGGGCGGTGAGATGCAGCGCGTCGCCCTGGCCCGGGCGCTGGTCCGTCGCCCGCGCGCGTTTCTCATGGACGAGCCGCTGACGAACCTCGACCTCAAGCTCCGCGTCGAGATGCGCACCGAGCTCACCCGCATCCACCGGAGCCTCGGCGGAACCTTCGTCTACGTGACCAACGACCAGGTCGAGGCCCTGTCCATGGCCGACCAGGTCGCGGTCCTCAAGGAGGGGAAGGTGCAACAGGTCGGAACGCCGACCGAGGTGTACGAGCGCCCGGCCAACCAGTGGGTCGCAGGCTTCGTCGGGAGCCCGTCGATCAGTCTGCTCGCCTGCCACGCCGAGGGAGATCGTCTGGTCGGGGCGGAAGGCTGGACGCTGCCGCGGCCCCGCTGGACCACGGCTGAGGACCGTCGTCCGCTGCTGCTGGGCCTGCGGGCGGAGGACCTGTCAGTCGAGCGGCGTGGGGACGCGTCGTTGCCGGGTGAGCTCTACGGCCTTGAGCCGCTCGGTGACCGAACGGTGGTCGACGTCCAGGTGGGGACGGAGATGCTCAAGGTCAAGGCACGACCCACCTTCACCGCCACGCCGGGCGAGCGGCTGCATGTCACGGTCGACCTGGACCGTGCGCACCTGTTCGACGCGGGCACCGGGCTGGCGCTGTCCGAGACCGGGAGGTAACCGCCCGGGAGGTAACAGCACAGGGCGGCGACGTCACCGTGCGCCCGCACGTGGCGATCGAGCCTCGGCCGGACCGTCACCGGTGAGCACGGCCTGACGACGCTGAAGCGGCCATGGCCCGAGAAGGCGATCGGTGGCGCGGAGCGTCGCCCTGCAGCCATGGCCAGGGCCACGTTCGACCCGCCCGGCAACCCCGGCCCCGACGAGGTCGTGTGACCCGTTCGTTCACGCGCGTGGCGCGATCGCCCAGGTCACACCGGACATCACCAAGAACATCACAGGAGGCGACGCAATGAGTGACCCGATGGACGTCCTGGCCCCCGAGCACCGGCGGCTCCGGATCGGCGACGCCTGGCGCGACGCCGCCGGTGGAGCCACCTTTGCCGTCGAGGACCCGGCCACCGGCAAGACCATCGCCGAGGTGGCGGACGCCGACGTCGTCGACGGGCTCGCCGCTCTGGACGCGGCGAGCAAGGCGATGGCGCAGTGGGCGGCGACGCCGCCGCGAAAACGGTCAGAGTTGTTGACGGCGACGTACCGGGCACTGACCGAGCGATCCGAGGAGGTCGCCCGGCTGATAACGCTCGAAATGGGCAAGCCTCTCGCCGAGGCTCGGGCAGAGGTGGCCTACGGCGCCGAGTTCTTCCGTTGGTTCGCCGAGGAGGCGGTGCGCGTCGAGGGGCGCTACAACACCGCTCCCAATGGTGGATATCGCATCCTCACCGTGCCGAAGCCGGTCGGACCGTGCGTCTTCGTGACGCCCTGGAACTTTCCGCTGGCGATGGGCGCCCGCAAGATCGCTCCTGCGCTGGCGGCGGGCTGCACGACGATCACCAAGCCGGCTGCCCAGACGCCACTCACCATGCTGTTCCTGGCCCGCATCATGGAGGAGGTCGGCGTTCCCCCGGGCGTCGTCAACGTCGTGACGACCAAGCGTTCCGGCAAGGTGGTCTCAGCACTGCTGGCCGACCGCCGGACCCGCAAGCTTTCGTTCACCGGGTCGACCGAGGTCGGGCGCGTGCTGCTACGACAGGCGGCGGACAACGTGCTGCGCACCTCCATGGAACTGGGCGGCAACGCGGCCTTGATCGTGTGTGCCGACGCCGACCTGGACGTCGCGGTCGACGGTGCCATGGTGGCCAAGATGCGCAACATCGGGGAGTCCTGCATCGCGGCCAACCGAATCTACGTCGAGGAGCCGGTGCGCGAGGAGTTCACGGCGCGCTTCGCCCAGCGGATGGGCGCGCTCTCGGTGGGCCATGGTCTCGACGACGGCGTGGACGTCGGGGCGTTGATCGACGACGCCTCGGTCGCCAAGATCGACGAGCTTGTCGCCGACGCGGTCGATCGCGGCGCCCGTGTCCTGCTGGGCGGCGAGCGTCCGGATGGGCCGGGCCACTTCTACCCGCCCACGGTCCTCGTCGACGTGCCCGAAGACGCGCGGATACTGGAGGAGGAGATCTTCGGCCCGGTGGCGCCGATCATCTCGTTCACGTCCGACGCCGAGGTGATCGCGAAGGCCAACGACACCGAGCACGGCCTGGTCGGATACGTCTTCACCCGAGACCTCCAGCGGGCGCTCCGGTTCACCGAGGGGCTGGAGACGGGGATGGTCGGCATCAACCGTGGTCTCATCTCGGACCCGTCAGCTCCGTTCGGAGGCGTGAAGCAGTCGGGGATCGGCAAGGAGGGGTCGCACGAGGGCATCCTCGAGTACCTCGACGTCACCTACGCGGCGATCGACCTACCGTGACCGGCCCCGTCCGAGCCCGGGAGCCCGGCGCGCGCCCGCGCCACCCGGCAGCCAACCTTGCCGACGCCGTCCCGGTCTCGCAGGTGACCTGGACGTCCGCCCAGCAGATCACCGCCGACGTTCCAGAGAGGCACCGACATGCTTGAGACCGTCCGCGGACCACGCCAGCTGATAGTGGGCGAAGGGGTCGCGCAGAACATCCCACGAGTGGTGGCCGAGTGTGGCTCGCGGGTCCTCATCGTGACCGACCGGGTTCTTCTGGGGCAGCCGGGCGTGGCCGAGATCGTGGCCGCCGTGCGGGAGAAGGTCGCGGTCGTCGGGGTGTTCGCCGACGCGACTCCGGACGTGCCACTCACCGACGTCGACCTGGGCGTCTCGGCCGCCGCGGAGGTGGACGCCGACGTGATCCTCGCCATCGGGGGTGGCACGGTGATCGACCTCGCCAAAATCGTCGGCGTCATCCGGCGCCACGGTGGGACGCCGCGCGACTTCTACGGCGAGTCGAAGGTGCCGGGGCCGACGATTCCTCTCGTCGCGGTCCCGACGACGTCAGGCACCGGCTCCGAGCTCACGCCCGTCTCGGTGTTGACCGACCCGGACCGCGAGCTGAAGGTGGGGGTCTCCAGCGTCCACATCGTGCCCGACTTCGCCATCGTCGACCCCGAGCTCACCTACACCTGCCCTGCGACCGTCACCGCCCACTCCGGCATCGACGCGTTCTGTCACGCGGTGGAGAGCTACACCGCGCGCCCCCGGCCCCACGGACCGCGCGACCCGGTGGAGCAGGTCTTCCTCGGCCGCAACCCGATCACCGATCACTACGCGCTCCTGGCCGCGGAGCGGATCGCCCGCAGCTTGCCCCGTGCCGTCAAAGACGGAGGCGACAAGGACGCGCGCGCGGACATGTCCTATGCGTCCATGCTGGCCGGGATCGCGTTCTCCCACGCGGGCAACGCGGCTCCGCACGCCCTCCAGTACCCCATCGGCGCGGCCACCCACACGCCGCACGGCCTGGGCGTCGGACTGCTGCTGCCCTACGCGCTGGACGCGGCCAGGGATGCCATCAGCGACCGGTTGGCCGTCCTCGCCAGGGTGTGCGGGCTCGACGTGACCGACGCCTCGGATGCCGAGGCCGCAGACCTGTTCCTCACCTGGCTCCACGGGCTCCTTGCCGACATCGGCATCCCTGCCACCCTGGCGGACATCGGCGTGGCACGCGCCGACCTCCCGCGCTTCGCGGAGATGGCCACCGGCGTCACCCGCCTGATCCAGAACCATCCAGGCCCGACCGACACCGCCAGCCTGACCGCGATCCTCGAAGCGGCCTGGACCGGGGACCGGACCCGACGCGTCCTGACTCCGGAGCAGAGATAAGGGGGAGCCGGCGCCGACGACCGCCGTGGAGGAGCGCGGCCCGGCCTCGGGCCGCGCCGAGGCAAGGGCAGGGGCGGACGGGGACGAACCGGCGGCGGCGCGCGGAGTGACGCGTGCTCAGACGAGGGCGAGCTGGCGGTCGGGGGACCGGCGCCGGCGCCAGCGCCGGGCCTGGCCGCCGACGCCGTAGGTCTCGGCCAGCGCCCGCACCTGCTCGGCGATCCGGCGGCGGTAGCCCTCCTCCGCGACCTGGCCCTTGCCGTACAACGCCTGGTAGCGCGGCACCAGGCCGGGGTGCTCGCGCTCCAGCCAGCCCAGGTAGCCCTCGCGCACCCCGGACGGCAGGCGCAGCACGACCGGCGTCACGCTGACCGCCCCCGCCTCCGCCGCGCGCCTGACCGTGGCCAGCAGATGATCGCTGGAGTCGGTCACGAGCGGCAGGATCGGCGCCATCAGCACCCCGCAGGGGATGCCGGCGTCGTTCAGCGCGGCGCAGACCTCCAGCCGCCGCTGCGGCGTCGCGGCCCCGGGCTCCACGGCCCGCCGCACCCGGTCGTCGACGAAGCCGACCGACACCATCACGCCGACCTGGGTCACCTTCGCGGCGTCGCGTAACAGGTCCAGGTCGCGCAGGATCAGGGGGCTCTTGGTCAGTACGGTGAACGGGTTGGCCGCGTCGGCCAGCGCCCGCACGACGCCCGGCATCAGGCGGTAGATCTCCTCCGCCGGCTGGTAGCAGTCGCCGGTGAGGCCGAGCGCGACCGGCTCGCCGCTCCAGCGCGGGGAGGCGAGCTCACGGCGCAGCCGGCGGGCCAGGTCGGTCTTGACGACGATCCGGGTGGAGAAGTCCCGGCCCGGATCCAGGCCGAGGTAGCGGTGCCCGCGCCGGGCCGCGCAGTAGCCGCAGCCCGCCTCGCACCCGCGGTAGGGGCTCGCGGCCCAGGTGAAGGGCAGCTCGGCGGCGTCGGGCACACGCTCCAGCGCGGCGCGCGCGGGCACCTCGTAGCAGGTGATGCCGTCGAACACACGCGTGACGGCCTGCCGCTCGATGCGCGGGCGGGCGGGGCCCGCGCCGACGATCGACTGCTGCTCGGCGCTTACGATCGCCTGCGGCTCGGCGCCGATGATCGCATGTTGCTCGGCACTGACGGTCGCATGCTGCTCGGCGGGCCGCGCCGTGCCCTGGTCCCCGGAGCCGGCGCCGGGGCGGGAAGTGGCGTCGCGACGCATGAGGATCAGTAGAACACGCATTCGACCCTCACGCCAAGTACCCACGCCCGGCCCAGGCGCGGCATCGGGGAAGGGCCGGGAGCGCATCGATCCACTTTCGTTGCGAACGCATGAAGTTCTGTTCATCCACGTCATAAGTGGCTAATCTCGTCGCATCGCCCCAGCCCGGGGGCCACACCCATGGAGAGCGGACGTGACGATGGCACGGTGGTTGGGCCGGTTGCTCCTGCCGGTCGTCGTCGGCGTGCTCACCCTCGCCGCCCTGGCCGCTCCCGCCTCGGCCCACGGCCAGCTCGCGATGTCCACCCCGGCCAAGGACAGCACGGTGAAGACGCCGCTGGAGTCGCTGCGGCTCTACTTCACCGAGGCGCCCGCCCCGAACGCCTACTTCACCGTCACCGCGCCCAACGGCGCCCGCGTCGACCAGACCTGGACACACGGGCAGCCGGAACGGCTCGACAAGCCGGTCCAGGAGTACAACCTCGTCAACGGCGTGTGGGAGCCGAGCGTCTACAACACCGGATTCCCCGCGGTGATCCCCGTCGCCTACTGGCCCGAGCAGGGCGAGTACGTCGTCCACTACCTCTCGATCGCCTCCGACGGGGAGCCCGTCAAGGGAGACCTGCGCTTCACCTACAAGGGCAGGACCACGGCGCCGCCCAAGGGCTGGCAGGCCCCCACCAACGAGCCCGACGCCATCCTGCTCGCCTCGGCCGAGCCCGGAGGCGGCGCCACCGCCGACGCGACGCCCCAGAGCAGCGGCGGCGCGCTGGGCCCTGTGGCCCCCTCCCAGGCGAGCACCGGCTCCGCCGCGGGCCCTGCCGCCGTACCCGAGACCGGCGCCGCCACGGCCCCCGCCGCGCGGACGGCGGCGGGCCAGGACGACTCCGGCACCGGCCTGTCGGTGTGGCTGGTGCCCGCGCTCCTCGTCGTGGGAGCGGGCGCCCTGGTGCTGCGCGCGGCGCGGCGGCCCGCCCCGTCCACCGGCGCCGCCCCGGCGCGTACGGCGGCTGCGAAGGGCCCGGCGGCCAAGCGGCCTTCCGGGCGCCCCCGGCCGAAGACCCCCACGAGTTCGTCCCAGTCGCGGACGGCGAACCGCCCCAGGTCCGCCAAGCGGCGCTGAACCACCCACACCCCCGGAGAAATGTCGTGACGTTCACCCCTGCCCGGCACCACCGCGCCCGGCGACGCCCGCTGCTCGCCGCGCTCCTGATCGGCGTGACGCTGCCGATGACGGTGTCGGCCTGCGGCGAGTCGGGCACCACCGAGCCCGCCGCCGCACCCACCACCGCGTCGTCCACCGAACTGCCCGCCCCGGCGGCCACGGACGCGGCGACCGACGCGGCGACGGAGCCGGCCGGGTCCGCCACCGACGCGCCCGCCGACGCGGACGTGAAGGAGATCGACGTCACGATCAGCGGCCGCAAGGTGACGCCGCCTCCGGGACGCATCGAGGTGGACAAGGGGCAGCGGGTGCGCATCACCGTCACCGGCGACGCGGCCGACGAGGCGCACCTGCACGGGTACGACAAGGAGGCGGAGCTGAAGCCCGGCACCCCCGCCACCATCGAGTTCACGGCCGACGAGACCGGCCTGTTCGAGATGGAGACCCACGAGTCGGGACTTCAGCTGTTCCAGCTCGTGGTGCGGTAGGCCCGTCTCATGCTCCTCGCGCACGGGGTCGGCGGACGCCAGGACCTGCCGATCCCGTTCCCGGCCGCGCTGACCGGCGCGGCGCTGGCGTTGCTGGTGTCGTTCGTGGCACTCGGCGCGCTGTGGAAGGAGCCGCGGCTGGGCGGCGGTAACCCGCATGCCCGCACCCTGCCCGGCGCGCTCCAGCGGGCCATGGCGACACCGGCGTGGGGCTGGGCCTGGCGGATCGCCGGGCTCCTCGCCGCCGCCTACTTCTGCGTCGGACTGGTCTTCGGCCCCGACAAGGCCGACAACCCCACGGCGGGCGCGTTCTACGTCCTGTTCTGGGTCGGCCTGGTGCCGCTGTCGCTGCTGTTCGGCCCGGTGTGGCGCGCCCTGAACCCGCTGCGGACGCTCCACCTGCTGGCCTGCGCGGCTCTGCGGCGCGACCCGGACGCCGGCCTGCGCCCGCTGCCCCCGGGCGTCGGCTACTGGCCGGCCTGCGCCGGGCTGTTCGCCTTCGTCTGGCTGGAACTCGTCGCCCCCGAGCGCGCCACCCTGCCGGTGATCGGCGCCTGGCTCGCGGCGTACGCCGTGATCATGCTCGGCGGAGCGGTCGTCTTCGGCGCCCGGTGGTTCGGCCACGCCGACCCGTTCGAGGCCTACAGCGGCCTCGTGGGCAGGCTCGCCCCGGTGCACCGGCGCGACGACGGTGTCATCGCCTGGCGCAACTCGCTCGACGGCATGGCCGGGCTGCGGCCGGCGCCGGGACTGACGACGCTGGTGGTCGTCCTCCTCGGCTCCACCATGTACGACAGCCTGTCCAACGCGCCGATCTGGGTGCGGTTCACGCAGGAGAGCCCGATTCCGGCGCCGGTCACCGGCACCGCCGGGCTGCTGGCCGTCATCGGCCTGGTGCTCGCGGCGTACCGGATCGCGACCGCGCTGGCCGGCCGATGGGGCGCGGCCGTTCCCGGAGCGACGGCCGGGGGGACGGCTGGGGAGATCGCCCACTCGATCGTGCCGATCGCCGTCGGGTACGTGATCGCCCACTACTACACGCTGTTCCTCCTGGAGGGACAGCGGACCATCGCGCTGCTGTCCGACCCGCTGGACACCGGCGCCAATTGGCTGGGCACCGCCGGCTGGAAGATCCAGGCGCTCGGCACCACCCCCGCCGGAGTCGCCACCCTCCAGGTGACGGTGATCGTCGTCGGCCACGTGCTGGGCACCGTGCTGGCCCACGACCGCGCGCTCGCCCTGTTCCCCCGGCGGACCGCCGTCCTCGGGCAGGTCCCCCTGCTCGTGCTGATGGTGGTCTACACCGTGGTGGGCCTGCTTCTGCTGTTCGCCGCCTGAACCGGCCGCCGCCCGGGTCCGCCGGCTCACTGTGCCGGCCGGCACCGGGGAGATCGGTGAGCCCGGGGCGGGAACGGCTGTCCTGCCGCCGTTCCCGCCCCGGGTCACCGCGTCAGCCGACCTTGATCGGCGCGATGTCGAACCTGTCGAGGTTGGGCGCCCACTGGCTGTCGAGCTCGGAGATGCACGGTGCCGGGCATCCCTGGGCCTTCGCGCCGTTGGCGGGATCGTTGTACAGGCTGATCGTGTTGGTGCCGGCCTTCAGGGTCACCGGCACGCCGCGAGCCCACCAGTTGCCCCAGGACCAGGTGTTCTTGAACCAGTACCGCTTCGCGTCCCCGTCGTTGACGGAGATGTCGAGGGGCCGCGAGATGATGTCGGCGTTGTAAACGTGGCCGGACTTCCGCTCGTCGTTGGCGTAGCGCACGACGAGCAGGTAGTCACCCGCCTTGTCCGCGTCGACCTGGAGGGTCAGCCGGTTCTGCGGCCCCTGTCCGATCCAGCCGACGAACTTGCCTCCGGAGGCGTAGCCGTGGTTGTCGACCGCGGCCGAGCCGGACCGGGCGGCGGACTCGGCCTCGATCACCTGCACCGGGCGGGGCCCGGACGTCGCCCGGGTCACGCTCACCTTGTCGAGGCGCACCGGGGTGGGGCCGGAGGGCTCCACCGTCACCCGGTTGACGCCCGCCGACAGGAACAGCCGGTGCCGGTCGGTCTTCCAGAAGGTGCCGCCGCCCGGGTTGGCGCGGAGCACCGCACCGTCGACCGCGCGCCGGTCGAGCCCGATGTTCGCGGTGACCGACCCCGGCTTGCCGGGGCTGTTGTGCCGGAACTCAAGGTCGTAGTACCCGTCCTCCTCGGCGTACACGGTGAACATGGCCTCGCCGCCGCGCTTGAGGGTGAGGAAGCCCGCCTCCGACTGCTTCGGCTGGTCGTACTCGTAGGTCACGTCGCCCTTGGTCTGCGACCGCTCGGCCTCGTAGTCCCGGGTGACCGGGCCGGTGGAGGCCGGTTCGAGGTCGATGCGGTCCAGCGTCGCCTGGCCGGTCGCGGTGCCCAGCTCGGGGTGGGACTTGGCCAGCCGGATCTGGTTCGCGCCCGCCTGGAGCTGGACCACCACGTCCTTGCGGGTGCGCCACTGGAAGTTGAGCGTGGCCTGGTAGTCGACGACCTGCGCCTGGGCGCCGTTGACCGTGAGCACCTGCTGGGCGGGCTGGCCGGTCTGGTTGGCGTACAGGATGCCCAGCTTGTAGGCGCCGGCCTTGGGCACGTTCACGCCGAACGTCACCGCGCTGTTGTTCTGGGTGAGGTTGCCGACGTGGCGCGTGCCGGAGGTGGCGGCCGCGTTCCAGTTCGACGGGGTGCCGAAGGTCTGAACCGTCCCGGCCGTGATGGTGGCCAGCTCCGCCTCGTAGGAGGCCCGCCAGGGCAGGTCCACGGACTGGCGGGTGCCGGCGCCGCCGGGCGACAGCACGATCTCGTACACCGACATCTGGTCGATGTTCGGCCCGCCGTCGCCTTCGACGCCCAGCCCGCGGATCGGGATCGTCAGCGACCCGTTCTCGGGGACGAGGTCGACGTCGCGCAGCACGACCGGCGGCGGGGCGTCGGAGTTCTGGCCGCTCCACGTGGTCGCCGACACGGTCACGTTGACCTTGTCGCCGAACAGCTCGCCGTCGATGCCGCCGACGACCACGTCGAAGTCGGCCGAGGGGCCGCCGCCGGCCAGGATCCGCGCCTGCCTGCGGTCGTCGTCGATGGCAGCGATGCCTTCGAGCTTGTCGAGGGTGGCCGGGGCCGGGGGAGTGACCTTGACCGTGTCGCCGCCGGCCATGTCGGCGTACATCTTGTAGAACCACCAGCCGCCGCCGGGCTTGTTGGTCTCCACGACGTCGCCGCCGAGCAGACCGGCCGCGGTCCAGTACGCCTTGCCGCCCGCGTCGACCTTGGTGTCCTCGAACATGGCGACATACTGGATGAGCTGGCCGGGCACCGTCAGGTCGCGGTTGCCGCCGTACTCGTTGATGTTGATCGGGATGGGGGAGATGCCCCGTTCCTGCTCCAGGTTCCGGTAGGTCCGGTAGTTGGTGCGGTAGTAGTTGCCGCCCGCGGGGTTGAGGCTGCCGGACTCCAACTGGTGCCAGGACACGAAGTCGGGCAGCACGTTGTTGTCGCGGGCGTAGGTGAGGAAGTCACCGTAGTTGCGGGCCCGGAAGGTGGCGTCGTTGAGGCCCATGACCCGCGCGCCCGGGTGGTTGGCGCGGATGTACTCCACGGCCGCCTTCCAGTGCGCCATCAGGGCGGCCATCCGGGTCTGGTACTGCGCGGCGTTGCCGGTTGAGGTGTTGTACCAGATGCCGTCGGGCTCGTTGAACGGCACGTAGACGATGCGGTCGGCGTACGGGCTGTTCTTGACCTGGTCGACGACCCAGGCGAGCTTCTGCATGTAGTTGTCGAAGCAGACCTGGTTGCAGGGGATCACGCCGCCCGCGTTCTCGTACGTCCACTGCGCGTACATGTCCTGGACGTTGACCTGGATGTACTTGCCGCCGTTGCGGAAGAACGAGGGCGCCACCGACAACGCGTCGCCGTTGGGGTGCTGGGCGCCCGCGGGCGGCTTCTGGTTGACGGTGGTCAGCCGCAGCGGCTCCAGCGTGTTGTCGCTGGGCACGCCCTCGTCGCTGAGCCCGTACAGCGCTCCGCCGGCGGCGCCGCGGAACGCGCCGGTCCTCGTGCCGAGGTCGACGACCAGCTGCGTGGCCGCCGGGCCGTCTCCCTGTGCGGGGACCGCCGCCGTCACCCCTGCCGTCACGAGCGCGAACGTGGTTGTCACCGCGGCGATGATTCGCCGTGCTCGCCGATCAGTTGGTAATTTGGACATGCCTCTCCTCTGGCTCTCCAGTCGATGGCCGATGGGGTAGGGGGATTCACGGATCGAAGGTGACCGGCCGAGCCCTTGCACAGGCGTTTCTCGGCCGGTTCACCGCGATTTCCGATGTGGTCCGGCGTATCGGCTCCGCCGCGGGCGGTGATCTACCGCCCACGGGCGTCCGTGTCGGCACGGGGCGCGCCGGGACTACTGGAACGCCGGGGCTACTGGAACAGGGCGTTGACCTCGTCGTTGGCCTTGCTGAGCGAGGACGGCTCCGCCTCGAAGCTCAGCACCGCGTCCATCGCCGGGCCCATCACCGCACCGATGTCGCTGGCGTGGTCGGTGATCGGGAACAGCGACGTCGTGTTCTCGTGGATCTGCACGGTGAAGGCGCTGATGTCGATGCCCTTGGCCTTGAACTTCTCCTCGGCGACGGTGAGCGCCTCAGGGATCGCCGGGAAGACGACGGCCTTGTCGCCGACCGTCTTCTGGCAGTCCGCGGACGCCAGGTACTTGACCCACCGCCAGGCCTGGTCCTTGTGCTTGGTCCCGGCGTAGATGGAGTCGGCCAGGCCGTTGTAGATGGTGGCGCGCTTCCCGGAGGGGCCGACGGGCGTCGGCGCGGTGCCCACCTCGACCTTGTCGTAGCCGTAGTAGGTGTTGATCATCCACGAGCCGTTCGTGGACAGCGCGTACTTGCCGGCGCCGAAGCCGTCGTTGACGCTGGTGCCGGACCGGGCGATGGCCAGGCTCGGCATGTACCCCTTGTCGATCAGCCCGCGCCACCACGCGATGGTCTTCTGGAAACGCGGGTCGTCGTACTGGAACTTCGTGCCCCACGGGTTCTTGTCGGTGAACTGCCAGCCGGTGGACAGCGCGTACATGCTCCACATCTGCTGGCCGACACCGGCGCCGTTGTTCTCGTCCAGGCCCAGGCCGTAGACCTTGACGTTCTTCTTGTCGAAGCCCGCCTCGTCGCCGCGTTTGCCGTTCTTGTCGACGGTGAGATGGGCGATGATCTTCTCGTAGGTGCCGCCGTCGTCGGGGTTCCAGGTGAGCGACTTCATCTGGTCCTCGGTGATGCCGGCGTCGTCGAGCATCTTCTTGTTGTAGAAGATCGCCACCGTGTCGAAGTCCTTCGGCAGTCCGTACCGCTTGCCGTCGGCCGACACCCACAGGTCGGCGAGGCCGGGGGCGTAGACGTCGGTCTTGGTGCCGTCGGCCGCGACGAACTCGTCCAGCGGCAGGATCTGCTGCTTCGCCGCGAACTCGGGATAGTAGTTCAGGTGGTTGGTGAAGACGTCCGGCGCGTTGCCGGACACGAGGTTGGTCGTGAGGCCGGTCCAGTAATCGGCCCAGCCGAACTGTGAGATCTTCACAGTGATCTCGGGGTTCGCGGCGTGGAACGCGTCGGCGCAGGCCTGGTAGGCCGGCAACTGGTTGGAGTCCCACAGCCAGTAGCTGATCTCGGTCTTCTCCGGGGCCTGGGCGCTCCCGCTCCCGCCGCCGCTGTCGTCCCCGCTGCCGCACCCGGCCAGGGCCAGCGGAAGTATCGTCGCGACAGCGGCGAGGCGCGTTATCCGTCTCATGCCAGATCTCCTTGCTGCGGTGGGGGGATGAGGGTGGTTCAGGGAGGGATCACTTGATCCCGGAGAACTGGATGGAGTTGACGATCCATCGTCCGAAAACGGTGAAGAGTGCGATGACCGGCAACGCGGCCAGAAGCGTCGCGGCCATGAGCCCGGACCAGTCCGGCCCGGCCTGCGGGCTCTGGGCGCGGAAGATGCCCAGGGCCACGGTGAGCACCCGGACGTCGTCCTCCTGCCCCACGAGCAGTGGCCAGAAGTACTCGTTCCAGGCTCCGATGTAGACCAGCAGGGAGATGGTGGCGATCGGCGCCGAACTCATCGGCACGATCAACCGGAAGAAGATGTGCGCGTGTCCCGCGCCGTCCACGATCGCCGCCTCCTCCACCTCCCTGCTGATGTTGAGGAAGAACTGCCGCAGGAAGAACACCGCGAAGGGCGTCATGAACAGGTACGGCAGCACGATCCCCGCGTACGTGTTGAGCAGCCCGAGCTGCTTGACGGTCACGAAGTTGGGCAGCGCGGTGAAGATCGGCGGGATCATCAGCGCGGTGAGGAAGACGAAGAAGACCTTCTCCCGTCCGGGCCAGCGCAGCCGGGCGAACGCGTACGCCGCCATGGCGCTGAAGAACACCTGGCAGACCGTGATGACGGCCGAGGTGACCACCGAGTTCGCCAGGTACCGCCAGAAGTCGATCTTCGCGCCGGAGCCGCCCTCCGCGGTGGCCTCCGCCAGCGTCGCGATGCCCAGGACCCGCTTGAACGCGCCGAACGTGAAGTCCGTCGGCATGAGCGAACCCGGGTTCGCGAAGAGGGTCCGGTTGTTGGACAGGGAGATGCGCAGCATCCAGTAGAACGGCAGCAGCGTGATCAGGATGAACAGGACGAGGATCGCCCAGGCCGCCGTCCGCCGCAGGCTCAGCCGTCTCAGTGTGTCACTCATGGCCCGCCTCTCAGTCCAGGTCCGAGTCGCCGGCGCGGAGCAGCTTGAGCTGGAGCAGCGCGAGGCCGGCGAGAATCGCGAACAGGGCGACGCAGACGGCGGCGGCGTAACCGAAGTTGAAGCGCTGGAACGCCTGCTCGTAGATGTAGTAGTAGATGACCCGGGTCGCGTTGATCGGCCCGCCCTTGGTGGTGACCGCCACCGTGTCGAAGATCTGGAACGATCCGATGACGGTCAGCACGAGCACCAGCGCCAGGGCGGGACGCAGCAGCGGCATCGTGATCCGCCAGAACATCCTCGCCTCGGAGGCGCCGTCGGTCGCCGCCGCCTCGTACACGGTCTTCGGGATGGCCTGCAGGCCGGCGAAGATCAGCAGCGCGGTGTAGCCCACGTGCCGCCAGACGTTGACCAGCGCGATGGTCGGGATCGCCGTGCTCGTCTCCCCGAAGAAGGCCACCGGGTCGAGGCCGATCCACTCCAGCGCCTGGTTCACGATGCCGAGCTGAGCGTCGAGCATCGTGTACCAGATCAGTGCGACCACCACGTTGGCGACCAGGTACGGCAGCAGCAGCACGCCCCGGATCAGCCCGGAGCGGGTCAGCCGGTGCATCAGCACGGCCATGCCGAGGGCGGCGATCGTCTGCACCCCGATGTTGATGACGACGTACTCGACCGTGACCTTGAGCGAGTTCCAGAACAGGCGGTCGCCGAGCAGGCGCCGGTAGTTGTCGAGCCCGGCCCATTCGGGTGGCGCGAGCAGGCTGTAGTCGGTGAAGCTGAGGTACGCGGTCCGCAGCGCCGGCCACAGGTAGAAGGCGGCGAAGCCGACGGCCGCGGGCAGGAGGAAGACCATCGCGACGGGCAGGTCGCCCGCGCGGCGCCCGGGCCGCGGAGCGGGCGCGCCGGACCGCGGCGGGGATGTCTCGGACCGCGGCTCCGCCGTGCCGCTCTGCCGTCCGATGCCGGTCCTCATGACGGTCACGCCTTCGTGACGTGCAGCAGGAGCAGTTGCTCGGGGTGGAGCGGCGGGGCGGACAGGCCGACCTCCGCCAGCATCCGGCCGGTGACCACGACGCCCTCGGCCAGCCACGGGTTCGGGGTCACCGCCGTGGTGCCCGGACTGTCGCCCGGGGCCAGCGGACGCACGTGGTAACGCCGATGCGGGTCGAGTCCGGGGATGCGGACCCGTCCGGGCTGGGTGCGGGCGCCGGTGGCCATCGCCACCACCGAGAACAGCGCCTGCTCGCGGTCCGCCGACACGATTCCGTGCAGCCACAGCGCCGGGTCGGGATGGTCGGCCCGTACGACGAGCCCGCGGTGCAGCCAGCCGCGCATCCGCTTGTAGAGCTGCACCCACCGCCGCAGCTCCGCGCGTTCCTCCCCGGAGGCCGCGGTCAGGTCCCACTCGATGCCGAAGTGGCCGAACAGCGCGGTGCCGGCCCGCAGCGCGAGGCTCTGCGTACGTCCGGTGGTGTGCGCGCGCGCCGACCCTACGTGGGAACCGATCAGCTCGGGCGGCAGGAGCAACGCCGTCCACCGCTGGATCGCCTGCCGCTCTATGCCGTCGATGCAGTCGCTGGCCCAGACGCGATCGGTGCGCTCGAGGATGCCGAGGTCCACCCGGGCGCCGCCCGACGAGCACGACTCGATCTCCAGCCCGGGGTGGCGCGCCCGCAGCTCGTCCATGAGGCGGTAGACCGCCCTGGTCTGCTCGTGCACTCCCGCGTCGACGAGATCGCGGTTGTGGTCCCACTTCAGGAACGCGATCCGGTACTCGCGCACGAGCGCGTCCAGCCGCTCCAGGATGTACTCGTAGGCCTCCCGCCGGCGCAGGTCGAGCACCTGCTGATGACGGGATGACGGGGGCTGCCGGCATTCGGTCGCCATGATCCAGTCGGGGTGCGCGCGGGCCAGGTCCGAGTCGGGGTTGACCATCTCGGGCTCGACCCACAGGCCGAAGTCCATGCCCCGCGCTCGTACGCGCTCGACGAGCGGGTGCAGCCCCTCCGGCCAGCGCGCCTCGTCGACGAACCAGTCGCCCAGCCCGGCCCGATCGTCGCGGCGGCCCCGGAACCAGCCGTCGTCGAGCACGAACCGCTCGGCCCCGACCTCGGCGGCCGCGTCGACCAGCGCCGTGAGCCGGCCCAGGTCGTGGTCGAAGTAGACCGCCTCCCAGGTGTTGACGATCACCGGTCGCCGGCCGCCCCGCCCGGTCCGCACCAGGCGATGGAATCGGGCGGCCATCTCGTCGAGGCCGTCGCCGTGGGCGGCGTACACCCACGGGGTCTCGTAGGACGCGCCGGGCGCGAGCCGGACCTCGCCGCTCTGCAGCAGCTCGCCGCCTCCGACGACCGAATCCCCGGTGGGCAGCCGCTCGGCGTACGTCCGGTGGTTGCCGCTCCATCCGACGTGGACGCCCCACACCTGGCCGGACCGGAACCCGAACCCCTTCTCACCCGCGACCAGGACGAACGACGCGTCCGAACCGGTGCGCCCGCGCCGCCCGTCGCGAACATGGGCGCCGGCCGAGAACGCGCGTCGCTGGGGGTCCCGCTCCCGGCTCCAGCGGCCGGTGAAGTCGAGCAGCTCGGTCGCCTCCGCCGGCACCGGCAGCGCCATCACCAGGCCGTCGAGCGTGTACCAGCCGGACGCGGTGTTGCGGAGCACGGCTCGCATGCGGAGTACGCCGACGGCCGTCAGGTCGAGGCGGAGTTCGAGGGACAGCCCGCAGCCGGCGTCCGACGCCAGGACGGCCACCTCGCCGCCCTCACCGGCACCGCGGTCGTGGACGCCGACGTGCTCGGTCTCGAACAGCGGCGACCAGTGCCGGCCGTCGCGATGGCCCAGGACACCGGGAAGGCCGAACCACCCCGTCGCCGGCTCCGGCACCACCGCCACCGAAGCGGGCGTGTCGAGCGAGTTCGGCACCGTCGCCGGCAGCGAGGCCAGCGCCAGCGCCGAAAGGTCGGCGTCCGACGCGTGCGGCAACGGGCGTCCCCAGTGCAGCACCCGTGGCAGCCGGGGGCCGCGGCAGTCGAGCACGAGGCTCACCCCGGACGCCTGAAGGTGGACGAAGCCGTCGGTTCCACGCCCGGCCGGCCGCGCCGTGACCTCGTCGCCCGCACCGGGGGAGTGCGGATCTCCCGCGACAGCTTCCACAATTGCCACACTTACGTCCTTTTCATCCCGAATCAGGCGTGCATCAGCCGCCGAGAGCCTGGGGCCCGGCTACATGTCTCGATGGGGTGGTGGAGTGTGTTTGCGCTCACATGTATCGTTCAATGGAGCCGAGAGTGACACGCCGTCCGTGTTACGTCAAGGTGTCCGTTGGTGGCCCATTCGGGTGCTTGCGTGGCGGCGCGCGCACCGGTCCGCGCGACCCTCTCCGGGGTGTGCGGTGCGTGTTAGAGTCCGGTGGCATTCGATGGTCCGGGCGCCCGTGACACCATGAGTGGTGCGAATGTCAGACACAGCCGATCGGGGGAAAATGGCCGGCGCGAACGATCGTCACTCAGTCCGCCGCCCCAGCATCGACGATGTCGCGAAACTCGCCGGCGTATCACGGCAGACGGTCTCCAACGTGCTGAACGGCCGCAAGGATTACTTCTCGACGCAGACGCAGATCCGCGTCGTGGCCGCGATGGAAGCGCTTTCATACAAGCCGAACCGCGCGGCCCAGACCCTGCGCTCCCGGCGGAGCATGCAAATCGGTTACCACATGTCCGGTGAGGAACTGGAGACGGTCAAAGGATTCACCCTGAGTTTCCTCCAGGCGCTGATAAAGGCCGCGGCCCGTCGCGGCTACCAGATTCTGGTGTTCACCCATACCGACGAGGACCCCTTGTCCGTGTTCACCGAGCTGACCACCCGGGGCAACATCGACGCGCTGATCATCTCCGAGTCACAGGTGGACGACCCCCGCGTCCGGCTGCTGGCGCGCGGCACGCTGCCCTTCGTGTCCTTCGGCCGCCTCGCCCCCGGCCTTCCTCAGCAGTGGGTCGACATCGACAACGCCCACGGCATGGCCATGCTCATGGACCACCTGGTCGCGAAGGCCTACGGCCGGTTCGCCTACGTGGGGGCCGAGGGCGACGAGTACTGGAAGCGCGAACGGCTTCACGGCTTCCGGCGGGGCCTCGGCCGCCATGGGCTCAAGGTGAGCGACGACGACGTCTTCGAGGGCTCCGGCGACGCGATCCGCGACCACGTACGCCGGATGCTGAGCGGGCGGCAGCGGCCCGACGCCATCGTCACCAGCAGCGACTCCATCGCCGCCGTCGTGGTGAACATCGGTCATTCTCTCGGCCTGCGGGCCGGCCGCGACATCGCGGTCACCGGCTTCGACGGCGGGGCGATGGGGCTGATCACCGAACCGACCATCACGAGCGTACGGATTCCGCTGGAGAAGGTCGCCGCCGAACTGATCGACCGATGCCAGGCCGAAATCGACGCGGGACCCACCGGACGCCCGGGAGTGCTGGTGCCGACCGAGATATTCCAGGGCGGAAGCGCCTGAGGAATCGCCCCGCTTTTCGATTCTCACGGGCCGGCCGCGGCTCTGCGCCAGGCGAGGAAAAACCGCCGGAAGGACGGTCTTCCACGCGCGGACAATGGCAGCGGGCCATCGCGAACCAGGCGCCTCATTGCGGAGGGCTGAGCGCCGCGACTTTCCCTCTGCTCGAACGCGGTTCGATGTCTGACGATCGCGGGTGAGCGCACGGGATCACGGCGACGAGGCCGTCGTCAGGGACCCGCGGCGGAGGCGGCGGAGTGGCAGGCGCCGTGGCCGTCGGCGCGGGCCACCACCCGCCCGGCCCGCACCCGCACCGCCGTCTCGGTTCCGTCGCTCACGGCGGGCACTCCGGCCGCCGCCGCCACAGCGCCGCGCTCGTCGAACACCACCCCGAGACGTGGCCAGGCCGTCCGGGGGAACGCCTCCCGCAGGCAGCCGCGCAGGCCGGCGACGACCAGCCGCACCAGCGGCCCCAGCTCACCGGGGTCACCGGTCACCAGCACGGCGGTCACCTCGTCCCCGGCCCGCGCGGCCCGCACCGCCTCCTCCACCGCGCCCAGGCGGTGCAGCCCGACGACCGCCACCACCCCGTCGCCGGAGAGCGGCGCGGGGCCGCCGCGCAGCGCGTCGGCCGCCGCCGGCGGCGCCCACGGCGCGTCCGCGGGCCGGGCAGGGGCCGCCCAGGGCAGGTGCGGCGGGTCCCACCGGTCGCCGAGGTCGAGATCGGCCAGCCGCTCGCACGCGCTGACGACGTCGAACTCCTCCACGAAACCGGGAGCGGCGTCGGCCATCTGGCTCATGCCGTGGAGCGTCGTCAGCGCGACCTCCGCGACCCGCACCATGCGCCCGCCCCCGGCGGACACCTCCTCCAGGGCGAGCCCGAGCAACATCCCGCTCAGCTTCATGAGCTGCGCGAACGGCTTCCTGATCCGCTCGTCGGCCATGATCTCCGGCATCAGGTCCATGCCGATCCTGCCCGGGCCGTCGGTCGCCAGGGGAAGCCGCGACACCCAGGCCCGGGCGAACGCGGCGAGGGCCTCGCGGGCCCCGGCGGCCTGCGGCGCGCCGTCCCGGGCCGGGCCACCGGCTCCCAAGACCCCTCCGGGCACCCCGCCGTCCGGTGGAGCGCCGTCCCCGGCGAAGGTCCCGCCTCGTGGCCCGGCGGCCGGGGGAGCGGCGCCCTCGGCGAGTTCGGCCAGCACCGCGAAGTACAGCGCCCGCTTGCCCGGGAAGTTCGAGTAGACCGCGCCCCGCGTCAGCCCGGCACGCTCGGCGATGGCGTCGATCTTGGCGTCGCGGAACCCCCGCTCGGCGAACTCGTCCCGCGCGGCGGTCAGCACCCTGGCCCGGTTGCGCGCCTGAAGCTCCACCCTGGACAGGCGTTCCATCACCCTCCTCGCCGCGACGGCCACGCGCTTGCCGGCCGCCGCCCACCAAGATACCGTCACCATCCAGATGACGTGAACATGTGGAATTAGCATTTGGAGTAGGCGATGACCGACACCCTGCCCGAAATCGACCTGTCCCGCCCCGAGGTCCTCCGCGACCCCCTCACGGCGTACGGGCAGGCCCGCGAAAGCGGCCCGCTCGCGCGGTTGCTGATCCCCGGCTTCGGCCCCACCTATGCTCTGACCAGGTACGACGGAGCCAGGGTGATGCTGGGCGACGCCCGGTTCGAGCTCGACGCCACCAGCTACATGCGCCCCGAGGTCCCCGAGGACTGCCTGCCGTACATGCGGACCATGAGCGAGATGAACGGCGCGGAGCACGCCCGGTTGCGCAAGCTGGTCGCCCCGGCCTTCACCCCCCGCCGGGCCGCCGAGTTCCGGCCGCGGATCGCCGCCATCGTCGACGCGCTGCTCGACGAGCTTCCCGCGCATGCCGGGGGCGGGGAGACCGACCTGCTGCCCCATTTCGCCCGCCCGCTGCCGATGGACGTCATCTGCGCCCTCGTCGGCATCCCCGAGGAGGACCGCCCCCGCTGGCGCGAGTACGGCGCCACCGTCGCCGGGGCCGCCGGCGCGGACTTCGCGCGGGCCATCCCGGGCATCATGGCCGGCGCCAAGGCAGCCGTCGCCGCCCGCCGCGACCACCCCGACTCCGCGGGGGGCGAAGTGGTGGGCGACCTCGTCCGCGCCCAGGACGAGGACGGCGACCGGCTGAGCGACATCGAGATCGTCACCCTGGTCTGGCACCTGGTCATCGCCGGACAGACCCCGACCAACCTCATCGCCAACGCCGTGGCCGCCCTGCTGTCCCACCCCGACCAGCTCGCCGCCCTGCGCGCCGACCCGACCCTTATGCCCCGCGCCGTCGAGGAGCTCATTCGCTGGTGCGGCCCCGCGCAGCTGGCGGTCCCGCGTCAGGCCCGCGGCGACGTCGAGCTGTACGGCACGACGGTGCCCCACGGCGCGAAGGTCACCGCCCTGATCTCCGCGGCCAACCGCGACCCGCGGGCGTTCGACGACCCCGACCGGCTCGATCTCGCCCGGGTGCCGGCCACCGGCCATCTGGGCTTCGCCCACGGCCCGCACTTCTGCCTCGGCGCCTCCATCGCCCGGGTGCAGACCCAGGTCGCGCTCACCGCGCTGCTGCGCCGGTTCCCCCGCATGGCCCTGGCCGCCCCGGCGGAGGAGCTGCAGGCCGTCGATCCCGGCACCCGCCGCCTGACCGCGCTGCCGGTGACCCTGTAGGCGGACAGCGCGCCTCGGTCGGCATAGCTGGAGCACCCGCCAGGCAACCCCATGGCCAGGAAGAGCCCTCGCATCTAAAATTGGGACAAGCGTACCGCTTTGTCTGTGAGGTTCCTCCATGGCCTGGCTCCTGCTCGCCGCCGCGATCGCCTCGGAGGTCCTGGCCACCTCCGCGCTCAAACTCAGCGACGGCCTCACCCGCTGGGGCTGGACCATCGTCGTCGCCGCCGGATACCTCGCGTCGTTCATCCTGCTCGCCTGGGCGCTCAAGCTTCGCATGCCCGTCGGCATCGCGTACGCGGTGTGGGCGGGCACCGGAACCGCGGCGATCGCGCTGATCGGCGCGCTGTTTCTCGGCGAGCACATGAACCTGGTCAAGGTCGCGGGAATCACTCTGATCATCGCCGGGGTGGCCGTGCTCAACCTCTCCGGCGCACACTGATCGTTTGACCCCGGCGCCGGGGGCCGGTAAGGGTGGTCCGGACGGGTTCCGGGCTCCTCGGAGCCCGTACATTCCGGCGAGCCTCGCATTCCGACGATGCGCGCATCCGACAAGCCAGGGGAGGACCACGGCGTGCCCGAATCCCGCCAGGTCGCGCCCCGGCGACCGCAACTGCGGGCCGTACGCCGCCGGGAGGCGCTGCTCGACGCGGCGGTCGACCTGCTCGGCGAGGGCGGCTTCGCCGCGGTCACCCACCGCGCGGTGGCCGGACGGGCCGGCCTCCCGCTCGCCGCCACCTCCTACTACTTCGCCTCCCGCGACCAGTTGCTGGCCGAGGCGTTCGCGCTGCTCGTCCGGCGCGAACTCACCCGCATGCGCGCCGCCGTACGGCGTCCGGCGGGCGGTTCGGCCGCCGCGGTGGCCGAGGCCCTCACCGATGTGTACGCCGCGGACCGGCTGCGCGAGCTCGGCCTGTGGGAGCTGTACCTCCAGGCCGGCCGCGACCCGGCGTTGCAGGCCATCGCCCGCACCTGGACCGACGGCTGCGACGAGATCGTCGCCTCCGCGCTCCGCGGCGCGGGCTATCCCTGCGGTCGTTCCGAGGTCCGATTCGTCGCCGGGCTGCTGTCGGGCCTGTGGGTGGAGGACGTCGTCGAGGCCCGCCCCGACTCACGGGAGCGCGCCCGGGACGCCGTCACCCGCGCACTCACCACACTCGAACCACCCGGAAGCCACCCATGATCCTTCACCTCGCGCTGGCCGCCGACTGGGACGCGGCCATCGCCTCCGGCGAATACCGCGTCTCCACCCTCGGCCTGACCCTGGAGGAGGAGGGTTTCGTCCACGCCTGCTCCGACCTGACCCAGCTGCGTGGCGTGGCCGGCCGCTACTACGGCGCGGTCACCGAGCCGCTGGTGGTGCTGGAGATCGACGAGGACCGGCTCGGCTGCCCGGTCAGGCTGGAGGTGCCCGAAGGCATGGGGGAGGCGTTCCCCCACATCTACGGGCCGGTCCCGGTGACCGCCGTGATCACCGTCACGCCCTTCACCCGATGAGCCCGCCTCTCACCGCGATCTGGGCGGTGGGCCGGGCCAGGTCGACGTCCGCGCCGACGTGCCCGGCCCCACCCCGCTACGGCGCGGCATGCCTCGGAGCGGCGTGGTCCCTTGAAGCGGTGGCGGTTCCCGGGGCGGCGTGTCCGATTCGTTCAAGACGCCGTACCCGCCCGCCGCCTAACGTGACCGCCATGACACCCTCGTTCGACCTCATCGGCCTCGTCGTGGCCGACATGGCCGCGTCCCTGGCCTTCTACCGCCGGCTGGGCCTGAACATCCCGCTCTCGGCGGACACCGAGGCCCATGTCGAAGTGACCCTCGACGGAGGGCTCCGCCTCGCCTGGGACACGGTCGACACCATCCGCTCCTTCGACCCCGCGTGGAATCCCGCCACGGGCGGCCCCCGGATGTCCCTCGCCTTCCGATGCGACGGGCCCGAGGAGGTCGACCGCCTGTACGGCGACCTGGTCCAGGCGGGCTACCCGGGGCACCTGCCGCCGTGGGACGCCTTCTGGGGGCAGCGTTACGCCGTCGTCCACGACCCGGACGGCAACGGGGTGGATCTCTTCGCGCCGCTTCCCGGCACCTGACGACGCTCCGCGCCCGGTGCTGACCACCCGTCCGCCCAGACGCCCCTGAGAACGAGCCGCCGACGCGACCGTCGTCCCGGGCCGGCGGCTCAGCGGGTCAGCTCGCCCAGGGTGGCACCGGTCAGCGACTTCACTTCCCGGGCGAGATGGGCCTGATCCGCGTATCCGGCCGCACCGGCCACGGCGACGTAGGGCATCCCCCGGCGGGCCAGGGTCAGCGCGTGGTTCATCCGGAGGATCCGGCCCAGCGTCTTCGGGCCGTATCCGAAGGCGTCCAGGCACCGGCGGTGCAGTTGCCGCACCCCGAGCCCCGCACCGGCCGCGACCTCCGCGACCGGCAGGCCCGCGCGGACACCGCCCACCACGGCAGAGATGAGCGCGGTGTCGGCCGGGCCCCCGGCCGCGCGGATCCGGCCCAGCGCCGCCTCCTCAAGCACCGCGCCGGGGTCGGAAGCCTCGGCCGCCCGCTCCGACAACCGCCGCGCCTCGGCCTCCGGCCACACCTCGGCCAGCGGAACCCGCCGGTCACGCAACTCGCAGGCGGCCACGCCAAGAATCCCCGGAGCGGTTCCGGGACCGAAACGCAACCCCACATATCGGCTGCCCGCACGATCACGCACCAGGTGCGCCGCCGTGTCCGGACCGGCCACCAGCAACGCGCCGTCCATCCAGATCAGATCCATGCAGCCGTCGGGCAGCACCCGCCGCACCGGCGGGGGACCTGACCCCGGAGCGGAGCCGGGGGCGTCCTGCCACTACAGCACCGCCTCCGGAACCCGCGCCTGCCTCTCCTCGTACACCCGCCTCTCCTCCATCCCCCCGTAATCATCCCCCTCACCCCGCCCGGCGCTGCCACCAGAGCCGGGCGGAGTGGGAGGGCGACAGGGGACGGAGGAGGGTCAGTCGGTGCCGGCCTCCATGGCGGCGTGGTCGAGCAGTTCCTCGTCGGCCGAGACCTCGCCGCGCGAGGCGATGACCTCGGCCCCGCCCTCCGGCATCGCACCGATCAGCTCGGTCGAGGCCACGAGGGTGGCGCCGGTCAGCATCGGGTGCGGGGTGCCCACCATCCCGACCCTGGCGTACTGCTCCAGCTTCGCCCGCGAGTCGGCGATGTCCAGGTTGCGCATGGTCAGCTGGCCGATGCGGTCGACCGGGCCGAACGCGGAGTCCTCGGTGCGCTCCATGGACAGCTTGTCCGGGTGGTAGCTGAAGGCCGGCCCGGAGGTGTCCAGGACGGAGTAGTCCTCACCACGGCGCAGCCTCAGGGTCACCTCGCCGGTGATCGCGGTCCCGACCCAGCGCTGCAGCGACTCGCGCAGCATCAGCCCCTGCGGGTCCAGCCAGCGGCCCTCGTACAGCAGCCTGCCCAGCCGCCGCCCCTCGACGTGGTAGCTGGCCAGGGTGTCCTCATTGTGGATCGCGTTGACCAGCCGCTCGTACGCCGCGTGCAGCAGCGCCATGCCCGGCGCCTCGTAGATGCCCCGGCTCTTGGCCTCGATGATCCGGTTCTCTATCTGGTCGGACATGCCCAGGCCGTGCCGGCCGCCGATGGCGTTGGCCTCCAGCACCAGATCGACGGCGGAGGTGAACTCCTTGCCGTTGATCGTCACCGGCCGCCCCTGCTCGAAGCCGATCGTGACGTCCTCGGGAGCGATGTCGACGTCCGGGTCCCAGAACCGCACTCCCATGATGGGCTCGACGATCTCGACGCCCGTGTCCAGGTGCTCCAGCGACTTGGCCTCGTGGGTCGCGCCCCAGATGTTGGCGTCGGTCGAGTAGGCCTTCTCCACGCTGTCGCGGTAGGGCAGCCCGTGGGCCACCAGCCACTCGGACATCTCCTTGCGGCCGCCGAGCTCGTTGACGAAGTCGGCGTCCAGCCAGGGCTTGTAGATGCGCAGGGACGGGTTGGCGAGCAGGCCGTACCGGTAGAACCGCTCGATGTCGTTGCCCTTGAAGGTGGACCCGTCACCCCAGATCTGCACCCCGTCTTCGAGCATCGCCCGCACCAGCAGGGTGCCCGTGACCGCCCGCCCGAGCGGAGTGGTGTTGAAGTAGGTGCGGCCGCCGGAGCGGATGTGGAACGCCCCGCAGGCCAGGGCCGCAAGCCCCTCCTCCACGAGGGCGGCCCGGCAGTCGACCAGCCGGGCGACCTCCGCGCCGTACGCGGTGGCGCGCCCCGGCACCGAGGCGATGTCGGGCTCGTCGTACTGGCCGACGTCGGCGGTGTACGTGCAGGGCACCGCGCCCTTCTCGCGCATCCACGCGACCGCTACCGACGTGTCGAGACCACCGGAGAAGGCGATGCCGACACGTTCGCCGGCAGGCAGGGAGGTGAGGACCTTGGACATGAGTAGAATATATACACCCCAGTGCATGGACATGCAATGTGGATCGGGGCCATGCCGAGCAAAACCACCAGGCCATGTGCCTCCCGCGCCCCGCGCCGTCTGCGGCACGGCGTCGCGTGCGGAACCGCCGCGCCGCCGCCGTCCGGTTTGTGCCGTCAGCGGGGGTGACCGGCCCGCAGCCAGCCCACGTAGTCGGCCACGGCCCGGTCCAGACCGTATTCGGGGACGAATCCGGTGTCCTCCCGCAACCGCGTGACATCCAGATGAGCGTCGAGGGCGGGTGATCCCGGGGAGCGCCCGGGCAGCAGGGCGGGCACGCCCCCCGGTACGACCCTGCCGACGGCGGCGGCCACCTCGTGGTTGGCGACGGCCCGGCCGCCGCCCACGTTGTAGGTGCGGTGGCGCAACGCCGGGGTCGTCTGCAACAGCGCGATCGCCCGCCCGCAGTCACGGGCGTAGCACATGTCGACGGAGTCCTCGGCGTAAACCGGTGGCATCCCGTCAACCGCCGAGCCTCCAGGAGTGGCGCCGGTGGGGGAGGCCGGGGCGGGGCCGCCCCGCACGGCCCCGGCGTCTCCTGCGCCGGACCTCGCCCCAGCGCGCACGGCCGCATGGACGAGACCGGGCGCGGCGAAGAAGGGAGAGGACGGCCTGCCCAGCGGACCCCAGATCGCGCCGATCCGCACGCTGACCACCTCCTGCCCGGACGAGGCGGCGACGTCGGCCACGATCTCGGCGATCTTCTTGCTCGCCGGAATCGGATGCGGGCTCGCGACCGGCAACGGCGCGCCCTCCCGGTAGGAAGGGCCGTCGGCCCCGGCGTACACGCCGATCGTGCTGGCGACCACGACGCGGGCCACGCCCCACTCCAGCGCGGCACGCAGCACGGCGAACAGCCCCGCGGTGTTCGTCTGAACCTCTTCCAGCGGCGGCGACGCCCCCAGCCCCGAGGCGGCGAGGTGCACGACGCCCGTGATGCGGTGCCGCCGGCCCACCGCCAGCACACTGCCGGGGTCGGCGCAGTCGAGCGGCTCCATCACGGCGTGCCCGTCCGGCACCCCTCGCAGCAGGGCGGGCCGCGGTCCCGCCGACCGCTGCCCGAGCACGCACTGTTCGCCCAGGTCGAGCAGGGCTCGTACGGCGTGCGCGCCGATGAAGCCCCGACCCCCCGTCACCAGGATCACGCTGATCTCCCAATCTCATTAGCAGGCTATCGATCAATGTAGCGACGAAGTCGTTAGCCTGCAAACGGATCGTAGGATCGACCCGTGACCGAAGTGCTGAGGCTGCTCACGCGAGCCCAGAAGCTGCTGCGCGCCGCGGCCGACGAGGCGATGAGCCGCCACGGCGTACGGATCGGCCAGAACCTCGTGCTGGAGGTCCTCTGGCAGACCGACGGCCTCACACCGGGGGAGCTGGCCGCCCGCCTGCAGGTCACCACACCGACCGTCGTCAACACCGCGACCCGGATGGAGGCCGCCGGCCTGCTGGTACGCCGCCGTGACCCCGCCGACGGCCGCCTCGTGCGACTGCATCTGACCCCCAGGGCCCGCGCGGCCGAACGCCCGATAGCCGAAGCGAGACGGCGGCTAGCCGAACACGCGACCGCGACCCTCACCGATGAGGAACGGCGTCACCTGCACAGCGCACTGCAGAAAATCATCGACCAGATGACCGGCCCCACCCCGCCCCTCGATCCCGGCGAGCACACCCGCTCCACCGACCAAGCCGGCCCCTGACCGGCACCCCTCGTACGGTGAGCACACCTGCCACGTCGACGGCCGGGGGAGTTCCCCGGCCCCGACCCGTTGTTCACGCGCACAGCGTGCGCTCCAGACGCCGCGACGCGAACCAGACCCCCACGGCCGCCAGCACCGCCAGATACAGGGCGTGACCGAGCAGGCCCCACCCCGGCACCCCCATGCACAGGCCGCGCACCAGCTCGACCGCGTGATACAGGGGAGTGACCTGGATCAGCACCTCCACACCGACGGGATAATCCCGCACGGGGGAGAACGTCCCGGAGAACAGGAACAAGGCGAACTGACCCGTGCTCAGCAGGTCGAAGTCCTGCCAGCCGCGCATCAGCGTGCTGACCGCCATCCCCAGCCCGCCGAAGGCCAGCCCCACCAGCACCGTCGCCGGGAAGGCGGCCACCGCCCAGCCCGCCTCGGTCAGCCCCATCGCGACCATCACGACGAGGAAGATCGCCGTGTAGAGCGAACCCCGCACGATCGCCCACACCAGCTCACCGACCGCGACCTCCACCGGCCGGACCGGCGTCGCCAGCACCGCCTCGAACGTCTTCATGTACTTCAACTTGAAGAAGAAATTGAACGTCGTCTCGGCCAGCGCGCCCGACATCGCCGACACCGCCAGCATCGCCGGGGCGACGAACGACGCGTACGACATGGTCCGGCCGTCCACCGTCAGCTCACCGATCAGCGCCCCCACACCGACACCGATCGACAGCAGATACAGCAACGGCTCGAAGAAACCCGACAGCAGCACGACCCAGTACGACGGCCCCGAGCGCAGCGCCCCCACGTTGCGGTTGATCACAGCGCCCACCCGGCCGGGGGAGAGCCGGGAGACCACCAGAGTCGTCACCATCAGTCCTCCAGCCTCCCGCGGAACGCCCGCACCGCCAGCACGACCCCCACCACCGCCCACACCAGCAGATAACCCGCGTGCGCCCAGACCGGCCAGGCCGGGGCCCGCCCCAGCGTCGCCGCCCGGCACAGCTCCACCGCATGCCACAGGGGAGAGGCGTACGCCAGCAGCCGGAACCCCACCACGAGCTGCTCCACCGGGAAGAACACTCCCGAGAACAACGCCGCCGGCAGCACGATCAACCGGAACAGCAGGGCGAAGTAGCTGTCCTGATCGATCGTGGCGGCGAACGCGGTCACCGGCGCCGCCACGGCCACCGTCACCAGGGCGCACACCAGCACGGTCACCGGCGCCCACGGGGAGTGCAGCCCACCGAAGAACACCACCACGACCAGGAACGCCAGCACCGTCACCGTCACCCGGAAGACCAGGTAGAGCAGGTGACCACGGACCATGTCCGCCACGTTCACCGGAGTCGCCCGCATCGCGTGGTACGCCCGGACCCACTTGAAGTCCCCGAGCACCGCGTAGGTCGACTCGCCCACCGCGATCTGGAAGGCCGTCGACGCGAGCACACCCGGCACGATCCACGACAGGTAGTCGACCCCCTGCACGGAACCGACGTAGCCGCCCACCCCGATGCCGATGCTCAGCAGGAACAGCACCGGCATGACGAACGACGAGAACACCGACGCCTGCCACAGCCGCCGATACAGGGTCAGGTGCCGCTCCAGCACCGCGAAGGTCGGATGAACGGACCGCGTGAGCGCCATCTCAGTCCACCAGCGTCCGGCCCGTCAGGTGGAGGAACACATCCTCCAGCGTCGACCTCCGCACCAGCACGCTGGACGGCTCCAGCCCGCGCCGCTGCACCTCCGCCAGCGCCGCGTCCCCGTCGTCCACGTACACCAGCACCCGATCCGGCAGCGGATCCACCCGCTTGCCGACCCCCGCCAGCGCGGCGGCATGCCCCGCGACACCCTCCAGCCCGTCGGGGAAACGCAGCTCCACCACCTCCGCGGTCGAATACGTCTCGATCAGCGACCGCGGCGACCCCTCGGCCACGATCCTCCCGCCGTCCATCACCACCAGCCGGTCGCACAACTGCTCGGCCTCGTCCATGTAGTGCGTGGTGAGCACCAGCGTCGCGCCCCGCTGCTTCAGCCGGAACAACCGCTCCCACAGCAGATGACGCGCCTGCGGGTCCAGCCCCGTCGTCGGCTCGTCCAGCAGCACCAGGTCGGGCTCGTTCACCATCGCCCGCGCGATGGTCAGCCGCCGTTTCATTCCCCCCGACAGCGGCTCGACCTTCCCGTTCGCGCGATCCGAGAGCTGCACGAACTCCAGAAGCTCGTCCGCCCGCCTGCGGCTCTCCGCCCGCGACAACCCGAAATACCTGGCGTACGTCACCAGGTTCTCCCGCACCGTCAGATCGGGATCGAGGTTGTCGAGCTGCGGGCACACCCCCAGCCGCGCCCGGATCCGCGGCCCGTCCCGCACCGCGTCCATCCCCAGGATGCGCAGCTCCCCGGCGGTCGGCACCGACACGCACCCGATCATGCGCATCGTCGAGGACTTCCCGGCCCCGTTGGGACCCAGGAACCCGAACGCCTCGCCCGGCGCCACCTCCAGGTCGATCCCGTCGACGGCGGTGAAGTCTCCGAAGCGTTTGACCAGGCCACGCGCCACGATCAGAGGTTGGTCAGCCACGATCCGAGACCCTAACCAACGGCCCCGACATTTCCGCAACAGGTTATCGGCGCCCCCGCCACGACCCCGAGCCGTCCCCGTCTCCCAGGCGGACTCCCAAGCCGGGACGCGGGCCCCCGCACGCGTACTCCGCGCAGGTCGTACGCTGACGTGCGTGAGCACGTTCGAACTGGGCACCGACGGCCCGCGGGTCATCCTCGTCGGCATCGACGGCTCCGACACCTCGCTCCGCGCCGCCGCCTACGCCTGGGGACTGGCCCGCCGCCAGGGCTCCCACGTCGTGCTCGTCCACGTGACCGACCCCGGCATGATCAGCACGATGATGCCCACCGCCTCCGCGTCCGTCGTCGAGGCGGGGGAGCAGGTCGCCGCCGAGCTCCGCGAACAGGTGGAGCACTACGCCCGGACCCTCCACTCCCACGTCGGCTACACCTTCCGCACCGAGTACGGCGACGCCGCCGGAGCCCTCGCCAAGATCGCCGACGAGATCAGGGCGGACGCGGTCGTCGTGGGCGCCTCGACCCAGGCCGGGCACCGTTTCATCGGCTCGGTCGCGCTCCGCCTGGTGCGCGCCGGCCGATGGCCCGTCACCGTCGTGCCCTGACCGCCCCGGCAGCCGATATTCCAGCACCGCTCAGCGGTGATCCGGGCCGGACACGTCGAGGGCGCGCAATCCCTCCAGCACCCGCAGCAGCGTCGCCTCGTCCGGGCCGTCCGCCAGCACTCCCACGGGATGACGCCGCTCCCGCCGCGGCAGCGCCCCGGCGGACCCCGCCACCGGCGCCAGCGCCGACGACACCCCGGACGCGAGGCCCGTCACGACCGCCGAGAACATCCCGGACGACGGCCCCCGCACCACGGCCGGGGGAGTGTCCTCCGGCAGGCCGAAGGCCACCGCATCGGCCGCCGCGATCGCCAGCTCGCACCACACGATCTTCCCCCGGTCCGGCGCCGTGTAGTGCCCCCAGCGCCGCGCCAGGCTCCCCACCAGCACCAGCCCCCGGCCGCTCTCGCCCGGCTCGCCCTCCGCGTCACCGCCGGGCACCGGCTCGTGCTCGCTGCCGTCCCACACCTCGATGAACAGGCTGCGCGGCCCGGGAGCCTCCCGCACCCGCAACGCCACCGTACGCAGCGCGACCGGGAACATCGACGACGCCACGGGCGGGCTCACCACGGCGTCCGTCGCCCGCACCGCGTTCGTCACCAGCTCCGAGACGACCAGCTCCGCCGTGTCCGCCAGATGCCCGAGCTGCCACCCCCGCAGCTGGCACCGTACGAACGCACGGGCCCGCCGCGGCGCGGTCGCGACCGACCCGAACACCCGGTACGCGACCCTGCGGCCTTCCCGCGCGGGGAAGGGGGAGGTCAGCATCCCGCGGAGCGGCCCTGGACGGACCGGTCTGCGGCGGCCGGCGCGGCCACTGGGGGAGTAGGCATGTCTCCGATCATCCGTCATGCCCGGCGGTAAAGCGGGAGCCTTGACCGCATTCGTCGAACTTTCTCCGACTCCTCACTGAAAAGTCATCTCGGAAAGCCACCCCCGGAACTCGCCGTGTACCTGACAGAAGATGACAGGAACAACCGCCACCCTGGTCCCATGCACGCGCACGCCACCGGCACATTCGACGTCACCAGCTGGAACGACCTGGCCACCGAGGAGAAGCAGGGCGCCACGTTCGGCCGCAACCGCCTCACCAAGACCTTCCAGGGCGACCTCACCGGCACCAGCACCACCGAGATCCTGACCGTCGTCACCCCCGACGGCCCAGCCGCCTACGTCGGCGTCGAACACGTCGAGGGCACCCTGCACGGACGCAAGGGCACCTTCGTCCTGCAGCACAGCGCCGCCAGCCACAACGGCGAACAGTGGATGAAGTGGCAGATCGTCCCCGCGACCGGCACCGGCGAACTGACCGGCCTCACGGGGGAGGGCACCATCCGCGTCGAGAACGGCCACCACTACACCCTCGACTACACCCTGCCCGAGGCCTAATGGGTCCCCGGCTGGGTAGCCGTGGACCCATGGTGAAATCCGCTGATCGGCAGTCCGCGGGCGCGGTCGCCGCGCCGGACCCGGCCGCCCCCGCGACCGCCGCCCCCCGAACCGTGGCGCGCCGCACAGACGCCTCCCGCGCCGAGCAGCCGGGCGCCGCCCGCACCGAGGCCCCCGCGACCAAGGACCTCGATACCAAAGCCTCACGTACCAAGGCCCCGCGCGTCGCGGTCATCGCGCACCGCAAGAAGACCATCGGCGGCGGCCTCGACGAACTGCGCAAGCTCATCACGGGCTACGAGGTCGAGGACCTGCTGTGGTACGAGATCCCCAAGAGCAAGAAGGCCCCCAAGAAGGTCCGCCAGGCGCTCAAGGAAGGCGCCGAGCTGTTCTTCGTCTGGGGCGGCGACGGCACCGTGCAACGCTGCGTCGACGCCCTGGCCGGCAGCGACGCCGCCGTCGCCATCGTTCCCGCAGGGACCGCCAACCTGCTGGCCCGCAACCTCGAAATCCCCGAGGACCTGGCCGAGGCCGTACGGATCGGCTTCGAGGGCCGCCGCGCCAGGCTCGACCTCGGCAAGATCAACGGTGAGCACTTCGCGGTCATGGCGGGAGTCGGCCTGGACGCCGAGATGATCGCCGACGCCGACCGGGGCCTCAAGGACCGCCTCGGCCGCCTCGCCTACATCTGGACCGGGCTGCGGCACGTCGGCGGCTCCGTGACCCCGATGAAGGTCAAGGTCGACGGCAACGACTGGTTCGAGGGCGACGCCAGCTGCGTGCTCGTCGGCAACGTCGGCACCGTCACCGGGGGCATCGACGTCTTCGAGGACGCCCGCTACGACGACGGCTGGCTGGAGGTCGGCGTCTCCACCGCCGAAGGGCCCATCCAGTGGGCGCGCACCCTCGGCCGGATGAGCGCCGGCAACGCCGAGAAATCGCCCTTCGTCCGCATCACCCGCGCCAGGAAGGTGTCGGTCAAGCTGCAGACCCCCATGGCGTACGAACTCGATGGGGGAGCGCGCGACCGGGTCAAGCGCATCACGGTCAAGGTGGTGCCCGAGGCCGTCACCCTCTGCCTGCCCGACACCACCGGCTGACCCGGCGCTTCGACCAGGTCGCCGTCCCGGCCGTCACCACGCACCACCTTTCCCGTACGGCCGGGACGGCACAGCCCTGCCACCCGCGCCCCGGCTCGGCACGCGAGCCGGGGGAGAGGGCGGCCCACCGCGGACGACCGGCCCGGGCCCGGCTCAATCACCGGGATTCAGCCGAACCTCCACAGGGAGGCAGGTCTTCCGCGGCGAGCTGGGAACACTCCGCGCCGCACTTTGCACGCTGCGGGCTTCTCACCGGAGCGACTCGCCTTGGGCACCTCGCACCGCACGCAACGACCGGCTCCGGCCCGAATCTCCAGTCCGTACCTCAGCGGCGACGCGGCGGACTCTCACCCAGGCGGCAACGGGCAAGGGGAGCCGCTTGATCATCGTCGTTCCTCTCGGAGGACCGCCCGATCTCGTTTACTTGACATAATGTTCATTATCGAGCAACGAACCACCGGTGCGGGAAGGGGTTGATTGAGCCGGTTGCGCCCACCGCATCCGTTCACCGTTTCCACGACGTCAGGCGAATCCGGCACTCGCCACAAACAGGAACACCGAACCCGGCACGACGAGTCTCACCGTCGTCCGTGCGGTGTCATGGCATCGGGCGCCGCAGAACTATGCGGCCCGATGCCGCAAACACGCCGCGCTCGGCACCATAAGTCCCGCCGGATCTGCCGACGGCACTTGGCCGGCATTTCCGCCCTCGGACGCCAATCCGAAGCCTTATCGGCTTCGACGCTCCACAGGACCGGTGGAACAGCGCCGCCTCGCCAAGCGCCGGGCCGCGTCGATCGGCGGACCCGCACCTCGCCTCCCCGTCACCCCCTCTCTCCAGAAAGCCGCAAATCGTCCTATACCGGACAGAAGGTGGATTCTGTTGGGTATAAGAAATTGCCTTGGAAGGCCAGGAAGAGCTGAGCTCGCCAGGCTGTGGCGGCATTCGTCGTTCTCCTGGCGCCGGGTCAGTCGTTGACGTCGGCCATCCTGCCTGGCGGTGCCGCCGAACCGCCCTCGGTCATCACCTGCACCGCCTGGCAGCTCCCCAGAACACCCCGCCCTACTTGAAGGCGCTGAACGTCGCCTCGGGGCGGTCGCGCTTGGCGTAGAGGTCCCAGGCGGTGTCGGCGATCACGTCCGGGTCGAGGGACCTGCTCCCCACATCGCCGAACCGCTCGGGCTGGGAGGTCACCAACCGATAGATGTCGCCCCGTTCGACCAGTCCCCCGATGATCAGACTCCCGGCGTACACGCCCTCCCCCGCCAGCGCGGCGTTGAGGGTCAGGGCGTAGTTGCGCAGCGCCGCCGCCGACAGCGCCAGGTCGCCGAGCGCGGGCATCGGCATGACGGCGCTCAGCCCGCCGGCGAACAGCAGCCCGCCCTCCCCTCTCTCGACCATGCCGGGCAGTACGGCGCCGACCGCGTCGACGGCCGGATACATGATGTTCATCGCCTCTCTGGCGTCGTCGGAGGTCGTCTGGGTGATCGGCCGGCGTGGGGCGTCCAGGTCCGCGGCTCCGGGGCCGTAGTAGAGCACGTCGATCGTGCCGAACCGTTCGTTGATCGCGTCCAGCGTGGACAGGAGCCGGTCGCGGTCGCGTACGTCGGCGGCGAAGGACGCCGCCTCGATCCCCGCTTCGGCCAGGGCAGCCACATATCCGGGGTGCCGGGCGTCCGTCCGGGAGATCAGCGCCACGGCGTATCCCTCGCGCCCGAACCGATGCGCGATGGACATGCCGAGCCCGGGCCCGGCACCGAGGACGACGACGGTCTTGCGTGCTGCTGCAGGCATGAGGCACCTTTCCACGACGTAAAGTTGAGGGCCTTCTCAACTTGGCCGGGACACTACCACAAACTTGAGGCAACCCTCATGTTCATATGATGGGAGGCATGGCAGCCGGATCGAAGCCGCTGCGGTCGGATGCCGCGCGCAACCGCGACAAACTGCTGGTCGCGGCCACCCAGGTCCTCGCCGAACGCGGACTCGACGCTCCGCTGGAGCACATCGCCCGCCGTGCCGGCGTCAGCATCGGGACCCTCTACAACCACTTCCCGACCCGGGAGGCGCTCCTCGGCGCGATCCTCCCCCAGCGGATGGCCGCCCTCGACGAGATCGCCGCGGCGGCCCTGGCCGACCCCGACCCCTGGGCGGGCTTCACCGGTTTCCTCGAAGGGCTGTTCACCCTGCAGGCCGAGGACCACGGCCTCAACGACGCCCTGACCCAGAGCTTCTCGCTGGCCACCGATGTGAGCCAGGCGTGCCACCGCGGCTTCCTCGACGTCGAGCGCATCATCGAGCGGGCCAGGGCCGCGGGCCGCCTGCGCGCAGATTTCGAAGCCGGGGACCTGGTGACCCTGGTCTGGGCGATGTCCCAGGTCATCCGGGAGTCCATGGAGACCGCTCCGGACACGTGGCGCCGCTTCCTGTCCTTCTTCCTCGACGGTCTGCGCGCCGAGGCCGCGCGTCCCATCCCCCACGATCATCCAGTTCGCTGATTCGCCGATCGCCTGGCAACCGATCTTCGCCGTGCCACGTCTCATGTGGGTCCCCGACGTCCCATGAGTCCCCTCAGGAGCCGCGAACTGCGGGCGCCGGCCGATCCCGGGACGGGCAGACGAGCTCCACTCCCTCCCCGAGCTCGACTTCCTCGGCGAGCGCCACCGCCGGCACCGGCAGCAGCCTCAGGCCGACCCGGACGGTGACGGCCACGGTGACCGCCGCCGTACCGGACGAAGACGACGAGGTGGCCCCGGCGGCCCGGGACGCGGTCGCGACTCCGATCGGTGCGGCCGCGACCGGAGGCGGCGGCGAGGCCGGGCCGGACGGGCGGATGTACGTGCTGACCGGCCTCGCGATCTCCCTGGCCGCCGGCGCCGGGCTCCTGCTGCGCCGTCGCCTCCTGCCGAGGTGAGCATGCGCTTGCGGGAGTGAACTTTTCACGAGAGCGACAGGTCATCTTTCCGGTCTGGTCGTCCATCCGGAAATCACGTTTCCGGATGGACGTGGACAGGCGACGAATTGATCGTTGCTGCATGTACTGCGCCCTCGGGTGAGCGCCCCCGCGGTTTCGGACTCCGTATTCTCCGCAGCGGTAATTTCACTCGCCGTTCCAGCAGAACTTTCGGTCGGCGCCGAAAATCTCGGTGATTGACCGTTCCTGGCGGCGATGATGAATTCGCGGTGGCACGGGTGTGGCTGGAGAAGGGATAGACATGTTCGCTGCGAAATCGGCTCGGCGGGCGCTGGCGCTCGGTTCTGCGCTGGTCACCACCGGGGTGCTGGCCCTGGTGTCCACACCGCAGCCGGCCATGGCGTCCGGCATCACGGTGCAGGCCACGGTCGACTGCTCCAACGTGAACTTTTTCGGGGACACCTCCGACTGGTACGCCACCGACCTGTGGTTGGCCGGCATTCCTTCCGGCGGCGGGTCGGTGCCCTACAGCAGCGCGACCGCCGTCCCTGCCACGCACTCGTGGCGGTTCACCCAGACGGTGCCCAGCGGGACCACGGCCGTCGGCGCCGGCGGCATCTGCAGCGGCGGACACCAGTACGACTTCTTCGGATCGTCCGCTTATGCCAGCATCCCCCCGGGGACGACCACCGTCATCGGCACCTGGGCCTGCACCACCGCCCCTGTCTACCCTGGGCCGTGGCAGACCAACTGCACCGTCCAGTCTGTCTCCTACAGCTGAACGTACCGCCGGCTCTCCTCTCGTACGGTGAAGCGGGAGGAGGGCCGGCCAACCGGACGTCGGCAGACTGCTGCGGAGCCATCACGACGCGACCATGGGCTCCGCGCGGCGGCGATGTGTACCGGAATTTCCGGCTGAGACCACCGTGGCGTTGACCCGCGTTTTACGATCACCGCATGCCTAATGTGGGTCCGTTCGAGTTACTGGTCCTCGCCGTCATCGTGGTCGCGCTGCTCGGTGTCGTCTTCGCGGCCGCGCGGGCCGGTGCGCGGCCCGCCGGGCCGCTCGCCTGGCGTAGTCCCGGCATGGTGCCGCCGATTTCGGCCGCTCTGCAGCAGCGCGTCCGGGAGTTGTACGCGGAGAACAAGAAGGTCGAGGCGATCAAGCTGATCCGCGAGGAGACCGGGCTGGGGCTGAAGGAGGCGAAGGACCTGGCCGACGGGATCGGCGCGGGCCGGTCGCTGCCCGTGGCGACGGCGCATCACGGGTACGACCTGGCCGCGCGGGCGCGGGAGATGAAGGCGGCCGGCCGGGTGGAGCAGGCGGTGTTCCTGGTGCGCGGTGAGACCGGCATGAGCCAGAGCGAGGCGGAGCGGTTCGTCGACTCGCTCGTCGTGGAGTAGAAACGGCGTCGAGGGAGGGGCGGCCACGCCGGTCCTGTGCCGCTTCCAGGCCGGGTGATTGTTGTCGGTCCCGGGCGGTACGGTGTCGATCATGCTGCCCCCGCAGGTGAACCGGCTGACCGTGCAGGAGGCCGCGGACCGCTATGTGGAGCTGGTCCGGGCGAAGACCGTGACCGGGGCACTGTCGCCCGCGACGGCCGAGGTGTATGCGCGGGACGTGGCCACGTTCGTACGGCTGGCGGGAGACGACCGGGTCCTGGACGACCTCACCGGGGAGGACGTGGACGCGGTGCTGCTGGCGTTCGCGCGCAAGCCGGACGAACGCCGGCGGAGCGGGGAGAACGGCGCGGCGGCGGGAGACGGCACGGCCGGCAGAAGCGTGGCGGGAGACGGCGTCGCTCGTGACGGCCTCCCCCGCGGAGGCGGGACGCGCGGGCCGGCGCCACGGGGTGGTTCCGGACAGAGCGCGGCGTCGCAGGCCAGGTTCCGCCGATCGGTGTCGGCGTTGTTCCGGCACGCCGCGTCGGCGGGGTGGGTCCATCTGGACCCGATGGCCGCCTCGTCGGTGCGGGCGCGGGAGCGGGGCGGGCTGCGGCCGGAACGCCGGGCGCTGACGCGGGAGCAGGCCGAGGGCCTGATCGAGGCGGCTCGCTCCCCCGCTCCGCCACCTGAGCCGGGCGGCTCGGAAGGGCGCCGCCGCCGGGCCGACCAGCGGACCGAGGTGCGTGACGCGCTGGTGGTGATGTTGCTGGCCGCGCTGGGGCCGCGGGTGTCGGAGCTGGTGCGGGCAAACGTAGAGGACTTCTACACCAACGACGGGATGCGCTACTGGCGGATCTTCGGCAAGGGCGGGCGCACCCGCGACGTTCCTCTCCCCCGTGATGTGGCCGCCGCGCTGGACGCGTACCTCGCGGTGCGCGCGGCCGGGGCCGGCGAGAAGGCGCTGCTGCTGTCGTGGCGGGGCAGGCGGCTGGCGCGGGGCGACGTGCAGGCGGTGATCGACCGGGTGCGGCAGCGGGTGGAGCCCGGGCGGAGCAGGGAGGTGACGCCGCACGGGTTACGGCACACGACGGCGACGCACCTGCTGGCCGACGGCACGGACATGGACGCGGTGCGGCGGGTGCTGGGGCACAGCGACCTGTCGACGCTCGGTCGTTACCGCGACGATCTGCCCGGGGAGCTGGAGGTGGCGATGGGGTCGCATCCGCTGCTGCGCCGCCGTGGCGGCGGCCGGGCCGGGCAGACCGCGCACGGCGGGGAGAGCGGTCCCGGGGAGGGCTGAACTGCGCGCCGCTCCCCTCGCTCGCTCCCCCAGCTCGCTCTTCTGGGCCGCTCCCTCTGGGCCGTTTCTCCGCTGGGCCGTGCGTCGGCCGGGCAGGCTCAGCTCACGACACTCAGCTCACGGGGTCAGCTCACGGGGTTCCAGCCGTCGGAGCCGGCCAGGTACTTCTGCGGGGTGTAGTTGGCCGCCTGTGCATCGCTCAACTGCGGGCGGTTGGCGTTGACCGTGGCCCCGGCGCCGGTGTTCCGGTATTCGAAGAAGCGGGCGTTCTTCCAGGAGTTGCCGGACATGTCGGTCCAGGGCTGGGAGGTCTTGATGGTCGAGCTGAGGGTGGACTCCCGGTAGAGCACCTGGGCGTTGGGACCCCAGGGGCGCCCCAGCTGGGTGGTGTCGCCGGTCGCGCCGCTGATCCGGGACTTGTAGATGAGGAACCCGTAGGGCTTGGCAGCGTCGGTCCTGGCCGCGGTGATGGGGGCGCCGCTGCTGCGCTTCTCGTAGATGTCGCAGTCGTGCAGCACGGCGGTGCCGTCGCCGAAGATGAAGTCGACCGTGCCCTCGATGTAGGAGCTTCTGACGTACGCGCGGGCGGAGGCGTTGATCAGGAAGGCGTCCTGGTCGCCCAGCAGTCGTACGTTCGACAGGATCGCCCGGTCGGCGTTGAGGTTCAGCGCGACGGCCTGCTGGTTGACGGTGGAGCCGTCCTCGACGTAGTCGTTGGAGACCGTCAGGTTGGTCAGGGCGGAGTCGTGGCCGTTGACGAACGCGGTCGCGCTGTTGAACGTGCCGTACGCGCCGGCCGCGTGGTTGTTGACGATCAGGACGTCCCTGGCCGACGAGCCGAGTCCCTGCAGGGTGATGTACGGCTTGTTCGCCGGGATGGTGACGATCTCCCGGTAGGTGCCGGGCTTGATCGTGATCACTTTCCTGCTGGAGTTGCCGGTGGGCACCGCGTCGATCGCGGCCTGCACGGTCCGGTAGGTGCCGGTGCCGTCGGCGGCGACGGTGGGCTTCCCTGTCGTGGGTGTCACCGTCGGCGTCGCGGAAGGTGACACCGTGGGCGTCATGGTGGGCGTCACTGTGGGAGTCGCCGAGGGCGTCACGGTGGGTGTGACGGTGGGCGTCACCGAGGGAGTGGGTGACGAGGTGGTGGTGGACCCGGTGCAGGTCACGCCGTTGAGCGTGAAAGCCGTCGGTTTGGGGTTGGCACCCGACCACGAGCCGTTGAACCCGATCGAGACCGACCCGCCGGTGGCGATGGCGGCGTTGTAGTCCACGTTCGTGGCCGTGACGTTCTGTCCGCTCTGGCTCCAGGTGGCCGACCAGCCGGTGGTCACCTTCTGGCCGGAGCTGGGGAAGGTGAACGCGAGCGTCCATCCGTCGATGGCGCTGCCCAGGTTCTGCACGGTGACGGCGGCGCTGAAGCCGCCCGGCCAGTCGCTGGTGGTGTAGGTGACGGCGCAACCGGTCGCTGCGGTCGCCGTTCCCGGGGCCCCGGCGGCGAGGCCGCCCACGACCAGCGCGGCCGCCAGAGCCGCGGTGCCGCCGCGACGGCCGCCGTACGGGCCGGGAACCGCCGTCCCGGGCGTGGTGTCGGGCATTCTGCGCTCCTTCGGGACGGGCCATCGTGGACGGAAAGCCGCTGCTCGCACCGCACGCGGAGCGAGAGCCTCCGCACGTTAAGATCGTCGGCCGGAATAAGTCAACCGTCCAAACTAATGCCGCCGCGTCGCCCCTGCTCGGCCGCGGTCAGGGCCGGAAAGTTTCACCCGGCCGTCCCTCCGCCACCCGGGCCGGGCCCGGTGGTCACAGAACGGCGGGGAGGCGGTCCGTCAGCAGGTGGCGCCATCCGCCGTGCATGATGGAGCGGGCCCGCCGCTGCAGTTCGCTGCCGGGATCGAAGCCCTCGTGGGTCAGGAAAAGCCGGGTGCCCCTGCCTTCGGGTTCGAGTGTCCAGGTGATCGTCCAGTCTGCGGCCGCGGGGCTGGCGGGGTCGGCGTCGCGCCAGCCGAGGCGCAGCATGCGCTCGGGTTCGAAGGCCAGCACCTCGGCCTGCACGGTGCCGGAGAACCCGGTGCCGGGCATCGCCATGCCGGTCATGGTGTACCGGTGACCCACGGTCAGGCGGAAGTCTCCCGGCATGAACCACCGGGCGAGCAGCCTGGGGTCGGTCAGGGCCTGCCACACGCGGGCGGGCGGGTGTGCCAGGAACTCGTCGAGCCGCAGCACGGTCGGGGCGTCGGCGCCGTTCATGTCGTCTCCTGGTCTCCGGCGCGGCCGAGGGCGGCCGCGTCCCGGGTGTCGTTCATGTCTTCCATGTCGTCGAGCAGGTCGCGCAGACCGGTCAGCCTGCCGCGCCAGAACCGCTCGTACGGGTCGAGCCAGTCGCGGACGCGGACGAGCGGGACGGCCTCCAGGCGGTAGAGCCTGCGCCTGCCGTCGCGACGTTCGCTGACCAGGCCCGCGTCCCGCAGCACCCGCAGGTGCTCGGAGAAGCTGGGCCGGGCCATCGCGAAGCCGGAGGCCAGGTCCTGCACGGACTGGGGGCCCCGTTCGCGCAGCAGGCGCAGGACCTCGCGCCGCACCGGGCTGGCAAGCGCGGCGAAGATCGCGTCTTCCGCCCGAGCGGCGGGAGTGGTGTCCACACACTGCATGATACGTAGGAAATATCCTACCTGTCATCTTCGAGTAGGAAATTTCCTACCCGATCCACCAAAGGCCGGAACTTGACTGCGATCTTCACCCAGGCTTTCACGGTTCCGAAACGCACCGGAAACACATCCCCTCGAAGATGGGGACTCGTGATCAGGGCCATTCTGTTCGACCTCGACGAGACCCTCTTCGACCACCGCCGGGCCGTCGCCCACGCCGCGACCCGCTGGATGGAGACGGTCTGCCCCGGCCATGAGCTGCTGCCGGAGGCGCCGGCGCTGTGGCTCGACCTGGAGGACAAGCATCTGCCGGCCTGGCACGCCGGCGAGTGCTCGTTCGCCGAGCAGCGGCGCAGGCGGCTGCGGGAGTTCTGCGACCGGCTGGGCATGCCCGCGCCGACCGACCCGGACACGGCCTTCGCCGGTTTCCTGACCCACTACGAGGACGCCTGGGCCGCCTTCCCCGACGTGGCCGCGACCCTCGGGGTGCTCGGCGACGAGCTGACGCTGGGCGTGCTCAGCAACGGCGATCCGGTGCAGCAGGAGGCCAAGCTGCGCCGCCTGGGGCTGATGGACCGCATGGAGGTCGTCTTGACCCCGGACACGCTCGGCGCGTTCAAGCCGGCCCCGGAGTGCTACCTGCGGGCGGCGGCGAAGCTGGGGCTGCGGCCCGAGGAAGTGCTGATGGTCGGTGACAACCTGCTGCTCGACGCCGTCGCGCCCACACGGGTGGGTATGCACGGTGTCTGGCTGGACCGCTACCGCGCCGAGCCCTCCCCCGCGTTCACCTCGTCTGCGGAACCGGTCGCGAGGATCACCACCCTGCGTGATCTGATCGGTGTGCTGGACGGCCTGAACCCGCGCCTGGCCGAGTCCGTCCGCGCCGCCTGAACGGGCACGGCCGGCCCGGCACAGGGACAGATCAATCAAATCAGTTTGATGTACCATGCTCGTCATGGTGCCGTCCGCGCAAGCCGTCCCGCCGGTGTTCCTCCGGCTGGCCGCGCACGCGGTGCGGTGGCGGCTGCTGAGCGAGCTCGCGTACGGTGACCTGCGGGTGCGGGAACTGGTGGCGCTGGTCGGCGAGCCGCAGAACGTGATCTCCTACCATCTGCGGCTCCTGCGCTCGGCCGGGCTGGTCGCGGCCCGGCGCAGCAGTCACGACGGCCGCGACAGCTACTACCGCCTCGACCTGGAACGCTGCGCGGATACGCTGGCCGGCGCGGGCACCGCCCTGCATCCCGCGCTCCGCCTGGTCCCCGCCCCGCCGGCGGCCGCGGCCGGCGACGCGGTGACGTCCTCGGTGCTGTTCGTGTGCACCGGCAACAGCGCCCGCTCACCCGTCGCCGAGGCCCTGCTGCGGCACCGCGCCGGCGGCCGCGCCGACGTGGCCAGCGCGGGCAGCCACCCCAAGCCCCGCACGCACCCCGGCGCCGTACGGGTGCTGCGCCGGCGGTACGGCATCGACATCGCCGACCGGCGTCCCCGGCATCTGGACACGCTGAACGGCCGCCGCTTCGACTACGTGATCAGCCTGTGCGACAAGGTCCGTGAGGTCTGCCCGGAGTTCGGCGACCACCCGCGGCGCCTGCACTGGAGCATCCCCGACCCGGCCGCCCCCGGCGACGAGACGGGCCAGGCCGGCGGCCCGGCGTTCGAACGCGCCGCCGCCGAGATCGACACCCGCATCCGCTATCTGCTGCCCGTCCTCACCCACCCCGCAGGGGAGAACCCGGCCGAGGAGGCCCAGTCATGACATCGCCCGACCGGTTCGCCGGCGTCCGGTACATCGTCGACGACGTCCAGGCGGCCGTCGACTTCTACACGACGCATCTGGGATTCACCCTGCGGGCCGGCGCCGCGCCCGACCCTGCGGGCAACCTGATCGAGCTGTTCCAGCCCGCCTGACGCCGGGGTCAGCCGCGTACGGCGGCGACGCCGAGACCGCGGCGGGTGAAACCCAGCCGATCGGAGACGGCGATCGCCGGGGCGTTCCAGTCGTCCACCATCAGCGCCACCCGCCCGTGCGCGTCGAGCAGCGCGGACGCCGTAAACCGACACACCCGCTCCCCCAGCCCGTGCCCCCGCGCGGGCACCGCGGTCGCGACACCGGCGAGCAGTCCCACCGACGGCGCTGACCACGCGTCGGCCGCGACCGCCAGCAGCGCCCGCGCGCCGTCGCGGATCCCGGCCCACCGGCGTACGCCCGGCAGTCCCGGCACGGCGTACGAGCGGGGGTGGGCGGCGGCGAGCAGGGCGGCCACCTCCCGCTCTTCGGCGGGCTCCAGCCAGGCGGCCTCCGCCGTCACCGGCCGCGCGCCCGCCGAGGAGCCGTCCGGCGCCCCTTCCGGCGCGCGGTCCGCGAGGCCGGGTGCGCCCGCGCGCGGCGGGGCGAGCTTCTCGGTCACCATCCAGGTGAAGTGACCCACCGGCTCCAGTTCCGGCGCGGCGCGGACCACCTCCTCCATGAGGGCGGCCTCGCCAAGCGGCCGGAACGACGGGCCCGCCTCGGCCAGGGCGTGCCGCAGGAGCGGGACGACCTGGGCCGGCTCGCCCGTGACCGCGAGCCGATCGCGCCGCGCCGCCGCGGGGCTCGCCACCGCCACCGCCTCACCGTACGCCCAGGCGCGGACGCCGGGCCGCATGCCCTGCGCCGCCCACACGACGAGGTCGTCGTCGCCTGAGGCGGCGGCGACCTCGGCCTCACTGACCAGCGGGCTCAGCCGCACCGGCGTCCCTACAGGATCGCGCCGGGGGTGTACGCGGCCGCGCCGGGATGCCGCGCGGTGATCTCTTCGGCCCGCTCGACGACCGCCGCGACCTGACCGGCGGCCGCCCCGGCGAAGGAGGACCGGTCGTCGAGCAACGCGCCGAGTTCGGCGCGGCCGAGCGGGAAGCGCTCGTCGGCGGCGAGGCGGTCGAGCAGTTCGTTGCCGGCGCCGCGCGAGCGCATGGCCAGTGCCGAGGCGACGGCGTGCTCCTTGATGACCTCGTGGGCGGTCTCGCGGCCCACCCCGGCCCGCACGGCGGCCATGAGCATCTTGGTCGTGGCGAGGAACGGCAGGTAGCGGCCCAGCTCGGCCTCGATGACGGCGGGGAACGCGCCGAACTCGTCGAGCACGGTCAGCATGGTCTCGGCCAGGCCGTCGAAGGCGAAGAACGCGTCGGGCAGCGCGACCCGGCGCACCACCGAGCAGGACACGTCGCCTTCGTTCCACTGGTCTCCGGCGAGCTCCCCGGCCATCGAGGCGTACCCGCGCAGGACCACGGCGAGGCCGTTGACGCGCTCGCATGAGCGGGTGTTCATCTTGTGCGGCATCGCCGAGGAGCCGACCTGGCCCTCCTTGAAGCCCTCGGTGACCAGTTCGTGCCCGGCCATCAGCCGGATGGTCTTGGCCAGCGAGGAGGGGGCGGCGGCCAGCTGCACCAGGGTGGTCAGCACGTCGTAGTCGAGCGAGCGGGGGTAGACCTGGCCGACGCTGGTGAAGCGGCGGGCGAAACCGAGGTGCGCGGCGACGCGGTCCTCCAGCGCGGCCAGCCGGTCCTCGCCGCCGAGCAGGTCGAGCATGTCCTGCGCGGTGCCGACGGGGCCCTTGACGCCGCGCAGGGGGTAGCGCTCAAGCAGGTTCTCCAGCCGCTCGTAGGCGACGATCAGTTCGTCGGCGGCGGTGGCGAAGCGCTTGCCGAGGGTGGTGGCCTGGGCGGCGACGTTGTGCGAACGGCCGGCCATGACCGTGTCGGCGTGCTCGGCGGCCAGGCGGGCCAGGCGGGCCAGCAGCGCCACGACCCGGTCGCGTACCAGCAGCAGGCTGTCGCGGATCTGCAGCTGCTCGACGTTCTCGGTCAGGTCGCGGGAGGTCATGCCCTTGTGGACGTGCTCGTGCCCGGCGAGGGCGTTGAACTCCTCGATGCGGGCCTTCACGTCATGCCGGGTGATCTTCTCCCGGTCGGCGATGGAGGCGAGGTCGACCTGCTCGGCGATCTTCTCGTAGTCGGCGATCGCCTGTTCGGGTACGTCGATCCCGAGGTCGGCCTGGGCCTTGAGCACGGCCAGCCAGAGCCGGCGCTCCAGCACCACCTTGTGCTCGGGTGACCACAGGCGGGCCAGTTCCGGCGAGGCGTAACGGGAGGCGAGGACATTCGGGATACGCGGCTTGGCACTCACGTTGGCCCAGTCTATTGAGGTCCGCCGGACGCCGGACGCGGGAGGACCCCGGGACGGTCGTCGCGGGGACCGTCCCGGGGTCCTCCCTTCCTCCATGGTGCTTGCACAGAGCCGTCACCGGGACCCTGACGGGGCTCTCATCGGGCGGGTTCGAGGGCCTCCTCGTCGTACACCGTGACCTCGCCGTCGTCGCCGCCGGGCCGCGCGGGAGTGCGGCGCATGCGCTCCTTCAGCCGTTCGACGATGACGTAGAGGGCGGGCACCAGGACCAGCGTGAGCAGGGTGGAGGAGAGCAGGCCGCCGATCACGACGATGGCCAGCGGCTGGGAGATGAACCCGCCCGACCCGGTCACGCCCAGCGCCATCGGGGTGAGCGCGCAGATCGTCGCGATCGCGGTCATCAGGATGGGACGCAGGCGGCGCCGTCCGCCCTCGACGACCGCCTCGGTCACGCCGAGCCCCTGCTCGCGGTACTGGTTGATCAGGTCGATCAGCACGATGGCGTTGGTGACGACGATGCCGATCAGCATCAGCATGCCGATCAGGGCGGGCACGCCGAGCGCGGTGTCGGTGACCAGCAGCAGCCCGATGGCGCCGGTCGCCGCGAACGGGATCGACACCAGCAGGATCAGCGGCTGCACCAGGCTGCGGAACGTCGCCACCATGATCATGAAGACGATCGCGATGGCGATCAGCATCGCCATGCCCAGGTCGGCGAACGCCTTCTGCTGGTCGGAGCTCGCGCCACCGATCTTGTACGTCACCCCGGCCGGAAGCGTCAGCGTCTTGAGCTTCTCGGTGACCTTGGTGGTGATCGCGCCCAGGTTGGAGGCGTCGGCCGCGCCCGACACGGTCGCGGTGCGGTCGCCGTCCTGGCGGGTGATCTGGGTCGGCCCGTCGGCCTGGACGACGTCGGCCACGTCGGACAGCTTCACCAGGCCGGTCGCGGTAGGAACGGTCAGCTTCTTGATCGCGGCGAGGTCGTCGGGGGCGTCGCCGGCCCCGCGCAGGATCACGTCGCTGGAGCGGCCGTCCACGTCGATCGAGCCGACCGGCGCGCCGCGGAACGCCTGCGCGACCAGTTGCCCGACGGTGGCCTCGGTGAGGCCGCGGGCGGCGGCCTTCTCGCGGTCCACGTGCACCTCGACCCGGGGGATGCTGTCCTCGAGGTTGGAGGTGACGTCCCGCAGGCCGCCCACGCCGGTCATGGCGTCGCGGACCGAGGCGGCGGCCGTCTTCAGCGCGTCCTGGTCCGGCCCCTGCACGATGACCTGCACCTGGTCGGAGTTGAACCCGCCGCCGCCGTTGCCGCCGACGGTGATGTCGCCGATGCCGGTCATGCCCTTCAGCCGCTCCCGCAGCCGCTCCTCCAGGACGGGCGTGTCCACGCCCTCCTCCAGGGAGACGGAGTAGGAGGCGCGGTCGGCGGAGCCGCCCAGCCCTCCGAGGAAGCGGTTGCCGCCCCCGACGGTCACCTGGTAGGACTTCACGTCCTTGTCGGCGGCCAGCACCTCCTCGACCTTCTTGGCCGCCGCGTCGGTGGTCGCGAGGTCGGTCCCGGCCGGCATCCGCTGGCTGATCTGCGTGGTGTCGTTGCCGGAGGAGTCGAGGAAGTTGGTCTTCAGCTTGGGCGCCAGCGCCATCGTCGCGGCGAACACCACGACGCCGATGAGCACCGTCACCAGGCGCCGCCGGGTCGCGAAGCGCAGCACCGGCAGGTAGATCCGCTGCAGCGGACTGCGCAGTTCCCGGCGCTCGGCGTCCTCGCGTACGGCCTGCGCCTCCTGCGGGGTGAGCTCCGGCGCCTTGAGGAACCAGAACGCCAGCACCGGGATGACGGTCAGCGCGACCAGCAGCGACGCCAGCAGCGCCACGGTGACCGTGATGGCGAAGGAGCTGAACAGCTCCCCGACCAGCCCGCCGACGAAGCCGATCGGCAGGAACACCGCGACCGTGGTCAGCGTGGAGGCGGTGACCGCGCCGGACACCTCGCGCACGGCTGTCAGGACCGCCCGCCGTTTCTCCTCGCCGTAGGCGAGATGACGCTTGATGTTCTCCAGGACCACGATCGAGTCGTCGACCACCCGGCCGACCGCGATCGTCAGCGCGCCCAGCGTCAGCAGGTTCAGCGAGTAATCACCCGCCCACAGCGCGATCAGCGCGATCACCACCGACAACGGGATGGACACCGCCGTGACCAGCGTCGAACGCACCGACAGCAGGAACACCAGGATGATGAGCACGGCGAACGCCAGGCCCAGCAGGCCCTCGGTGGCGAGATCCTCGATGGACCTCTCGACGTACGGGGCCTGGTCGAACACGACGTTCAGCTCGGCGCTGTCGCCGAGAGCGCGGGTCAGCCCGGGAAGGGCGTCGTTGACGTCGTGGGAGATCTGCACCGCGTTCCCGTCGGGAACCATGGTGATCGAGACGCCGAGGCTCGGGGTGCCGTTGGTGCGGGTGAGCGTGGTCGCGGTGGCGTTCTCGACCTTGATCTCGGCCACGTCGCCCAGCTTGACCGGCTTGGGTGGCTTGGGCGCCTGGACCGGCGCCGCCGCGCCCGCCGCACCGGCTCCTCCGGCAGCGGCGCCCCGGCCGGCCGACGCCTGACCGGGGAATCCCTGGCCCGCGCCCGTTCCCGCGCCGGCGCCGCGCTGGCCCGCGCCCGCCTGCCCGGCCGTGCTCGCGGGCGTGAGGTACAGGTTCTCCAGGTCCTTCACCGTACGGACGGGATCGCCGATCTGCACGGTCAGCGACTTGCCGTCCTCGGTCAGCGTGCCGGCCGGGATGGACACTCCGTTGGTCCGCAGGAGGTCGGGGATCGCGGCGGCCGACAGCCCCAGCAGGGCCAGTTTGCCCTGATCGGGAGTGATGACGACCTGCTGCTCGCGGGCGCCGCTGACGGTGACGTCCCGGACGCCCTCGATCGACTGCAGCTCCGGCACCATGATGCGCTCGATCTTGTCGGCCATGGCGTGCTCGTCGCCGCCGTCGCCCACGGCGATCGCCATGACCGGGATGTCGTCGGTGCTGCCCGCCACCACCTGGGGGTCGACGTCGGCCGGAAGCTGCGCCTTGATCCGGCTCACGGCCTGCTGCATCTTGCCGGTCATCTCGTCGATGTCGGTGCCGTACTCGTAGGCGACCTGCACCTGCGACACCCCCTCGCGGGAGGTGGAGGTGATGTCGGTGACGCCGGCGATGCCCTGGAAGGCGCTCTCGATCGGCTTGGTGACCTGCTCCTCCACGATGTCGGGAGCGGCGCCGGGATAGCTCGCCACCGCGAAGGCCGCCGGGAACTCCAGGGACGGGAAGAGCTGTTGCTTCAGCGAGGGGATCGCGAAGAGGCCGAATCCCGCGAGTACCAGCGCGACCAAGATCACGAGTGCGCGGTTGGCGAGGCTCAGCCTGGCCAAGGAGGTCATCCGAACTCCTGACAACGGAGGAAGTGTTTGGGGCAACCCTAACACTTCGCATGACCCTAAGATTTATCCGGTGTATTAAACGCTGGTAACCTCTCGTGACGAGAGGTGGAACGTGAACGACAGCGCAGCCGAGCGACGCCCCCGCACCGGAACGGGACCCGAAGAGGGCCCGTACGCGAGCCGGGAGGTGAGCGTGGACACGGCCCCGGAGACGCCCCGGACGAGCGGCCCCCGCCCCCGGGCCGGCCGCCCGGATGCCCCCGCCACCGGCGCGGTGGAGGCCACCCCGGAGCCGAACACCTCGGAAGAGGAGGCCGAGCGCGGATCGATCATCACCAGGCTCGCGGATCTCCAGCGTAGCCTGGGCCGCTTCTTCGCGCGCGACCGCTCGATGCCGCTGATGGCGTCCACCTTGACCATGCAGCAGTTCAAGGTCGTCATGTTCCTGACGTTCGCCGGGCCCACCTCCGGCCAGGAGCTCGCCCGCCACCTCGGCGTCGGCCTGGCGACCGTCACCGGCATCGTCGACCGGGTCGTCGCGCAGGGCCTGGTCACCCGGCACGAGGACCCCCACGACCGCCGCGTACGCCTGGTCGAGCTCACCGAGGCGGGGCGGCGGCTCACCGGCGAGATCATCGAAGCCGGGACGGGCGGCTACGTCCGCCTCCTGCGGCGGCTCGACACCGAGACCCTGCGCACCATGGAGACGGTCATGCGCAAGATCGAGGACGCGATGCGCGACCTGCACGCCGAGGAGACCGTCACCGACGCCGTGAACGGCGTCATCGACGACATCTCCTCCGACGTGACCTCCGGTGTCGCCGCCCACGCCGCCAAGGCCACGGAGGCCACGGAAGCCACGGAGGAGTCGGCGGCCACCAGGCGGTTCCCCGACCCCGGCTGACCGCCCGCGCGGCGCGCAGGCCTCGCGCCCCCTCCGTACGGGGCGTACGTGGCCGGGGCGCGGCGTGCGGGGTGACCAGGACGGGGTGCGGAGCAGACAAGGGCGGACGCCGGACCGGGACGGGCCGCTGCTAGCGTCGCCCGATGTGCCGATCTACATCGAAGAGCTCTTCTCGCTGACCGGCCGGGTGGCCCTGGTCACCGGAGGCAGTTCCGGCATCGGATACGCGATGGCGGAGGCCCTCGGGCGGGCGGGGGCGGCCGTGGTCCTGGTCGCCCGCCGCGAGAAGGAACTCGCCGAAGCCGCCGCCCGGCTCGACGGCCACGGGGTGCGCGCGGCGACGATCAGCGCCGACCTCGGCGACCGCGCCGCCATCGCCCGCGTGTGCGAGCAGGCGGACGGATTCTTCGGCGGCATCGACATCCTCGTCAACGACGCCGCCAACAACATCCGCAGGCCCATGGCCGACCTCACCGCCGGCGACTACGACCAGACCATCGCCGTCAACCTCACCGCGCCGTTCCTGCTCGGGCAGCACTTCGGCCCCCGGATGGCCGCCCGAGGCTGGGGACGGATCATCAACATCGGCTCCCAGCAGTCGATCAGCGCCTTCGGCGACAGCGGCGTCTACGGCGCGGCCAAGGCCGCCGTGTGCGGGCTGACCCGCTCCCAGGCCGAGGCGTGGTCCGGCCGCGGAGTCACCGCCAACACGATCGTGCCGGGATTCGTGCTGACTCCCCTGACCGCGCCCGCCCAGGCCGTCCCCGGGCGGGTGGAGGCGCTGGCCGCCCGGAGCATGACCGGCCGCAACGGCGTTCCCGGCGACTTCCACGGCGTGGCCGTCTTCCTCGCCTCCGACGCCGCGTCGTACGTCACCGGCCAGGCCATCTGCGTCGACGGCGGTTTCAGCGTCCACTAAGAGGCGCCGGTCAGCCCGGCCGGCGGCGGCGATGCCGAGTGCATGACGACAGCGCACCGCCCCTTGGCCCCTGGGCGCAACTACCGGGGTTCCCCGCCGGGTAGGAGGGTCACGTCCCGGCGGAACCGGAACGAGCGACAGCGAGCGCCGGGGCAGGAACAGGAAGGCACACACCGAGATGTCCCGCTACCGCACGCGGAGCCCGCGCGGCGCCGTGGTCCTCGCGACAGTCCCCGCAAGAGACACCGCGAGAGGCACAGCGACCATCCCCGCGACCCGGCGGCCGTCCCCGGCCCCGGCGATGGCCCCACCCGCGGCCGCGCTCCTCACCGCGCTGGTGCCCGTGCTGGTGTCCGTGCTTGTCATACCGGCGGGAAGCGCCGCCGCCCAGCCCACAACCGCGCGGGTCTCCGCCGCGCAGTCGGCCGGGGTGCAGTTGGCCAGGATGCACTCGGCCGGGGTGCGGGTCGCCTCGCACCGTCCCCGTACGGCGGCCGCGGCGTTCCACGCGCCCCACCCCGGCGGTGGCGGCGGCGGGGGGCAGGTCATCAGCGGCGGGCGCGCGGCCGGTGCGCAGGGCCGGTCGGGCGCGGGCAGGTCCAACCAGAACCTCAACGGCCTGCAGGCCCCCACCTTCGTCATGGGCCGGACCCAGCATGTGGTCACCGACGTCGGCGGGTACGCCGGGCAGGCCCTCGTCTGCGGGTCCCGGCCCGCCGTCTGCCTGGTCGGGCAGAACATGCCCACCCACTTCAGGTCCTGACGCCCCTTCCGGGCACCACCCTCTCCTGCGGAAGGGGGGGTCAGCGGCGGCGGACCACCCGGTGACCGGCGCCCTCGTGCCACATCTCGATCAGCAGATGCTCCCCCGACTCGTCGACGCGCGTGTAGACCACCTCGGTCACGTCGACCCGGAACAGGTGGAAATCCTGCCCGGGCGGCCCGCCGAACGCCTCACGCACGGCCGGGTCGGTGACCTCGACGGCCCGGCCGGCCAGCTTTGCCTCGCCGTCCCAGGAGGCCGGATCCGCCTCGTCCGGGTCGACCGAGGGGCCGTGGATCGCCACCCGCGGATCGCGGCGCAGGTCGAGCGCCTTCATCGCCCCCGGCATCGACCCCAGCCACACCTCCCCGTTCTTGAACTCCACCTCGGTCCCGCTGATGCGCGGCGAGCCGTCCCGCCGCAGCGTCGCCATGGTCTTGTGCCTGCCCTTTCCCATGCTCGCCAGCACTCGCGCAGCAAGCGCGGGATTCTCCTTCTCGATCTCCTGCCAGGAAGCCATGGGGCCATCCTGCCGAACTCCACCGACATTCCGCCGATCCACCCGCGCCGGCGGTGAGACCAGGCGAATGAAAGTTGCACGCCCCGCCTAACTCCCCCGCAGCTCATGACTGCGCACTAGGCGCTCTCCTTGACCGTTCCACACGGCCTGATCACCATCGCACCGCAAGATCCTCCAGAAAAGGGACGTCATGAGCACCCTGCGCACCTCCAGGCCGGCCCTCGCGCTCCTCATGGGCGCAGCGGTGGCCGCCCAGACCCTCGCGGGAATCCCCTCCGCCGGCGCCGAGACGACGCCGGTCACCGTCACCGTGAACACCCGCGCGGCCCTGGCGGTCGCGTCCGATACCGCGGTGGGCACCAACCACGCGATTTGGGACTCCAACCTCGGGACGAACGAGACCGCGGACCTCCTCAAGGCCGCCGGTGTGAAGATGCTGCGCTATCCCGGCGGGTCGTACGCCGACATCTACCACTGGAAGACCCACACCGCCCCCGGCGGCTACGTCGCGCCCAACACCGATTTCGACACCTTCATCCGCGGGGCGCAGCGCACCGGCGCGCAGCCGATCGTTATCGCCAACTACGGCACCGGCACCGCCGAGGAGGCCGCCGACTGGGTCAAGTACGCCAACGTCACCAAGGGGTACGGCGTCAAGTACTGGGAGATCGGCAACGAGAACTACGGCAACGGCCACTACGGCGCCGACTGGGAGGCCGACGACCACACCGACAAGACCCCGGCGGAGTACGCCAGGAACGTCGTGAAGTACTCGGACGCCATGAAGGCCGTCGATCCCACCGTCAAGATCGGCGCGGTGCTCACCTCCCCCGCCAACTGGCCCGACGGCATCGTCGCCGACGGTGACCAGGCCACCTGGAACGACACCGTCCTGTCGATCGCCGCCTCGAAGATCGACTTCGTCATCCTGCACTGGTATCCCCCGCACACCGACGTCGCCGACGTCCTCACCAAGACCGCGCACATCCCCGACATGATCTACATGGTCAAGCAGCAGATCGCCAAGCACGCGGGCGCCCGCGCCGGTGACATCGGCATCGCCATGACCGAGATCAACAGCGGGATCGCGTACAACACGCAGCCCGCCGCGCTGTTCGCCGCCGACGCCTATGCGGCTCTCATGGAACAGGGACTGTTCACGATCGACTGGTGGAACGTCCACAACGGCATCGGCACCGTCAGCACCGTCGCCGGCCACACCGACTACGGCGACTTCGGCATGCTGTCCAGCGCCGGCTGCACGGGCGATGTCTGCGAACCCCCCTTCAACACGCCCTTCGCCCCCTACCACGCGATCTCCATGGTCAGCGCGTTCGCGCATCCCGGCGACCAGTTCGTCCGCGCGGCCACCGACGAGCCGCTGGTCGCCGCGCACGCCGTCCGCCGCCCCAACGGCGACCTCGCCGTGCTGCTGGTGAACCGCGACCCCGACAGCGAGCGCCAGGTGAAGATCGGGTACGCCGGGTTCGCCCCCGCCGACGAGGCGCCCACGGTGTCCAGCCTCACCAACGGCGCGACGTCCGTCACCACCGGCCACGGCGGCACCGCCACCACCCAGACCCTCCCGCCGTACTCGGTGACCACGCTGGTGCTGCACCCCGCGGCGGCGGCCACGGGCGCTCCCGCGGCTCCCGGGCAGCCCACCGTCAGCGGTGTCACCGACAGGACCGCCACCATCTCCTGGCCCGCCGCCGCACCGGGCGCCGCTCCCGTCGCCAAGTACGAGATCCACCGCCAGAACGGCGCCGTCACCGAGCAGCTCGGCGAGACCTCCGTCACCTCCTACGTGGTCCACAACCTCGTTCCCGGCACCCGCTACACGGTCAACGTGATCGCCCGCGACACCGCCGGCCGCGTCTCCTGGGCCTCCGCGCCGCTCACCTTCACCACCGGCTCTCCCGCCGAGAGCTCCTGCTCCGTACGCCTGACGGACACCACCGACTGGGGCAGCGGGTTCGTCGGCAACGTCGAGATCACCAACACCGGCACCGCCGCCCTCGACGGCTGGACCCTCGGCTTCACCTGGCCCACCACGTGGCAGAGCGTCAGCAGCGGATGGAGCGCCAACTGGGCGCAGAGCGGGAGGTCGGTGACGGTCACCAGCACCCCGGACAACCGCAGGCTCGCCTCCGGCGCCGCCACCTCCATCGGTTTCGTCGGCGCCTACAGCGGCCCCAACGTGCTGCCCACCGCCTTCACCCTGAACGGCACCGTCTGCACCACCCGGTGACCCGGGCCTCCTGAAGAAGACGACCGCGGCGCGGCGTACCGGGTTCACCGCCCGGTACGCCGCGCCGTCGCTTGAGCGGAGTCTCAGCGGCTGTAGTCCAGGAACAGCGTGCCGTTCTTGCCCCGTTCGACCTCGGCCAGGTGCCACGACCGGATGTCACCGCCGTCGAACACCCGCCTGCCGTGGCCGGCCACCGCCGGCGCGACGAGCAGAGCTGGTCGAGGAGCAGCCGGGCGGCCCGCTCGCCGGACCGGAGAGCGCCTTCCATGTAGCCGAAATGGTCCATCTGGGTGTGCTCACCGACATGCTCGACCTGACCGGCTGGCCCAAGGGCATGCGCGTCATCGTCGGCAAAGAACGGCCTCATCCCGGCGCGCAGTTGCGCTTCACCGACATCGGCGGGCATCGCTTCACCTGCTTCGTCACCGACGCCCGCCGCGGCCAGCTCGCCGACCTGGAGCTGCACCACCACCTGCGCGCCAGATGCGAGGACCGCATCCGAGCAGCCAAGGACACCGGCCTGGCCAACCTGCCACGACTCGACGCCGACCGCGCAGCCAACCCGAAACGCACCCGCCGCCTCAACCAGGCACGAGGCCGACTCCCTCGTCGCGAGCCCGTTCACGGTGGCTTGCCCCGGAAGTACCGCTCCACCGGCCGAGGCGTCTGCGCGCGATGGCCCGACAGAGGGGAGGGCTGCCAGGTCGTGGTCGTGTCGGTCTTGCGCGAGAGCAATCGTTCTCGTACGGTCGTGCTTGACGGTGAGAACGCTCGTTCTCGAGCGAGAACGTTCGTTCTCGCACAGGCCCAAGGAAGCGACATGACTGACGAAGCACGCCCTCCGTTCCCGCCGTTCACCCGGGAGACCGCCATCCAGAAAGTCCGCCTGGCGGAAGACGGCTGGAACACCCGCGACCCGCAGAAGGTCGCCCTCGCATACACCGTGGACTCGCGCTGGAGGAACCGCGCGGAGTTCGCCACTGGCCGTGACGAGATCATCTCCTTCCTCACCCGCAAGTGGAACCGGGAGCTGGAGTACCGGCTCATCAAGGAGCTGTGGGCCTTCGACGGCAACCGCATCGCCGTGCGCTTCGCCTACGAATGCCACGACGACTCACGCAACTGGTTCCGCTCCTACGGCAACGAGAACTGGGAGTTCGACGACAACGGCCTGATGCGACTGCGCTACGCCTGCATCAACGACCTCCCCATCAAGGAGTCGGAGCGCAAGTTCCACTGGCCCCTCGGGCGCCGCCCCGACGACCACCCCGGCCTGAGCGACCTCGGCCTCTGACCGCCCGCCCCCGCGCCGTGGATCCGGGCCCGACTCCGGATCCACGGCGTGGCCGTTCGTGCGTGAGGCTGTACCTGCGGCAGGGGCCGCCGCGTACCTGGAGGGCTTTGGCCTCAGGATTCCCTCGCAGGCCTTGAAGACCCTCTCACCTGCGGTGAGCGTGGGGCGTTGCTCCAGATTTCGGCATTTCATACGCATCCCTCTTGCGCTGAGAACGATTGTTCTACAGGCTGATCTCGTTCGATGGAACGATCGTTCTCAGCTGGAGGCTCACGACGCTGTCACCGCTGGCGGGACGGATTGCCGGTTCGGCCGCCGCGAGTGCCGCAGGACCGCTGCCTCGGCCCTGACGCCGACCCAATCCAGGGCCGAGGGCAAAGAAGCTGCAGAACATGAGCCTCTTGATGTGGGCTCGGAAAGTTCAGATGGGCGTTCCCATGACCCTCTCGCACACGGCAACGCAACCCCCGCCGATGGCGCTGCCCTTGTCCGGCGAGCAGCCCCGGACAGCCCCCGTGACCCCGGCGCTGGCCCATGCTCGTACGGGCATGCACCGGCACGGCATGATCGCCCTTCCCGCCGAGGAGCGCTGGGTACACGCCGCCCGCCACTCCGCCGCGTCCCTGCTGGCCCGATGGGACGTCGTCCCGGAGGATCAGGACTCCGTCCTGCTGATCGTCGGCGAGCTTGCGGGGAACGCGGCCCAGCACGGACGGGCCGACATGATCGTGAGCCTCACGTTCGAAGGCCGCGCCGTGCGTATCGAGGTTGCGGACTCCGGCGCCACGGCGCCCTCGCCCCACCCTCGCTGAACCGGTGCCCATGATGAGCACGGCCGCGGCGTGGCCATCGTCGAGTTGCTGGCGGACTGGACCGAGACGCTTGAGGAACGGCATCGCCGACGGGACCGCGCCGGTGTGCGCGTCGCCACGCACCGGCCGGGGTATCCCGGGCGGGCCTTGTGCTCGCTTGAGAGGGCAGAGGGCAGGCCTGCCCGGCCTCGCTCCGGGCAGGCCGCGTTACGGCGACGGTCAGGCCCACGCCCGGGAATGTGCCTTGCGACCTGGAGCGCCGTACCGTAAGAGAACGTTCGTTTTCGAGGATGGGTGATCGAAGTGGAGCTCGAAACGACTGAGCAGCGGATCCTCGACGCTGCCGAGGAACTGTTCTACGGCCGAGGCATACAGTCGGTGGGAATGGATGCGATCCGCACCGCCTCCGGCGTGCCCCTCAAGCGCCTGTACCAGATCTTCCCTTCCAAGGACACCCTGGTCGAGGCGTACCTGAAGCGGCGGGACGCGAGGTGGCTCCATGATCTGGCTCGGTACGTGGATGCCCACGACTCACCTACGCAGCGGATTCTGGCGGTCTTCGACTGGCTGTACCGCTGGTTCAGCGAGCCGGACTACCGCGGCTGCGGCTTCATCAACTCCTTCGGGGAACTGGGAGCGACGTCCCAGGCCGTGGCCGACATCGCGAAGGCCCACAAGGATGCCTTCCGGCGCTATCTCGCCGATCTCGTGGCCGCCGCGGACGCGCCCGCGCGGCTGACCGACCAGCTCGTCCCCCTCGCCGAGGGCGCGATGACCACAGCGGCCATCTCCGGGTCTCCAGAGCCCGCCCGTCACGCCAAGGACGCCGCCCGCACCCTGCTGCGGGCCGCTCACGCAGACGTGGTCACCGCTGCCTGAGCACGCTGTCGCCTTACTCACAGCCCGGGTGTTCGTAGGGGCACCCCGGCCCTTTGCAGCTCGGTTCGGGGCGTTGGGACACAGAGCGAGGACAGCTTGACCGGGGCCGGTGATGCTGTGCGGCAGCCGCCAGGCTCCGAGCGCGGCGCCACGGCCTGCTCGCGTGACGCCCTGATTTGGGCGCGGAAGCGGCAGGGGCCCCGCAGTGGTGGCCCTGGTCGCTCGAAGCGAATCGGCGTGCCGGCCCGGGCCACTCTCAAAGTCGTCGTGCAGCAGAGCAGATGGCTTCAAGACAGGCCTAGTCGCGCTTTGGTCAGATCATCAGGCCCTGGTCGGTCCAGATGACGCCCTTGTTGCGGCACAGGCAGAAGGGGTGGCCGATCGGGTCGGTGTAAACCCGCCAGCCGTAGCCGTTGGGGCCGAAGAAGTCCTGCTGCAGCGTCGCGCCGAGGTCGAGGACGCGGCGCTGCTCGGACTCGATCTCGTCCACTTCGAAGTCGAGGTGGAACTGCTTGGGGTGCTCACTGTCGGGCCACTGAGGAGCGCGGTAGTCGTCCACCCGGATGAAGGCCAGCTCGATCTCGCCGAACTTGATGCCGGCCCAGTCCTCGTGGCTGCCTTCCTTGATCGGGCGACCCGTCACCTCGGAGTAGAAGGCCGCCAGCTTCATCGTGTCCGGGCAGTCGATGATGAAATCGGTGAGTCGCAGCATTCCGCGATCGTGTCACAAGATCAAGGGCGCCTGACCTGGCCCCCCTGCTCGACCTCGTCCCCGGCGGTCCGTATATCCCGGACTTCCTGTGTCCCGTCCCGACCAGCCCGACCCCGGACCTGGCCGGCGAACTGGCGGTCCTGCGCGCCACCCCGCACGAGATCATCCGTACGGATCTCGGCCGCATGGCCGACGAAGCCCCCGGCTCGCTGACCGGCGGCGCCCTGGAGCTGTACCAGGACCGTACGCCTCGCGGCCACGCGCTGCTCGACGGCTGACGGTCGGCCGGGCGGGCCCGGCTCAGGCCTGGGGTTTGCGCCAGACGATGCTGTAGCGGAACAGCGGGTGACGGCGATACCGGGAGCCGGGCAGGAGCTCGGCGGCCAGCTGCCGCATCTGCGGGAACGTCACCGGCGGCGGCCACACCATGGGGGACGGATGCTGCCAGTGGCCCTTCGTGGCGCGGAAGAAGGCGCCGAGGACGGTGCCGGCCAGGTCGTGCGGCAGGTCGGCGGGCATGGTGCTGCGGGCCAGGCCGACGACGGCCAGGACGCCCCCGGGACGCAGCAGGTCGCGCATGCGGGCCAGCCCGGTCGCGGCGTCCATGTGGTGCAGGGTGGCCACGGAGACGACGGCGTCGAACGAGGCCGGCTCGAAGGGGTGGGTGAGGAAGTCGCCGAGGATGTAGTCGATGTCGCCGGGGTGCTCACGGGCCTGCTCGATGCTGGGCGCGTCGAGGTCGATGCCGACGACCTCCGGCACCGTGCGCCGGAGTTCGCGGGCGAGCATGCCCTCGCCGCAGCCCACGTCGAGGGCGCGCCGGGCCTCGCCGGAAACCGCGCGCAGGATGTGGGGGTGATAGTGGATGTTGCCGTTCCACCGTCTGCCGGTGATCTCTGACATGCGCTCATCCTGCCGTGCCGGGCTCCTGCCGCGTGCCGTACAGGCGGGACAGGTCCGCGACGGCCTCGGCCATCAGCGCGCGCAACTCGGCGGGTTCCAGCACCTCGACCAGGGTGCCCAGGCGCAGCAGCAGCCATCGCGCGTGCGTGAGCGACTCGATCGGCACCGTCAGCCGCGTCCACCCGCCGGGCTCGGCATGCCCGTTCGCCAGTGCCTTGTCCACGACGTCGCCGCCGAGGGTGTACCGGAACAGGTCCTCCCCACCGGGTGCGAGCCGTACGACCGCCTCGGCGGTGTACATGCGGGCGGCGAACTCCTCGGCGAAGTCGCGCCAGAACTCCGCGAGGTCGAAGTCCGGCGGCCGTTCGAAGCGCTCGCCGAGGACCTCGGCCTCAATGATCCGGCTCACCCGGTAGGTCCGCACCGTGCCCGAGCAGGCCGCGGCCAGATACCACGAGCCGCCCTTCAGCACCAGGCCGTACGGATGCAGCAGGCGTTCGACCTCGGCCGGTCCCCAGCGGCGGTACCGCGTGCGGAGCACCCGTTCCTCCCAGACCGCCTCCGCGACCTCCGTGAGGAACGGCGCCTCGTCGGCGCTGCGGTACCACCCCGGCACGTCGAGGTGGAACCGCTCCCGCATCCGCGCCGCGTGCGACCGCGGTCCGGGCGGCAGCGCGGCCAGCAGCTTCAGCTCCGCCGCCGCCGCGAACTCGCCCAGCCCCAGCTCGGCGGCCGGCCCCGGCAGGCCCGCCAGGAACAGCGAGGACGCCTCCTCCGCGGTGAGCCCGTTGAGACGGGTGCGGTAGCCGTCGAGCAGCCGGTAGCCGCCCAGCGGCCCGCGGTCGGCGTACACCGGCACTCCGGCGGCGGAAAGCGCCTCGACGTCCCGGTAGACGGTGCGGACCGACACTTCGAGTTCTTCGGCGAGTTCGGCGGCGGTCACCCTGTCGCGGGTTTGGAGTAAGAGGAGTAGCGACAGCAACCGGCTCGCACGCATGTCGACCAGTCTGCCACCTTTACAGTGTAGATCAATCCGGTCTAGCCCAGAGGCGGCACCGCGTCGTCAGCGCCGGTCGGTGCGGGGCATCTCCTGCTCGCCGACGACGACCAGTCCGGATTCGTACGCGAAGACGACGGCCTGGGCGCGGTCGCGCAGGTCCAGTTTCGTCAGCAGGTTGCTCACGTGGCTCTTGACCGTGTGCTCGGAGACGACCAGATCCGCAGCGATCTCGGCGTTGGACCGGCCCCGCGCGAGCAGCCGCAGTGTGTCCGTCTCCCGGTCGGTGAGTTCGGCGAGTCGCCGCTGTAGCCGGGGCCGGGCACGTCCACGCCCGACGAACTCGGCGACCAGGCGCCGGGTGATCGCGGGAGCCAGCAGCGACTCCCCCTCGGCGACCAGGCGGACGGCGCGGACGAGGTCGTCCCGGCGCACGTCCTTGAGCAGGAAACCGCTGGCCCCGGCGCGCAGGGCGTCGTAGACGTACTCGTCGACGTCGTACATCGTCAGGACCAGCACCTTCGCGCCGGTCCTGCGGCACACCCGCGCGGTGGCCTCGACCCCGTCCATGCCGGGCATCCGGATGTCCATGAGCACCACGTCCGGCTCCAGTTCGACCGCCTTCGCCACGGCCTCGGCGCCGTCGGCCGCCTCGCCGACCACGGCGATGTCGTCGTGGGCGCCGAGGATCATCGCGAAGCCGCCGCGGAACAGGTCCTGGTCGTCGGCGACGAGCACGCGCAGCACGCCGTCAGCCGATCGGCAGGGTCGCGGCGACGGTGAGCCCCGGGTTTCCCGGCCGGACGGCGAGCCGGCCGCCACAGGCCGTGACCCGCTCCCGCATCCCGATCATGCCGTGTCCTTCCTGTAGCTCACGCCCGCCCCGGCCGTCGTCGGCGACCTCGACCTCCAGGGTGTCACCCGACCAGCGGAGCCCGACGCGGACGGTGCTCGCGCCGGCGTGCCGGATCGTGTTGGTCAGCGCCTCCTGGACGATCCGGTACGCGGCGACGTCCACATCGGAGGGAAGGCGCCGTGGCTCGCCCCGCACGTCGGCGGAGACGTCCAGGCCCGCCCGGCGGGCGTTGTCCAGCAGGCCGGGCAGGGCGTCGAGCCCGGGTTGCGGCCCCCGGGCCGGAGCCGGGCCACCGAGCCCCTCGCTTCCGCGCAGCGCGCCGAGGATCAGGCGGAGCTGGCCGATCGCGTCCCGCCCCGCCGCCGCGATCGCCTCGAAGACCGCCTCGGCCTTCTCCGGGTGGTCGCGCGCCACCAGCGGGCCGGTCTCCGCCTGGATCACCATGAGGCCGACCGAGTGGGTCACGATGTCGTGCATGTCGCGGGCGATCCGGGTGCGTTCGCGTGCGACCGCGGCGGCGCGTTCCTCGCGGACGCGCGCTTCCCGCTCCCGTTCGGCCTCCCGGCCCGCCCGCCGGGCGCGTGCGCTCACACCAAGCGCGTACGCGGCGACGATCGCGGTGAGGAGGTAACGGTAGGTCTCCAGGTTCTCCTGCGGGACGACGAGCGACACGGCCACGCCGGCGGCGAGACCCGCGACGCCCCCGGCGCGGCGTGCCCGGGAGAGGTCCGCCGCCGCGAACGTGTAGGTGCACACCAGCACGCCGTACGGCAGCAGCAGCACCAGAGCCCCGGAGTGCGGCAGCGGCTTCACCGCGATCGCCAGGACCGTCGTGGCGCAGCCCACGACCGCCCCGACGGGGAGAACGGCGCGGCGCCGCCACAGCACCGGCACCGACATCAGGACGGCGAGCGCCACGGCCCACCACGGCTGCCGGTACGGGACCAGGACGGGCGTCACCGTCATCACGGTGACGACGGCGGTGATCGCGACGTCGGCCCTTGATGGACTCAGGATGCTCGCCCGCATGACCGGCTCCGGGGTTGTCGGAGAGAACCCGGCAAGACTATGCGCGCGGCCCCGCCGTCGCCTCCGCCGCTCGGCTGACGACCGTCTCACTCCTTCGAGTGAGACCCGCTGCCACGCCTCTCCGAGCGGCCCCGGTCCCTGCGACCGGCACCCGGACCGCTCCCTCCGGTGATGCGCGTCCAGGCCGGATCCCGGAAGGTCGGGGCGGCTGAAGAAGGAGGCTGCACGATGAATTCACGGATTCGGCGTCTGACCGTGGCGCTCGCCGCCACGGCGCTGTCGGCGACGCTGTTGCATCTCGGCACCGGGCTCACGCCGGCGCCCTGGCTCACCTGGCTCGCACCGCTGCCGGTGCTCGTCCTCGCCCACCACGTCGGCGCTCGCACCGCGTTCCTCGCGGCGTCGGCCGCGTGGCTCGGCGGCGAGACGGCGATGTGGGGCTACTTCCTCGACACGGTGCGGATCCCGCCGCCGATGGTCGTGTCGCTGATCGTCGGATCGGCGCTGCTGTTCGGGCTGGTCGTCCTGGCGTCCCGGGCGCTGGTGCTGAAGGGACGTCCGCTGACGGCCGCCGCCGTCGTGCCGGCGGCCTGGGTCGCCGTCGAGTACGCGTTCTCGGTGCTGTCGCCGAACGGGGCGTGGTGGAGCATGGCCTACACCCAGGCCGACGTCCTTCCGGTCCTGCAGACCGTCTCGGTCACCGGACCGTGGGGAGTCACGTTCCTGGTCCTCGGGGTTCCCGCGGCCGTCGCCGCGTTCTCCGCACCGCGGGCCGGCGGGCGGCTGCGGGTGGCGGTCACCGCCGCGATCGTGCTGACCCTGGCCGTGGGGTACGGCGCCTGGCGGCTGCGCCCGCCGTACGGGGAAGGCTCGGACGGGAACGGATCGGGCGGGGACGGCTCGGGTTCGGAGAAGGTGGCGCTGCTCGCCGCCGACCGGAACGGCTCGGTCCCGGTCGCCTCGGCGGAGGGACGTGCCCTCCTCGGGAGGTACACGGCGCGGATCCCGGACCTCGCCGCACGCGGCGCGCGGGTCGTGGTCATGCCGGAGAAGGTCTTCGTCGCCGACGACGCGACGCTGCCCGTCCTGGCGGTGCCGCTGGCACGGCTCGCCGCCGACCACCACGTCGACATCATCGCCGGGCTGATCCTCAAGCGGTCCGATGGCCTCCGCAACGCGGCCGTCGACTTCCCCGCCGACGGGAGCCGGCCGGTCGAGTACTTCAAGCACCACCTCATCCCCGGGCTGGAGAGCGAGTTCCAGCCCGGCGACCGCAAGGCCTTCGTGCCCGGTTCGGGCCTCCGCTGGGGGATCGCGATCTGCTTCGACCTCGATCTGCCCGGCCTGGTGCGCGACTACCGCAGGAGCGGCGCCACGGCGATCTTCGTACCCGCCTGGGACTTCGACCGGGACCGCTGGCTGCACGGCAGGATGGCGGTCACCCGGGGCGTCGAGACCGGGCTCACGGTGGCGCGTGCGGCGCGGAACGGCGACCTGGTCGTGAGCGACGCCAACGGCCGGATCCGGACCGAGGCGCACAGCGCGGACGCGCCGTTCGTGTCCGCCCTCACCGCGCTGCCCACCCGCTCGGCGGAAACGCCCTACACACGGTTCGGCGACTGGTTCGCCTGGGCCTGCGCTCTCCTGCTGCTGCTCGCGCTCGCGTCCCTGGCCCGCGTCCGGGCCGCGGCAGGCGCCCGGCGTGCGCCGGCCGCTCCCCCACGGCGGGATCTCCAGGACCGGGATCGAGCAGCTCAGCCCGGTTGACCACCTGGCGGTCACCGCTCGGACGGCCGGCCTGACGCCTGTCCGTCCCCACCGGCGCGGCGGGCGGATTCCCGGCTTCGCGAGTTGTACGGTCACGAGCCGTAAGCCCATGTCCCGCACCGGGAGCCTCTCATGCCCAAGCGTCTCGTCGTGGCGCTCTCGGCCGCGCTCAGCGCGGTCACCGCGTCCGCCGCCCTCGTCGCGATCCGGCCGGCGCCCGCGGGCGCGGACACCGGCGGATACGACTTCGCCCACCCGCAGGTGGTCGCGACGGGACTGCGGGCGCCCTGGGGGATCGCCTTCCTGCCCGACGGCAGCGCCCTCGTCTCCCAGCGCGACACGGCGGACATCATGCGGGTGCGCCGCGGATCCGCGCCCGTGAAGGTGGCCACGGTCCCGAACGTGTCGCCCGGGGGCGAGGGCGGCCTGCTCGGCATCGCGGTCTCCCCGGTCTACGCCCTGGACCAGTGGGTCTACGCGTACTTCACGAGCGCCTCCGACAACCGGGTGGTCCGGTTCCGGCTGAGCTCGCCCCAGACGCAGCAGCCGATCCTCACGGGCATCCCCCGCGCCCAGACCCACAACGGCGGGCGGATCGCGTTCGGCCCGGACGGCAGGCTGTACGTGGGCACGGGCGACGCCGGGAACTCGGCCAACGCGCAGAACCTGAACAGCCTGGGCGGCAAGATCCTGCGCCTCAGGCCCGACGGCACGGTGCCCGTCGACAACCCGTTCGCCGGCTCGCCGGTCTACAGCTACGGCCACCGCAACGTCCAAGGCCTCGCCTGGGACGACAGCGGCCGGCTGTACGCCACCGAGTTCGGCCAGAACACCTTTGACGAGCTCAACCGCATCCTCCCCGGCCGCGACTACGGCTGGCCGATCTGCGAGGGCGTGTGCTCCGACCCGCGCTTCACCAATCCCCTCGTGACGTGGAGTCCCGCCGAGGCGTCACCCAGCGGCCTCGCGTACGCCAAGGGCACGCTCTTCGCCGCGGCGCTGCGCGGGACGCGGCTGTGGACGGTGCCGATCAGCGACGGTGCGGCGGGCACCCCGGCGGCCGAGTTCCAGGGGACGTACGGGCGGCTGCGCACCGTGGCCGTCGGGCCGGACTGCTCGCTGTGGGTGGCGACGAGCAACCGCGACGGCCGCGGGAGCCCGGCCGCCGACGACGACCGGATCATCCGCGTCCGGCCCGCGGCCCGCTGACCCTCACCGTCGCCGGGTCTGAAAGTTTCCTCACCCGGGCCCCTGCTGCGGACAAACACGCAGGCCGCCGGACGGGCTCCCGCCGGTCCGTTGCCTCTGGCGCGGCGGACGCTTTCGATGATTGACAAGCCGGTATGCGGTCCCCGTCTCCTCCCGGGAGCACGTGATGCCCAAGCGTCTGTCCGCGGCACTCGCGGCCGTCCTCTGCGCCGTGACCGCCGCCGCGGTGCTCGTCGCGACCCGTCCGGTCCCCGCGGGAGCGGCCACCGGCGGGTTCGACTTCACCAGGGCGCAGGTCTCCATCACGGGACTGCAGTCACCCTGGGGGATGGCCTTCCTGCCGGACCGCAGCGCCCTCGTGACCGAACGCGCCACCGCGGACATCTGGCGGGTGTATCCGGGATACATGCAAACACGGGTGACCACCATCCCGAACGTGTACACGACGGGTGACGGCGGCCTTCTCGGCATCGCCTTGTCCCCCGCCTTCCTTCAGGACCAGTTCGTCTACGTCTATTTCACCAGCGCCTCCGACAACCGCGTGGTCCGGTTCCGGTGGGGCGCCCCCAACACGCAGCAGGTCGTCCTCAGCGGCATTCCCCGCGGCCAGTCCCGCAACGGCGGGCGGATCGCGTTCGGTCCCGACGGCATGCTGTATGTCGCCACCGGCGACGCAGGCACCCCCGTCAACGCGCAGAACGGCACCCTGGGCGGCAAGATCCTGCGCCTCAGGCCCGACGGCACGGTGCCCGCGGACAACCCGTTCGCCGGCTCGCCGGTCTATAGCTACGGCCACCGCAACGTCCAGGGCCTCGCCTGGGACGCGGGCGGCCGGCTGTACGCCACGGAGTTCGGCGAGGACGCCTGGGACGAGCTCAACGCCATCGTCCCGGGAGGCAACTACGGCTGGCCGTCCTGCCAGGGCGTGTGCGGAGACGTACGCTGGCGCGACCCGATCGTGACCTGGCGCCCGGCCGACGCGTCGCCCAGCGGCCTCGCGTACGCCAACGGGACGGTCTTCGCCGCGGCCCTGCGCGGGACGCGGGTGTGGGCGGTGCCGGTCGCGGGCGGCATGGCGGGCACGCCGGTGGCCGAGCTTCAGGGGAGGTACGGACGGCTGCGCACCGTCGCCGTCGGCCCGGACGGCTGGCTCTGGGTGACGACGAGCAACTACGACGCCGGCGGGACTCCTGTCTACGGCGACGACCGGATCATCCGGATCCCGCCCGTCGAAGGCTGGCCGGCCTCGCCGTCGGCCAGCCCGTCGCTCTCACCGTCGGCCAGCCCGTCGCCCTCGCCGTCCGGCGGCTCCTCGCCGTGCCTCTCCCCCTCGCCCAGCCCTTCGCCGTCACCGTCACCGTCGGTCAGCCCTTCACCGTCGGTCAGCCCTTCAGCGACGCCGTCACCCAGCCCGTCACCATCAGTCAGCCCCTCGCCGTCACCGTCGCCCAGCCCCTCCCCCAGCCCTTCGCCGAGTGCCTCGCCGTGCCCCTCGCCAACGCCCAGCCCTTCACCGTCACCGAGCCCTTCACCGTCGCCCAGCCCTTCACCGTCGCCCAGCCCTTCACCGTCGCCCAGCCCTTCACCGTCCACCGGTACACGCTCGTGCGAAGCGACGATCCGTTTCATCCTGTCGTCGGCGGGGCCCGCATACGGCGAACTGACGGTGCGGAACACGGGAACGCTGCCCATCTCCTCGTGGACCGTCACCTTCAAGGTCCCCAACGGTCTGAGCTGGGTGCAGATGTGGAACGGCGGCCGCATTCCGCCGGGAGGCACGGTGACCGTCCCCAACCAGCCCTGGAACGGCGCGCTGCCGCCGGGCGCGTCGGTGACGACGGACTTCGCGATCGGCTGGTCCGGCGGCACCGTCGGAGCGCCGTCGCCCATCACCTGTACGGCCACCTGACCCCCCGGCTGGGCCGCTCACGAGCGGCTTCGGTGACCCGCGACGGGTGTGTCATGATCTTCGCGACCCACCCAGCGCGGTCGTCCGCGCCCGAGATCCCCGGAGGACCGGTGCCCCTCGTCGCCGGGGTCGACTCCTCGACCCAGTCGTGCAAAGTCGTCGTTCGCGACGCCGAGACCGGGGAACTGGTGCGCGAAGGTCGCGCACCGCACCCCGCCGGGACGGCCGTGCCGCCGACCGCGTGGGAGGCCGCACTGTCCGACGCGGTCGCACAGGCCGGCGGACTGGACGACGTGGCGGCGGCCTCGATCGCCGGGCAGATGCAGGGCATGGTGTGCCTGGACGCGGACGGCGCGGTGATCCGGGACGCGGTGCTGTGGAACGACACCCGCTCGGCCGGCGCCGCCGCCGACCTGATCTCGGACCTCGGCGGCGGGGAGGCGGGACGGCGAGCATGGGCGGAGGCGGTCGGCCTGGTGCCGGTGGCCAGCTTCACCGTCACCAAGCTGCGCTGGCTGGCCTCGGCCGAGCCGGACAACGCCGCCCGCACGGCCGCGGTGTGTCTGCCGCACGACTGGCTGACCTGGCGACTGTCCGGCGCGCCGGGGCTGGACGCGCTGCGCACCGACCGCAGCGAGGCGAGCGGGACCGGATACTGGTCGGCCGTGACCGATGAGTACCGCCTGGACCTGATCCGGCTGGCGTTCGGCCGCGACGATGTGCTGCTGCCGCAGGTGCTCGGGCCCACCGGTCAGGCCGGGCACCTGCGCACCGGTGCGCCGCTGGGCCCCGGCGCCGGGGACTGCGCCGCGGCGGCGCTGGGTGCCGGTGCCGAGCCGGGCGACGTGATCGTGTCGATCGGCACCTCGGGCATCGTGTCCACCGTCTCCGACGTGCCGGCCGCGGACCCGAGCGGGATCGTCGCCGGGTTCGCCGACATGACCGGCCGGTTCCTGCCGCTGGTGTGCACCCTCAACGCCGCCCGGGTGCTGGACGCGGCCGCGACCATGCTGCGGGTGGACCACGCGGAGCTGTCGGCGCTGGCGTTGTCGGCCCCGCCGGGCGCCGACGGGCTGGTCCTGGTGCCCTACCTGGAGGGCGAGCGCACACCGAACCGCCCGCACGCCACCGGAGCCGTCCACGGCCTGACCCTGCGAACCTCGACCGCCGCGCACCTGGCCCGCGCGGCGGTCGAGGGCATGCTGTGCGGACTCGCCGACGGGCTGGACGCGATGATCGCGCAGGGCACGACGGTCGACCGGGTCATCCTGGTCGGCGGCGGCGCCCGCTCGGAGGCGGTGCGCCGGATCGCGCCGGCGGTCTTCGGCCGGCCCGTGCTCGTCCCACCACTGGGGGAGTACGTCGCCGACGGCGCCGCCCGCCAGGCGGCCTGGATGCTGTCGGGCGGGCAGCGACCGCCGTCGTGGACGATCGGGCAGGTCGAGACGCACGAGGCGGACCCTGTGCCGGCGATCCGCGAACAGTACGCCGCGGCCCGCGAGAGCGTCCTCGACCGCACTGAATGACGGCTGCCCGACGGCGGCAGCGCCGGTCAGCGGGCCGGCCTGCAAGCCGCGCGCCACGCCGAGGCGTTCACGCGCGGCGCCGGGCGATCTGTTCCGGCCCGTCTCGGCCGAACCCACGAAGTGGGGCGACCCGCGTGCGAAGCCACTGGACGGGGACGCCTGGGAGCAGGTCGAGCCGGCCTACTCGTCGCGGGCCGCGGATCGCTTGGCGATCTCGGTCCTGACCGTCTCGTGCAGCTCGTCCGACGTGAAGCCGAGGTTGCGCAGGATCTGCGCGGCCGGGCTCTCCTCGGCGCGGATCAGGCCCAGCAGCGTGTGTTCGGTGCCGACCCAGTCGTGGCCGAGGTCCGCCGACGCGCGGCTCGCGTGCTCGATGACCTCCTTGCTCTCCGGCCGGAACGCGATGTGGCCCCGCAGCGCCTTGGGCCCGGCCGGCGGCATCGCCTCCTCGATCGCGTCGCGGATGCGTTGCTCCGACTCGGTCTTCGCCATCAGCACCTCGTACGCGAGGCCCCGGGGTTCGCCGAGCAGGCCGAGCAGGATGTGCTCGGTGCCGATGAAGTCGTGCTTGTGCGCTCGGGCGGCCTCCTGGGCCAGCACGATGGTGTGCCGGTTCAGGTCGGTGAACCGATCGAACACGTTCGGCGCGTGGCGTTGCTGGGCGGCCTGCTTGGACACCCCGATGGCGTCGCCGACCTCGCTCCACGAGGCGCCCGCCTGCTTGGCCTTGCCGACGTAGTGGCCGACGAGCTGGTCGGCGAGGTCGGACAGGGTCTGGGCACGCAGTTGCGCCTCGCTGATGCGGGCCAGGTGGTCGGCGTCGGGGAGTTCCTCGTCGAGACGGGCGATCAGGTCGGCGAGGCTGATGTTGAGTGGACTCATGCGTCAACCGTAGCTTGACGATTCTCGATCGTCAATCTTCGGTTGACGGCTGTTCCTCAACCCTTCTCCTCAGAGGTGCCGCAGCACGCGGCACTGTCGGCGGTCGCCGTCCCGCTCCTGCCGATGACCTCCGCGTCGGCCTTGACCACGTACACCTCCCAGGGCTCACCTCCGGGGCCGTGCACCCACACCTTGTCCTGCAGTGCGTAGCAACAGCTGGTGTCGTTCTCCTCGAAGGTCGCCAGGCCGGCCTCCTTCAGCCGCTCGGTCGCGGCCGTGACTTGCGCGGCGCCCTCGACCTCCACGCCGAGGTGGTCCATCCGGGTGGGCTCCCCCTGCTCGCCTTCCAGGAGCACCAGCTTCAGCGGGGGCTCGGCGACGGCGAAGTTGGCGTAGCCGGGCCGCCGCTTGGCGGGCTCGACGCCGAACAACTTGGAGTAGAAGGCGATCGACCCTTCCAGGTCGGCGACCCGCAGGGCGAGCTGAACACGGGACATCGGTTCCTCCGTGGACCGTGAAGCCGCGGGCACGCCCGCTGCTTCGACGACTGTCTAATCAAGTTATCGGCAGATTGTGTCCCCGTCCCAACTCTCGCACCCGGCCTTACAAAGTAGATTTAGTTGCTCTCGGACAGACCGTGTGTTCAAATGAACATATGGAAAGTGCCGACCGCATGCGTGCGATCATGAATGCGCTGCGCACGACCGACAGCGTCTCCGTGGCCGAGCTGGCACTGGCGTACGGGGTCTCGGAGATGACCATCCGCCGCGACCTCGACGAACTCGCTCAGCAGGGCGTGGTCCGGCGGGTGCGCGGCGGCGCGCTGAGCCTGCTGCTGCGCGGCGAGGAACCGCCGTTCGGGGTGCGTGAGCGTGAGGCGGTCGAGGCCAAGCGGCGCATCGCCGCGGAGGTCGCCTCCCTGCTGGCCGATGGTGAGGCCGTGGTGCTCGACGGCGGCACGACCGCGCTGGAGGTCGCGCGGGTCGTACGCGACCGGCGGCTGACCGTGCTGCCGCTGGCGCTTCAGGCGGCGCAGGAGCTCGCCGCCGCGCCCCGCGTCCGTCTCGTGCTGCCCGGCGGGGAGGTGCGTCACGGTGAGATGAACTTCGTCGGTCCGCTCACCGAGGCGTCCATCAAGGCGCTGCGGTTCGACACCGCGGTCGTCGGCTGCTGCGGCCTGTCCGCCGAGCACGGCCTGACCGCGCATGACCTGCCCGAAGTGGCCATCAAGCAGGCCGCGATCGCCTCGGCCCGCCGGGTGGTGGTGGTCTGCGACTCGGGTAAGTTCAACCGGACGGCGTTCGGCGCGGTCTGCGGACTCGACCGGCTCGACGTCGTCGTCACCGACGACGGGATTCCCAAGGACCAGCACGACGCCCTCGCCGCCGCCGGAGTCACCGTACGCACGGTTCCCGGGACGGCGTCCGTTCCCTGACGGATCCACGCCACGCGGATCGTGCCGCCCGTCCCGTACACGCCCGACCAGAACTCCCACGGAGGTCGCCCGCCCGCCTACGTCACTTCGCCGCCGGTCGTGCGGGTCTCGTCCCGTCCTGACGGGCGGCCGCCCGTCTTCGGCCAGCACACCGTCCCGCTCACCGTCCTGGTCACCGTCCTGGTCACCGCGCCGACCGCTGTCCCAGTGCGCTGTACAGCGCCGCCTGCCGGCGCCGATCCCCAGTCCCTACGCCATGGCGTCAATGGCACAGCGCCGATCTCACCGCGCCGCGGGTGAGGCCAGGCGGCGCCGGCCCGGCGCGGCGTAGCCCCTCTCCCCCACGCACCCCGAATCCCCCCATGTGTCCAAAGCACGCGTGTCCGAAGCACGGACACGGACGGGTGCTTCCACCATCCCGAACGCCGGACGTGATCGATCGCACATCCACCGGCATTCGTACGCACACCGCCACAGCTCGGCAGGCCCGGCGGCCCGGGCCCTGCCGACACGACCACAGCCTTCGAGGAGCGATGCGACATGGCCCTGTCCGCCCCCGCCCGTCCGGCGCTCGTCCGCGCCCGGGTGGCCGTCTACGGTCTGTTCCTGCTGTCCGGGATGGCCATCGGCACGTGGACCAGCCGGATCCCCGCCATCAAGGCCGACCTGCTGCTCAGCGACGGCGCGCTGAGCCTCGGACTGCTGGGCATCGCGGCCGGCGCGATCACCGGCATGCAGATTGTCGGCCGGTTGGTGGACAGGTACGGCAGCTATCGGACGATGCTGCCGGTGGCCGTCGCGCAGGGCGTCGTGCTCGTGCTCCCCGCGTACGCCCCGAACCTGCCGGCGCTCGCACTCGCCCTGTTCGTCTTCGGCTCGGTCCACGGCACCCTCGACGTCGCGATGAACGCCAACGCCGTCGTGGTCGAGCGGGCCTACGGCAGGCCGATCCTGTCGTCCTTCCACGCGGTGTTCAGCGTCGGCGGGTTCGCGGGGGCGTCCGCGGGTGGGCTGTTCGCCCACGCCGATGTGAGTCCGGCCCTGACCTTCGCGTCCGTGGGCGTGGTCATCCTGCTCGTCGCACTGCTGAGCGCCCGCTGGGCGCTGCGCGACGACCCGCCGGGGCGCACGGCAGCGTCCGCGCCCTCCGGAAGCGGCCCGGCCCGGCGGCGCGTCAGCGGCGGCGTGCTGTTCCTCGGCGTCCTCGCGTTCTGCTGCCTGGTCGGTGAGGGCGCCTCGGCCGACTGGGGATCGGTCTACCTGCGTGACAACCTGGGCTCCTCCCCCGGCTTCGCCGCCGCGGCGTACGCCGCCTTCTCAATCATGATGACGGCCGGGCGGTTCGCCGGAGACCGTCTCGCCGCCTGGCTGGGCCCGGTCACGCTGGTGCGCTGCTGCGGGGTGCTCGCCGGGGCGGGTCTCGCGGCCGGGGTCCTCGTGGCCCGGCCGGTCGCCGGTGTCGTGGCGTTCGGGCTGTTCGGCGCGGGACTGTCGTGCATCATCCCGCAGGTGTTCTCGGCCGCCGGGCACCGCGACCCCGCGCAGTCGGGCCGGGCGCTGGCGGCCGTGGCGAGTCTCGGCTACACCGGTTTCCTGACCGGCCCGGTTCTCATCGGCGGCCTGGCGGAGGCCGTCACCCTCCCGTACGCGCTGCTGGTGCCCGCCCTGCTCGCGCTGTTCGTCGCCCTCGCGGCCCCGGCCGTACGGGCGCCGCGGCGCGAGCCCGACGATCAGGCGCGGGTGACCTTGACGCCGCCGAAGACGCCGTAGCTGCGCACGCGGACGAGAGGCCCGGAGGCGCCGGCCGTCGCCGGGTCCACCGCGCGTCCGCCGAACAGGCTGAAGCCCTCGACCTCGACCGCGGCGTCGGCGGGCACCCGCAGCCGCACCCCTCCCACGAGGGAGACCTTCGTCACCGTGGTGACCGGCGCCATCTCGGCGTCGCCGAGGTCGAGGTCGGCGCCGCCGACAGGAGTGAGGACGACCGTGTCCGCGGGCATCCGGCCCTGCCCGCGGTGCCTGAGACCGCCGAGAAGCGAGACGTGCCAGTCCGTGCGCTGCGATGAGTTCGTGTTCGTCATGGCCTTCACGGTACGGATGGCCGGCTGGCGTGATCAGTGCCGAGCGTCGTGTGCCGACCATGACATCCGTCATGGCGGCGGCCCGGTCCCGCCTCCTCCGGGAAATCAGGGGTGGTCAGGTGGCGAGGAACTGGTCGTAGGCGAGCTTGGCGACCAGGGCTGCCACCACGCACAGCAGGACGGCCCGGACGAACCCGGAGCCGCGGCTGAGCGCCATCCGGGCGCCGATCTGCGCCCCGGCGATGTTGCAGGCGGCCATGGCCAGTCCCACGGCCCACAACACGTGCCCCTGCGCGGCGAAGACGACGAGGGCGCCCAGGTTCGTGCCGGTGTTGATGACTTTCGCCGTGGCCGAGGCGTGGACGAAGTCCATCCCGAGGATCGAGGTGAACGCGATGAGCAGGAACGTCCCGGTGCCCGGCCCCAGGATGCCGTCGTAGTAGGCGATGGCCATGCCCGAGACCGCCAGCGCCGCGACGACCCGCCCCCGGGTGCGCAGGTGCGGCTGGGGCAGGCGGCCGAACGCCGGTCGCAGGGTCACGAACGCGGCCACTCCGAGCAGCACGACCATGACCAGCGGTTTCAGCACGGCGGCGTCGAGCAGCGCCGCCGACGCGGCGCCCAGACCCGCGAAGGCGACCGCCAGCGCCGCGGCGGGCACGGCCACGGCGCGGTCCACTTTCGTCCTGCGGGCGTAGGTCAGGGCGGCCGAGGCCGTGCCGAAGATGGCGGCGGACTTGTTCGTCGCCAGCGCCTGGACCGGCGGGACGCCGGCCAGCAGCAGCACCGGAAGCTGGAGCACGCCCCCGCCGCCGACGACGGCGTCGACCCACCCGGCGGCCACCGCGGCAAGCAGCAGCAGCACGATCTGCCCGGCGTGCATGCGCCGCGTCCCCCCTTTTGCCCCCGCTTTTGCCCCGGTTTGACCCTGGCCTGACAGGGCCGAGCCTATCGGGCGGCCGTGTGGCCGACGTCGGCGAAGGCGACGAGAACGGCCGAAGGCCGGCCACGACCAGGACGATCGGTCGTGGCGCTGGAAAACCGAACAGCTCCGGAAATGTAACAATTGGACCGGTTGAACGGTGCTCCCTACCATTGGCCCGTGCGGCTGAACGTCCTCGGGCCCGTGGAACTCGTCGTGGCCGGGCAGGCCGTATCGGCCGGACCGCCGAAGCAGCGAGCCCTCCTGGCCCTCCTCGTGATGAACTCCGACCGGGTGCTCCCCGCGGACCTCCTGGCCGACCGCCTGTGGTCGGGCAACCCGCCGCCCAGCGCCCAGGGGAGCCTGCAGGTCTACGTCTCCAACCTGCGCCGCCGGCTGGAGCCCGACCGGCGGCCGGGCGCGGCCCCGGCCGTCCTGGTCAGCGCCGCCGACGGGTACGGCCTGATGACCGGCGGGCTCGGCCTCGACACGAGGGACTTCGAGACGCTCGTGTCGGCCGCGTCCGGCCATTTGGCCGAGGGACGGCACGAGGAGGCGGCGGCCGCCCTCGCCGAGGCGCTCGACCTGTGGCGAGGCGACCCGTACGCGGACGTGCGGTCCGAGGAGTGGGCCCAGCCGGAGATCGGCCGTCTGGAGCAGGTGCGGCTGGACGCGGTGGAGGGGCTGGCCACGGCCCTGCTGGAGCTGGGCCGCCACACGGACGTGGTCGCACGGCTGGATTCGTTCGTCCGCGAACACCCCCTGCGGGAGCGTGCCTGGGAACTGCTGGTGCTGGCCGACTACCGGGCGGGCCGGCAGGCGGCGGCCCTCGAACGCCTGCGCAGGGTGCGGGAGGTGCTCGCCGGGGAGCTGGGCATCGACCCCGGGCCGCGGCTGCGGGAGCTCGAAGGCGCGGTGCTGCGCCAGGACCCGGCGCTGCTCACGCCGGAGCGGCCCGCCACGCCGCCACCCCCGCGGCGGCCTCCGGCGCGGACGCCGGAAGAGACGACGCCGAAGCGGACGGCTTCGAAACAGGCGCCGGCGCGCAGGGCTCCCGAGCCCGCGGCGGACCAGACGGTCTTCGTCGGCCGCGAGAGCGCGCTGGAGTTCCTGCACGCGGCGGCCAAGGCGTCGTCCGACGCCGGGCAGGTCGTGCTGGTGGACGGCGAGCCGGGGGTCGGCAAGACGAGCCTGCTGAAGCGGTTCCGCGCGACCGCCGCCGTGCCGGTCGGCTGGGGGTCGAGTCCCGACCACGAGACGGCGCCCGCCCTGTGGCCCTGGGAACGGGTCCTGCGCGACCTCGCCGCCGCGTTCCCGGAGGCCGCCCTGCCCGGCGAGGTGAGCACGTTCCTGTCGGGCGGGCTGGAGGCGATTCCGGCGGCCGACGCGCAGGGGGCGCGGCTGCGGTTCTTCGAGGCGGTCGGCACGTTCCTGGCCGACGCCGGCCCGTTGATCGTCGTACTGGAGGACGTCCACGCGGCCGACGACGCGACGCTGCGGCTGCTGGTCCACGTGGCGTCCACCGCCCGGCCGGGCCTGCTGCTGGTGGCGACCTTCCGGCGGCACGAGGCGTCGGCGCTCACCGGCACGCTGTCGGCGCTGTCGCGGCTCGGCGCGCGCAGGCTCGGGCTCGACGGGCTCACCGCCGAGGAGGTCCGCGCGCTCGTCCGGGAGTTGTCCGGCCGCGACCCGGGCGGCCGCAGGGCCGAGGAACTGCGCGGGCGCACCGCCGGGAACCCGTTCTTCCTCGCGGAGCTGGCCCGGGCGGGCGAGGAGCTGCCGCAGGGCGTGCTGGACGTCGTGCTGCACCGGGTGGCGGCCCTGGGGGCGGAGGCGGCCCGCGTGCTGGAGCTCGCCGCCGTGATGGGCGACGAGTTCGAGGCGGGCGTCCTGGCCCGGGTCGCCGGCGGCACGGTCGGCGACCTGCTGCCGCCGCTCGACGCGGCCCTCGACGCGGGGCTGATCCGGGAGTCGTCGTACCGGCTGGGCGGGTACGAGTTCGCGCACGCCCTGGTGACCGACGCGTTGCTGTCGCGCCGGTCGCGGCTGTGGCGGGCGCGCGTGCACGAGCAGGTCGCCGGCGTCCTCACCCACGTCCACGGGGACCGGGACGACCACGCGGCGGTGATCGCGCGGCACTGGCTGGCGGCGGCGGAGCTGGGCGCGGAGCCCGCCCGCATGGCGATGGACTACTCCGCCCGCGCCGCGCGGGCGGCCCTGCGGCGGCACGCGCCCGACGACGCGGCCGTGTCGTGGCAGGAGGCGCTGGCGGCGGCCGAGCCGGCCGGGGCCGGTCCTGCCGAGCGGTTCGAGCTCGCCGTCGGGCTGGCCGAGAGCCGCTACGCCGCCGGGCGGTTCGACGAGGGCTACGAGGCGGTCGAGCAGGCGCTCGCCCTGGCCGGCGCCGACCTGGACCAGGCCGTCAGGGCCGCCGACATCGCGATGGGACACGGCGTCTGGGTGCCGTTCCGCTACGACCTCGATGTGGCCGCCCTGCGGGAGGCGATGGACCGGGCCGTGCGCGAGCTGCCCCCGGACACGTCCGCGTGGGCGACGGCACAGGCCGTCCGGGCCGTCGTGCTCGCCCAGACCGGCCGCGAGGACGAGGTCGACGCGGTCTCGTCGCAGGCCGTGGCGGCGGCCGAACGCCTGGGCGACCCCGCCCTGCTGCGGCGCGTGCTCCACCTGCGGCTGCTCGCCATGCAGGGACAGGACTTCATCGAGCAGCTCGCCGCGACCGCGCGGCGCCTGCTGGCCGAGCCGGACCTGTCGTCCCAGCTCAGGGTGATCGCCCAGCTCCACCTCGTCACCCATCACGTCGAGCACGGGCGCGTGCCGCAGGCCCGCGCGCTGCTGACGGAGACCGGCGCGCTGCTGCGCGACCTGCACAACCCCACATTGGCACTGCAGGCGGCGATCGCACACGTGGGCCTCGACCTGTTCCAGGGTGTGCCGGACCCGACTCGCCACTTCGAGCCCGTCAGGGCGACGCTGTCCTTCTCCGACCTCGCGTACTTCGAGGTGGGCATGCTCGCGGTGCGGGCCGAGACGCTCATTCAGGAGGACCGTCTCGGCGAGGAGGCGGAATGGATCGAGGAGACGTTCCGGCGGACGGGCCTGGCCGGGCTCGCCTACGTCCTGGCGTACGCGCTGGCGGACCGGGGCGAGCACGAGCGCGCCCGGCGGCTCCTGCGTGAGACCCCGATGCCGCCGCGCGACTACCACTGGTCGATGTCCGCCATGTGCCGGCTGCACGCGGCGATCCGGCTCGGCGAGACGGACATCGTGCGGGAGGTCTACGACGCGTTCCGTCCCTTCGCCGGGCTGCTGCATGTGAGCGGCACCTGCACCACGATCGACGGCGCGTACGACGGCCACATGGGCGAGGCGCTGCTGGCGCTCGGCGACCGCGAGGGGGCGCGGGCCCACCTGCGGGAGGCGGTGCGCCTGCTGGAGCAGGCGGGCGGGGGCTACTGGCTAGCAAGGGCCCGACAAGCCCTCGACAAGTGCGCGTAGGGGCGTGACGCGCACGCTGTTCCCGACAGTGAGGGAACAGACTGATGATCAAACCAGAACACCTGACCGGATTCCTGATGATGCACGCCGGTTTCCGCGCCGAGTTCGGCCGCCTGGCCGAGGCGTGCGCGACCCCGCGTGACGACGCGCACGAGGAACTGCTGGAGGAGCAGCTCGCGCTCGTGCTGGACATGCTGCACGCCCACCACTCGCACGAGGACGCCCACCTGTGGCCCACGCTCGTCGGCCGCGCCCCGGAGGCGGCGGACGTGCTGGCCGAGCTGGAGTCCGAGCACGCCGTGCTCGACCCGCTCGTCGCGGCCGCCTCCGACCGCGGGGTGCCCCTGGCCGGGCGCGCGCCCACCCTGCGGCGGCTGCACGAACTCGTCAACGAGCACCTCGACCACGAGGAGCGGACCGCCGTGCCGCTCATGCTCCGCCACCTCACCCTCGACGACGTCGAGGCCGACAAACGCCGGGCGATGGACGACTTCGGCCGCCGCCGGATCCCCGTCATCTTCGGCTGGCTCGCCTCGAGTGCGGACACCCGCCTGCTCGCCACGTCGTACGCCGACCTGCCCGTCGTGGCCCGGCTCATGTTCCGCCTGTTCTGGTGGCCGGCCTACCGGCGGCGCTTCGCCCGCCTGTACGGCGCCGCCGCCCCCGCGAACGCCGTCCTGGAGTCGTGATGACCACGCCCGTATCGACCATGTGGCCGCGCGAGACGGCCGAGCTCTTCGACCGCGCCATGGTGTGCGAGTACGCCTCGCTGACCCGCGACGGCCGGCCCGTCACCTGGCCCGTCACGCCGTACGTCGGCGCGGCCGGCACGCTGGACGTGAGCACCGGGCTCACCTACCCGGACAAGGCCGAGCGCGCCCGGCGCGACCCGCGCGTCGCGCTGCTCTGCTCCGATGCCGAGGGCACCGGACCGGACGGTGCCCGCCCCCGGGCGCCCGTCGTCCTCGTGCAGGGCCGGGCGACCGTACGCGACGCGGATCTGCAGGCCGGCACCGACCGGTACGTCCGCGAGTCGCTCGCCAAGACCGGCGCCGGGTTCGCCGGGATGCCGTGGTTCCTGGTGAAGCGGCTGGGATGGTATTTCGCTCGCATCTGGGTGGAGGTCACCCCCGAGAGGATCGTCTGGTGGCCCGAGGGCGACCTGTCCAGGACACCCGAGATCTGGACGGCCCCCGGGGACGTCGCGGTCCCCGCCTCCGATCCGGCCCCCACAGGCCCCCGGCTGCCGAGCCGGTCGGTCCCGCCGGCGGACTGGCGGCCCTTCGCCGATCGCGCGGCCCGCCTCGGCGAGCCCGTCGTCACCATGGTCGCCGACGGCATGCCGCTGGCGGTGCGCACCCGCTCGGCCGTACGCACCGAGGCCGGTTTCGACCTGCGCCTGCCCGCGGGGGTCCAGGCGGCCGAGGGGCCGGTGTGCCTGACCTTCCACCGGCACGGCCCGGCCATGGAGTGGCAGGAGAACGTGGTGCTCGTCGGGACCGCGACCGGAGTGGGCGACCGGCTCGGCGTGCGGGTCGAGCGGGCCCTGAACGACTGGAGCCTCTCCGGGAACCGCCGCGAGCGGAACCGCTCGTTCCTCGGCCAGGGCAGGCTGCTCAGGAAGCGCCTGAAGGCCGAGGCCGCCCGCCGCGGCCAGCCCGTCCCCCGCGTCCGCCGCCCCCAGCCTGACTGACACGTCGGCCGGACGTACGCGGGGCTCAGATGGGACCGCGTCCGTCGTCGAGGTCCATCGGCCACGGCGACTCGCTGCCGCTCCCGGACGGGCCGGGGGTGGGCCGCTGCGGCACCGGCGAGGCGGGCTCGGGCGGCGGGCTGGGCACGAACTGCGTGTTCGGCAGCGGCCGGGCCGGTTCCTGCTCGTCCTCGCCGCGGAACAGCAGCAGCCAGGCGGCCACGAGGAGCACGAGCACCAGGGTGGCGAGCAGCGTCGAGGCGAGCACGACCGAGCGGCGGGTGGCGACCGCCGGGGGCGGCGGGGCCGGCGGGCCGGGCACCGCGGGGGTGGCGTCGCCCTGCCAGTAGTGCAGGAAGTCGGGCCCGTGCCGCTGCCCGATGAGCGTGCCGGACACCGTGACGGGGTCGAGGAACCGCTCGGCCCCCGGGGCGTTCGGCACGTACGGCACGGCGACCCAGGGGGCGGGACCGTCGTGCATGGCCAGGACGGTCGGCGTGTCGGGGGCGCCCCGGCCGCGCATCCGGTCCACCAGGGAGGCGCCCCACCCGAGCACGCCCGTACGGCCCTGCCGCTCGGCCTCTCTGATCGCGGTGACGAACCGGTCCCGGGCCGCGGCGTCGAGGGCGGCGCCGCTGCTGAGGACCGCCACCGACACCACCCGGCCGTCGGGTGCCCGACCCAGGTAGACGAGGCCGGCCTGGGCCGTGCGCAGGCGTGCCTGCAACGCGATCGGTCCCACGTGGGACGGGTCGCCGTACTGCAGAGGGGTCACCATCTCCTCCACATCAAAACACACAAGCACGACAACACACGGGCGCGACAGGGGGTGTGGCGCGCGCCGGGACGGGCAAATGGGAGAGAAATGGATTCTCCCGCCGAGTCACGGTTGAATAACGAGCATGACCGTTGCCGATGAACGCAGTGACCCCGAGCCCGGCGAGGGCGTCGCGGAGCAGGAGGACGGGGAGGCTCGGCTGGATTCCCTGATGGACGCGCTGGCCGAGGTCCGCCGTGTGATCGTCGGGCAGGACCACATGGTGGAGCGGCTGCTGGTGGCGCTGCTCGCCCGGGGGCACTGCCTGCTGGAAGGCGTGCCGGGGGTGGCCAAGACCCTCGCGGCCTCCACGCTGGCCACCGTGACCGGCGGATCGTTCGCCCGGATCCAGTTCACCCCCGACCTCGTGCCAAGCGACATCGTCGGCACCCGCGTCTACCATCCCGGCTCCGAGAGCTTCGACGTCGAGCTCGGGCCGGTGTTCGTGAACTTCCTGCTGGCCGACGAGATCAACCGCGCCCCGGCGAAGGTCCAGTCGGCGCTGCTGGAGGTGATGGCCGAGCGGCAGGTCACGCTCGCCGGGCGGACCCACCCGCTGCCCCGCCCGTTCGTCGTGCTCGCCACGCAGAACCCGATCGAGTCCGAGGGCGTCTACCCGCTGCCCGAGGTGCAGCGCGACCGGTTCCTGTTCCGGGTGCTGGTGTCCCACCCGAGCGCCCACGAGGAGCTGGAGATCCTCCAGCGGATGAGCGTCCGGCCGCCGGTGCCGAGGCCGGTGCTGGACCCGGCCACCCTGCTGCGGTTGCAGGACATGGCCGAGGAGGTCTCGGTGCACCAGCTCGTGGCCGACTACGTCGTACGGCTGGTCATGGCGACGCGGACCCCGTCGGAGTACGGTCTGCCCGACCTGGAGGACACGATCGAGATCGGGGTGAGCCCGCGGGCGACGCTGGGCCTGGTCTCCGCCGGGCGGGCGCTGGCTTTGCTGCGCGGCCGCGACTACCTGCTGCCCGACGACATCCGCGACGTCGCCGTGGACGTGATGGCGCACCGGCTGATGCTCACCTTCGACGCGCTGGCCGACGAGGTGGACCCCGCCGAGGTCGTCGGGCGCATCCTGCGGGCCGTGCCGCCGCCCCTCGTGGTGTGGAACCAGGGCATGCGATGAGCGGCGGCAACCCCGACCAGGCGCTCCGGCGGCTGGAGCTCACGGTGGTGCGGCGGCTGGACGGGCTGCTGCAGGGCCGCCACCAGGGGCTGATCCCCGGGCCGGGCAGCGAGCACGGCGACAGCCGGGTGTACGTGCCCGGCGAGGACGACGTGCGCCGCATGGACTGGGCGGTGACCGCCCGCACGACGGTCCCGCACGTGCGGGACCTGATCGCCGACCGGGAGCTGGAGACCTGGGCGCTGGCCGACCTGTCGGCCAGCATGGAGTTCGGCACCGCCGAGGTCTCCAAACGCGACCTGGTCATCTCCGCCGTGGGGGCGATCGGGATCCTCGCCGGACGGGTGGGCGACCGGTTCGGCGCCTACATCCTGTACGGCGACGACGTGCACCGGTATCCGGCCCGGCAGGGCAGGCCCCGGCTCTACGCGTTACTGCACTCGCTGCTCGGCGCGCCGCCCGCGCAGGGCTCGGTCGATCTCGGGGAGGGGCTGGAGATGATGGCGGCGGCGCACCGCAAACGAGGGCTGCGGGTGGTCGTCTCCGACTTCCTCGACCCGGCGGACTCCTGGGAGCCGCCGCTCCGCCGCCTGGCCGCGCGGCACCAGGTGCTGGCCGTCGAGGTGGTCGATCCGCGCGAGCTGGAGCTTCCCGACGTCGGTTTCGTCACCCTCACCGACCCGGAGACCGGTCGTTCGCGCGGCGTCCACCTGTCGCGCGGGATCAGGGAGCGGTACGCCGAGGCGGCGGCCGAGCAGCGCTGGGAGATCCGTACGGCGCTGCGCCGGGCCGGGGCCGCGCACCTGGTCCTGCGCACCGACCGCGACTGGGTGTTCGACCTCGCCGGGTTCGTGCTGCGGCAGCGGCGCACGGCCCATCTGATGCGGCGGGCCGCGGGCAGGAGGGCGGGCGCGTGACCTTCCTGTCCCCCGGCTGGCTCTGGCTGTTCGTCCTGGTCGCCGCGATGATCGCGGCGTACGTGGCGCTGCAGTTCGCCCGCCGCCGCTACACGCTGCGCTTCACGAACCTGGCGCTGCTGTCGCTGGTTGCGCCGGAGCGGCCCTCGTGGCGGCGGCACGTGCCGGCCGTGTTGTTCCTGATCATGATGGCCCTGCTGGTCATGGGCGCGGCCAGGCCCGCGGGCGCGGTCAAGGTGCCCAGGGACCGGGCCACCATCATGATCGCCGTGGACGTGTCGCTGTCGATGGATTCCAACGACGTCGAGCCCACCCGGCTCGTCGCGGCCAAACAGGCCGCCCAGCAGTTCGTACGGGACCTGCCGGACCGGTTCAACGTCGGCGTGGTGGCCTTCGCCCGGTCGGCGGCCGTGGTGATCTCCCCCACGACCGACCACGCGGCCGTGACCACCGCCATCTCCAGCCTGACCACCCGGGCCGGCACGGCGATCGGCGAGGCGGTGTTCAACTCGCTCGACTCGATCAGGTCGTTCGACCAGCGGGCGGTGACCGACCCGCCGCCCGCGGCCATCGTGCTGCTGTCGGACGGCGACAACACCTCCGGCCGGTCGGTCAACGAGGCCGTGGAGGCGGCCGTCGGCGCCAAGGTGCCGGTGTCCACGATCGCGTACGGCACGCCGGAGGGCACCGTGACGATCGACAACCGGGCGGTGCAGGTGCCGGTCAACAAGGCCACGCTGCAGTCGTTGTCGGACGGCACCGGGGGGCGGGCGTACACCGCCGAGTCGGGCAGCGAACTACGGGACGTCTACGCGCAGATCGGCACCTCGCTCGGGTTCAAGGTGGTGCACCAGGAGATCACCCAGCGGTTCCTCGTCGCCGCGATCATCGCCGCGATGCTCGCCGCCGCCGCGGCCATGCTGCTCGGCGCCCGCATCCCCTGACCGGATCACGCCCGCGTCCCGGCGAACGGCGCCTCGCGGGCCGCGCCGCCGGGCACCGCCGGACGACGAGGGGCCCGGCCGAAGGCCAGTCCGGCCGCCAGGCACGCCACGGGCACGACGGGAAGCACATACCGGTGGTCGAAGTCGAGCACGGCCACCGGCGCGACCAGCAGCGTCACGGCGACCGCCCACGGCAGCGCCGCCGTCCGGGGTCGCCGCACCGCGCCCGCGGCGCCCAGCAGCAGGACGGCGGCCAGCAGCGGCCCGCGCAGGTAGGCCGGGTACTGGTAGGCGACGAGCAGGTCCGCGTACGGCCGGACCGACCGCATGCCGGTGAGATCCGGGTCGTACTCCCTTCTGGCCTGCCCGGCGAGCGGCTGATCGGCGGGCAGCGGCCAGGTGCCGCGGGCGAAACCGAACGCGGGGACGGTGCGCGCCGGGTGGGCGACGGGGGTCCAGGCGAACGCGAGCGCGGTGTCCGTCGCCACGTCGCGCAGGTAGTCCATCGGCTGGGCGGCGATGGCGCGCAGCGCGAAGGCGCGGGCCCGTTCGTTGAGCGCGGCGTGCCCGCCGGGGAGCCGGTTGAGGGAGGACTCCCCCGCCCACACGTACTCGCTCGCCGCGTCGAGCGCGAGGCCGTTCGGGCACAGCGGCGCGAGGTCCGGCGGAGGCCGGACGAGCGCGCAGTCCGCGAAGGTCATGGTGCGGGCCCACAGCGCGACCCCGTCCCCGCCGCCGATCGCGAACCTGCCGTGGACCCCGGCGTACCATCCCGCGTACGCGGCGACCGGCAGCAGCCCGGACAGGGCGAGCACGGCCAGGCGGCGCCAGGGGACGCGGCGTACGGCGAGCACCAGCACGGCGAGCAGGATCAGCGGCAGCGCGATCGTCCGCGTGAGGGCGGCTCCCGCGAGGAGCAGGCCGGCGGCCCCGGCGGCGCGCGCGGACGGCACCGGGCGGCGGACCAGCAGGGCCGTGGCCGCCACGACCAGCAGGATGAACAGCGAGTCGGACAGCACCGCGTGCTCCAGGCGGAGGAACGACGCGTCGAACAGCACCGGTGCCGCGGTGGCCACGGCGGCCCAGCCGGGCGCTCCCCTGCCGCGCAGCGCCGCGTAGACGACGACGCCGGTCGCCAGTCCCATCGCGTGCTGCACGGCGACGACCACCTCGACGCTGTGGAAGGGCAGGAGGGCACGCAGCAGCAGGGGGTATCCGATCGGGTGGAACCCCTGCTCGGGCCGCAGGTGGACGGCGTTGTGCAGGTAGGTGAACGAGTCGTACCAGTACAGCCGGGCGGGCGGGTAGCCGAGCATGGTGACCGTCCGGAGCGCGGCCGCGATCGTCAGCGTGACCGTGAAGGCGCGGTGCCGCCCGGCCCGGGCGAGGACCGGGAGCAGGCGGTGAGCGTACGCGAGCATGGCGAATCCGATCGGGGAGGGGAGACGGGCAGGCGTCATCCGCGCACGGCGCCGAGTGGCCGGGTTCCGTGATCGCGGCGGGAGGTCGGTCGCCTCGCCGAGCCGCGTGGTTCAGCGCGACCCGGCGGCTCGGCGGCTCAGGGGTGGGACGGTGACCCGGCGGCCGCCGGGCAGTAGGCGTCCCTGGCGCGTGGCCGGGGGTTGGGGGCGGGGCCGACCAGCAGGAGCGCCTGTCCGTCGGCGACCATGATCCCCTCGTGGACGTACCAGCCGGCGGGGGCGGTCAGCCGGGCGCCGTGGGCGGCGTAGGAGGTGAACTCCGCTCGCACGCCGTGCTCCCGCAGCAGCGGCAGGACCTCGGCGACGGTCCTGTTGAGGAAGTCCACGCAGTGGAAGGGCCGGCCCTCCATGTCGATGTGCTCCATGAGGCCGTACCGCTCCCCCGGCCGGGCGGCGCGGCCGATCAGCACCTCGGCGTGCCCGCGGAAGTCCACCGGGATGCGGAACCCGGCCGGGCAGCCGGCGAGGCGCGCGCACAGGCCCGACGCCGGGATCGCGGTGATGGCGCTGTTGTCGCGGGTGCCGTCGACGTAGAGCGCCCGTCCCGCCGAAGCGGGCGCCGTGGGCACGATCCGCACCTCCACGTCCAGGCCGCGCTGGCGCAGTTCGCGCTGGTACGTCGCGGGATCGGCGAACAGGTCCCGCACCATGACGACGTAGTGGCCGCCCTCCCGCCTGATGTCGAGCGCGGCGGAGGCGGGATCGGGGCCGAGTCCGGCAGCCCCGGGGACGATCCACGACACTGCGAGCATGACGGCGGCGAGCGGGAGGACGACCGCCGCCAGGCGGAGCCGGAGACTCCGGACGGCCCCGCCGGCCGCGCGCCGGAACCGGTTCCCGCGACCGTGCGCCGGAAGCGGCTCCGAGACGATCTCGTCCAGCAACTCCATGGCCGGCGGTGTCAGCCCCGGCCCGGGATCGGGGGCGATGCCGGCGATCAGGCGGCGCAGGTCGTGGTCGCGCGCGGGGTCCTGAGCGTGACCATGTGCGCGGCCGTACGTGCCGCCGTGAGCGTTGTGGTCCATCACGCCTCTCCTCCCGCCAGTGCCGCCATCCGGACCCCGTACCGGGCCATGTCCACTCCCGCGGAGCTCAATTCCGCGGCGAGGCGTTTGCGGGCCCGGTGCAGCCGGAGGCGGGCGGCCCCGCGCGAGCAGCCGAGCACGGTGGCGATCTCCGCCGACGCCAGCCCTTCCCAGCTCGCCAGCGCCAGCACCTCGCGGTCGTCGGCGCCGAGCCGCCGGAACGCCCGGCGTACGGCGTCGAGCTCCCCGTGGTCCGGCGGCCAGGGCGGCTCTTCCCGCCGCCGCGCGTCCCACAGGGCGAGCTCCGCTCCGAGCCGCTCGACGAGCGCGCTCCTGCGGGTCTCGGCCCTGCGGCCGTTGGCCAGCACCCGCCGGGCCACGCCGTACAGCCACAGGCGGGCCGCCGGACCGGCGGGGACGTCGCCGATGCGCCGCCAGGCCGTGGCGAAGGTCTCGGCGAGGGCGTCGGCGGCGTCCTCGGGGGACGTGGTGCGGCGCCGGACGTAGGCGAGGAGATCCGCGTAGTGCGCCACGTAGATCTCCTCGAAACGGCGCCTCATGTCCCCGCGGCCCACCGCTGCTCCCCCTTCACCGTTTTTTCCCGCCATCTCGTACGTGTCCGGAAGGCCGGAAGTGTTTCACCCCCGTCTCCGCGGAGCCGTCCGTGGAGATCACCGCTCCGCGGCGTTGGTACGTTTGGGCACGTGGCCCATTACTTCGAGGAGCGTCCCGAGGCGGACAGCCGGCCGGGGACGGTCACCCTGGTCCTCCCGGATCTGCACCTGCGCCTGGAGACCGACAGCGGGGTGTTCTCCCCCGAGCGGATCGACGCCGGGACCCGGGTGCTGCTGGAGACCGTGCCTCCGCCGCCCCCGGAGGGCGACCTGCTCGACCTGGGCTGCGGCTACGGCCCGATCGCGCTGACCATGGCGTCCCGGGCGCCGGGGGCGACGGTGTGGGCCGTCGACGTGAACCGCCGTTCGGTGGAACTGTGCCGCAGGAACGCCGCGAGCGCCCGCCTTGACAAAGTAAGGTCGGCGCACGCCGACGAGGTGCCGGAGGACGTCAGGTTCCGGGCGATCTGGTCGAACCCGGCCATCCGGATCGGCAAGGCCGCCCTCCACGCCATGCTCACGCGGTGGCTCGACCGGCTCACCCCCGACGGCAGCGCGTACCTCGTCGTGCAGAAACACCTGGGCTCCGACTCGCTGCAGCGCTGGCTGACCGAGCAGGGCTGGCCCGCCTCGCGGCTGGCCTCCCGGTCCGCCTACCGCGTCCTGCGGGTGGACGCCCGCCCCGCACCCTCCCCCGCGCCCTCCACTGTGCGCGGCTCTTCCGGCGACCAGGAGCGATGAGCGCCCCGATGAACACGACCAGGACGACCACGACCAACCCGCGCAGGCAGCTCAAGCCGACCGACGTCAAGCGGCTCAACCGCACCTGGCGCCGCAACACCGAGGGCCGGCTGGCGCTGATCCTCGAATCCGTCACGGGCCCCTTCAACATCGGCTCGATCTTCCGCACCGCCGCCGCGTTCGGCGTGGAGACGATCTGGCTGGCCGGCAACGCCACGCCGCCCACCAACCCCAAGGCGCAGAAGACCGCGCTCGGCACCGAGCGGCTGGTCGAGTGGCACGAGCCGGTCCCGGTGACCGACGCCGTACGCGCCGCCAGGCAGGAGGGCTACCGGGTCGTCGCCGTCGAGCTGACCGGCGACGCCGCGCCGCTGCACGAGGCCGCGCTGGACGGGGACGTCTGCCTGGTGCTGGGCAGCGAGGACCACGGCTGCTCCCCCGCCTGCCTGGAGGCCGCCGACGCCGTGGCCTACATCCCGCAGGTCGGCAGGGTCGGGTCGGTGAACGTGGCGGTGGCCGCGGCGATCGCGATGGCCGAGGCCAGGCGGCGGGAATGGGCGTCGTTGGGCGCCTCGTGACCCAAATGTTCATGTCCGTGCGCTGACGCACTCTCCGAGACCCGGCATACTCCTTTCGTGCACCGCCGTTTCGCGTTCCTCGACCATCCCGGCCCGCTCGCCTTCGCGCACCGCGGCGGTGCCGCCGAGGGCCGGGAGAACACCATGGAGGCCTTCTCCAGGGCCGTCGGCCTCGGCTACACCTACCTGGAGACCGACGCCCACGCGACCTCTGACGGCGTCCTGCTCGCGTTCCACGACCACACGCTCGACCGTGTCACCGACCGCGCCGGACGTGTCTCCCGCCTCCCCTACCGCGAGGTGCGGACGGCCAGGATCGGCGGGCGGCACGAGATCCCCCTGATCGAGGACCTGCTCGGCACCTGGCCGGACGTACGGTTCAACATCGACGTCAAGGAGAGCGCCGCGATCGCGCCGCTGGCCCGGGCGATCCGCCGCACCGGCGCCCACGACCGGGTCTGCCTGACGTCGTTCTCCGACGCCCGGCTGTCGCGCGCCCTGCGCGCGGTCGACGGGGAGGTCTGCTTCTCACTCGGCCCGCGCGGGCTGGCCGCCCTGCGCACCGCCGCGATGGGCGGCGGGTACGGCCGCCTGCTGTCGGGGCTGGCCCGGGCGGGGGTGCCGTGCGCGCAGGCGCCCATCGGGTTCCGCGGCCTGCGGGTGACCACCCGCGCCCTCGTACGGACCGCGCACGCGATCGGCATGCAGGTGCACGTGTGGACGGTCAACGACCCGGTGACGATGGCCCACCTGCTCGACCTCGGCGTGGACGGCATCATGACCGACAACATCAGCGGCCTGCGCGACGTCCTCAAGTCGCGCGGGCAGTGGCACCCCCGCCCGGCGGTCCCGTAACCCGCGGGACCGCCCGGCACGACCGCTCCACAGGCGAGGAGAGACGATGACCGCCCCCCAGGTCGTTCAGGAGGAGCTTCCCGGCGCGCGACGGCGGGAGCAGCGCGGCTGGTACTGGTACGACTGGGCCGACTCGGCGTTCCAGACGACCGTCCTGACCGTCTTCCTCGGGCCGTACCTGACCTCGGTCGCCACGACGGCGGCGGGCGGCCCGGACGGCTTCGTGTCGTTCCTCGGCCTGGACCTGCGGCCGAAGGCGTACTTCACCGCGATGGTGACGATCTCGGTGCTGCTCCAGATCGTGGTCATGCCGGTCGTCGGCGCCGTGGCCGACCACACCGGGCGCAAGAGGCGCATCCTCGGGTCGCTCGCCTTCACCGGCGCGGTGGCGACCTTGGGGTTCTACCTCGTCTCCGGCGACGCGTACCTGCTGGGCGGCGCGCTGTTCCTGCTCGCCAACGTCACCTTCGGCTCGGCGCGGGTCGTGTACGACTCCTTCCTGCCCCAGATCGCCGGGGCGGAGGAACGCGACACGATCTCCAGCAGGGGGTGGGGCTTCGGCTACCTCGGCGGCGGCCTGCTGCTCGCGCTCAACCTGGTGGTCTACCTGTTCGCCGACATCGACGAGGGCCTGGCGGTGCGGATCAGCCTGGCCTCGGCGGGCCTGTGGTGGGGCGCCTTCACGATCATCCCGATGCTGCGCCTGCGCGACCGGCGGGTGCCGGTCCACGAGGCGACCGCGGCGCGGGCGGTCGCCGGCAGCGTGCGCCAGCTCGGCCGCACGATCGCCGAGGCGCGCCGCTATCCCCGCACGCTGCTGTTCCTGGCGGCCTACCTGGTCTACAACGACGGCGTGCAGACCGTCATCGGGTTCTCCGCGACGTACGCCGACCAGGAGCTGGGGCTGGGGCAGACCCACCAGATCGGCGCGATCCTGATGGTGCAGTTCATCGCGGTCGGCGGCGCCCTCGGGCTGGGGCGGCTCGCGGCGGTGTTCGGGACCAAGCGCACGGTCCTCGCCAGCCTGGTGGTGTGGACCGTGGTGGTGGGGGTGGCCTACTTCCTGCAGAAGGGCGCGGCCCTGCAGTTCTACGCGATCGCCTTCGCCATCGCGATCGTCATGGGCGGCACGCAGGCGCTGTCACGGTCGCTGTACTCGCTGGTGATCCCGCCGGGGCGGGAGGCGGAGTACTTCAGCCTGTACCAGGTGAGCGACAAGGGGTCGGCGTTCCTCGGCTCACTGGTGCTCACGCTGGCGCTCCAGCTCACCGACAGCTACCGCACCGCGATCGTCTCGCTGATCGTGTTCTTCGTTCTCGGATTCGTGCTGCTCACGACCGTCAACCTGCCCCGGGCCATCCGCGACGCGGGCAACGAGGTCCCCGACCACATCTGAGAGGACGCGTTCTGGGAGGGATCGTCCGTGCTGCCTGGAGGCATGACCCCCCGACGGGCGGTGTGGCTCGTGCTGACCCATCGCGCCAGGGCCTTCGTTCCCGCCTGGGTGAGGGCCGGCTGGTGGCCACCGCTGCCCGGAGGGTGGGGAGTGCGGCGCTGGACCCGCGTCCCGGGCTGGGTGGACAACGGGCTCGCGCCCGCGCTGGCCGCCGCGATCTCCACGGTGATCGCCTGGCGCCTCGGCCGGCAGGGTGAAGAGCTGATCGTCGTCGCCGGCGTGGTGCTGGTCGCCGTCCGGCTGGTGCCCGTCGTCTGGCCCGCACCGGTGCGAGATCGGCACGTCGCGCGGCGCGCGGACCACCCGGTCCTGCTGGCGGCCGTCGCCGAGGTCGCCGACGCACTCGGAGTCCGACGCCCGTCATCCGCGGACCGCGGCGAACGCGGTTCTGCGCGGCGCGCTCATGAGCGCGTCATTCGACTGGTTCGTGCACCGCTACGCCGCGGATCTGCCCGCCCACCGATACCTACCGCTGGACCTCTACCAGGCATGGCGCTGGAAAGGTGCACCAGGACGACCTTCTGGCCCGGCTCATGCCGCGCTACCTCGAACTCTCCGCGACCGGCTCACTCGGCCTGGACGCGGCCAGCCGCATGGCGGAGCTGGGGATCGTCCTCGACCAGGCGCCCAGGCCGGCCGCGGACCCGATCCTGTCCACGCCTGGTCTCACCGTCGAGGCGCGGTTCGGCTCGCCGAGGCGATCGAGCAGGGCCACCCGTTACCCGAGATGATGCCTGTCCGGTATCGGTCAGCGGTGTGACTCGATCTTGAAGGCGCGGTTTCTACCGCACAGCTGGGACCGGTGGGACGGAAAAAGCGCGATTGGATCAGGTCTCGGCTGGGAATCCCTTCACGGTATCAGGCGTTGTACGCGGTGGCGAACGAACCCCCTCGAAGGCGGGGACCTCAGGAGGCTTAAGAACATGGGCGAGCGTGCACTTCGCGGTACCCGGCTCGGCGCGACCAGCTACGAGAACGACCGCAACACCGACCTGGCCCCGCGCCAGGAGGTGTCCTACACGTGCCCCAAGGGTCATCTCACCACCGTCCCGCTCGCCGTCGAGGCCGAGATCCCGACGACCTGGGAGTGCCGTCACTGCGGCAGCCCGGCGCTGCGGGTGGACGCGGAGCAGCCGCAGCAGAAGAAGGCGAAGCCGCCGCGGACCCACTGGGACATGCTTCTCGAGCGCCGCTCGATCGAGGACCTGGAGGAGGTGCTCAACGAGCGGCTGGCCATTCTGAGGGAGCAGCGGCGCAAGAGCGCGTAGGACGCCTGTGACGCCCCCGGCGGCCCTGGTCTCCAGGGCCGCCGGGGGCGTTTCGCGTGTGCCGGCCTGTCCGCGGGTGCGGGCGAGGCGTCAGGACACCCCGGCCCGCTCCGAGGGCTCGGCGACGGTGAGGTGGTGGCGCAGGCGCTCGCCCTCGACGTCGAGGTCGGGCAGCGCCCGGTCCAGGGCGCGGGGCAGCCACCAGGCGGCGCGGCCGAGCATGGACATCACGGCGGGGACGAGGGTCATCCGGACCACGAAGGCGTCGACGAGCACGCCGACGGCCAGCGCGAAGCCCATCGACTTGATGATGGGGTCGTTCATGAACACGAACCCGCCGAACACGGCCGTCATGATCAGCGCCGCGGCGGTGACGACCCGCGCGTTGTGCCCCATGCCGTTGATCGTCGCCTGGCGGGGAGCGTCGCCGCGCACGTAGTCCTCGCGCATCCGCGAGACCAGGAACACCTCGTAGTCCATGGCCAGGCCGAACAGGATGCCGATGAGCAGGATCGGCAGGAAGCTGACCAGCGGGCCCGGCACGTCCACGCCCAGCAGACCGGCCAGGTGACCCTGCTGGAAGATCGCCACCGTGATGCCGAAGGTCGAGCCGACGGTGAGCAGGAAGCCCAGCGCGGCCTTGACGGGGACCAGGATCGAGCGGAAGACGAGCATCAGCAGCAGCACCGACAGGCCGACCACCAGCAGCAGGTACACCGGCATGGCGTCGGCGAGCTTGTCGGAGACGTCGATGCCCACGGCCGTGGCGCCGGTGACGGCGATCTCGGCGCCGCCGATGGCGGCGACCTTGGCGCGGATGGCGTGGACGGCGTCCTCGGTGGCCGCGTCGGTGGGCCCGGCCTTGGGGATGATGGTCAGCAGCGCGGTGGTGCCCGCGGCGTTCGGCTGCGGCGGGGCCACGGCCAGCACGCCGGGGGTCCGCTGGATCAGCTGGGCGGCCTGCCCGGCGGCGGCGGTCGTGGCCGCGCGGTCGGCGGCGGAGACCACGGCGATCAGGCGGGCGTTGAAGCCCTCGCCGAATCCCTCGCTGGTCAGGTCGTACGCCTCGCGGGCCGGAGTGCCGGGGGCGGCGGTGCCGGCGTCGGGCAGGGCCAGCCGCAGATCCTGGGCCGGTAGCGTGAGCGCGCCCAGGGCCAGCACGCCGGCCACGAGGATCGGCACGCGCAGCCGGGTGACCACCCGTCCCCAGGTGTAGCCGAAGCCGCGGCCCTCCGCGCCGGCGTCGTCTCCGGTGCGCTGCCTGCGGGGCAGAACGCGGGCCCCGGCGTACGACAGGAAGGCCGGCAGCAGCGTGAGGGCGACCAGGACGGCGACGGCCACGGTGCCCGCGGCGGCCAGGCCCATCACGCTGAGGAAGGGGATGCCGACCACCGACAGGCCAGCGAGCGCGATGACCACGGTCGCCCCGGCGAACACGACCGCCGATCCGGCGGTGCCGACAGCCCGGCCGGCGGCCTCCTCCGGCGCCACGCCCTCGGCGAGGAACTGGCGGTAGCGCGAGGTGATGAACAACGAGTAGTCGATGCCGACGGCGAGGCCCAGCATCAGTGCCAGCACCGGCGTGACGGAGGTCAGCTCGACGACGCCGCTGAGCGCGAACAGCCCGCCCATGCCGGCGCCCACGCCGATCAGCGCGTTCAGCAGGGTCATGCCGGCGGCCACCAGCGAGCCGAAGGTGACGATCAGCACCACGGCGGCGATCAGGACGCCGAGCCCTTCCGACCCGCCTACCTCCGGCGCGGCGTTCAGGACCTCGCCGCCGTGCTCGACCCGCAGCCCCGGCGCCGAGGAGCCGGCTTTGAGGTACGCCGCGCGCTGGGCGTCGGTCACGTCCTTGGCCGCATGGGCGAACTGCACCTGGACCAGGGCGTAGCGGCCGTCGGGAGAGACGGCGCCGGTCTTGAACGGGTTGAGGGCGGCGACGACGCCGGGAACGGCGGCGGCCTCCTTGACCACGGGCGCGACCGCGGCGGGCTCCAGCTTCCGGCCCTGCGGAGCGGCCACCACGATGGCCCCGGTGGCACCGCTGGCCTGCGGGAACTCCTTGGCCAGGGCGTCCAGCGCCCGCTGTGACTCGGTGCCGGGCATCGAGAACTTGTCGCCGGCCGGGCCGTGGAAGGCCGCGGCGGCCAGGCCCAGGACCACCAGCAGGAGCAGCCACAGGGCGGCGACGCGCCCGCGCCTGCGGAAGGAGAACCGGCCCAGCCGGTACAGCAGGGTTGCCACAGCAGATCTCTTTCTCGGGGAGGGTCAGCCGGTCGGCAGACCGAGCGTCCGCAACGCGCCGCGGGTGAGTTCCGCGCGCAGTGTCTCTTCGGGGATCACGCATTCACTGGCGCTGGTCAGGATGATCCCGAGCATCGCCATCCAGGCCCAGACGCGGGCCTCGGGGGCGTCCGAACGGCCCGACAGGGCTTCGGTGAGCCGTTCGACGATGTGGTCGGCGTCGGGCAGCTCCGGCCGGTTGATCAGCGCGTCGACGTCCTGAAGGAGGATCTTCACCTGGAGCCGGAAGCGCAGGGACAGGTCGACGAGCCCGGTGACGGCGGCACGGGCGGCCTCCTCACCGCGCAGCCCGGCGAGCCGCCCTTCCAGCTCGGCGAACTCCGGGCCGACGGGCGCAAGCAGCTCGGTGAGGATCGCGTCCTTGTTCGTGAAGTGGTACAGCAAGGACGCCTTGGAGCAGCCCGCGTCCGTGGCGATGTCCTGCAGCGAGGTGCCGCGGAAGCCGTGGGCGGCGAACAGCCGCACGGCCGAGTCGAGGATGTCCGCGCGCGTCGTGGTTGCGCGTGCCATGCGGAACACAATAGCTGACCGATCGGCCAGTATTTGACCGATCGGCCAGCTATGTGATGGATCTAACGGTGGGCGCCTTGCGCGAAGAGGCGGCGTCAGGGGCGCAGCAGGACCTTGACGGCCCGGCGCTCGTCCATGGCCCTGTAGGCCTCGGCGGCCTCCTCCAGCGGCAGTTCAAGGTCGAAGACCTTACCGGGGTCGATCTCGCGGTCCCAGATCAGCCGGATCAGCTCCGGCAGGAAGCGGCGCACCGGGGCCGGGCCGCCGTGCAGGTGCACGGCGGAGAAGAACAGCTCGATGCCGGGCAGCTCGACTTCGTGGGTGACCCCGACGTAGCCGACGTGCCCGCCGGGACGAGTGGAGCGGATGGCCTGCATCATCGACTCCTGGGTGCCGACCGCCTCGATGACCGAGTGCGCGCCCAGCCCACCGGTCAGGTCCTTGAGCCTGGCCACGCCCTCGTCGCCGCGCTCGGTGATGATGTCGGTGGCGCCGAACTCGACGGCGAGCTTCTGCCGGTCGGCGTGCCGGCTGAAGACGACGATCCGCTCGGCGCCCAGCCTGCCGGCCGCCAGCACACCGAGCAGGCCGACGGCGCCGTCACCGACGACCGCGACGGTCCTGCCGGGACCGGCCTCCGCGGCGACCGCGGCGAACCAGCCGGTGCCCAGCACGTCGGAGGCGGCCAGCAGGCTCGGAATCAGGTCCGCGTCGGGCATGCCGGGGGTGGCGACCAGGGTGCCGTCGGCCAGGGGCACACGGGCCCGCTGCGCCTGGGTGCCGATCGCGCCCATCGGCACGGCGCGCACACAGCGGGACTGGTAGCCGGCCCGGCAGATCTCACACGTGTTGTCGGAGGCGAAGAACGAGCCGACCACGAACTGGCCGGGCCTGAGATCGCGGACCTCGCTGCCGACCTCCTCGACGACGCCGACGTACTCGTGGCCCATCGGCGCCGGCCCGTCCTGCCTGGTCACGCCCCGGTAGGGCCACAGGTCCGAGCCGCAGACACAGGCCGCGGACACCCGGATGATCGCGTCGGTCTGTTCGAGGATCCTGGGGTCCTCGCGCTGCTCCACCCGGACGTCGCCGGGGGCGTGCATCACTACGGCTCGCATCTCATCCACTCCTTGAAGCGTCTCTCAGCGGCCTGCCTGCCGGCCGCCGGTCAAACCATCGGGTCGGGGCGTGGTCATGACCCAGTGAACACGCTGGTCAGAGGGCACGAACCGCCGCGGCGAGATCCGCGAGTTCCCGGCCTCCCGCCCGCTCCGCGGCGTGCGGCACCGCGGCTTCCCTGTAAACAGACGCGATCTTGACTACATGTCGCCGCCAAGTCATCATCCTGCTGTTTCCGGTGCAAATTTGATCGTATTCACAGCGTATGGCGGAGGTGCTTCGCGGTGAAGAAAGCCGCCATTCCATGACAACGACCGCCGAGGACACATGAAAATCGCGTGGAACACCAGAGACATGGCCGTCCCGGATCGGTTCACCTTCTGGAACGACACCATGTCGAGAACTCTTATGCCGGTGCGGCTGGCCACCGACCATCCCGCCCGCTTCGACGGATCAGCGCAGGTGTTCGGCCTCGGCGCACTGCAGATGTCGCTGACGAACCACTGCCTGCTGCAGGCGAGCCGGCCTGTGAAGCTCATCCGCCAGTCGGATCCGGAAGTCTTCCAGTTGCATCTCATTCTCCGCGGCCGTGGCCGCGTGACGCAGGCGGGACGGGACGCCGCCTTCCAGGCGGGACAGCTGCTCCTCATCGACTCCTCCCGGCCGTTCGGGGGGTGGCGGGGATCCGCCGACGATCCGGCCAGGTCACTGATCGTCCAGTTCCCCCGGGCCGCGCTCGGCCTGCGGTCCGACATGGTCGGGCAGCTCACCGCCGCGCCGATTCCCGTGCGGAACGGCATCACCGGCGTCCTGGCCGGGCATCTCAAGCACCTGGCGGAGAACGCCGACGGTCTCACATCTCGTGACGCGGAGACGGTGGCCGCCGTCACCTTCGACCTGGTCGCGGCCGCCTGCGCCGACCGGCTGGAGGCCACCGCCCTGCTGTCACCGGAATCGCGACGCCAGGCCCTGCTGTCGCTGATCCACGACTTCGTCCGGCAGCGGCTCGGCGACCCCGGCCTCACTCCTCAGACGATCGCCGCGGCACACCAGATCTCCGTCCGGCACCTGTACAAGCTCTTCGAGGAGCAGGGCGTCACGGTGGCGGCCTGGATCCGCCGATGCCGGCTGGAACAGTGCCATCGCGATCTCGCCGATCCCCGGCAGCGTTCCCGTCAGATCCAGGCCATCGCCACTCGCTGGGGCTTCGCCGATGCCGCCACCTTCAGCCGGGCCTTCCGCTCCGCGTACGGCATGTCACCCCGCGATCACCGCAAGCTGGCGGCGGGCGACGACTCTTCGGAGAATCCCGGGATCGGTTAGAGGTCGAGCAGGTCGGCCGACACCTGCCAGAGCAGGGTGGCCGCCTCCGGGTCGAGTGCGTACTCGGCGACGCCGCGGCGGGTGCCCGGGCGATGCGGCCCGGCCTCCTGGCAGTCCTCGAAGTAGCGACCGGTGACGCCCTCGACCAGCGGCGAGGCCGCGAGCAGCACGGAGGTGGCCGCGCCCTGCTCGACCGTCTTCCAGGCGGGGCCGTCGCCGCCCATCTGCGTGCGCATGCGCTCAAGCTCCTCCTCGGTGACGTGCCGCTGGAGGTTGGTCGGGATCGCGCCGGGCATGAGCGCGTTGACCACGATGCCGTCGCCGGCCCAGCGCCTGCCCGCCTCGACCGCGAACAGCACGTTGGCAGTCTTGGACTGCCCGTACGCCAGCCACGGGTCGTACGGGCGCTCCCGGAACTGGATGTCGTCGAAGACGACCGGCGAGCGCAGGTGGGCGCTGGAGCTCACCGACACGACGCGGGCGCCTCCGGCCGCCGCGAGCGCCGGGTGCAGGCCGACGGCCAGCGCGAAGTGCCCGAGGTGGTTGGTGGCGAACTGCGACTCCCAGCCCTCGGGCGTGCGTGCCTCGGGCGAGGCCATCACGCCGGCGTTGTTGACCAGGATGTGCAGCGGCCCCTCCCAGGTCGCGGTGAACGACGCGACGGACGCCCGGTCCATCAGGTCGAGCGGCGCCACGCGCACCCGCGCGTTGCCGGTGTCGAGGGCGAGGTCGTCGGCGACCCGCTTGCCCGCGCCGAGGTCGCGGACCGCGATCGTCACCTCGGCCCCCGCGGCGGCCAGCGCCCGCGCGGTCTCGACGCCGATGCCGGACGCGCCGCCGGTCACGACGGCCCGCCGCCCGCGCAGGTCGACGCCCTCGATCACCTCGGCGGCGGTGGACCCGGCGGTGAACGGCGTGGTGACGCGCGTGGTCTGAGTCGTGTTCCGAGTCATGTTCGTTCCCCGTCCCGTACGGCGGCGCGGGCCCCTGGGAGTCCGGGCCGCTACAATCAGAACAAACCGGAGGAACCTCCGGTACGCTTGCGACTCTAACCGGAGCTTCCTCCGGTTAGCAACCCGTGCCGTGGAGGAGCCGTGTCCACCCCCGGACCCAAGCCGTTGCGCGCCGACGCCCGGCGCAACCGCGAGCGGCTGCTCGACGTCGCCGTACGGGCGTTCTCCCAGGATGGGCCGGACGTCACGCTCGACGCGATCGCGAAGGAGGCGGGCGTCGGCATCGGCACGCTCTACCGCCACTTCCCCACCAGGGAGGCGCTGATCGAGGCGGCCTACCGCAACGAACTGGCGAAGCTGTGCGACGCGGCGGCCGGACTGCTGGAGGAGATGCCGCCCGACGTGGCGCTGCGCACCTGGATGGACCGCTTCGTCGACTACCTGGCGACCAAGCGGGGCATGGCGGACGCGCTCCGCGCGGTGATCGCCGCCGGCGCCAACCCGTACGCGCACAGCCGCGACCGGCTGGTCGGCGCGATCGGCACGCTGATCGAGGCGGGGGCCGCCGCAGGGGTGTTCCGGCGGGACGTGGCGGCCGAGGATCTGCTCACCGGCATGAACGGCGCCTGCCTCGCCGCGGGTGAGCCCGCGCAGCGCGAGCAGGCCGGGCGGGTGATCGACCTGCTCGTGGACGGCCTGCGCCACGGCGCCGACGGTGCCGGCTGACGCGCGAAGCGGGCCCGGCGGAGCCGGTGAAGGCCCGTCGGCCGTCTCCGGCGCCGTGGCTCGCCTCCGTCCCGGTCATGCGTGACCGCTCCTGCCGACCAGGTGATCCCGCAGCCGGGCGTGCCGGAACTCGTACACCCCTCCCGTCTGCCGCAGAACGCCCCGCCGATGGGCGTCGTCGAGGAACCGGATCAGGCGCAGCGGTGTCCGTCCGGTCAGGGCCAGCCAGATCCGGACGACGGTGAACGCCCCCCAGGCTCTGGACGACGCCACGGTCAGCCCGACCGCGAGTCCGAAGACACCCCCTGCCGCGAGCCCGGTGGCGAGGGTGCCGGCCGGCGTCATCACCTGGCCGCCCATCACGGCGGCCGCGAGCCCGTAGGTCACGCTGCCCAGACGGCCGAACAAGGAGCGGCCCAGTATCGCCGCCGCGATTCCGGCGGGCACGGCGAGTTCGAGGTCGAAGACGCCGCCGAGGACCGGAACCGCCCGGATGTCCCGGCTGAAGGTGTAGGCCGTCGCGTAGAACAGGCCCAGTGTCACCGCGATGGACAGCGCGAACCACAGGGTGGCGACGCGATCCTGTCTCAGGATGGCCGACGGGCTGGACGCCCGGGTCGCGTCAGCCGGGATGTCCAGCCACACATGCGACCCTGTCGCCAGGCCGAAGACCACGCAGAGCATGAGCGTCAGGACCGACGGCAGCGCCCAGCCGAGCCCGAGCGCCACACCGATCGTGAGGCCGATGACGAACCGGCTCAGGAAGCGTCTCGCGGTGCCGCGGAACCGGACCTCGACGCGTACCGGCCCCGGCCGCCCGCCACGTGCGTTCGCGACGACGCCCGCCAGCCCGAACGACAGCCCGTAGACGAGCCCGATCACGGGCCCGGCCGCGAGGCCGCCGGTGAGTGCGCACAGGACCGCGGGTGGAAGTCCGAACACCACCCCTCTGGTGCGGTGCGGAACGGTGTCGGCCAGCCGCCACCACTCGAAGTCGTGGGTGTGCCTGCGCCCCAGGTGACCGGCGAGGAAGGTGAGCCACCGCAGGGCGTGTTCGCTCCGGTACCGGGGGGACGGGTGCGGCCTGGTGCCCGGCGCCGGCGGATGGTGCCGGTAGACGGCGGGCAGGAACGCGTCGAGAAGGTGGTCTTCGATCTCGGCCGGGCCGGGGAAGCGGGCGACGTCCAGCAGCTCGGTGGGGTCGGCGGCGGCGTCGGCGTAGGCGGTGCGCGTGAGGTCCACCATGAGAGGGGTGGACAGCGCGGAGGCCAGCGGTCCCCGAGGGTGTGCCCGCAGATGCTCCGCGACGGGGTCCCAGCGGTCCTCGCCGAGCCGCCGGCGTGCGGTGAGGTAGGCGATGGCGTCCTCGGCCTCCACGGGCTCGATCTCGACGACGGCCGCCCTGGCCAGGATGGCGCCTCCGCGCCGCACCGCTTTCTCGTACTCGGTGCTGCGGCAGGTGACCACGAGAGGGCGGCCACCGGCGACGGCCTCGTCGAGGGCGTCGATCGCGGCCGCGTGCAGGCCGGGCGGGGTTTCGTCGAGGCCGTCGAGAACCGGCAGCACCCGTCCCGTGCTCACCAGGCGCGCCGCGGCGTCCGGTCCGTACGCCGCCTTGTTGGCCAGCCCCGGGTATTCCTCGACCAGCTTGCGGGCGAACCAGGTGTGCAGGTGCTCACGTCGCGGGCTCCAGGACGAGAGCGGCACCAGCACCGGTGTGGGCTCGCCTGGCCGGGCGGTGCGGAGCAGCCCGAGAGTGAGCAGGATCGCCAGCACCGTCTTACCCGCGCCCGGCTCGCCGAGAATGACCAGCTGACGTGCCGGGAGCCGCCGGAACGCGTCGACCAGGTCGTCCAGGTCGCCGCGGAGGTCCACGCGATCGTCGCGGCCGGTCGCGTCGTCGTCACCCAGCACCGCGGACGCCGTGGCGGCGATCGACCGGCCCGTGCTGGACCAGCGCAGCCGGACGGGTGCCGGACGGTGCAGGTACCGGGCCGCGGCCTCCGCCGTCCACTGCTGGGCGACCCCCAGCGCGAGTTCGAGCGCCGCCCGGTCCAGGCGATGCGCGCCGTCCGGGCCGACGGGCTCCGGGCCGCCGCCCGGTCCCTGGGCGAGGGGCCGCACCGTCATGGGCGCGGGCCCGTCCAGCTCCTTGTCTCCGCGCAGGATCCGCTCATGCAGGTCCCGCAGTTCCGGCCCGGGATCGATGCCCAGCTCCTCCGCGAGCAGCCGGCGGACGTCGTGGAACGCCGTCAGGGCGTCCGCCTGACGGCCCGCCCGGTACAGCGCGAGCATCAACAGCCCGCGAAGGCGTTCCCGCAGCGGGAACTCGTCGATCAGCCGCGTCAGCTCGGCGATGGCCGCCGTGTTCTGGCCGAGTTCGACTCTGATCGTCGCCCGCAGTTCCCCGGCGAAACCGTGTCGCTCATGCAGTCTCCGTCGCTCGGCCTCCAGCCGGGGGCCCTGAAGGCCGCCGAAGGGCTCACCCCGCCACAGGGCCAGCGCCGCGTCGACCTTCCCGGCAGCCGCCGCGAGGTCTCCCTGTGCCCGCAGGTCCTCCGCCGCCGTGAGATGCCGCTCGAAAATCGCGACGTCCAGTTCCGACGGGTCGCCGCGCACCTGGTAGCCGGCGTCGGAGGAAACCAGCACCGCGTTCCGCGCGGTCGACGCCCGGCCCGGTTCCACGACACGACGCAACCGGCTGACATATGTCTGCACGGTGCTGCGGGCGTTACGCGGCGGATCGGCGCCCCACACCGCGTCGACGAGCGCCGTGACGGACACCGGCCGATTCATCTCCAGCAGCAGCACCGCCAGAACCGCCTGCTGCCTGGCCCAGCCCAAATCCAGTTCCTCCCCGTCCCGCCACGCTTTCATCGGGCCGAGCAGCGAATACCGGACCCTTCCAACGGCTTCCGTCACGCCACCTCCCAGGGCATGCCCCTGCGAAACATACGCTAGCCCGTCCACCCGACGCGCGATCGCCGCAGATCACACAAACAGCCCTGACCAGCCACTAAGGCGTCATGAAAGCGGCACTAACGCAGCGGTTTGCACACTCGGACCAGTTCCGTAAATGGACAACCCGCGAAGAAGGGGAAGCGAAATGGCACGCACGAGAATCATCGCGGTCGCGACGACGGCGGGGCTGCTGGCCGCTCTGGCCGGACTCACCGCGCCGGCCCAGGCAGGCACCGGCGCGGCCTCGGGAGTGAACGCCGCCACCGCCCGCGCCGCGTCGACGAGCGGCTCCTGCAGCAACAAGGGCGCCTTCATCAACTTCAACGCCTACTACCACAACAGCAGCCGCTACCACGTCTTCACCTCCTTCGACTGGAGCATCGGCGGCAGCGGCGTCCGCAACAAGAACAACGTGGAGCTGCGGGTCAAGCACCACAACACGGCGGGGCACGACACCATCCACTGGACCTGGATCTCGCTGGACAACACCCGCAAGGGCTACTCGAAGCTGACGTCCGCGAACGCATACCGCCCGGTGCCGAAGAGCGGCGTCAAGGTGGCGAAGAACAAGAAGGCCTACGTCGAGTTCAAGGCCGTCTTCGACAAGAAGGGCACCGACCCCCGCTGCGGCAGCCACACCCAGAACATCTGACCACGGGCCGCCCCGCCCCGGGCGGGGCGCCGAACCTCCTGGAGGGCCGATTCGTGTTCCCGCGCCACGCGACGCTCGCCCTGGGCACGGCCGCGGCGGTGATGCTGGCCGCCTGCTCCGGCCGCGGTCCCGCGCCCTCAGCGGCTCCGGCCACACCGTCCCGGGAAGCGTCGGCCTTGGGCGTGCCGCGGGGGCACGCGCCCGTGGCACCGGGCCTCGAAGCGGGCCTCGAACCGGGCCTCGAACCGGGCGCGGCGCCGGGCGCGGTGGTCCTGGCCGCGTCGTCCAGCGGGGCCGTCGTCGCCGATCCGGCCACGAGGTCCTACCGCGGTTACACCTCCGCCGGCGAACTCTCCTGGATCGACCGGGACGCCTACCGGAACGACGCCGAAGTGGTCTGCGCCGCCCGGTGCCCGGACGCGGTGATCACCGCCGCCGGGCGGGACGGGACGAACCGCGTCCGGCTGCGGACCGGGACGCGGGCCCGCCTGATGGCCCCGGCCCGGGCGCCCGTGCAGCGCGTACTGGCCGTACGGGGACCTTCCGACGCGGTCCTCGTCGAGGACGGCCGCGGTGGGCGGGACGCCCGCATCCGGGTGGACCGCACCGACCGCACCCGGGTGCGTGTCGACGTGGCCGACACGGCCGGCGTGCTGTGGGTGGAGGACGCCGGCCGCTCGGCGGCCCTGGCCGTCTACCGGGGACCGGGCCACGCCGGAACGAGCGTGCTGGCGTTCCGCCGGGACGGCCGTGGGTGACGTCCCGGCGGTCCGCCCCGGCCGGTGGCGGAGGCCTGGGGCGGCTGCCTGGGTGGCGTGCGAGGTCCGGCGATCCTGGCCGGTCCGCGCGGAACGCTGCTGGCCCACGGCACACCGGCGCCGCTGACCTCGGACCTGCCGCAGGTGGGGGAGTGCGCCGCGGGCCGGGACGGCGCCGTGCTGCTGGCCCGATGGATCGACGCCGGCGGCACGGCGCACACGGCCCTGCGGGGCGTCGACGCCACCGGGCGGGAGACGTGGGCACGTGACGTTCCGGCAGAGGTGGAGGTGGCGGCTCATCCGTCCGGACGGCAGTTCGCGCTTTCCGGCCAGGCGGGCCTGGAGATCGTCGACCAGGCCGGGCGCACCCTGGTGCGCGCCGCCGGAGTGTCGTCCGCACGCTACACGGAGACGGGACGCCTCGTGGTCGTCGACGGCGCCGGGACGCCTCGGTGGGCGGAACCGCCCCGCGACGGGTGATCGGCCGGCCAAGGGCGCCGCCCGTCACCTGCGGCTACGGCAGAGGCCGGCCGCGCGCTTCGCCGCGCGCGGCCGGCCCCAGGGTGTTCCGGCGAATCCGCTCACACCCGGTGCCAGCGGGCCTCCGCGAAGCAGTAGACGGCGAACAGCACCAGGCCGATCGCGACCACGACCAGCAGCCACGGACCGGCCGGGGTGTCGGCGAGCGCCTTGAGCGCGTCGTCGATGCCGGCCGCCTTGTCCGGGTCGTACGTGAGGGCCGCCTGGCCGATCAGGGCGCCGGCGGCCAGGGCGATGACGCCGCGGGCGATGTAGCCGGCCTTGCCGAGCTTCACCACGACACCGCGGGTGCGGGGCTCGGTCACGTGCATGTCGCGCATGAACTTCTCGGTCCAGCCCTCGTAGATCCAGTACACGCCGAGGGCGATCACGCCGAGAGCCATCAGGCCGACCAGGAACTGCCCGGCGGGCAGGTCGAACAGCGCCTTGGTGGCGTCCTCCGACTGGCTGTCGGACGAGGAGGCGCCCTTGTTCCGCGTGAGCAGCGCCACCATCGAGTACACGAGGGCGGCGTAGACGACGGCCCTGGAGACGGCCTCCACGCGCTCCCTGGCCTCGGGCCGGCCCCAGACGGCTTCGGAGACCTGCCAGATCACCAGCGCGGCCAGGCCGACGGCCATGATCCACAGCAGGGGGTCGCCCAGGGGCGAGTCGCGCACGATCTGGAGCGCGCTGCTCTTGTCGGCCTCCCCGCCGCCGCCGAAGGCGATCTGCAGCGCGACCAGTCCGATGATCGCGTAAAGGACGCCCCGGGCGGCGAAGCCGACCTTGGCGAGTTTCTCAAGAGCGGGATGGTCAGCCGCCCTCCGGGCCGCGCCTTCCAATCGCCGGCCGGTCTGATGCGCGGTCGTCATCACATTACCTCTCCCTCTGGAGGCGGATCGATCTTCCCGCTGACCCAGACGAGGAGGATTAAACGTCCGCCTGCTCAGCCGGACAGGCGCAGGGCCTCGGCGGCGACGGCGTGCCGCAGGTCGCGGATGCCGGGCCGCCCCCGCAGAGGATGGACGTTGTTGGTGAGCAGCACGACGGTCAGGCGGCGGGCGGGGTCGACCACCAGCGACGTGCCGGTGAAGCCCGAATGGCCGAACGCGCCGGTGAGCGGGCCCACGATGGCCGGGTCATCGATCCGCACCCCGAGCCCCTGCCGGAAGGCGGCGCCCGGAACGCCCTGGTCGCGCAGCATCTCGGCGGTCCACTCGGGCGAGAGGATCGGGCCGCCGCCGGTGCGGAGCGCCTCGCCGAAGCGCACGAGGTCGGCGGCCGTGGAGAACAGCCCGGCGTGGCCGGTCACGCCGCCCAGCGCGTGGGCCGTCTCGTCGTGCACCTCACCTCTGACGCAGCCTCCGGCACACCGCTCCCGCTTGAACTCGGTCGCGACGGCCCGCCCCGGCTCGACCGGCCCGTACGTCGTGGCGCCGAGCCCGAGCGGCCCGGTGACCCGTTCACGCACGAGCACGTCCAGCGGCGCGCCGCCGGCGGCCTCCGCCACCCGTCCGGCCGTGATCATGCCGACGTCCGAGTAGAGATGCGTGCCCGGCGGCCCCTGCGCGGGGGTGGACAGCACCAGGTCCCAGCGGGCCTCCTCCGGCTCCCTCTCCACCCGGCGGCTCGCGGGCAGGCCGGCCGAATGCGTCAGCAGGTGCCGTACGGTGATCTCGGGCCGGTGCCCGTAGAACCGGGGCAGCCGCGCGGCCACCGGCTCGTCGAGGCCGAGCGCGCCCTCCTGGGCCAGCGAGACCACCACCGCGGCCGTGAACATCTTGGTCAGCGAGGCGATGTCGAAGAGCGCGTCCGTCACCACGGCCGGCCGCTCGGGTAGCGGTTCTCCGGAGGGTCCGGCGTACCGCACCGCCTCCCCCACGGCGGCCGCGGCGACCGTGCGCCCGTCCAGGGTGATCACGGCGACGGTTGCCGAGGCGACCTCGGGCACGGCCGCGCGCAGGACCTCTTCCAGCACCGAGCCACGCGCCTTTACAAAGTAAGACATCGGGTCGCTTCCGGATCCGCCGGGTTCCTCAGGCGCCGCGCAGCGCCGGGCCGAGCCGGTTGCCGTGCGCGGCGAGCAGCGCCCTTGCGTCGTCGGCCCCGACTCGGCGCTCGATCATCACCACGGCCGTCTTCACGTCGCGTCCGGCGTCCTCCAGGACCTCCCGCGCGTCCGGCACGTCCGCGCCGGTGATGTCGGAGACGATGCGGGCCGCCCGGTCGACGAGCTTGGAGTTGCTGGCCACGACGTCGACCATGAAGTTCCCGTACGTGCGGCCCGACCTGATCATGGTGATCGTGGAGATCATGTTGAGCACCAGCTTCTGGGCCGTGCCCGCCTTGAGCCGGGTCGAGCCGGTGACGACCTCCGGCCCCACGATGACCTCGATCTCCCGTTCGGCGGCCCGGGCGAGCGGGGTGCCGGTGTTGCAGGCCAGGCCCACCGTCAGCGCGCCGCGCCGCCGGGCCTCCTCGACCGCCCCGACGACGTACGGCGCGCGCCCGCTGGCGGAGATCCCGACGACGGAGTCGAGCGGGCCGACCTGCTTGTCGCGGATCACGGCGGCGCCCGCCCCGGCGTCGTCCTCGGCACCCTCGACGGAGCGCACCAGCGCGGCCTCACCGCCCGCGATGATGCCCTGCACCAGGTCGGGGTGGGTGCCGAAGGTCGGCGGGCACTCCGAGGCGTCGAGCACCGCGAGCCGCCCCGAGGTGCCCGCGCCGACGTAGAGCAGCCTGCCTCCGCCGGCCATCCGGGCTGCGATCGCGTCGACGGCCGCGGAGATCGCCGGGACCGCCCGGCCCACCGCGGCCGGGACGGCGGCGTCGGCGGCGTTCATCAGGCGCGCGATCTCCTCCGTCGGCAGGGTGTCGATTCCGCTGTAGCGGGGATCGCTCTGTTCGGTGGCGAGAGCGGCGAGTGAGTGCGTCATGATTCCTCAGCTTCGGAGTGCCTTGTACTGATGGATCGCGTGCGTACGGGACTGGAACGGCTGACGGCCACGCCGCGGCCCGGGCGGGAGCGGGTGGGTCTCGTCACCAACCCCACCGGAGTTCTGCCCGATCTGACCCCCGCCGCACCGGCCCTGCTGGCCGCGGGAACGCGCGTGACCACGCTTTTCGGCCCCGAACACGGGTTGCGCGGCACGGCGCAGGCGGGCGGCGGCGAGGCCGCCGCCGTCGATCCCGTCACCGGCCTGCCCGTGGCCGACACCTACGGCCGTACGGGCGCCGAGCTGGACGCGCTCGTCGCGGCGTCCGGCGTGCAGGAGCTGGTCTTCGACATGGGCGACGTGGGCGCCCGGTTCTACACCTACGTGTGGACGATGTGCGACCTGATGGGGTCGGCGGCCCGCCTCGGGCTGCGGTTCACCGTGCTCGACCGGCCCAACCCGATCGGCGGCGCGGTGGCCGAGGGCCCAGTGCTCGACCCCGCCTTCGCGAGCTTCGTCGGCCGCGCCGCGCTGCCGCTCCGGCACGGGCTCACGGCGGGCGAGATCGCGCTGTCCGTCAACCGCGCGGCCGGCGCCGCGCTGGAGGTCGTGCCGATGGAGGGCTGGCGCCGGGAGTGGCACTTCGACCGGACCGGGCTGCCCTGGGTGATGCCGTCGGCGAACATGCCAACCCTCGACACCGCGCTGGTCTACCCCGGCACCGGGCTGCTGGAGGGCGTGAACGCCGCGGAGGGCCGCGGCACGACCCGGCCGTTCGAGCTGGTCGGCGCGCCGTACGCGGACGGGCGGCTCGCCGCCGCGCTGAGCGATCTCGGCCTGCCGGGCGTGCGCTTCCGCGACACGTCGTTCACCCCCGCGTCCGGCAGGCACGCGGACGTGCCGGTGCGGGGGGTCCAGCTGCACGTGACCGACCGGGAGACCTTCCCGCCGGTGCTGACCGGGGTGTCCCTGCTGCACGTGCTGCGCACCCTGTATCCGGGTGACTTCGCCTGCGACCCGTTCCTCGACCTGCTGTGGGGCTCGGACTCGCTGCGCGCGCACCTGGAGGCCGGACGCGACCCCCGCGGGCTGTGCCCGCCGCCGGGGCCGCCGGAGGGAGACCTGCTGTACGGCTGACCCCGCCCCGGCGATCGGTCCGGGCATCGGCGCTGACATCAGCCGAGGCGGCGGCGGTAGAGCCAGAAGACCCGCTCGGCGCGGGCGGCCACCGCCCGGGAGTAGAACCGCAGCGGGCCCACCCAGCCGATCTGCGCCGAGGTCAGCCCGGCGGCGGCCTGCTCGGCCAGGCAGCGGCGCAGCAGCACCCGGCCGACGCCGAGCCCGCGGGCGGCCTCCGCCGTCCCCATCGGGCCGAACCACGACGGCCTAGCGCCCCAGGCGGCGAAGCCGAGGATCTCCCCGGCGCGGGTGGCGTAGTGCAGCCCGGTCGCCTGCTCGGCCTCCCAGGCCCACGCGTCGTTCCACTGCTCGCGGACGAAGGCCACGACGTCGCCCCGCTCCCCCGCGGGCGCCGCCGCGACCGTCACCCCGGCGTCGGCGAGCCTCGCCAGGTCGGCCTCATGCTCGGCGAGGTCGAACCGCGCCGGCAGGTCTGCCGTCATGTTCCAGGCGACGCGGTAGCGCTCGTAGCCCAGGCTCTCGGCCAGGCAGGCCGCGGGGGTGTACCGCACGTCGATGCCCGGCCAGGCGTAGCAGGGCGGATTGCCGGCGAACCTCGCCTCGGCGGCGCCCTTCTCCCGCATCCACTCCTCGGCGGCGGCCACCAGCGCCCGGCCGATCCCCCGGCCCCGCGCGGCGGGGTCGACGGCGATCAGGTCGACGTGCCCGGCGCCGTCCGCACCGATCGACGCGAACACCGCCCCCCGCGGACCCGCATCCTGCGGAGCCTCACCCTCCAGACCCGTGCCCTCAAGACCTGCGCTCTGGGGACCGGCCGGCTCAGAGCCGTTCCCCTCGCGGCCGGACCCTTCGATGCCCGGCACGGCCAGGACGGTCCACTCACGGCCCGGCGGCGGGTCGGCGAGCCGCCGTACGAGCAGCGCGGCGTCCCCGGCGTCGGCCCACAGCGCGGCGGCGGCCAGGCGCTCCAGCCGCTCGTCCACCTCGACCGCCTCCACCTGGGCCCGCGTCACTCACCCACCCCCACCGGGATCACGCTACGCCGCCTCGGGTGGAAACAGGCGTGCTCCTGCTCGGTCTCCTGATCGGGCCCGCCGTCGCGGCCGAGCACGGGCGTCTCCCGCTCGCAGCGTTCGGTGCTGAACGGGCACCGCGGGACGAAAAGGCACCCGCCCGTCCGGCCCTCCCCCTGAGACTCGCCTCGCGGCTCCTTCGGCACGACCCGCTCGGCCCCGGGCCGCTCCAGGCCGTGCAGGACCGGGATCGCCGACAGCAGCGACTGCGTGTACGGGTGGACGGGGTCGGCGATGATCTTCTCGGTGGCGCCACGCTCCACCACCTGCCCCCGGTAGAGCACGTACAACTCGCCGTCGTCGCCGATGTAGCGGGCGGTGGCGATGTCGTGGGTGATGAACAGCACGCCGACGCCGACCCGCTCGCGCAGGTCCTTGAGCAGCGCGAGGATGCCCAGCCGCAGCGACACGTCGATCATCGAGACGGCCTCGTCGGCGACCAGGACCTCGGGGTCCATGGTGAGCGCGCGGGCGATCACGACGCGCTGGCGCATGCCGCCGGACAGCTGGTGCGGATAACGCGGCAGGACGTAGCCGGGGTCGATCCCGACCATCGACAGCAGCTCCTGCGCCCGGCTGTCGATCCACGACCTCGGGCGGCCGGTCTGGCGCGCGCGCAGCGCCAGCGGGGCCTCCAGTGCCTGGTGGACGGTCCGCGTGGGGTTGAGCGCCGAGTAGGGGTCCTGGTGGATGAGCTGGACCCGGCGGAAGTACGGCTGGCGCCGCCGGTGGCTCAGCGACGACATCGGCACACCGTCGATGACGATCTCGCCGGCGTCGTGGGTCTCCAGGCCGGCGATGATCCGCCCGAGGGTGGTCTTGCCGCTGCCCGACTCGCCGATGAACGAGACGGCTCCGCCCCTTTCGACGGCGAAGTCGACGTCGCGCAGCGCGGGCACCTCGCGGGCGCCGAGCACGCCGCCGCGCTGGCGGAAGGTCTTGGAGATCCCGGTTCCCGTGATCACACCAGCTCCTCTCGTCCGACCAGCTCCAGGGGGCGGCCGGTGGCGTGGCAGGCGACCGTACGGCCGTCCCGGGTGACGGCGGCGGGGTCGTCCGTCTCGCAGACGTCCATGCGCCGCTCGCAGCGCTCGCGGAACACGCAGCCCTGCGCGGGCAGCGTGCCGAGCGTCGGCGGGCGGCCGGGCAGCGCCCGGGCGAGGGACAGGTCGCCCGTGAGGCGCGGGATCGCCCGGATCAGGCCCCGCGTGTACGGGTGACGGGCGTCGCCGAGCACCTCGGTCACCGGCCCGTGCTCGACGACCCGCCCGCCGTACATGACGGCGAGGTCGTCGGCGACCTCGGCGACCGCGCCGACGTCGTGGGTGATGACGAGGGTGGTGAGCGCCCGCTCCTCGTGGACCTCGCGGATGATCCGCAGGATCGTCGCCTGCGTGATCATGTCGAGGGCGGTGGTCGGCTCGTCCAGAACGACGACTTTGGCGTTCAGGACGAGCGCGAGCATGATGCCGACCCGCTGGCGCATGCCGCCGGACAGCTCGTGCTGGTAGGAGTCGAGCACCCGGGCGCCGTCCATGCCCATGCGGGCCAGCAGGTCCCTGGCGTCGCGCACCAGCGCCCGCAGGTCCTCCACGTCGTGGGAGCGGCCGAGGTCGAGCAACTGCTTGCCGATGGTCTTGAGCGGGTTCAGCGAGTTCTGCGCGGCCTGGAAGACGTAGCCGACCTCGCGGCCGCGGGCGCGGCGCAGGTCCTCGCCGCGGAGCGCCAGCACGTCGCCGAGCCCGTCGATCTCGACGCTGCCCGCCGCGATCCTGCCGGGCGGCTGCACGGCGTTGAGCAGCGAGAACGCGAGCGTCGACTTGCCCGAGCCCGACTCGCCGACGACACCGGTGATCGTGCCGGGGGCGAGGGTGAGGTCGACGCCGCGGACGGCGGGCAGCTCGCCCGCCGGCGTCTTGTAGACGACCGTGAGGTCCCGGATGCGGACCCCCGGTGCTTCCATGTCACGTGCTGCCGTGTGACGTGCGGCCGTGTGAGCGGTCATAGGGGCTATTCCTCCCGCAGACGGGGATTGAAGATCTCGTCCATCGCGTCGACGATCAGCACGATGCCGAGCGTGAGCAGCAGGATCGCGATCAGCGGGGCCATCAGGTACGGCAGCGCGGCCGGGGTGGTGAGCGCCCCGCCGTTGAAGACGGCGAGGTTCAGCATCACGCCCCAGTTGTTGGACTCGAACGGCAGCACGCCGAGGAAGAACAGGCCGACCTGGGCGTACACCGCGCCGGTGACGGCGATGAGCATGTTCATCGCGATGTACGGCGCCATGCTCGGCAGCAGCTCGCGGCCGATGATGTGCCGGGTCGGCAGGCCGAGCCCGCGGGCGGCCTCGATGAAGCCGCGCTCGCGCAGCGACAGCGTCTGCGAGCGCACGGCGCGGGCGATGCCGCCCCAGCCGAGCACGCCGAGCACCAGGCCCATCTCCAGCGGGCTCTCGAACTTCCACACGGTGGACAGCACGAGCAGCAGCGGCAGGCCGGGGATGGCGAGGTTCATGTCGGTCAGCCGCATGAGCACGGTGTCCCACCGGCCTCGGTGGAAGCCCGCGAACAGCCCGATGGCGGTGCCGAGCGCGACCGTGATGACGGCCGTGGCGAGACCGGTCAGCAGCACGTACCGCGCGCCGGTGATCACGAGGGCGAGCACGTCGGTGCCCTCGAAGTCGGTGCCGAAGGGGTGGGCGAGGCTCGGCGGCGCGTACAGCGCGTTGTCGTCGCGCGGCAGCTGGGCGGGGTAGAGCAGCGGCCCGGCCACGCCCATGAGCGCGAACAGGGCGACGATGACCACTCCGGCCATCCGGCTGGGCTTGCGCCGCAGCACCCGCCACACGCCGCGCCAGAAGTTGCGCCGCAGCGTGGCCCGGGTGGTCTCCGGGGGTGCCGCCGGAGGCCCGGCGGGATCGACGATGACGGTCATGCCGCGCCTCCGCTCCTGACCCGGGGGTCGATCACCGTGTACAGCAGGTCGGCGACGATGTTGGCGACGACGATGCCCACCGTGATCACCAGGAACGTGCCGCCCATGAGGGCGTAGTCACGGCTGCTGATGCTGTTGACGAGCAGCAGGCCGAGGCCCGGGTAGTTGAAGATCTGTTCGATGAAGATCGAGCCGCCGAAGAGCATGCCGATCGACAGGGCGAGGATCGTGAACAGCGGCAGGATCGCGTTGCGCGCCAGGTAACGGAACACGATGCCGCGCCGCAGGCCGCGCAGTTCGGCCGCGAGGATGAAGTCGTCGCCGAGCACGGCGACCACGTTCGACTTCATGGCGAGGATCCACCCGCCGTAGCTGGCCAGGGTGTACGTCACCACCGGCAGCACGGCGTGGTGCACCAGCGATCCGATGTATCCGGGGTTGAGGCCGGGGACGAACTCGACGTCCACCGGCCCGCCGGACGGCATGATCGGCCACAGCGTGGCGAAGATCGCGGTGAGCAGCAGGCCGATGACGTACACGGGCACGCCGTGCAGCAGCGAGCCGGACAGGGCGAGCGCGTCGCCGAGCCTGCCGGACCGCTTGATCGCGGCGTACACGCCCATGGTCACGCCGAGCAGGAAGCTGAGCAGCGTGCCGGCGAGGACCGGCAGCACGGTCCAGCGGGCCGCGTGGCCGATCAGCGTGGTCACCTCGACGCCGGGTGTGCTGAGCGAACGCCCGAGGTCGAAGTGGAGCAGCGAGCCCAGGTAGCCCACGTACTGCTGCCACAGGCTGCCGGTGGGCAGGAAGCCGTACAGGACGGCGGTGGCCCGCTCGGCCTGCTCGGGCGACATGCCCTTCTGGATCAGGCTCTCGTACTGCCCGAGCACCGGGTTGCCGGGAATCTCCCGGATGATGACGAAGCTGATCGTGGCCACGGCCCAGATCATGACCAGGCCGCGTACGACATGGCCCGCGACCTTCCTGGCGATGGCGGCGGCCCGGTGCCGCCCGGGGACCGTTTGCGTCATACCCGCCCCTTCTCCGCTTTCCTGATCATCCCGAGCTGCATCCACACGCCGGACGACAGCCGCAGGGCCTGGTCGTCGTCGGGCGGGAACGCGGTGTAGCGGGAGGTGTTGACGAACTGCGTGTTGACGTAGTCCCAGAGCTGGACGACCGGCAGCTGCTCGTTGGCGACCTTGGCCAGGATGCCGACGATGCGCTTCTGCTCGTCCTGCGAGGCGTAGTTCAGCTTGCCGGTCAGCTCGCCCGGGTCGACGACCCCGGCCGCGCCGGCGTCGACCTTCTCCGGGCCGCCCATCCAGTTGCCCTCGGTGCCGGGCGCGACGTGCCGCAGCCGCCCGCCGAACATCTGCCAGCCGTTCGCCTGGCCGAACAGCCGCTGGAAGATGTTGTACGGCGACGGGCCGAGGCCGATCAGCCACAGTCCCAGGTCGTACTTCCCGTCGGCCAGCTCGCCCAGGTAGAGCGTGTAGTCGGCGGCGGTGACCACGCTCGCGTCGACGCCGTGGTCGGCGAGCTGGCTGCTGATCGACTTGGCCGCGGCGACCCAGTCGGAGAACGACGCGGGCACGTGGATGCGCACCTTCCAGGGGCTGCCGTCCGGCATGGCCCACCGGCCGTTGCGCTTGGTCATGCCCGCCGCCTTGAGCTCGGCGTCGGCCTTGGCGGGGTCCATCCGGTACTGCTCCAGTCCGTCGAACCCGGAGCCGAGCCAGGCGCGGGCGGCCTGGGCGTGGATGCCGGAGGTGGTGGCGGCGGGGGTGCCGCCCTCCGGGGAGGCGATCCTCGTCACCTGGGCGCGGTCGATCAGGTAGGCCAGCGCCCGCCGCACGTGCACGTTGTCGTACGGCTTGTGCGCCTGGTTGAACGCGAGCGAGACGGCGACCGGCGAGTAGCCCTTGATCACCTTGCTGCCCCGGGCCTCGCGGATCCGGTTCATGACGGCGGTGGGCACGGAGGTGAAGGGGGCGTTGTCCAGCCGGCCGGCGATCAGGTAGTTCCAGATCTGCTCGTTGCCGGTGTAGTTGAGGATCTTCACCTTGTCCGGCGCGATCTTCTGCCGGTCGTAGAAGTAGGGGTTGCGGGTGAGCAGCGCCGCGCCCGGGTTGACCCGCTCCAGCACGAAGGGCCCGGCCGACACGTCGTGGCCCGGGTCGAAGGCGATGACCTTCTCCGCCAGCCCGGTGATCGTGTTCTTCGCCTTGTCGGCCGCCGCGCCCTGACCGTGCTGGGCGGTCTTGAGCAGCTGCCAGAAGTCCGCCGGGAGGAGCTTGCCGAAGACGTGCGCGGGCACGACCACGGTCGACAGCAGGTTGGCGAGGAACGTCGAACTGCGGTTGGCCCCCTGCGTGATCCGCACCGTCGTGGGGTCGACGACCTGGATGTCGGCGGCGGCGCCGGCCGCCTTCGGGTCCAGCGCGTACGCCGTGCCGCCCTGGGTGTAGGCGAGACCGATCGAGACCCGCACGTCCTCGCTGGTCACGGGCACGCCGTCGGACCACTTGGCGTCCGGGCGCAGGTGGATGTCGACCTGCGACCGGTCGGGGGACGTCGTCCAGCTTCCGGCGATGGCCGGGTAGAACTGGTTGGGATCGGTGGGGTCGTTCTTGGGCCACGCCAGCGCCATGCCGTTGTATCCCGAGAAGACCGATCCGACGGGGTTGAACGGGTTGATCGGCGCGCTCGCGTTGATCTGCTTGCTGCCGTCGATCGTGGTGAACACGCCGCCGCCCGTGCGGGCGGTCTCCGTCGTCCCGGTAGTGCCGCAGGCGGTGGCCGTGGCGATCGACGCCACTGCCATGATCGCTGCGAGTCGCTTCATGGGCTGCTCCTGGTTCCCGATTGCCTGGACAATACGGGCGCACTCGCGACCCGTCAATTTTTTCCATGCCTGGACACCGCTATGGAGTTAATTTTTACCGACACCCGTGACCTGCGGGAACACCCTTCCGGTTACGGTCACTGCGACCGGCCGGCGAGCCAGCGGGCCGCCGCCCGCGCCGACGCCGTCGAGTTGCCGTGGGTGGCGAGGTACAGCCGCCCGGCGGGCGTCCCGGGCACCCCCGTCTCGACCACCACGGCGTCCGGCCGGGCCCGCAGCGCCTCCTCCAGCAGGCGCCGCATCCAGGCGTGCCGTACGGCGTCGTGGACGGCGATCACCAGCGGGCGCCCGGTGTCGCCCAGCGTGGCGAGCAGGCCCGGCGCATCCTCCTCGTCGTTCACCTCGGCCGTCGTGGTCCCCGGCAGGATCTCCGCCAGCGCCTGGCCCAGGGTGAGGGGGGTGACGCGGCCCACGGCCTGGCTGGGGCGCGCCGTCATGCTCACCACCAGCGGCGCCCGGGTCAGCACGCCCGGCCCCACCGCCGCAGGTCCTGTGGGTCCTGGGGTCACCCGCAGCGCGGCGGCGGCCGCCGCGAGCCCGAGGCCCTCGTCGGCGTCCCCGGCCGCCGCCGCCCTGGCGTCCGCCCGCGCGTCGTACCAGGCGGCCAGGTCCCGGACCCGGCCCGCCGCCTCGGCGAGGCGGTCCTCCTTCAGCCGCCCCTCGCGGACCGCCGCGGTGATCGCGTCGCGCAGCGCGTACACGCTCTCTCCTCTGGCCGAGGAAACCCCGACGCAGATCGCGTCCGCCCCGGCGGCCAGCGCGCGCACCGCGATCTCGCCGGGGTCGTGCAGGGCGGCGACCGCGCGCATCTCTATGGCGTCGGTGACCACGAGCCCGCCGAACCCCATCTCCTCGCGCAGCAGACCGGTCAGCACGGCCCGGCTCAGCGTCGCCGGGAGCGCGTCGACGGCGGGGACGAGCAGGTGCCCGCACATCACCGCGCGCACCCCGGCCGCGATCGCGGCCCGGAAGGGCGGCAGATCGCGCCGTTCGATCACCTCCCGCGCGGCCCGTACGGCGGGCAGCGCGAGATGGGAGTCGGTCACGGTGTCGCCGTGACCGGGGAAGTGCTTGGCGCAGGCGGCCACGCCCGCGCTCTGCAGGCCCTCGATCCACGCCGCGCCGTGGCGGCCGACCGCCTCGGGATCGGAGCCGAACGAGCGCACGCCGATGACGGGGTTGCGGGGGTCGGCGTTGACGTCGACGACCGGGGCGTAGTCGAGCGTGACACCGGCGGCGGCGACCATCCTGCCGATCTGCCGCCCGACCCGCCGGGTCAGCGACTCGTCGTCCGCGACGCCCAGCGCGAGGTTGCCCGGCCAGGAGCTTCCCGTCGCGGCCTCCAGCCGGGTGACGGAGCCGCCCTCCTCGTCCACCGCCACGACCACGTCCGGCCGCTCCCGGCGCAGCGCGGCGACCAGCGCACTCGTCCCGTCCCCTGCGCCGTCCCCTGCGCCGCCCACTGGACGGTCCACTGGGCCGGGGCCGCCCGCTGCCCCGGCGCCGGCGTCGCGGGGCGCGGTGCCGGCGCCGTCGCCGTCGCCGGCGTCGCGGGGAGCGGCGCGGGTGACGTTGCGGGCGAAGAGCACCACGCCGCCGAGGCCGTCCGCGAGCGCGCGGAGCAGCCAGTCGGGCGGTTCGGTGCCGTCGAACCCGGGCTGGAGCACGGCCATCGCCAGCCGGTCCAGGCTGTCGCGGCTCGCCCGGCCCGCGGTCACCGGACGGCCTGCCCGATCAGCGCGCGGTGCGCCGCGGCGGCCCGGGGATCGTCTCCGAGGGCGGCCCGCAGCGCGAGCGCCGCGGCGCCCGCCGCGGCGTCCCGCGCGGGCACCAGTTCGGCCCACCTGCCGAGCTCCGCCCAGACCAGGTGGGCGAGCTCGGTCGGCTCGGTCAGCAGCGAACCCGCCAGCACCAGCGGACCTCCGCCTCCCCTCGCCCACGCCCCGCCCCACGTGACGCCCTCTCCGCACACCACCCGTGCCGTACGGCACAGCCTGCGCGCCGCCTCCCGGACGACGCCGCGCGCCACCTCGTCGCCCTCGCGGGCGGCGGCGTCCACGACCGGCGCCAGCGTGCCGAGCCAGGCGGGCCCCTGCTCGGCGACCCGCGCGTACACGGCCGCCACCAGTTCCCCGGCGAGCGCGGGCCCGTCGTCCTCCCCGGCCGAGCCCGGCCCGAGAACGGTCTCGGCCACCCGGGCGACCAGGAGGGTCGGGGCGCCCCGGCCGTCGATCGCGTTCAGCGCCGCGGCGGCGCCCCTACGGCCCAGCCACACGCCCGATCCCTCGTCGCCCAGCAGCCAGCCGAGCCCGTCGGCCCGCCGTACGACGCGGCGGGCGCGGACGCGGGCGCCGATCGCGCCGGTGCCGGCCACCAGCACCGCGCCGTCCGGCTCGGCGGTCGCTCCGGTGAAGGCCACGAGCACGTCGGAGACCACCACCGGGCGTCCCGCGAGCCCCGCCTCCCGCCAGGCCCGCTCGGCCGGCTCGGCCGCGCCGGCGACTCCGGCGAGGCCGAACACGCCTCCGGCGACCCGGGCCGGGTCGACGCCCGTCAGCGCGCCGGCCAGCGCGGCGCGCAGGTTGGCCGCCGGGTCGGGAACCGAGATCGCGTTGGCGCCGCCGGCTCGTCCCCGTCCGGCGATCTCGCCCGACTCCCCGGCCACGACGCAGCGCGTGCTGGTGCCTCCCCCGTCCACGCCGATGAACAGAGCCCCCACGACCGCTCCCTATGGAGATGCCTTCCATCAACCTATAAGTCGGTGGAAATCTTCTACAACGGTGGCCGGAGCGGCCGGGGGGCCGGACTACTTCTGGCTGTCGGTGAGGTCCACCATCGCGGTGGCCGCCCGGAAGAACTTGTTGCGGCCGAGGTCACCGATGGTCTTGATGTGGAACGCCTTCTTCAGCATCTCCGCGTCCTCCGCGGTCACACCCGAGAGCGCCTCCACCGGCGCCTTGACGATCTCCTCCAGGCTCTTGTCCTCGTACTCGCGATCGAGCAGCTTGGCAAGGTCCGCTGTCACAGCCATGACTCCCCCAATCACCAGGCCCCGATACCTGGTGAAATGCCCCAAGCACCCATTTCCTATGCGGGTGCGGGCGGTGCGGGGCCGCGAGGTCGTTCTTCCCCGGGGCCTGGGGATCGCCGCACTCGCCGCCGCCCTGGTCATGGCGGCCTCGTGACCGCACGCCTCGGACTCGGCGACGTCCGCCTCACCCTGGCCGAGGGACACGCCACGCTGAACGGACCAGGTGTCTCCGGCACCTTCCAGGCCGACGACGGCCTGACGGCCCTCGTCCCGGGTGAGATCCCCTGGACCGACGGATCAGGCACAGTTCACCAGGGGGACGGCCCGCGTGCCTGTGGGACCGGGACCCGTCGGACGGCATGAACCGCAGCACGGGAGCCCGCGTGCAGGCGGGATACCGGTGGGTGGAGACCCCCGCCGGGACCTCCTATCCCCTGGTCATGTGGCTCCGCTGTCCTTGACGCGCTCCCCGGGCCGGTCCGTCTCGTGGTCAGCCGGCCAGGTTGCGCAGGGAGCGCACCGACCAGACCAGGGTGAGCGCGGTGAGCGCGGCGAAGAGGGCGAAGGCGACCGGGATGGTCTCGGCGCTCAGGTCGCCGCGGAACAGCGACCGGCCCGCCTCGACGGCGTAGTAGAGCGGGTTGAACTTCGCCAGCGTCTGCAGCCACTGGGGCCCGAGCGAGACCGGCAGGAACAGCCCGGCGATCAGGGTCAGCGGCATGGCGAAGAACTGCACCAGCTGCGACATGCCGTTCTCGTCCCGCAGCGTCAGCGCCAGGCCGTAGGACAGGCTGGCCGCGAACAGGCCGGTCGCGGCCATGAGCAGCAGCACGAGGAGCATCTCGGGCAGCCCGATCCGCAGGCCCATCAGTGCGGCGATGCCGATCACCAGGATCGCCTGCAGGACCAGGACGATCACGTCCTTGACGAGCCGGCCCAGGATGATCGCGGGGCGCCACGCCTGGCTGACCGCGAGCCGCTCCAGCATGCCGTTGCGGGTCTCGTTGATCATTCCGAAGCCCGCGAACATGGAGCCGAACAAGGCGATCATCATCATGGAGCCCGGCGTGAACATCGCGAGCACGTCCGTCATCTTCCCGCCGGGGACCGTGCTCCTCAGCAGCGGCGCGAAGAACACCAGGTAGAGCACCGGCTGCATGATCCCGAACAACGGCCAGACCGGGTTGGCGAAGAGTTTCCTGAGCTCGTAGCCGAGGAAGAGCATCGTGTGTCGAGTCATCGTGGAGTCCCGGGAGGTCAGGCGGCGTCGCGCAGCGAGCGGCCGGTGTGCTTGAGGAACACGTCGTCGAGGGTGGCGCGTTCGAGGGAGACCGACCGGATGCCCAGGCCGTTCTCCTCCAGGGTGCGCAGCATGTGCATCAGGCCGTGCTCCCCGTCGTCGAGGTACGCGCGGACCACGCCGGGCTCGGCGCGGACCTCCTTGACGTACGGCTGCGCGTCGAGGAGTTGCCGGGCGCCGTCCGTGTCCTCCAGCCGGAGCGTCACGACGTCGCCCGCGACCTCCTTCTTGAGCTCCTCCGGCGTTCCCCTGGCGACGATCCTGCCGTGGTCGACGATGACCAGCCGGTCGCAGAGCGCGTCGGCCTCGTCGAGGTAGTGCGTGGTGAGCAGCACGCTGGTGCCCTGCTCACGCAACTTGCGGACCTCGTCCCAGAGGTTGGCCCGGTTCTGGGGGTCGAGGCCGGTGGTCGGCTCGTCCAGGAAGATCAGCGGCGGCGCGTTCACCAGTCCGACGGCGATCGCGAAGCGCCGCTTCTGACCCCCCGAGAGGGTCTTCGCCGGGCGGTTGGCGATCTCGGTGAGGCTGAACGCGGCGAGCAGCTCGTCCGCCCTGGCCTGGGCCTGCCGGCGGGACATCCCGCTGATCCGGGCCGCGAGGAGCAGGCTCTCGATGCCGGGGGCGGTGTCGTCGACGCCGCCCGCCTGGCTGACGTAGCCGATGTTCTCCCGGACCTTGGCGGCCTCCCTGGCGACGTCGAAACCCGCCACCCGGGCGCTGCCCGAGGTGGGCAGGGTGAAGGTGGCGAGCATCCGGACGGTGGTGGTCTTGCCCGCGCCGTTCGGGCCGAGGACCGCGAAGACCTCGCCCCGCTCGACCTGGAGGTCGATGCCGCGTACGGCCTCGACCTCCTCCTTCTTGCCTCGTCCTCGTTTCGCGTGGAAGGTCTTGCGCAGGTCGTGCGCTTCGATGATCATTTGCTCTCCGGTGATCAGGGGGACACCAGCCTGACGGCTCCCCTGGGGCGAGAGTCAACACCTTTTCACGGCGCCCCGCCGCCCCCGCCGCGAGATCGTGACGGGGGGTCGTGGAAGGCGCGAGCCCCCTTCCCGGAGGTGCCGGAAAGAGGGCTCGTTCGAATCGGACGGAAGGACCGCTCAGCCGCGGGAACGGCGCAGCGCCGTGATGCCCGCGCCGGCCCCGACCAGGCCGGCCAGCAGACCGAGACCGCCGAGCACCAGGGCCGCGGTGCCGCTGCCGCCTTCGTCGTCGTCCTCCGCCACCGCGGCCACGGACGGCGCCACGTCAGGGCCGGCGGCCGCGGCGGCGGACGGAGAGGCCGGGGCGGCCTCGCCGCCACCCTCTTCCGCCTTCGGCGCGACGAGCTTGAGCGTGGGCGCCGGGTGCTCGGCCTCGGACCCGTCGGCCTTCGGCGGGTCCGCCCACTTGACCACCTCGCCGTTCGAGTACGTCTGCTCGGTGGGGAACTCCAGCGCGTCCACGTTCTTGGGCAGCGGGCCGACCGAGGCCTCGAACTCCTGGAACTGGCCGGACTCGATCTTCCCACCGGTCCAGGTGATCTTCAGCACCGATTCGGTGATCTTGTCGCCGTCGTCGGACACGACGGGCTGGGGCAGCTTGCCCTGGGTGACCTTGACCTTCCACCCCGACACCGGGCGGACCGAGACGAACGGCAGCGGATGGTCGGTGGGGAACGCCACCTCCACCTTGGTGGTGGAGGCGTTGTCGCGCTCGTTGGGCACCCGGAACGCGATCTTGGTCCAGCCGCCCTGCTCGGCGGTGCCGGGGTTGACGGTGACGTGGGCGAGGGCGGGCATGGCGAGACCGAGGGTGACGGCGAGGGCACCCGCGGAGACCGCCGACACACGGCGGACGGTTGAAGTCATGGGGGTTCTCCAGTCTCTGTACTGAAATGCCGGGAACGCGCGAGCAGGGGGTGCCGCCAGAGGACGGCCGGAAGGCAGCGCCGGCGGGCGGCACGAGGCCTCCTGGCGCCGCTGTTCTCCGCAGGGCACGCCTCCGCAGGGCACGTCTCTCCGTGCCGGGGGACGACGGAGGAGAGGCCTCCGCCGGGAGATACGCGCCGCTCGCGCGGGAAGCTCAGAAGACGGGAGAAACGGGTGGCCCGCGACGGACGACCGCGTGCCGCAGCACCCATGCCGGGCGCGGCGCGCGAGGCCGTCCCGGCGCGGCGCGCACGCGCGGACGGATGATCCCCGCGAGACCGGCCCGCAGCAGCGCCACCAGCGTGGCGAGCATCGTGAGCCAGTGGGCCGCCCCGGCGCCGATCCGGCGCAGGACCGACCACAGCGCCTCCTCGCCGCGCGACAGCCACAATCCGGTGAGCAGCGCGGCGGTGAGGTGGGCGGTGAGCATGCCGGTCTGCGTGGTGAGGCCGCCGTGCCACGTGAGGTGGCCGGGCTCACCCGTGGAGGCCGTGACGTCGAACAGCAGGTGCAGGAACGCCTGCGCGCCGACCAGCAGCCCGACGATCACCTGGGGAGACCGTTCCCGGCCCGCCGCGACGGCCGCGCCCGCCGTGACGGCGAGCACGCCGGTGAGCAGCGCCCCGGTCGTGGGCCCGCCTCCCCCGGCGAACCAGTGCGCGCCCATGGCGAGGAGCACGCTGACGGCCGCGAAGGCGGCCGACCGCGCGAGCCGGAAGGAGAGCGTGGCGCGCATGACGCGGGGATTATCGCATATCGCCGTGATCTCGGCCCTGAGTCGTGTGCAGCGATTCCCTGCCTGCTCCGCGTGCCCCGGCCTCGGCCTCGCCGCGCCGGTCACGAAGATTCCTCCCGGGCACCGCGATCTCCGCGGTGCCCGGAAGCCGCCGCCCACAGCTCACGCCTGCGGCGCGCGCCCGGGACAGACCGCATCCTCCCGGTCGCCCGCGCCCGGGCACCGAACTGCGCCGGCGGCGTTGAAGTTTTCACCGGGACGCCGAGACGGCGGCCGGCGAGTGCGGCAGGACTCCCCTATCGGCCACATACCGGTCATACTCATGACCGATCAACGGTGCCGAACCGAGGGACCCCCCGATGACCTCTCCCCCGCGCCGTGGCGGCTTCATCACCGCCGGGCCGGTCACCGCCGTCGTGGCGACGGCGGCGGCCGTGCTGGTGCTCGCCCTGTGGTTCGGCGGCGCCGGGCCACGCCCGGCCATCGAAGGGCTGCCCTCACCCGGAGCGCTGACCACCTGGGGCCTGCCCGTCGCCCGCCTCGTGCTCGACGTGTGCGCCGCCGCGACGGTCGGCGTGCTGCTCGCGTCCGTCGTCCTGGTCCCCGCCGGTTCCTCGGGCACCGGCCGTGCGGACGCCGGGGCCACAGACGCCGGGACCACCCGGTCACTCGCCCGGGCCGCCGCCGCGTGGGCGGCCGGGTGGGCGCTGAGCGCGATGGTCACCGAGGTCCTGACCCTGTCGGACTTCCTGGGGCTGCCCGCGGGCCAGGCGATGCGCTCCGGCGCGCTCACCGTCTTCCTGCTGAACATCCCGCAGGGCCAGGCCTTCGCGGTGGTGGCGGCGGCGGCCGTGGCCCTCGCCGCCGGGTCCCTCCTGCCGTGGGGACGCGCCTGGCGGGCGGTGCTGCTGGCGGTGGCGATCCTCGCGGTGCTGCCCCCGGCGTATGTGGGGCACTCGGCCTCGGCGGCCGACCACAACCTCGCCGTCCTCAGCCTGATGGCGCACGTCGCGGCCGTCGTGCTGTGGACCGGCGGCCTCTACGCCCTCGTCGCGCACCTGCGCGCCGCGCCCGGCCTGGCCGTCGCGGTGGGCCGGTTCAGCACGCTCGCCCTGGGCTGCTTCGCCGCCGCCGCGGCGTCCGGCGCGCTCAACGCCTGGGTCCGGCTCGGCGCGCTCCCCCCGCTGTGGCAGTCCAGGTACGGTCTGCTCGTGCTGGCCAAGATCGCCGCGCTCGCCGCGCTGGGCTGGTTCGGGTGGCGGCACCGGCGCGCCACGATCGAGGCGCTGCGGACCGGCGTGTCCCGCGCGCCGTTCGTCCGGCTGGCCGCCGGGGAGATCACGGTCATGGCCGGCACGCTGGCGCTGGCGGTGGCGCTGGGGCGCAGCGCGCCGCCCGCCGGCGAGGCCGAGCACCAGCACGACGCCCTGGGATACGCCCTCCCGCCGTTCACCCCCGGCGCGCTCGCCACGGACGTGCGGCCCGACCCGATCGCGCTGCTCCTGCTCGCGGCGGCCGCGGCGGCCTACCTGGCCGGCGTGCGACGGCTGCGGGCGGACGGCGCGGGGTGGCCGGCCGGGCGGACCGTCTCCTGGCTGGCGGGCCTGCTGATCCTCGCCTACGCCACGTCGGGAGGGGTCGCGGCGTACGCGCCGGCGCTGTTCTCCGCCCACGCGGCGCAGTACGCGCTGCTCGGCGCGGTGGGGCCCGTCCTGCTCGCCGCCGGCGCCCCGCTCACGCTGTGGCGGCGCGCCCACCCCGGCCCGGACGCGCTCGACGGCCCTGCGGCCCGCACGCTGTCCCATCCGATGGTGGCACTGGCCCTGTACGCCCTGCCGTACCCGGCGCTGTATCTGACCGGGCTGTTCGCGTTCGCCCAGCCGAGCCTCGCCCTGCGGCTGGCCGCGCAGACCGTCGTGATCGTCACCGGAGTGCTCTTCTTCGTCGTCGCGGCCGGCGTCGACCCGCTCCCGTGGTCGATCCGGCCGCAGGTCCGCGCGTGGATGCTCGCCGCGGCGATCTCCGTACGGATCTGGACGGGCCTGGCGGTGCTCACCGGACCGGGACAGGCGCCGCAGTGGTACGCGGCGCTCGGGCTGTCCTGGGCCCCGGATCCGGCGGCGGACCAGCGGACCGGGGCGCTGCTCGGCACCGGGCTGAGCGTCGCCGTCCTGGCGGCCCTCCTCGTGCTGCTGCTCGGCCGGTGGCGGGCGGCCCTGCGCAGGATGGCGGCGCGAGACGCCACGGGAGAACGCGGAGAACGCGCCGCCAGCCCCACGGGCGGGTGACCACGGGCGGGTGATCGGAGCCGGCGGCCGTGCCGGGACCGTCAGCGGCGGCCGCGGGGGGCGCCGTCGCGGTCCCTGCGCACGGTGGGCCGCTTGCCCTTGATGGTGGTGTGGCGCAGCGCTTCGACCACCTCGTCCACGGCGGCGTCGGGGATCTCGACCAGCGTGAACCGGTCGGCGATCTCGATGGCGCCGATCTCCCGCCCGGTGACCCGGGTCTCTCCCGTGATCGCGCCGACGATGTCCTGGGGGCGCACCCCGGCGCTACGGCCTGCTCCCACGAACACCCGGCTCATCGGGCCGCCGCCGCGCCGCCCGCGCCGGTCGTCGCGTCCGTACCGGTCGTCACGGCCCTCGCGCGGCCCGCGCTCGGGGCGCGGCGCGCGCGGCGTCACCTCGGGGATCTCCTCCTCGTCGGCGGCGGCTCCGGTGGACTCGTGGGCGAGCTTGACCGCGGCGAGCGCGATGTCCACCAGGTCGAACTCGTCGGCGAGCGTCTCGACGACGACCCTGAAGCGGTCGAGGTCGCCGTCCTCCATCAGGCTCTCCTGCAGCGCGGCCCGGGTGAGCTCCAGGCGGCGGGCGCGCAGGTCGGCGACCGTCGGCACCTTCTCGACCGTGATCCTGCTGCGGGTGACCCGCTCGATGGTCTTCAGCATCCGGTGCTCACGGGGCTCGGCGAGCGTGATCGCGACGCCCTCGCGGCCGGCCCGGCCGACCCGGCCGATGCGGTGCACGTACGACTCCGGCGCGGACGGCACGTCGTAGTTGATGACGTGCGTGAGCTGCTCGATGTCGAGGCCGCGCGCGGCCACGTCGGTCGCCATCAGGAGGTCGGCGGTGCCGCTGCGCAGCCTGCCCATCACCCGGTCGCGCTGCTCCTGGCCCATGCCGCCGTGCAGGGCCTCGGCGCGGTAGCCGCGGCCGTTCATCGTCTCGGTGAGCTGGTCGACCTCCTCGCGGGTGCGGCAGAACACGATCGCCGCGGTCGGCGCCTCCACGTCGAGCACCCTGCCCAGCGCGGCCGGCTTGTACGCCCTGCTCACGATGTAGGCGCTCTGCCGGATGAGCGGCGCCTCCCCGGCGGCGGGCGCCTCCCGCTCGATCCTGATGCGGACGGGTTCACGCAGGTGGCGACGGGCGATCCCGTCGATGCGCGGCGGCATCGTCGCGGAGAACAGCACGGTCTGCCGTTCCTCGGGGATGTCCTGGAGGATGGCCTCGATGTCCTCGGCGAAGCCCATGTCGAGCATCTCGTCGGCCTCGTCGAGGACGACCATGCGCAGCCCCTTCAGCGGCAGCGTCCCCCGGCCGATGTGGTCGAGGGCGCGGCCCGGCGTGGCGACGACGACGTCCACCCCGCGCTCCAGCGCCCGCAGCTGCCGGCCGATCGGCTGGCCACCGTAGATGGGCAGCACCCGCGTGCCGAGGTCGCGGCCGTAGCGGTGCATCGCCTCCGACACCTGGACGGCGAGCTCGCGCGTGGGCACCAGCACCAGCCCGCCGGGCTCGCCGCCTTCCTCCCCGCCCGCCGCGCGGAGGACGCCGTGCAGCCGCTGCAGCATGGGCAGCGCGAACGCGGCCGTCTTGCCCGTCCCGGTGGCGGCCTGCCCGAGCAGGTCGCGGCCTTCCAGCAACGGCGGGATGGCCTCCCGCTGGATGGGGGTGGGCTCCTCGTAACCGAGGCCGGACAGCGCCTTGAGGAGCTCCGGGCCAAGCGCCAGGTCGGCGAAGCCGGGTCCGTCTTCGATCTCGTTCACGGACATGTCAAGCTCCTCATGGGGCGGATGTGCACGGGAAGACCCTAACGGTCTTTCCGCCCGTACCCCGAACGGCACCCCCCGCACGCGGCGGCGCACCCGGGGTGACCGCACGTGCCCGCGGCGACCGCACGGCCGGGCACGCAATAGCGTACGACCGTGGATCTTCGGGAACTGAGACGCGCCAGGTTCGCGGTGTCGGTCGTCTTCGCCCTGCACGGGGCGGTCACCGGTGGTTTTGCCTCCCGCATCCCCTGGATCCAGGATCACGTTGGTGTGGGGCCCGGCGGCCTCGGCCTGGCCCTGCTCGCGCCGGCCATGGGCTCGATCCTGGCGATGCCGACCGCGGGCCGGATCACGCACCGGTTCGGCGGGCGGGCCGTCACCCGGGTCTCGATCGGCCTGTGGTGCCTGGCCCTCGTCCTGCCCCCTCTGGCGCCCAACCTGCCGCTGCTGTGCGCGGCGCTCCTGCTGTACGGCGCGGTGGCCGGCGTCGGCGACGTCGCGATGAACGCCCAGGGGGTGGTGGCCGAGCAGCGGCTCGGCCGTCCGATCATGTCCGGCCTGCACGGGATGTGGAGCGTGGGCACGCTCGCGGGCGGCGCCGTCGGGACGCTGGCGGCCAACGCGGGGCTCGACGCCCGCGCGCATCTGGGCGGGGCCGCGGTCGTGCTGTTCCTCGTGGCCCTGGCGGTGGGGCCGCTGCTGCTCGACGTGCGGGCGGGCGAGGAGGAGGCGGCCCCGCCGCACTTCGTGCTGCCGTCGCGCGGCGTCGTGGTCATCGGGCTGGTCGGCTTCTGCGCGGTGTTCGGCGAGGCCGCGGCCCAGGACTGGTGCGCGGTCTACCTCGGGCAGGTGGCCGGCGCGTCCCAGGCCGTGGGCGCCGCCGCGTACACGGCCTTCGCCTGCACGATGGCGGCGGGCCGGCTGTGCGGCGACGCGGTGGTCCGCAGGCTGGGCCCGGTCGCGACCGTCAGGGGCGGCGGCGCGCTGGCGGCGCTCGGCGCGCTGCTCGTGGTGGCCGCGCGCTCCCCGGTCCCGGCCGCCACCGGGTTCATGCTGATCGGCCTGGGGATCGCGGTGGTCGTCCCGCTGGTGTTCGCGGCGGCGGGCCACGCCGGGCGCACGCCGAGCGAGGGCGTCGCGGGAGCGGCCACGGTCAGCTACGCGTCGGGCTTCGTCGCACCGAGCGCGATCGGCGGGATCGCCTCCCTGACCGGGCTGCCCGCCTCGTTCGGGCTGGTCGCCGTGCTGCTGCTGGCGGTCGCGCTCGGCGCGGGCAGGCTCGCGCCCTCCGCGCGGGAGGCACCTCAGCGGACGGCGCCGACCCCGCACAGGAAGTAGCTCTCGACGCCCAGCAGGCGCGGATCGAACGCGTCGTGCTCGGGCCGCCACTGGTGCAGGTTGACGATGCCGGGTTCGACCAGGTCGAGCCCTTCGAAGAAGGGCGTGATCTCGCTCGACCGGCGGGCGACGAACTGCGCGGAGGCGCCCTGGTAGACCCGCTCCACGTCCGGCGCGCTTTCCGGGCGCTCGTCGACCGCGACATGCGACATCGCCAGGTAGCTGCCGGGGGCGAGCGCGTCGCGGATCCGGCCGATCACGCGGCGGGGCTCGTCGGAGTCGGGCAGGAAGTGGACGATGGCGAGCAGCAGGACGGCGACCGGCCGCGTGAGGTCCAGGTGGTCGCGCAGGTCCGGATGGGCCAGGATCTCCTCCGGCCGCCGCAGGTCGCCCTGCACGACCCGCACCTCCGGGCTGTCCTGGAGCAGCGCGCGGGCGTGTGCGAGCACCTGCGGGTCGTTGTCGACGTACACCGTCCGCGCGCCGGGCGCGTGCTCGGCCGCCACCTGGTGGACGTTGCGCTGGGTGGGCAGGCCCGCGCCGATGTCGAGGAACTGCCGGATGCCCCGGCCGGCGAGGAACCGCACGGCGCGGACGAGGAAGTCCCGGTTCTCCCTGATGCCGAGGGGGATCTCCGGCACATGCTTCAGCACCTGCTCGGCCGCCGCGCGGTCGGCGGGGAAGTTGTCCTTACCGCCCAGGAAATAGTCGTACATCCGGGCCGCGTTGGGCACGTTCGGATCGAAACCAGCCCCGGCGCCCGATGCCACGACGGGCTCGCCACCGGTCCCGCTTTCCCCCGGATCCATGGAGATCTCCCCCCTCGCCAGTGGCGATCATCGTAGCCGGAGGCGGGAAAGTGAAGCCATCTCATCCGATCGCAATGAAGAACGCGATATTTCCCGAATAGTCGCATCGTCCGGTGTCATGATCGCCTCATGCCCGCACCCCCCGAGACCGCCCCAGGGGCCGGCCCCGCGCCTGGCCGCGAGCCCGGCGCCGAGTCCTCCCGGGCACGCCGCGTGCTGGGCGCGTGGCTCGCCGACGGCGTCACCAAGGGCAACATGTGGGCCCTGCTGGCGCTCGCCACGGCGGGGACGGCGGTGATCTCCTTCCTGCCGTCGGCCCAGCCGCACGTCCTCAGCGTGATCCTGGGTCTGCCCGAGTCCCGGCAGGGCACCGTCGTCGGCCTCCTCAACACGGCGGCCGAGATCGCGATGGTCGTGAGCCTCGCGTGGTACGGCGCGCTGGCCGACCGGTTCGGGCGGCGGGTGATCGTGGTCGCCGGGCTGGCCCTGTGCGCCGCCGGCACCGCGCTGTTCCCGTTCGCCGGGAACACGGCCGCGCTGGCCGGGCTGCGGGTGGTGTTCGGCCTGGGCGTCGCGGCGATCAACGCGATGCTGTCAACGATCGCGATCGACTATGTGCGCAGCAGGTCACGAGGCGCGTCGTACGGGCTGGTCGGCTTCTTCGGCGGGCTGGGCGCGCTGGTCGCCGTGCTGGTCCTGGTGCGGCTGCCGCAGACGCTGGAGTCGGGCGGCATGGAGCCGGTGCGGGCGGCCCGCACGGCGTTCCTGCTGATCGCCGCGGGCATCGTGGCCGCGGCGGGCCTGCTGTGGCTGACGCTGTCCGGGCGGCGGCCCGTCGCGGCGGCGCGGGTGCCGCTGGTCCGCCTGGTGCGCGAGGGCGTGGCCCTCGTCCGCGACCCGGGGGTGGCCCTGTCGTACGCGGCGTCGTTCGTGGCCCGCGCCGACCTCGCGATCGTGGTCGCCTTCATGTCCCTGTGGATCAAGAACTACGGCACGGAGCACGGCGGCCTCACCGGTGCGGCGGCGCTGGCCAAGGCGGGCGCGGTGGTGGGCGTGTCGCAGATGGTCGCGCTGCTGTGCGCGCCGCTGTTCGGGTGGCTGGGCGACCGCATGCGGCGTCAGGACCTGGTCGTCCTGGCGCAGGCCGTCGCCGCCGTCGCCTACCTGTCGACGCTGCTCGTCACCGATCCCCTCGGCCCGGGCATGATGCTGGTCGCCGTGCTGATCGGGGTCGGTGAGATCGCCGCCATCACCACGGCGGGCCCGCTGCTCGCGCAGCAGGCGCCCGCGGAGGTGCGGGGGTCGGCGTTCGGCGTCCACACGCTCTGCGGCGCGGCCGGCGTGATGATCGTCTCGGCGCTCGGCGGGGCGCTGTTCGACGCGTGGCGCCCCGCCGGGCCGTTCGTCGTGGCCGGAGCGTTCAGCCTGGCCGTCACGTGCTTCGGCCTGGCCGTACGGCGGCGGGTGACGCCCAGGACCGACGCCGACGTCGCCGGTGAGGCCGTCCCCGGCCCGCAGGCCCGGAACCACTGAGAACTCCGCAGCAGACCCGCCGGGACCCGGATCCGGGAGCCGCTGGGTCGAGGCCAGGAGCTACTCAGAGCGCCCCGTGTCCAGGCCGGGAGGCCGCTGAGCCGCGGGGCGGGCAAGGCGCGGGGTGTCAGAGCGGGATGTTGTTGTGCGCGCCGCGCGAGGCGGGCGCCGCGGCGAGGGCCTCGGCCACCCGCCGCCGGGTGGTCCTCGGGTCGATCACCTCGTCGACGACCCCGAGTTCGAGCGCCCGGCCGACCCCGCCCGAACGCTCCTCGTGCTCGCGGACCAGCTCGGCGAGCAGCCGTTCCCGCTCCTCCTCGGACCCGGCCGCGGCGAGGCGGCGCCGATGCAGGACGCCCACGGCCGCCTCGGCGCCCATGACCGCCACCTCCGCCCCGGGCCAGGCGAAGACCGCGGTCGCGCCGAGGGAGCGGGAGTTCATGGCGATGTACGCCCCTCCGTAGGACTTGCGGACGATCACCGTGACCCTGGGCACGGTTGCCTCGGCGAAGGCGTGCAGCAGCTTCGCCCCCCGGCGGACCACGCCGCCCCATTCCTGGTCGACGCCGGGGAGATAGCCCGGCACGTCCGCCAGCACGACGAGTGGGACGCCGTTGGCATCGCACATGCGGACGAACCGGGCCGCCTTCTCCGCCGACGCCGAGTCGAGGCAGCCGCCCATGCGCAGCGGGTTGTTGGCCACGACGCCCACCGGGTGCCCGGCCAGGCGGCCGAGGCCGACGACGACGTTCGGCGCCCAGCGAGGCTGGATCTCCACGAACGCGGGACCGTCCGCGCCGTCGTCGAGCAGCGCCCGGATCACCGGGCGGATGTCGTAGGCGCGGCGGGCCGACTCGGGCAGCAGGGCGGCGGGATCCCGGTCGTCGGTCAGGCGCTCCAGGTCGAACCGCCCGGTCCCGGTCAGCAGGCCGGCGATCACGCGGGTGCGCCGGAAGGCGTCCTGCTCGTCACCGGCGACCACGTGCACCACGCCGGAGCGGCGGCCGTGCGCGTCCGCGCCGCCGAGGCGTTCCATGTCGATGTCCTCGCCCGTCACGCGGCGGACCACGTCGGGACCGGTGACGAACACACGACCCTCACCGGACATCACGATCAGGTCGGTCAGGGCCGGGCCGTAGGCCGCCGCGCCCGCCGCGGGACCCACGATGACCGAGATCTGCGGCACGCGCCCGGAGGCGCGGGTGTTGGCCGCGAAGACCAGGCCCGCTCCGTGGAGCGACTCGACCCCGTCCGCGAGGCGGGCCCCGCCGCAGTGCCACACCCCGATGACCGGCACCCGCCGCCGCAGCGCCTCGTCCACGGCGGCGGCGATGTGCCGGGCCCCGGCCAGGCCCAGCGCCCCGCCCATGACGGTCGCGTCGGTGCAGAAGGCGACCACCGGTGACCCGCCGATCCGGCCCGTGACCGCCAGCACGCCGCTCGTGTCCCCAGGATGCAGCGGCGCCGCCGAGTCCGCGTCCAGCAGACGGGCGAGCCGGGCGGCGGGATCGCGATCGTCCCGATCCTCCCGGTCCTCCCCCACGGTTTCCGTCTGGGCAGTCTCCGTCTGCGCAGCGGTCATCGGCGCACCCCCTGCTCGCGTTTCCGCTCGGTCGTCCGGCCCGGCCTTTCCTCTCCGGAACGGTAGCCGCGAGCCATTCTCACGGTCTAATCAGAATATTTGATGAAATATCAAAAGAAATCCTTATGGATAGCCCGGAAGAAGCGTGTTCGCCATCACAGTTGACTATTTCACGAAATTCGTGCAAATGTCGATTGTGCCGGTCCCGGCCGGAGGGCGTCGCTCCGGCGAGAAAGTCCGCGGGCCGCTCACCTCCCTTTCCCGGCGTGTTCCGCCACGTGGGCGCGACCGGGCGGGCGTATTTCTCCTTTCCGGCGGAAGCGGCGTGAGCGGGTGGGCCGAGCGGCCGGGCGGCGCGGCGGGACGGTGACGGCCGGCCTTTTCAGGGCCGGCACGCCGGCCGGCCCGGGAGAACGCGGCGGGAAACGACGCAAGGCTCGACGAGGGGCGGATGCTCAGCATGGACGAAGCGGTCACCTATGGTGCGGGCGCGGTCGCGGTGGTCGGCCTCGCCTGCCGGCTGCCGGGCGCGGCGCACCCGCGCGCCCTGTGGGACCTGCTGCGCACCGGGCGCGACGCGGTCGGCGCGCCCCCGCGGAGCCGGCTGACGAGCGAGCCCCGGCTCGCCGGCCTGCGGGGCGGGTTCCTGGACCAGGTCGACGGGTTCGACGCGGGCTTCTTCGGCGTCTCGCCCAAGGAGGCGGCGGCGATGGACCCCCAGCAGCGGCTGGTGCTCGAGCTGGCCTGGGAGGCGCTGGAGGACGCGGGCATCCCGCCCGCCGGTCTCGCCGGCACGCCCGCGGGGGTGGTCATCGGGGCGATGGCCGCCGACTACGCCGCGCTCGTCTACGGGCGCGGCGGCGCGGCGATCACCCGGCACACGCTCGCCGGGCTCACCCGCGGCATCCTCGCCAACCGGATCTCGTACGCCCTGGACCTGCGGGGGCCGAGCCTCACCGTGGACACCGCCCAGTCGTCCGCGCTGGTCGCGGTGCACCTGGCGTGCGAGAGCCTGCGCTCGGGCGAGTCGGAGGTCGCCCTGGCGGGCGGGGTGAACCTGAACCTCGTCCCGGAGAGCACCGCGACCGCCGAACGGTTCGGGGGCCTGTCCCCCGACGGCCGGTGCTTCACCTTCGACGCCCGGGCCAACGGCTACGCGCGCGGGGAAGGCGGCGGGATCGTCGTGCTGAAGCCGCTGCGGCGCGCTCTGGCCGACGGAGACCACGTCTACGCCGTCATCCTGGGCAGCGCGGTCAACAACGACGGCGCGACCCCCGGCCTCACCGTTCCCGACGCCGCCGCGCAGCAGCGGGTCGTACGGCTCGCGGTGGAGAGGGCCGGTGTCGACCCCGGGGCCGTACAGGTCGTCGAGCTGCACGGCACGGGCACGAGGGTCGGCGACCCGATCGAGGCGGCCGCGCTCGGCGCGGCGCTCGGGGCGGCACGGCCCGCGACGCAGCCGCTCCTGGTGGGTTCGGTCAAGACGAACATCGGCCATCTCGAAGGCGCGGCCGGCATCGCCGGGCTCCTCAAGGCCGTGCTCGGCATCCACCACCGCGAGGTCCCGCCGAGCCTGAACTACGAGACGCCGAACCCCGCCATCGACCTGGACGCGCTCAACCTGCGGGTGGTCACCGAGCCGTCCCCCTGGCCTCGGCCCGGCCTGCCGCTCGTCGCGGGGGTCAGCTCGTTCGGCGTGGGCGGGGTGAACTGCCACGTCGTCCTCGCCGAGCCTCCGCAGGAACACACGTCCCCCGCCACCGGCCGTGGGGGGATCAGGGGCGGCGGCGAAGCCGCGCACCGAAGCGAAGCCCCGGACGGGAACGAAGCTCCGGCTGAGAGCGAGACCGAGAGCCCGGCCCAGAGCCAGGCCCAGAGCCAGGCCCAGAGCCGGGGCGAAAGCCGGGCCGAGAGCTGGAGTGCGGTGGAGGGCCGGGACGAGACCGGCGGGCCGGTGGCCGTGCCGCTCGTCCTCTCCGCCCGCGACCCGGACGCGCTTCGCGAACAGGCGGCCCGGCTGTCCGGCTCGCCCGCGCTCGACGGCGACCTGTCCGACGTCGCGCTCTCGCTCGCCACCGGCCGCACCTCCTTCGAGCACCGGGCGGTGGTGGTCGGCGCGGACCGCCACGAGCTGCGGGAACGCCTACAGGCGTTCGGCGTGGGCGACGTGGCGCCGGGAGTCGTACACGGCAGGGCACGTGCGCTCGGCGGCACCGTGCTCGTCTTCCCGGGGCAGGGCGGGCAGTGGGCGGGCATGGGCCGGGCCCTGGCCGACGCCTCCCCCGTCTTCGCCGGGCATCTCGCCGAGGCTGCCGAGGCGCTCCGCCCATACGTCGACTGGTCGCCCCGCGACGTGCTGTGGAACCTCCCAGGTGCGGCTCCGATCGATCGGGTGGACGTCGCGCAGCCCGCGTTGTTCGCCGTCACGGTGGCGCTGGCCCGGCTCTGGGAACACTTCGGCGTCCGGCCGGACGCCGTCGTCGGCCACTCCCAGGGGGAGATCGCCGCAGCGCACGTCGCGGGCGCCCTGTCGTTGGACGACGCCGCCGCGATCGCGGTCCTGTGCGGTCAGGCGCTCGCCGGGATCTCCGGCCGGGACGGCATCGAGACCGTGCGAGACCGCCTGGTGAGCTCCCTGGCCGGACGGCCCGCCCGGCGCGGCGAGGTGGCGTTCTACTCAGGGGTTACCGGCGGACGGTTCGACCCGGCGGAGCTGGACGCCGGGTACTGGTACCGCAATCTTCGGGACACCGTGCGGTTCCAGGAGGCCGTCGAGGCGGCGCTGGGCGACGGCCACACCGTGTTCGTGGAGGCCGGACCACACCCGGTCCTGACGCCGGACATCCGGAAGATCCTGGACGCCACCGGCCGCGACGGTCTGGTCACCGGCACGTTGCACCGCGACAGAGGGGATCTGGACGAGTTCCTCCGGGCGCTCGGCGTGCTCCACGTCAACGGCGGCGACGTCGACTGGAGCGGCACCGTGCGGCCCGGTGCGAGGCGGGTGCCCCTGCCCACCTACCCCTTCCGGCGACGCCGGTACTGGCTCGACGCGGTTCCCGCCGAGGAGGAGAGCGCCGCACCGGCCGGTGCGGCACCGTACGCGGGCAAACCCGCTCCATCGGTCGCCCCGGCGGCGCCAGGAGAGGCGCCCGGACAGGAGGCCGAGCGGGCAACCGGGTGGGCGGCCGAGCGGGAGGCCGCAGGGTCGGCGGCGCGGCACGAAGGGGCGGCACAGACCGAGCAGGAGCCACACGTCAAGCCGGAGGCCCAGCGCAAGCCGGAAACACAGCACGAACCGGAGGCGCAGAGCGGCCAGGAGGCGCCCGTCAAGCCGGAGGCCCAGCACGAGCGGGGAGCCCGACATGAGGGAGGGCCGGTGGAGGACGGCCGGTCATCGCTCGATGTAGTCCTGTCAGCCACGGCGGCCGTCCTGGGTCACGCCGACGCGGCGGGCGTCGAAGCCGAGCTCACGTTCAAGGAGCTGGGGCTCGACTCGCTGGGGGCGGTGGAACTGCGGGACGCTCTGGCCGCCGCCACCGGTCTGCCGCTTCCGGCGACCGTCACGTTCGACCACCCGTCACCGCTCTCGCTCTCCCGCCACCTGCGCGCTCTGTCCGAGGCCCGCACCCCGGGGAGCGGCACGAGCAACGGCACCACGGGCGGCACCACGGGTGGCGTGGCGACGGGCGGCACGTCGGCTCATGCAGTGGTGCCGTCCTTCACACCGCCGGCGGCCGGAGATCCGGCGTCGGACGAGCCGATCGCGCTGGTCGCGATGGCCGGGCGGTGGCCCGGAGGTGCCGACACCCCGGAAAAGCTCTGGGACCTGGTGCTCGACGGCACCGACGCCGTCACCACCTTCCCCGTCAACCGTGGCTGGGATGCGGAGGCGCTGCACGACCCGGCGGAGTCACATCGGGGCACGTCGGTCACCGGTGAGGGCGGCTTCCTCCACGACGCCGACCGTTTCGACGCGGAGTTCTTCGGCATCAGCCCCCGCGAGGCGGCGGCCATGGATCCGCAACAGCGGCTTCTGCTGGAAGTGGCGTGGGAGACCTTCGAGCGGGCCGGTCTGGTGCCGCGGTCGCTGGCCGGCAGCCGGACGGGCGTGTTCGTCGGCATGATGCCCCAGGACTACGGCCCCCGGCTGCACGAAACGGCCGAGGGCTCCGAGGGGTACGCCCTGACCGGCACCGCGGCCAGTGTCGCCTCCGGGCGGATCTCCTACACCTTCGGCTTCGAGGGCCCGGCGGTGACCGTCGACACGGCCTGCTCGTCGTCGCTGGTCGCGCTGCATCTCGCCGTACGGTCGCTGCGATCGGGCGAGTCGGACCTCGCGCTCGCGGGCGGAGTGACGGTGATGTCGTCGCCGGGGATGTTCACCGAGTTCTCGCGGCAGGGCGGGCTCGCGCCGGACGGACGCTGCAAGGCGTTCTCCGCGACCGCGGACGGCACCGGCTGGGCCGAGGGCGTCGGACTGCTGCTGGTGGAGCGTCTGTCGGACGCGCGGAGGAACGGGCATCCCGTGCTGGCCGTCGTCCGCGGCACCGCCGTCAACCAGGACGGCGCCTCCAACGGCCTGACCGCGCCCAACGGCCTGGCGCAGCAACGGGTGATCCTCCGGGCCCTTGAGGACGCCGGGCTGACGGGCGGCGAGGTGGACGCGGTCGAGGCCCACGGCACGGGCACGACGCTCGGCGATCCCATCGAGGCCCAGGCGTTGCTGGCCACCTACGGCCAGGACCGCGAACGCCCGCTGCTGCTCGGCTCCCTCAAGTCGAACATCGGGCACACCCAGGCGGCGGCGGGCGTGGCCGGTGTCATGAAGATGGTGCTCGCGATGCGGCACGGGGTGCTGCCCAGGACCCTGCACGCCGAGGAGGCCTCCCCGTACGTCGACTGGTCGTCGGGGCTCGCCCTGCTGACCGAGCCCGTGCCCTGGCCGGAGACCGGGCGGCCGAAGCGGGCCGGAGTGTCGTCCTTCGGGATCAGCGGCACCAACGCCCACGTCATCATCGAACAGGCACCAGAGCCGACTGGCACCATCGCTTCGGACGACGAGCCCGCACTCCCGTCTCCGGCGCGGACGCGGCCGACGGCCGCAGGCGGCGGGGAGCATGCGGCGCCGGCGAACAGCGCCCTCGCCCTGCCGCAAGGAGCGGATGTCCGCCAGGACGCCCCGAAACCGCTGCTCTCGGACGACCCTCAGGGCAGCGGGCGTGCGCTGCCGGTGGAGGTTTCCCAGGGGCGTGGGGTGCCGGTGGTGGGGTGGGTGGTCTCGGCACGGTCACCCGAAGCACTACGCGCCCAGGCCGCCCGCCTGGCCGACCACCTCGACCGCCACCCCAGCCTGGACGCGGTCGACATCGCCCACTCCCTGGCCACCACCCGCGCCCACTTCGACCACCGCGCCGTCATCACCGGCACCACCCGAAACGAACTCCTGGAGCGCACCCGCGCCCTCGCCGACGGCACCTCCAGCAGCGGCGTGATCACCGGGACCGCCCGTCCCGGCAAGGTCGCGTTCGTGTTCACCGGCCAAGGCAGCCAACGCCCCGGCATGGGACGCGGCCTGTACGCCGCCTACCCCACCTTCGCCACCGCATTCGACCACGTCATCCAGGCACTGGATGAGCACCTGGCCGGACACACACCCGTGCCGCTGCGGGAGGTCCTGCTCGGGGAGGCCGACCAGAGGCTGCTGGACCAGACGCTCTACACCCAGCCCGCCCTGTTCGCCCTGCAGACCGCCCTCACCCACCTGCTCGCCACCTGGGGCATCACCCCCCACAC
>NZ_VANP01000039.1:0-2391 GCF_005864065.1 Microbispora triticiradicis | reverse complement strand
CCGGTTGCTGTCTCTGAGATCACATAGTGAACGCGAGCATAATATGGTCAAGTCCTCGGCCTATTAGTACCGGTCAGCTCCACGCATTACTACGCTTCCACTTCCGGCCTATCAACCCCATCGTCTATAGGGAGCCTTACCCACTCTCGTGGTGGGAGACCTCATCTTGAGGCGAGCTTCCCGCTTAGATGCTTTCAGCGGTTATCCCTACCGAACGTAGCCAACCAGCCGTGCTCCTGGCGGAACAACTGGCACACCAGAGGTTCGTCCGTCCCGGTCCTCTCGTACTAGGGACAGCCCCTCGCAAGTCTCCTGCGCGCGCAGCGGATAGGGACCGAACTGTCTCGCGACGTTCTAAACCCAGCTCGCGTACCGCTTTAATGGGCGAACAGCCCAACCCTTGGGACCTACTCCAGCCCCAGGATGCGACGAGCCGACATCGAGGTGCCAAACCATCCCGTCGATATGGACTCTTGGGGAAGATCAGCCTGTTATCCCCGGGGTACCTTTTAGCCGTTGAGCGACACCGCTTCCACACGCCGATGCCGGATCACTAGTCCCAGCTTTCGCTCCTGCTCGACCCGTCAGTCTCACAGTCAAGCTCCCTTGTGCACTTACACTCGACACCTGATTGCCAACCAGGCTGAGGGAACCTTTGGGCGCCTCCGTTACCTTTTAGGAGGCAACCGCCCCAGTTAAACTACCCACCAGACACTGTCCCCCACCCGGATTCACGGGCGCGGGTTAGACGTCCAAAACGACCAGAGTGGTATTTCACCAATGACTCCACCCCGACTAGCGTCGGAGCTTCCCAGTCTCCCACCTATCCTACACAAGACGCTCCAAACGCCAATGTCAAGCTGTAGTGAAGGTCCCGGGGTCTTTCCGTCCTGCTGCGCGAAACGAGCATCTTTACTCGTACTGCAATTTCACCGGGCCTGTGGTTGAGACAGCGGGGAAGTCGTTACGCCATTCGTGCAGGTCGGAACTTACCCGACAAGGAATTTCGCTACCTTAGGATGGTTATAGTTACCACCGCCGTTTACCGGCGCTTAAGTTCTCACCTTCGCCAACACAAGGCTGGCTAAGCGGTCCCCTTAACGTTCCGGCACCGGGCAGGCGTCAGTCCGTATACATCGTCTTACGACTTCGCACGGACCTGTGTTTTTAGTAAACAGTCGCTTCCCCCTGGCCACTGCGACCCCCACCAGCTCAAGAAGCAAGTTCCATCACCAGTAAAGGTCCCCCTTCTCCCGAAGTTACGGGGGCAATTTGCCGAGTTCCTTAACCACAGTTCACCCGACCGCCTTGGTATTCTCTACCTGACCACCTGAGTCGGTTTAGGGTACGGGCCGCCGCGACACTCACTAGAGGCTTTTCTCGGCAGCATAGGATCACCCACTTCGCCACAATCGGCTCGGCATCACACCTCAGGATACATGAGAGACGGATTTGCCTATCTCTCTCCCTACATGCTTACCCCGGGACAACCACCGCCCGGGCTGGGCTACCTTCCTGCGTCACCCCATCGCTTACCTACTACCAGATCAGGCCAGGCGTTCACCCTGACGCCGGCTCCGAAGAGCCAACCGGCTTAAGGACCCTTAGTATCACTGGATTCGATATGGGCGCATCACAGCGGGTACGGGAATATCAACCCGTTGTCCATCGACTACGCCTGTCGGCCTCGCCTTAGGTCCCGACTTACCCTGGGCGGACGAACCTGCCCCAGGAACCCTTGGTCATTCGGCGCAGAAGATTCTCACTTCTGACTCGCTACTCATGCCTGCATTCTCACTCGTACGACCTCCACCACACGATCACTCGGCGGCTTCACCGGCTCGCACGACGCTCCCCTACCCACCACCAGCAAACTGGCAGTGCCACGACTTCGGCGGTGTACTTGAGCCCCGCTACATTGTCGGCGCAGAATCACTTGACCAGTGAGCTATTACGCACTCTTTCAAGGGTGGCTGCTTCTAAGCCAACCTCCTGGTTGTCACTGCGACTCCACATCCTTTCCCACTTAGCACACGCTTAGGGGCCTTAGTCGGTGATCTGGGCTGTTTCCCTCTCGACCACGGAGCTTATCCCCCGCAGTCTCACTGCCACGCTCAACTTACCGGCATTCGAAGTTTGGCTGACGTCAGTAACCTTGTCGGGCCCATCAGCCAACCAGAGCCCTACCTCCGGCAAGCACCACGCAACGCTGCACCTAAATGCATTTCGGGGAGAACCAGCTATCACGGAGTTTGATTGGCCTTTCACCCCTACACACAGGTCATCCCCCAGGTTTTCAACCCTGGTGGGTTCGGTCCTCCACGCGGTCTTACCCGCGCTTCAACCTGCCCATGCGTAGATCACCCCGCTTCGGGTCTACAGCATGCGACT
>NZ_VANP01000038.1:0-2527 GCF_005864065.1 Microbispora triticiradicis | reverse complement strand
ATGAAGGCGGCGAGGTCGTGGTGGCGGGTGTGGTGGTGGAGGTGGGTGGCGCCGTCGATTTTGGGGGCGAGGACGGGGTGGAGGTGGTGGGTGGGGGTGAGGGTGTGCAGGGGGGTGTCGTGGGTGATGCCGGCGGCGTGGATGACGGCGGTGAGGGGGTGGTCGGGGGGGATGGAGGTGATGAGGTTTTGGACGGCTTGGGGGTTGGTGATGTCGGTGGCGGTGACGGTGACGTGGGCTCCGGCTTGGGTGAGTTGGTGGATGAGGGTGTCGGCGCCGGGGGTGTGGTGGCCGCGTCGGCCGACGAGGTGGAGGTGGCGGATGTGGTGGTTGGTGGCGAGGTGGTGGGCGAGCAGGGCGCCGATGCCGGTGAGGCCGCCGGTGATCAGGACGGTCCCGTCGGGGTTCCAGGCACGCGGCTGAGCGTCCTCGGCCCTGTGCTGGGGGGCGGGCTGGGTGGTGTGTGGGGTGAGGCGGGGGGTGAGGAGAGTTCCGTCGCGGAGGGCGGTGTGGGGTTCGTCGTGGTGGCGGGCGGTGGTCACGGCTTGGGGGAGCAGGCTGGGGGTGTTGTGGTCGTGGTCGATGAGGTGGATGCGGCCGGGGTGTTCGGTCTGGGCGGAGCGGACCAGGCCCCAGACGGGGGCGGTGGTGAGGTCGATGGGTTGCCGGCTGGTGGTGGCGACGGCGTGGTGGGTGAGGACGAGCAGCCGGGTGGTGGTCAGGCGGTCGTCGGTCAGGAAGGTCTGCAGGGTGGTCAGGGCGCGTTCGGTCACCGCGTGCGCCGCCGCCACCGGGTTTCCGCCCGTACTGCTGCCCTCATCCCTCCTGCTGTCGTGGTGAGGGTGGGCGATCGGGAGGACGATCACGTCGGGGACGGGTTCTGCGGCGTCGACGGCGTCGGTGAGGGCGGTCAGGTCGTCGTAGTAGGAGGCGGTGACGGTCTGGCGCAGGGTGTCGTGAAGGGTGCGGTCGCCGAGCACGGCCCAGGCCTCGCGCGCCGCCGGCTGGAGTTCCAGGGGCGACCACTCCACCCGGAACAGGCTGTTGTCCGGCCTCGGTCCGGAGACGTTCAGCTGTTCTGCGGAGACGAGCCGGGCGGTGAGGGTGTCGATGGAGGCGACCGGCGCGCCGGTGGGGTCGGCGGCCTGGAGTGACAGCGATCCGGCGTCGCCGAGCTTGACGCGTACCCGCAGGTCGGTGGCGCCGGTGGCGTGCAGGCGCACCCCACTCCAGGCGAACGGCAGGTTGCTGTGGCCGCTCGGCGTGCCGTCCAGCCAGTGCAGCGCGGCCCCGTGCAACGCCGCGTCGAGCAGCGCCGGGTGGATGCCGTAGTTCGTCACGTCGGCTTGTTCGTCCTCGGGGAGGGCGACCTCGGCGAACAGTTCGTCGCCCCGCCGCCATGCCGTGCGCAGCCCCCGGAACGCCGGGCCGTACCCGAGGCCCGTCTCGTGCAACCGGTCGTACGCGGTGCCGAGGTCCACCTGTACGGCGCCCTCGGGCGGCCAGGCGGTGAGGTCGAAGCCGGGTGTGGCGTCGTCTCTGGTCAGTACGGCGCTCGCGTGGCGGGTCCAGTCGTCGGTGTCGCCGTCCGGCCGGGAGTAGATCTCCACGGTGGGCCGGTCGGAGCCGGTGACGATGATCTGCACCTGCACGCCGCCGTCCTCCGGCAGGGCGAGTGGGGCGTGGAGGAGGAGTTCGTCGATGGTGGTGTGGCCGGTGTGGTCGGCGGCGTGGAGGGCGAGGTCGAGGTAGGCGGTGCCGGGGAGGATGGGGGTGTCGAAGACGGTGTGCTCGGTGAGCCAGGGGTGGGTGGTGAGGGAGAGGGTGCCGGTGTAGACGGTGGTGTCGTCGTGGGCGAGGGTGAGGGCGGCGCCGAGCAGGGGGTGGGCGGTGGTGGTGAGGCCGAGGGCTGCGGGGTCGGTCTGGCGGGCCGGCGGGGTGAGCCAGAGGTGTTCGTGCTGGAAGGCGTAGGTGGGCAGGTCGACGGTGGTGGCGGGGCCGTGGACGGCGGTCCAGTCGACGGGGGCGCCGTGGGCGTGGACGTGGGCGGCGGCGGTGACGGCGGTGTGGGGTTCGGGCCGGTCACGGCGCAGCACGGGAACCGCGACCAGGCCGGGTGTGCCGTCGAGGGTCTCGCGGATCAGGCCGGTGAGGATGCCGTCCGGGCCGATCTCCAGGAACGTCCGCACTTCCTCGCCCGGCTCCCGGCCCTGATGTAGCCGCCGTACGACGTCGGCGAAGCGGACGGGGCTGCGCAGGTGGCGCGTCCAGTAGGCGGGGTCGGTGAGGTCGGCCGGGGTGGCGGTGGCGCCGGTGAGGTCGGAGACGAAGGGGATGACCTGCCCGGTCGGCAGGGTGAGGGACAGCGCGGCCACGGCCTGTTCGAACTCGTCGAGGATGGGGTCCATGTGGGGGGAGTGGAAGGCGTGGCTGACGGTCAGGGCCCGGACCTTGTGTCCCTGCTGCCGGAAGCGTTGGGTGAGGTGGGTGACGGCGTCGTGGTCGCCGCTGATGACGGTGGAGGTGG